>NZ_JBHSBL010000036.1:0-30118 GCF_042650585.1 Actinoplanes subglobosus
CGTCAGCGATCGAGTACGTCTGCTCAACCGGATCCGCCGACGTGTAGGTGTCATTGGTGACGGTGACCTTGAACGTCTCGTCGTACTCGTCAGCCTGGTCGTCCGCCAGATCGACTTCCAGGAAGTCGACACCGGTTCCCGCCGGGGTACTGCCGAGGATGGTGACCGGCACCGGGGTCGCGGTGTAGTCGTCGGTGACGGTGGCCGGGTTGTCACCGGTGCCCGCGATCACCACGGTGTAGTCCATGTCCCGCTCGGCCTTGCCACTCGGCTTCGCGACGACGGTGAGCGTATCGCCCTCCTCGGCATCGAGAACCGGCTCCAGCGTGATGGTCGGGATCGCGTCGGCATCGGCGATCGTCAAGACACCGTGCTCGCCACCGTCCGACTCGGTACCCGCCTGCACATCGGTCTCGGAGACAGCAGGCTTCACCACGACCGTCGCGGTCTCCGCACCCTCATAGAGATCGTCATCCACTGCATTCACGGTGAACGTCGCGGTATCGCTGCCCTTCAACACCGTCACCGTCGCCGACGGCAGGGAATAGTCGCCGCTCACCGCACTCGGCACCCCACCGGCAGTCACCGTGACATCGAACGTGATGTCCGAAACGGCGTCCGAGGTCAGGTCCACCGTGAACTGACCACCCGCACCCTCACCGACCGGATTCGCCGGAGCCGTCACCGAATACGTCGGCTTGTTCCCACTGTCATCATCGGCGATCACCACCGACGTCTCCGGATCAGCGATCAGACTGTCGCCGGCCTCGTCACCCACGACACCGCTCAGGTTGACCTTGAACTGCTCGGACAGCTCGTAGACCGAGCCGTCCACCAACGGCACCACGATGTCCTGCGGCGTCAGATCATCTGCCGGGAACGTCAGGGTGTCCGAATCAGCCGCGTAGTCCTCCCCCGCTGTCGCCGTGTCATCGGCGGTGGCGTAATCCACCGTGAGCGTCTTCTGGGTGGAGGACGCGTCGTTCGTGTTCGGCAGACCGGCCCAACTCAGCGTCACCGGAACCGTGGCGTCACCATCGCCCTCGCCCACGTTGACCGTGCCCGCCGTGGTGATCTCCGGCGTCAGATCGTTCGCATCGTCGACGATCTTGTAGAAGCCCTCCACCGGGCTCGGCCCGGTGGGCACGAGGTTGGTGACCGTGGCCTTGATCTGCTCGGTGTACTCGTCGGCCTGGTCGTCCTCGAGATCGACCGTCTGGAGGGTCACCGGCACCCCGGCGGCGCTGCCTGCCGGAATGGTCTCGGTCAGGACGTTGCCCTCGGTGAAGTCCTCGGGCTCCGCCGCGTCGCTCTGCGTTGCGTCGCCGGCCAGCGCGACGTTGTATGTCAGGGCCACCTCGGTCGCAATGTTCGGCGTCGCGCGGATCATCAGCTGGTCGCCCTCGGACGCGGTCGTGGCCACGTTGTCGAGGGTGATCACCGGCACCGATTCGCCGTCGGTGATCGTCAGTGTGCGGTTCAGAGTGGCCGTCTGGATGTTGTCCGCGGTGGCATCGGGTTCGATGGTGATGTCGACGGTCTCGTTGCCTTCGTAGACGTCGTCGGGCTTCACCGCGAAGGTGATAGCCGCCGTCGTGTGGTCCTTGGGGATCGTCACAGTGCCGCTGGGCGCGTCGTAGTCGTCGCTGCCGATACCGGCGACCGCCTCGGTCGCGGTGCCGCCGGTCACCGTTACGTCGAAGTCCGTGGCGGCGGAGGCCGGTTCGGACAGCGTCACGGTGAACGTCGCCGTCCCCGTCTCCGCCATGGCGTGGTTCGCGGTGACGCCGAAGGTCGGTTTGGGGTCGGGCTCGTCTTCGATGGTCACCGTCGTCGTGCCGTCGACCACCGTCGAAGCGCTGGTCAACGCGACGGAGAAGTTCTCGTCGACCTCGAAGGCGCTGTCATCGAGGATCGGAACGGTGATGTTCTGTGTGATCGAGGCGGCAACGGCGTTGTCCGGTGCGACGAAACTGAGCGGCGGCGTGTTCGTCGTCGTGTAGTCGGTCCCGGCGGTCGCGGTGCCGTCGCTGGTCGCGTAGTTGACGGTGATCGTCTTGTCGGTCGAGGTGGCGGTGTTGCCGGTGACGCCCACGAAGTCGAGGGTGACCGGGACGTCGATGCTGATCTCCTCCTCACCCACCGTGAGCGCATTGGAGCCGACCACCCGCGGCGGCAGGTCGGTGCTCTGGTCCGTGATGGCGATGGTCTTTGACTTCTGGACCATGCCGGCGGTGGGGATCAGGGTGATCGAGAAGCTGTCGTCGTCATCGTCGACGGCGTCGGCCTTGACCGCCACCGAACCGAGGTCCAGGTTCGTCTCCCCCGGATCGATGTCGTCGGAGAGGGTGAGGTTCGCCGGGTCGAAGTCGTCGATGCCGTCCGTGCCGTCGGTGCTGCCCTCATCCACCGTCACGGTGAAGGGGATGATCGCCTCAGCACTGCCCGTCACCGTTGCGGTGACCGGCACGGAGGCGGTGCCCTCGTCGGCGGCCGCGGGCGCGATGAGGGTGACCACCGGCAGGTCGTCGTCGTTGCGCAGCACCAATGACGTGCTGAGGGTGCCGGCTGCCACGTCCGTCTCGCCGCCGCCGCGCCCGACGGTGAAGGCGGCGGTCTCGTCGGCCTCGTAGACGTCGTCGCCGTGGACCGTCACCGGGATGTTCACGCTGGTGCTGCCGGCCGGGATCGTCACGGTCGACGGGAAGTCGTAGTCGTTCTTGCCGGGCGCGGTTCCGCCCTCGGTCGTGCCACCCGCGTCGTCGTTCGTGATCGCCAGGGTGATGGGCTGGTTGCTGGCGTTGCTGAGGCCGGCCACGAAGGTCGCCGTGTTGTCGCCGTCCTCCTCGGCCCGGTCGATGCTCGTCGTCATCGTCGACAACGTCGGCAGCGTGTCGTCGTCGACGATGGTGAAGGTCGACGTGCCGAGACCACCGGTCACGCCGCCGCCCGGGTTGGTGAGCGTGATGGTGAAGGTCTCGCCACCGCTCTCGTGGACGGTGTCGGCGTGGATCGGGACGGCGATCCGTTTGGTCGTCTCGCCCGTGGCGAAGGTCAGGGTGTCGGAGCCCGCCGTGAAGTCGGCCGGTGAGCTGGCGGTTCCCGCGGCCACGGTGTAGCCGATCTGGATCGGGCTGGTGGCCGCGTGCGCGAGGGCGATGTCGAAGTGCTGTTCGTGCTCGGTCTCGTCGATGGTCTCGACCGGGGTGACGGTGACGAGCGAGTCGACGATCGAGCCGGTTCCGGTGGCGGTGCCCAGGTCGGCGTTGACCTGCCCGCTCAGCGTGACCGTCACGTTCTCGTTCTCGGCGTTGTCGCTGTCGCTGACCGTCGGCACCGACACGGTCGCGGTGGTCTGTCCGGGTGCGATGGTGACCGGCGCGTTGGTCAATGCCGTGTAGTCGTCGCCCGCGGTCGCGGTTCCGCCGGTGTTGGCGTTGGCCGTGATCGACAGGTTCGACGCCTTGTCGAGGGTGACCGGGAAACGGAGGGTGTCGCCCTCCCGCACCGAGGGCGCGTTCCCGATGGAGATGACCGAGGGGGCGTCGTCGTCGGTGATCGTCACGTCGGCGGTCAGGTCGGTGGTGGTCAGGCTGGGTGTCGCGTTGATCGCGGTGTTCCCGGTGCCGGTGGTGTCGAGCTTGAACTTCTCGCTGGCGCCCTCGTCCCGGTCGTCCGGGAGCAGGGTCACGCCGACGGTGGCGGTGGCCTGCCCCACGGTGAAGTCGAGCATCCCCTCCTTGGGGGTGTAGTCCTCGCCGGCCGTCGCGGTGTCGTTGACCGTCCGGTACGGGATCGACACGGGTTTGGCGGAGAAGTTGGAGAGGGTCGCGGTGACCGTCGCGGTGGTCGCCGACTCGTCGACCGTGATCGGGCCGACCGAATAGGTGGGCGGGTCGTCGTTGTCGAGCATCGTGCCCCACGCCTCGGTGATCGGCGTGTTGTCGGCGGCGAACAGGCGCAGGGCGAAACGTTCGTCGTATTCGTCGTTCGGGTCGGTGATGCCGTGGACGGTGACGCGTTTGATGACGTCGCGGGTGCTTTCGGCGAACGTGCTGGACGTCGTCGCTGGCAGGGTGAAGTCGACGCCGGGGGTGGCGCCGGCGAACGTGCTGTCCGGGGCGGTGACGGTGTCGTAGTGGACGGTGGCCGCACCCATGCCGATGGTGGGCCCGATCCGGCGGATCTCGAAGGTGAAGGTGCCGTCCTCGGCATCCTCGATGTCCGCCTCGATGATGATCTCGCCGGGTGCGGCGTGTGCGGGGGTGGCCGGCACGAGCACCACGATCGGGGTGAGGGCGGCGGCGACGACGAACGAGACCGCTGACCGGAAACGAGCCGGCGCCCACAGGCGGAACGGCACCGCGGGCGCCGGGATCCGATGGGAACGTCGTACACGCATGTCGTCTCCTCCGGCCGGGCGCGCACGGGCTGAGCTGCGTAGACAGGGACGCGCCGTCCGTAATCTAGCTGCCCGGAATGGCCCTTATGAGACGAATTCTGATTATGTGTGTGTCAGATGAGCCCGTGCCGCATGGCCGTGGTGACCGCGGCCGTGCGGTCCGCCACGTCGAGCTTGTTGAACACGCGCAGCAGGTGCGTCTTGACGGTCGCCTCACTGATGAACAACCGCTTGCCGATGTCGGCGTTGGTCAGGCCGGCCGCGACCAGCTCGAGCACCTCAGTCTCGCGCGCGGAGAGGCCCGGCGGGGCCGGACTGCGCACTTGGCGCACCAGGGTCGAGGCCACACTCGGCGCGAGCACCGTCTCGCCGCGGGCGGCCGCCCGCACCGCGTCGGCCAGTTCCTTCGGGGAGGCGTCCTTCAGCAGGTAACCGGAGGCGCCGGCCTCGATGGCGCGCAGGATGTCACGGTCCGACTCGTAGGTGGTCAGCACCATGACCCGCACACCGGGGGTCGACGACAGGATCCGGCCGGTGGCCTCGACGCCGTCGCCGCCGGGCATCCGCAGGTCCATGAGCACGATGTCCGGCGTGAGCGCGAGGGCCTGGTCGAAGCCCTCAGCACCGGAGGACGCCTCACCGACGACCGTCAGATCGGGTTCGGCGTCGAGCATGCCGCGCAGCCCCATCCGCACCACGGGATGGTCATCGACCAGCAGGATGCGGATCACGCCGGCCTCCCGGGGACGGAGCGGAGGACGCGGAGGACGAACAGGGTGCGGATCACGCGGGGATCTCCAGTTCGACGGTGGTGCCGGTGTCGGGGTCGCTGCGGACGGCCAGGGAGCCGTCGACCTGCGAGGCGCGGGTCCGCATTCCGGAAAGCCCGAAACCTTCAGAGATATCGGACTTGATCCCGCAGCCGTCGTCGCGGATCACCAGCCGCACCGCCGACGGCGAATAGGCGAGCAGGACCGCCACCTCCTGTGCGGAAGCGTGGCGCCGCACATTGGTGAGGGCCTCCTGCGCCGCCCGGAGCAACACCACCTCCGTACGGGTGGGCAATCCGTAGACGTCGCCGGTGATACGGACGGAAGCGGGCACACCGGCCTCTTCCGTGAATCGTGCGGCACTACGGCGTACCGCCTCGGGAAGTGAAGCGGAAGCCAACGCCGTCGGTGAGAGGGCCGCGACCAGGGCCCGGGATTCCGCGAGATTCTCCCGTGCGGTACGCACGGCGAGCGCCAGCCGCTCGTCGCGCAGCGCCGGATCGGCCGCCTGGACCAGCGTGATGATGCTGGTGAAGCCCTGGGCGAGGGTGTCGTGGATCTCCCCGGCGAGGCGGGTCCGCTCGGCGGCGACCCCGGCCTCGTGGGAGAGCCGGGCCACCTCGGCGCGGCTCGCCTCCAGTTCGGTGATGAGCGTCGCCCGCTGCTCGCTCTCGTGCAGCGTCTTGAGGATCCAGAGGCCGATGCAGATGCCGGCGCCGGTGGAGATCGCCGCGATGACGATGTCCATGCCGACGTCGCCGGGGTTGTACCAGGCCTCCACCCCGACCGGGATCAGGTTGGCCACCACCACGAGGATGATCGCGAGCCGCACCGCCACCATCTGGAAGATCACCGGGATGACCGCGAACATCAGCCACGTCACCAGCGGGACGGCCCAGACCGCGACGCCGAAGAGGACCAGCTGGGTGAGCAGGGTGACCAGGGCGGCCGTGTTCTCCGCGTCGCGGGCGATCAACGGCCGGCCGACCAGCAGATGCAGCAGGAACATCGCGCCGACGGCGGCGAGCGCGATCACTCGCCGCCAGGGCTCGAAACCGTCCACGATGACCACCGCGGCACCGACGGCGACCACCGTGACCGCGAAGAACAACTCCCACAGCCAGTAGGAGGACTGCGACTCGCTCACTTGTCGCGACCGCTCCACCGGAACGTCACCAGGCACAGCACCAATCCGACCACACACCACACACCGAGCACCACGGCCACCGTGCCGAGGTTCCATGCGCCACCGATCTCCTGCGCCTTCGCCTCGTCGGGCAGGAAGACGTAGCGGAAACCCTGCGCCATCCAGCGGACCGGGAAGATCGACGCGACGTTCTGCAGCCACTCCGGCAGCTGGGTCATCGGGTGGATGAAGACGCCGGAGATGAACTGCAGCGCCACCACCGGCACGTTCAGGATGGCGCCGGCGTTGCGGGCGTTCTTGACCAGGCCACTGACCGCGATGCCGAGCAGCGAGCAGGCGACCGTCGAGAGCACGAAGATCCACACGAACGTCACCCAGTGATCGGCCGGCGGCAGCGGCATGTCGAAGACCACGACGCCCATCAGGATCAGGAAGGCGACCTCGGCCACACTCAGGGCGAAGACCAGAAGACCCTTGCCGACGAGGTACGCCGTAGCCGGCATCGGGGTACCGCGGAGGCGTTTGAGCGTCCCGTCCTCACGGTCCATCGCCAGCCCGGACCCCATCGTCACGAACGCCGTGTTGAGGATGCCGTAGGCGATCATGCTGGCCGTGAAGATCCGGCTCACCGCCACGCCGGTCTCGGTGGACTCGCTGCCGAAGATGGTGCCGAACAACAGTAGGAGCAGCGCCGGGAAGAAGAAGGTGAACACCACCGCGGTCCGGTCGCGCAGGAACTGGAGCAGCTCCACGTGGCCGCGGCTCAGGCTCATGGCGATCATCGGGTGGCTCCGATCAGGCTCAGGTAGGTGTCCTCGAGGGTCGGACGGGTGATCGTGAGGGTGCTCAGGTCGGCGCCGGACGCCACCAGGTGACGGATCAGGTCGCTCGGGTCGCTGACCTGCTCGGACCGGACCGTCCCGTTCTCGGTCCAGCTGACCCGGGCCTCGGCGGCGCCCCGCCCGCCCAGGGTGGCCGGGGTGCCCTCGGCGACGATCCGGCCGGCCGAGACGACAGCCAGCCGGTCGGCGAGCGCCTCCGCCTCGTCCAGGTAGTGGGTGGTCAGCACGATCGTGGTGCCGTCGGCGGCGAGGGTGCGGATCAGATCCCAGAACTGGCGGCGTGCCTCCGGGTCGAAACCCGTGGTCGGCTCGTCGAGGAAGAGCAACTCGGGGCGGCCGACGATGCCGAGCGCCACGTCGACGCGGCGCCGCTGACCGCCGGAGAGGGTACGGATCTTGCTGTTGCGTTTCGCGGTCAGCCCGACGAGCTCGATCGCCTCGTCGGCCTTCCGCGGGTCCGGATAGAACCCGCCGATGTGCTTGACCATCTCGTGGACGGTCAGGTCGGCGGCGTCGTCGGCGTCCTGCAGCACGATCCCGATCCGGGACCGCCACGCCGAGCCGGCCGTGCCCGGGTCCTCACCGAGCACCCGCACGTCGCCGGCGGTCCGGCGGCGGTGCCCCTCCAGGATCTCCACGGTGGTGGTCTTGCCCGCACCGTTCGGGCCGAGCAGGGAGAAGATCTCGCCACGGGCGACGACGAGATCGATCCCGGCGACCGCGTCCTGCCCGCCGTATGTCTTACGAAGTCCGGTTACCTCGATGGCTTCCATACGTCTGATCGTGCTCTGTCGCGGCGCCCACCGGGACGACCACGCGGCTGTCACCGGTTGTCCACCGATCGATGGACACGCCGGTCACTCCCACTTGAAGTTGCGGGCGGCGGCGGTCAGCCAGACGATCGCCCAGGTGCCCAGCGCCAGCCAGATGCCGAGCGGCACCGAGCCGCCGTGCATCAGCGTCTCCCGCAGCGCCTCGGCGTGCGCGGCGAGCGGCAGCAGGAACCAGCCGGCCGTGCCCAGGTCGGGCGCACTGAACATGATCCCGCCGACGGACAGCATCACCACGTAGATCAGGGTGGCCGCGCCGGTGGTGGTCTCCGGTTTCATCACGCTGGCCAGCAGCAGCGCCAGCCCGCTGTAACCGGCGGCGGCGAGCACCGTCACCCCGATCGCCGGGAGCAGGGCGCCGGCCTCCGGCCGCCAGCCCACCGCGAGCCCGACCAGCGCCAGGACCAGCACCTGCACGGCGATCTGGGCCAGCACGGCGGCGGTCTTGGCGATCAGCAGGCCGGGCCGGGTCAGCGGTGAGGCGCCGAGCCGTTTGAGTACGCCGTAGCTGCGCTCATATCCGGTGGTGATGGCCTGCCCGGTGAACGCCGTCGACATGACGGTGAGCGCGAGCACCCCGGGGACCACCCAGCCGAGCCGGTCGCCGGTCGGCAGCTTGGTGACGTCGAACAGGCCCGCACCGAGCAGCACCAGCAGCGGCACGCCCATCGCCAGGACCACGGCCTCGCCACGGCGGGCGGTCAGCAGCAGCTCCATCCGGATCTGACGGGTCAGGATGGTGCGCATCGGGGCCCGGCCGGGGGCGGGGGCGAAGGTGCTCACGGGGCGGCTCCCACCGGGGTCTGCGTGGTGGTCAGGGAGAGGTAGACGTCCTCCAGGGTGCGGCGGCGCGTGTTGATCGCCGTCACGTCGGCGCCCGCGGCGGCGAACCAGCCCAGCACCTCGGCGAGCCCCGCGGTGTCCAGGCCGCCGGAGATCGTGTAGAGCCCGGGCGAGGGCTCGGCCACCGTCCGCCCGGCGCGCAGCCCGGCCAGGTCGAGACCCGGGTCGGCCCGCACCTCCAGGACGTCGACGGCCGCCGCCGAGGTCAGCTCGGCCGGGGTGCCGGTCGCCGCGACGGTGCCGGACCGCATGATCACGACGTCGTCGGCGAGACGCTCGGCCTCGTCGAGCAGATGGGTGGTGAGCAGCACCGACACGCCGTCGGCGCGCAGCTCCTCGATCAGCTGCCAGGTGGTGTGCCGGGCCTCGGTGTCCATGCCGGCCGTCGGCTCGTCGAGGAAGACCAGCTCGGGCCGGCCGACCAGGGCCACAGCGAGACTGAGCCTCTGCTGCTCGCCGCCGGACAGCCGGCGGAACCGGGTGCGCTCGAACCTCCGCAGGCCGAGCCGGTCCAGCAGCATGTCGGTGTCGAGCGGGTGGGCCGCGAACGACGCGAACAGGCGCAGGATCTCCCCCGCCGTCGCCCACGGGTAGACACCACCGGACTGCAGCATGATCCCGAGTCGGGGCATCAGCTCGTCGTGGTCGCCGACCGGGTCGAGCCCCAGCACCCGCGCCTGACCGCCGTCCGGCCCGCGGAAACCCTCGCAGACCTGGAGCAGGCTGGTCTTGCCGGCGCCGTTGTGCCCGAGCAGGGCGAGCACTCGCCCGCGTGGCAGGGTCAGGGACACACCGTCGACGGCTGTCGTGTCGCCATAACGCACCACGACGTCCCGCACCTCGACCGCGGCCGCGTCGCCACCAACCATGAGTCCCGCCCATCCGGATTCGTCCGCCCCCGCCACCATACGGTGGCCCGCTGACCGCTCCCGCCCGGCGGTCGTCCGCCGATGGCCTGTCCCACACTCCCGCACCGAGCACGTGGAGACCTCCTACCGGAAGCCGGGCCTTATCGTCTCCAGGTATGAGCGTCGTGCAGATCTACACCGACGGGGCGTGTGCCCCGAACCCCGGTCCGGGCGGCTGGGGAGCGGTGCTGCGCTGGGGTGCGGCGGAGAAGGATCTCTGCGGTGGTGAGGCGGCCTCGACCACCAACAACCGGATGGAGTTGATGGCGCCGATCCGGGCCCTGGAGGCGCTGAACCGGGCACCGCTCACGGTGGAGATCTACACCGACAGCGTCTACGTGCGCAACGGCATCACGCAGTACATGCACAACTGGAAGCGGAACGGCTGGATGACCTCGGCCCGTCAGCCGGTGAAGAACGTGGACCTGTGGAAACGGCTCGACGAGGCGGTCCGGCGGCACGACGTCAGCTGGCACTGGGTGAAGGGGCACGCCGGGCATCCGGAGAACGAGCGGGCCGACCGGCTGGCCGCCCGGGGGTTGCGCGAGGCGGTCGAGGCGGCGCAGAGCTGAGGTACGGGATCCCGGAGGGGGCGGCCGGGACCCCGTGGTCTCTCAGCGGGTCACCAGGTCCACGGCGCCCACCAGTGCGATTCCCTCCGCGGCTGCGGCTGCTGCGGCCGGGGCTGCTGAGGCCGGCGTGACGGGGCGGCAGTGGCGCCGGCCGACGCGCTGACGGAAGCGCTGGCACTTGCGGAAGCGCTGGCACTTGCGGAAGCGCTGGCCGACGCCGACTCGCTCGCCGACGGCGAGGCGGTGGCCGACGGGGGCGGGCCGGACGGGGCTCACCCGACGGCGGGGTCCCGCCGCCACCGGTCTCCACGTCGTCGGGGTCGACCGCCACGGTCAGCACCGCGACGTAACCCTCCTCGACGCTGCCGGTGACCGTCGCCATCTCGGTCGCCGCCAGGTCGTCGCTGAACACGTTGTCGGTGGCCAGGGTGATCTGGCTGAGGTTGGTGACGCTCTGGGCGTACCCCTCGGTGGCGTAGACGACGTCGGAGACGTCCTCCGGGATCGCGATCTGGGAGGTCTTGATGATCGGGCCCGCGCCGTTCGTCGCGTTCTCCAGCGACGCGTAGACCTCGAAGTGGATGTGCGGCCACCGGCCCGAGTAGCAGGCCGGGAAGATGCTGGTGAAGGTGACCGTGCCGGTCTCGTCGGTCTCCTGGATGCCACGCAGGTAGTTCTCCTCGGTGATACCCGTGGAGTAGAGGGAGTAGTTGCCGTCCCGGTCGCAGTGCCAGGCGTAGACGGCGGCACCGGCCAGCGCCGCGCCGTCCAGGTCCTGCACGGTGAGGGAGAACGCGAAGGGCACCCCCTCGGCCGTGGTGGTGGACGTGCCGAAGGAGGAGCGGATGTCGCTGCGCACGATCCCCGACTCGGTCCGCACGTCGATGCCGTTGGATCCGTCGGCGGGGTACGGCCCGGCGGTCTCGGACGCCACCTCGGTGAGAGCCGCGTCGGCGTCCTCGGCCGTGTTGAAGATGCCGGCGCCGATCATCGCGGCCGCGCCGGCGCCGCCGATCACGTAGAGCATCCGGCGCCGGCTCATCGTGGCCAGGTCGAAGGCCAGTCCCTTGTCGTGGACCTCGCGGACATAGGCCGCGTTGTCCCTGTGCTGCCCGGTCAAGTTTGCCGCCTTAATCGGAGTCGGAAGTCACTGACCCGGGCAGCAGAACATCGACGACTATGCCCGCACTGTCACGAGACTGTGCGTGGGTTGAGGTCGGGTTGAGCAGGATCGTCGACGATCTCCACCTGTCGCGGGACCTTGGCCCGCGCCACCCGGTCGAAGGACAGGCGGTAGGTCTTGGCCCGCACCAGTTCCTCGGGCACGGCGTGCCGGCCCTCCCGCTGGCCCGGCACGTCGGGACCGTCGGCGGCCTCCTCGGGCGCCGGCTTCCGGCCGGCGGCACGGGCCGCCATGCTGAAGACGCTGCGGGTGGCCGCGTCGTACCCGGTCTTGTACGCGTCACGGAGGTCGGGGCCGCTCTGCCGGCGCTGATGGAGGCGGCCCGCCGCGTATCCGGCGCACGCCATCAGGGCAGCGGCCAGAACGATCAGCAGAGCGATGTCGCCCGGTGTTGTCATGCTCCGATTGTGACGAACCGGATAGACCGCCAGCTATGGCCCGTTTGACGTACCCCGGAGGAATTAGGTCGAAGACTCAACTCACGTTCAGTGACGGTTCAGTCTCCGTTGATTTCGCCGACACGCATCTGAACAGGGCCCACATCACATCGACCCATTAACCGTGAGTTACATTCAGCACAGCCGCAGGACTGTCGCCCGACATCCGCCCAGCTCAAGATCCCTATGACGGACGGTCGGTCCGTGCACCGATAGATCACGAGTTGACACCTTTGAACGTGAAGCGGCACGGTACTTCCGATTGTCCTCGTGACAACGACGAGTTTGGATGATTGGGGAAGTCCATGCGCACCACACGACGCGCCCTGGCGGCCGTCGTCAGCGTCGCCGCACTGCTGCTGACGTCCGCCTGCGGGACCGGGGAGGACGACTCCACCGCCGCGAAGGTCGAGGTCTTCACGTGGTGGGCCGAGGGCGGCGAGAAAGCCGGCCTGGACGCCCTGGTCAACCGGTTCACCACCGCCTGCCCTGGTCAGGAGTTCACCAGCGGCGCGGTGCCCGGTGGTGCCGGGATCAACGCCAAGCAGGTGCTCAACGCCCGCCTGGCGCAGAACGACCCGCCGGACGTCTTCCAGGTCCACGCCGGCGCGGAACTGCTCGACCACATCGACTCCGGGCAGATCAAGGACCTGACCGCCGAGTTCTCGTCGTGGGGCCTGACCGGGACACTGCCGGAGGGCCTGATCGAGACGATCACTGTCAACGGCAAGCTGTGGTCGGTGCCGATCGGCGTGCACCGGGCCAACGTGGTGTGGACCAACGACCAGGTGCTCGCCGAGTCCGGCATCCTCACCGCACCCCGGACGATGAAGGACTTCATCGCCAACCTGACCAGGCTGCGCCGGGACGGCGTCGAGTCCCCGCTGGCCCTGGGCCGGGACTGGACCCAGCTGATGCTGCTGGAGGCGGTGCTGATCAGCGAACTGGGCCCGAAACGGTTCACCGGCCTGTTCACCGGCACCACCAAGTGGGATGGCAAGGCCGTCCGCTCGGCGATCGAGGACTACGCCACGATCCTCGGGTTCAGCAACGCCGACCGGGACTCGCTGGACTGGCCGGAGGCGGAGCGGCTGCTCATCGACGGCAAGGCCGGCTACCAGCTGATGGGCGACTGGGCCGCGGCCGACCTGGAGGCCAACAACTTCAGCGGGTACGACTCCTTCACCTTCCCCGGCAACGGCAAGGCGTTCCAGTGGCTCGCCGACTCGTTCGCGCTCACCACCGGGGCGGCCAACGCGGCCGGTGGCACGTGCTGGCTCCAGACGGTCGCCTCCCCCGAGGGGCAGCAGGCGTTCAACGCGCAGAAGGGCTCGATCCCGGCCCGCACCGACGCGCCGACCACCGGCTTCTCCGACTACCAACTGGAGGCGGCCGAGGACTGGAAGTCCGGTGTGGCGGTCCCGTCCTGCGCCCACGGATCGGCCTGCTCGCAGCCCTGGCAGAACGCCGCCAACGCGGCCCTCGGCGCCTACTCGGCCTCGGGTGACCCGGCGGCCCTGCAGAGCGCGCTGGCCGCGGCGGCCAAGCAGTTCGTCCGGCAGGGCTGAGGGCGCGCGCATCCGGCCCCGATCGGGCACGATGAGCGGATGGGTGAGGAGCGCGACGGCGTACCGCTGACCAATCTGGATCAGGAGCTGTTCCCCGGGGCCGGTGCCACCAAGCGGGATCTGGTGGACTATCTGGACGCGGTGGCCGGCTGCCTCCTGCCCGTCCTGCGGGACCGTCCGCTGTCGGTCGTCCGGGTGCTCCGCGGCCAGGAGCGGTTCATGCAGAAGAACCTGCCGAAATACACGCCGGACTGGGTGCCCCGCGCCACGGTGTGGGCCGAGGCGTCGCATCGCGAGGTGACGTACGCGCTGGCCAACGACCGCCGCACGCTGTTCTGGCTGGGCAATCAGCGGGCCGTGGAGTACCACCCGGCCCTGATGACCGCGGGTTCGGCGCACCCCACCCACCTGATCATGGACCTGGACCCGCCGGAGGACGGTGGTTTCGCCGCCGCCGTGGCCGCGGCCCGGCTGGTCCGGGAGGCGCTCGCCGATGTCGGCATGTCCGGTGCGGTGAAGACCAGCGGGTCCAAGGGCGTGCACGTCTTCGTGCCGCTGGCCGGTGAGCCCGCGGTGGAGGACGTGGCGGCGGCCCAGCGTGCGGTGGCCGCCCGCGCCGAGCGGATCGATCCGGAGCTGGCCACCACCGCGTTCATCCGCGAGGACCGGCACGGCAGGGTGTTCCTGGACGCGACACGGGCCGGCGGGGCGACCGTCGCGGCGGCCTACAGTCCGCGGATCCGGCCGGGGGTGCCGGTGTCGTTCCCGGTCGGCTGGTCCGATCTCGATCAGGTCACCCCGGCCGATTTCACCCTCGCGACCGCACCCGGGCTGCTCGCCGGTGGTGACCCGTGGGCGGCGGCGATGCCCGCACCGCAGGAGCTGGACGCCGGGCTGATCGCCGAGGGCCACACCATCCCGGTCGCCCGGGTCCAGGCCATGCACGAGGGCAAACGGCGGGCACGCGCGCGCCGGGAGGCGGCCGGGGAGAGCTGAGAGACTACTCCGGACGGTGTAGGCGGGTAGTCGGGAGGCGTCGATGCGGGTGACAGCGGCGGGACGACGCCCCGCGGCGCCCGCCGGAAATAGCGTCCCCGGCATGACGAAGAGCATCGCCCGTACCGCCGCCGCGCTGACCCTGGTGGGCGTGCCGACGGGGCTCGCCCTCACCGGTGGGCTCGGTCCGGTCGCCCTGATCTCCGCGCTGGCCACGTCGCTGGCCGCGATGATGCTGGCCGCCCGCCGCTGGCCGCTCGCCATGCTGCTCCTGGCCTTCTCGACGGTCACCGCCTGGCGCGCCGCCCATCTGATCGAGGCCGGCTGGGTGTGGCCGGCGACCGCCGCCCTGATGGCGCTGGTGCTGGCCGGGCGGCTGCGGACCGCGGTGGTCACCTCGGCGGTCATGCTCCTCTGGGGCGTCAACTGGGACACCTTCGTCTACCCGCACCCGGCGAACTGGGTGTTCGCCCACCTGGGCGGGGAGGCGCTGTGGGTGGCCGCGGTGCTCGCCGGGGCCACGGCCTACCGGAACACGCTGCGCTGGCGGGCCGAGGTGGCCCACCGGTTCGACGTCGAGTCCCTCCGCCGGCGCGCCGAGGAGCGCGTGGAGATCGCCCGTGACCTGCACGACGTCGTGTCGCACACGCTCGCCGTGGTGGGCGTGCACCTGAACGTGGCGCTGGACGCCTTCGACACCGAGCCGGAGGAGGCGAGGGCGTCGCTGGTGCTCGCCCAGGAGGTCCGCGGCCGGGCCATGACCGACCTGAAAGCCCTGGTCGGCGTGCTACGCGAGGGGGAACTCCCGGCGATGGAGAGTCTGGACCGGCTGCTCGGACAGGTCCGGGAGGCGGGACTCGACGTGACCCTCACCGAGACCGGTGAACCGGTGGAACTGCCGGCGCCGGTCGCGGCCGCCGTCTACCGGGTGGTGCAGGAGTCGCTGACCAACACGGTCCGGCACGCCGGGGCCGGGCGGGTCACGGTGACGGTCCGGTACGCGCCGGACAGCGTGGTCGTCGAGGTCCGCGACGACGGGACGGGCGGCGAGTCCGCCGACGGCCACGGCATCGCCGGGATGCGGGAGCGGGTGGCGGCGCTCGGCGGCGCGCTCACCGCCGGTCCCGGCACGACCGGTTTCACGGTACGGGCCGCCATCCCCGTGACGGAGCGGACATGACCATCACCGTTCTCCTCGCCGACGACCAGCACCTGGTCCGGGCCGGTTTCCGGAGCCTGCTGCGGCGCGGCCGGGACCTGTCGGTGGTGGGCGAGGCGGCCACCGGCGACGAGGCGGTCCGCGCCGCCCGGGAGCTGCGGCCCGACGTGATCCTGATGGACATCCGGATGCCCGGCATGGACGGCATCACCGCGACCAGGAAGATCCTGGCCGCCCAGCAGACCCGGATCATCATCCTGACCACCTTCGAGACCGACGAGTACGTCTTCACCGCCCTCGCCGCCGGTGCCAGCGGTTTCCTGACCAAGGAGATCGACCCGGAGGCGCTGCGCACCGCGGTCCGGGTGGTGGCCGGCGGGGACGCCCTGCTCTCTCCCAGCGTCACCCGCCGTGTCGTCGGCCAGTTCGCGCACCGCCCGGTCCCGGCGGCCGGGCGGGCCGGTGGTGAGCGCCTGTCCGTGCTCACCGAGCGCGAGCGGGAGGTGGTCCGGCTGGTCGCCACCGGCCTGTCGAACGATGAGATCGCGAGCACTCTGGTGATCAGCCCGCTGACCGCGAAGACCCACGTCACCCGGGCGATCGCCAAGCTCGGCGTCCGGGACCGGGTGCAGTTGGTGATCGTCGCCTACGAGGACGGCCTGGTCGGTAACTGATTGTCAGGATCTTCTCAGGACGGCCCGCCCCGGCCCGATGACCCCGGTTGACCTGACCTCGGCACCTCAGCCGGGGAGGCGTACCGGAAAGGGGCGAGCGGATGGCAGTCGACACGACAGTGCCGGATCCGCGGGCGACGCGTCGCTGGGCCCGGCTCAGCATCGCGGCCGGCACCGCCCTCGCCGTCCTGAGCGCCCTGGTGGTCGCGGGCGCCGGTGGACCGGACGCGGCCCGCGGGTTCACCGCCTGGGGTCTGCTCGCTATGTCGTCGGCCGCCGCGGCCGGTTGTGTGTGGCGGTCCCGTGGCTTCACCGGACGGGCCCGCTGGGGGTGGTCGCTGCTCGCCGCCGGGGTGTTCCTGTGGGGTCTCGGCCAGTTCGGCTGGTTCACCCAGTGGCCGGTCCCGGGGGTGACCCGCGACCTGTTCCCCATGCTCGGCGCGCCCGGGCTGATCGGGCTGATGATCGTGATCCCGGCCGGTGTGCTGACCCTGCCGAGCGCCTCCCAGCCGCTGGTGAACCGGCTTCGCAGCGTTCTCGACGGCCTGTTGATCGCCTCGTCGCTGGTCCTGGTCGCCTGGATCTTCGTGGTGGACCCTCGGCTGGAGGAGAGCGCGCACGGCGCCGAGTTCTACTTCACGCTGGTCTTCCCGATGACCGACATCGTGATCGCCACGATCCTGGCCTACATGCTGCCGCCGCAGCGCCGCCGGCACGGCTGCGGCGCCGATCTGGCGTTCTTCGGCATGGGGATGGTCGCGTTCGCCGTCACCGACGTCGGGCACGTCTATCTCGAACTGATCGACGACTTCGGTGCGGCCCCGCTCGTGCACCTGCCGTCGCTGGCCGGGTACGCCCTGGTCCTGATGGGTGCGGTCCGTCCCCGCGACAACGACGCCAAGCCGCTGGACCTGCCGGCGGGTGTCTGGAGCACGGCGGTCACGGTTCCGTACATCGCGGTACTGGCGGCGCTCGGTTCCAGCGTGATGTTCCACGTGCAGACCGGGCACAGCCACCCGTTCGTCGCGTACACCCGCTCGTTCCTCATCCTGTTGATCGTGGGCCGGCAGCTCCTCACCCAGATGGAGAACCGTGCCCTGACCCGCACCCTGGAGAGCCGGGTCGAGGAGCGGACCGCCGAGCTGCACGCCCGGGAGCAGTGGTTCGAGGCACTGATCCGGCACAGTTCGGACGTGGTCACGGTGATCGACGCGGACGGCCTGATCCGCTACCAGAGCGAGTCGATGCGCCGGGTGTTCGGCTACCCGTCGGAGGCGTTCGTCGGCCGCCGCTACACCGAGCTGGTCGACGCCGAGGTGGCGATGCGGCTGTGCCAGGCGATGCGCCAGGTCGCCGCCCGCCCGTTCGCCGACGTCACGCTGGAGGTCGTGCACACCCACCGGGACGGCGGCAAACGCCCCTCCGAGGTGATCATCACGAACCTGGTGGACGACCCGCACGTGGCCGGCTTCGTGCTGAACACCCGGGACATCAGCGAGCGCATGGAGCTCCAGGAGCAGCTCATGCACGAGGCCTACCACGACTCGCTGACCCAGCTGGCCAACCGCGCCCTGTTCCGGGAGCGGGCCGCCACCGCGATGCGCGCCACCGGCGCCGTGACCGTGTTGCACCTGGACCTGGACGGCTTCAAGCGCATCAACGACAGCCTCGGCCACCTGGCCGGCGACCAGCTGCTGGTGCAGGTCGCCGACCGGCTGCGCGGCTGTGTGCGGGACGGCGACCTGGTGGCCCGGTTCGGCGCCGACGAGTTCGGGGTGCTGCTGCTCGGCGAGGAAGAGGAGGGTGCCGCACCGGTGGCCCGCCGGATCCTCGACGACCTGGACGCCCCGGTGATGTTCGGCGAGCGCCAGATCCACGTCCGGGCCAGCATCGGCCTGGCCGGCACCGCCTCCCTCGGTGACGCCGAGGAGAACGCCGGCGACCGTGCCGAGCAGCTGATGCGCAACGCCGACCTGGCCATGCATCACGCCAAGGCGACCGGCGGCGGCGTCTTCTCCAATTACCACCCGCGCATGCGCGAGGGTCTCGTGGACCGGCTGGAGCTGGAGTCCGACCTGCGTGCCGCGCTGGAGAACGGCGACCTGCGCCTGCACTACCAGCCGACCGTCGACCTGGCGACCAGTCAGGTGATCGGCTTCGAGGCGCTGGTCCGCTGGCCGCACCCGACCCGCGGCATGATCAACCCGCTCGACTTCATCCCGATCGCCGAGGCCACCGGCCTGATCGTGCCGCTCGGCCAGTGGGTGCTGCACGAGGCGTGCCGGCAGGCCGTCGAGTGGGGGGTGGCCGGCGACGGCTACCCGCCGAAGATGTCGGTGAACGTCTCGGTCCGCCAGTTCGACCGGGCCGATCTGTCCGAGATGGTCGCCCGGGTCCTCGCCGAGACCGGCATGCCCGCCGACCGGCTGTGCCTGGAGATGACCGAGAGCGTCCTGATGACCGACACCGAGGCCAATCTGGAGCAGCTCCTGCGCCTCAAGGCCCTCGGCCTGACCCTGGCCATCGACGACTTCGGCACCGGCTACTCGTCACTGGCCTACCTGCGCCGGTTCCCGGTCGACACCCTCAAGATCGACCGGTCGTTCGTGGAACGTCTCGGTGTCATCGCCGACGACACCGCGCTCACCGACACCATCGTCCGCCTCGGCAAGAGCCTCGGCATGGCGACCGTCGCCGAGGGCATCGAGGAGTTCGGCCAGCTCGCGGCCCTGCGCGAGATGGGCTGCGGCTTCGCGCAGGGTTACTACTTCTCCCGGCCGGTCCCGGCGGCCGAGGCGGGCCGGCTCTTCCTCGAAGGCGCCAACGTCTGAAACCACGATTTCGTACGGCTACGCAGAGTCCCGCCGAGCCACGCGAGCCCGATGATCCGTTCCGGCCGAAGCGCGACCGCCGGGCTGAGGCGGTCCGTCACGCGGAGTAGGCGATCCGTCGCCCCCTCCGGCGCGCCTCCCGGCAGGCGGACCTACTCTGGTGGAATGGGTGCGCTCGAGGACGCGTGGGGACTGAGCCGGGACGAGACCGGGCTGGCGATCGTCTCGACCGTGCGGGCCGATCTGACCGTGCAGTCGACGCTGGTGAACACGGGCATCATCGGACATCCGGCGGACGGGACACCGGTGCTGGCGTTCGTCACCTACGGGGCGGTCAAACTGCGCAACCTGCGGGAGCGGCCGCAGATCGCGGTGGCGTTCCGCAGCGGCTGGCGCTACGCGACGGTCGAGGGCCGGGCACTCCTGGCCGGTCCGGACGATCCGCACCCGTGGCTCGACCCGGAGCGCCTGCGGCTGCTGCTGCGGGAGATCTTCACGGCCGCCGGCGGCACCCACGACGACTGGCCGGCCTATGACCGCACCATGGCTGAGCAGCGGCGCACCGCGGTGCTGGTCACTCCGGCGCGGATCTATCCGGTCTCCTGACCGGCGTGGGCACGCCCGCTGGGGGGCCGGTGACCGGGGGATACGCCCGTGAGGTCGCCCTGTCCGCCGCGCCCCGTGGCCGCGTCGCGCGGCTCGGCAGCGCTCCTTCCGGCCCGTACGACATCGTGCTCGAAGAAAGAGTCACGACGCACACCGGGCACTCCGCCGACGGTGACCGGCCGCGGCGGTTAGGTTGCTTTTCATGCTGATCAGTTTCGGATGTCCGGTGTCCGGCGCATGGGCGCAGCCGGAGACGTTGACCACGATCGCGCGGCAGGCCGAGGACCTCGGCTATCACGGCCTGTGGGCGTTCCAGCGGCTGCTCGTCGGGCGTGACCAGGATCTCGCGCCGGTCTATCACAGCGTGCTGGATCCGATCGTCGCGCTGACCTGGGCGGCCGCCGCTACGTCGCGGATCCGGCTGGGCGTCTCGGTGATCAACCTGCCGTATGTGTCGCCGGCATATCTGGCCAAGCAGGCGGGATCGCTGGACCGGCTGTCCGGCGGGCGGTTCGATCTGGGTCTGGGAACCGGCTGGTCGGAGGTCGAGTTCGAGGCGACCGGATCGGATCCGAAACCGCGCGGCCCGCGTACCGAGGAGTATCTCGACGTTCTGAAAGCCCTGTTCAGCGGCGAGGAGACGGAATTCGGCGGCCGTTTCTACCGGATTCCGCCGAGCCGGATGCTGCCCGCTCCGGGCCGGATCGGCGGCCCTCCGGTGCTGCTCGGCGGCACCGCTGACGTGGCGTTGCGGCGGGCCGGCCGGATCGCGGCGGGGTGGGTGAGCAGCAGCCGGACCACCCTGCCGGAGATCGCCCGCGGCGTCCGGATCGTCCGGGAGGCCGCCGAGGAGGCCGGCCGGGATCCGGACGAGTTGCGGATCGTGGTCCGCGGCGTGGTCCAGGCCGGGCGGCGCGACGAGGCCGTCCCGCTCTCCGGCGACTGGGCGCAGATCCGTGCCGGCGCCGAGAGGTACGCTGAAGCGGGCGCCACCGAACTGTTCTACGAACCGAACTGGGATCCGCGTATCGGCGGGCTCGATGCGGACCCACGGGCCGCCGCCGAGCTGGGTGCGGAAGTTCTCGCCGGACTGGCTCCGAACCACTGATCGACCCCCAAAGGGCCGGCCTCAATCGAGCGCCGATAAATGCGCGATCTTGTTACATGATGCGACTACGCAACGTTCATCGGCGCGAGCCGATGGAGGTTCGAAATCGGAAACCGCAGGGAAACAGTGCGGCGTCACGCGGCGCCCACCAGGGACGGTAACTCTCCGCAACTGCAAGAACGCATAAGCGCGGTAAACCCGACATTCTCTGCCCTCCGGTCGTTTCGCCGCATGGAAGATGGCGCTTTTACCCCCAAAATGGGTTCTTATGACCCCGGGACTCGAAGCACGATATGACCTAGGCCTTATGACAACGAACCCGTTCCGTTACCGGATCGATGCGTCAACACATTTCTCGGCCTGCGGATCTCGGATAAATTTCTGAACCGCGGCAGACGAATACCGCTCACATAGCGCCGTTGGGGGCGCGTCACCGGGGGAGGGATTGGTGCGTGGTACAACCAACTATCGACCCCGGCCGCATGCTGACGATCCTGATGCGCATCGAGCGCCCGCCGTCACGACGACGGGCCGAGTCGACCCGCCCGGGACCGGGCAGGACCAGGCTCGCCACCGCGAGTGACAGGTTCGTTTCGCGATCAAGTCCGCTACGAGGAGACACCGCATCATGAGCAACACCCCGGCCACCGCCGACTCACGCTCACCAGGCACCGAGGATACGGCGGTAGCGGTTCTCCAGCCCGACACGGCCAAGGCATTCGTCGGCCGTTCACCGGGCCAGCTCGCGTGGATCCGTCTCAAGCGGGACCGGACCGCGTTCGGCAGCTTCATCACCGTCGTGTTCTTCATCCTGCTGGCGCTCCTGGCTCCGGTGATCTCCCGGCTGTACGGGATGACCCCGACCGAGGGCTTCAGCGACAAGCTGAACTTCCAGGGTCTGCCGACCGGCTACCTGGGCGGTGTCACCGGCGACCACTGGCTGGGCCTCGAGGCCGGCAGCGGCCGTGACCTGTTCATGCAGCTCATCTTCGGCCTGCGCACCTCGCTGATCATCGCCTTCTCGGCCGCGATCCTGTCGATCGTCGCGGGCGTCGTGCTCGGCATCGTCTCCGGCTACTTCGGCGGCTGGGTCGACCAGGCTCTGACCTGGTTCACCGACTTCATGCTGGCCTTCCCGTTCCTGGTCTTCGCCCTGGCGATCATCCCGATCATCAACACCGCCGCGTTCGACGTCGGCGAGGAGGTTCCGGGCTCGTTCCGGATCAGCGTCATCATCGGGGTGTTCGCGATCTTCGGCTGGATGACCACGGCGCGTCTGGTCCGTGGCCAGATCCTGTCGCTGCGCGAGCGGGAGTACGTGGAGGCCGCCCGCGCTGCCGGCGCCGGCAGCGCGCACATCCTGTTCAAGCAGCTGCTCCCGAACATCTGGGCGCCGATCCTGGTCGCCTTCTCCCTGGCGCTCCCGGGATTCATCGCCGCGGAGGCCGCGCTGTCCTTCCTCAACATCGGCGTCGTGGAGCCCACTCCCGACCTCGGCCGCCTGGTCTACTACGGCCGGCAGTGGCTGGGCACCCCGGACTGGGCCTACTTCCTGATCCCCGCGACGACCGTGTTCATCGTGGTCCTCGCCTTCAACCTGCTGGGCGACTCCCTTCGCGACGCGCTTGACCCGAAGTCGTCGAAGTGACCGGCCGGTAAAGGAACACAACTAAAAACCGTGTACTTCCGCTCGTGTCGTGGAGGGCCGATCGGCCCAGGCACGTTCCGGTTGAGAGAAGGAGAATCTAAGTGCGACGCAAGTTCGGAGCGCTGTCCGTCGGCGTTCTGGCGGTTGCTCTTGTTGCCAGCGGGTGTTCGGAGACCACGAACGACAACGGCGGCGGCGGCGACCAGCAGAACCGGGTGCAGACCGGCACTATCGCAACCGACCCCGCGGAGTCGCAGGGTCCGGCCAAGGCTGTCGAGGGCGCCGCGAAGGGCGGCACTGTGAAGCTCCTCCACGAGGCGGAGTTCGCGCACCTCGACCCCCAGAAGATCTACGTCTCGGACGCCCTGTCCATCGCCACGCAGTTCGCCCGTACCCTGACCGGGTACAAGGAGGACGGCAAGGGCAACCTGAAGCTGGTAGGCGACCTCGCCACCAACGCGGGTGAGGACGTCAACGGCGACTGCAAGGTGTGGAAGTACACCCTGAAGGACGGCCTGAAGTTCGAGGACGGCACGCCGATCACCGGCGCCGACGTCGTCTACGGCATCTCGCGCTCGTTCGACCCCGACTGGGGTGACGGCCCGACCTACCTGCAGAAGTGGCTGACCGGCTCCGCCGAGTACAACACCACCTACAAGGGCCCGTTCCAGAGTGCCGGCGCCGCTGTCCCGGGCGTCAAGGCCGAGGGCAACGTGATCACCTTCACGTTCCCGGCCGCGCAGTGTGAGACCCCGTACGCGGTGGCCATGCCCACCTCGGCGCCGGTCCCCGCCGCGAAGGACACCAAGGGCGACTACGACCGCAAGCCGGTCTCGTCGGGTCCGTACATGATCAAGGACCACGCGTACGACCAGTACATCGACTTCGTCCGCAACCCCAACTGGGACGCGAACACGGACCCGATCCGTAACGCCTACCCGGACGGCATCCGCGTCGAGTTCGGCATCACCGCCGAGACCGGTGCCCAGCGCGTCGTCGCCGACGCCGAAGAGGACAAGACGGCGTTCATCTGGGCGAACGTCCCGGCCGCGGTGCTCCCGAAGACCACCGAGCCGGCGGTCAAGGAGCGGGTCAAGGCCGGCCCGTCGCAGTACGTCGAGTACACCTGGATCAACACCGAGCGGGTCACCGACCTGAAGGTGCGCCAGGCGCTCAACTACGCGGTCGACCGTGACTCCATCATCAAGCTGCGCGGTGGCGTCGACCAGTTCGGCTCGACCATCACCTCGCCGACCATCGCGGGCTACCAGAACTTCAACGCCTACGACGGTGGCCCGACCGGTAACCCGGAGAAGGCCAAGGAGCTGCTGGGTGGCAAGGCCATCAAGCTGACCTACGCGTTCCCGAACACCCCGGTCCGGCAGCAGATGGCTGCCAAGACCAAGGAGACCTACGCCAAGGCCGGTATCGAGCTGGTTCTGACCCCGCTCGACCCCGCGACCTACTACGAGAGCGTCGGTACCCGCGGCAACCAGTACGACCTGATCCGTGGTGGCTGGGGTGCCGACTGGCCGTCCGCCGCGACCGTCATCCCGGAGCTCCTCGACGGCCGCACCATCCGTGAGAAGGGCAACCAGAACCTCGCCTACTTCAACTCGGACGTGGTCAACAAGGAGATCGACCGGATCAAGGGCCTCAAGGCCACCGAGTCGGCCGCTGAGTGGGCCAAGCTTGACAAGCTCATCATGGAGACCGAGGCTCCGCTGATCCCGCAGTACTACATCGGGAACTACGAGATCACCGGCTCCAAGATCGGCGGGACGTTCCTGAGCGACTCGTTCGGTCACCTCACCCTCAACACCATGTTCGTCAAGCCGTAACAAGTCTCCAGTCACGCCGGGTGGGATGATCGCGAAACCCGTGGTCATCCCACCCGGCCGTGGCCAGTCAAAAGGAATGTAGAGAACCGTGCTCCGCTTCCTGATCAAGCGCCTGCTACTGGCGTCGACCACGCTGGTGGCCATCTCGATCGTCACGTTCCTGCTGTTCTTCGCGGTGCCGGCGAGCCCCGCGTGGACCATGTGCGGGCGCAACTGCTCCCCCGAGCGGATCGAACAGGTCGAGAAGAGCCTCGGTCTCGATCAGCCGCTCACCAAGCAGTACACAGACTTCGTCAAGGGCGTCTTCGTCGGCCGCACCATCAACGACGCCGGCACCCTCCGCGAGTGCGAAGCCCCCTGCCTCGGATACTCCTTCCGCAGCAAGGAGCCCGTGACCGAGACCATCTCCCGTTCGCTCCCGGTGACGGTGAGCATCGTGGCCGGGGCGATGGTGGTCTTCCTGACCGTCGGCATCGGGCTCGGCATGCTGGCGGCGCTCAAGAAGGGCACGGTCTTCGACCGGGCCGCGATCGGCGCCTCCGTCGGCTTCGCCTCCACCCAGACCTACACCCTCGGCGGTGTGCTGCTGCTGGTGCTCGTCTATCAGACCGGGCTCCTGCCCAACCCGCACTACACGCCGATCACCGAGGACCCGCTCGCCTGGGCCGGCGGCATGCTGCTGCCCTGGATCACCCTCGGCCTGATCAACTCGGCGCTGTACGCGCGGCTCTCCCGGGCGCAGATGATCGAGACGCTTCAGGAGGACTTCGTCCGGACGGCACGGGCCAAGGGCCTGTCCGCCCGGGTGGTCAACCGCCGCCACGCGCTGCGGGCCGCCATCACCCCGATCGTGACGATCGCCGGTGTCGACCTCGGTGCCTACCTCGGTGGCGTCGTCATCACCGAAAGCGTGTTCAGCCTCAACGGCATCGGCCGCGAGGCCGCGGAAGCGGTCGCCGACCTGAACCTGCCGCTGGTCATGGCCACGGTCCTGTTGGCGGCATTCTTCATCGTCGCCATGAACATCATCGTCGACATGCTCTACGCGGTGATCGACCCCCGCGTGCGACTCGGCTGAGCCGTCCAGAGCTGACGTGGAAAAGAGCGAAATGACGACCTCGACCAGCCCTGCCGCGGCCGCCGTGGACCCGGAAGCCTACCTGCAGGTTCGCGATCTCAAGGTGCAGTTCCCGACCGAGGACGGCCTGGTTCGCGCGGTGGACGGCGTGACCTTCTCCGTACGCCGCGGGCAGACCCTCGGCATCGTGGGTGAGTCCGGCTCCGGCAAGAGCGTGACCAGCATGTCGATCCTGGGCCTGCACAACCCGGCCCGGACGAAGATCAGCGGTGAGATCTCGATCGGTGGCAAGAACATCGTCGGGATGAAGGAGGAGCAGATCCAGCGCCTCCGCGGCAAGGACGTGGCGATGATCTTCCAGGATCCGCTGTCCGCGCTGCACCCGTACTACAAGGTCGGCGCGCAGATCGCCGAGGCGTACAAGGTGCACCACCCGAAGGCGAGCAAGAGGGAGGCCGCCAAGCGGGCGGTCGACATGCTCGACCGGGTCGGCATCCCGCAGCCGCAGCGTCGCGCCAACCAGTACCCGCACGAGTTCTCCGGCGGTATGCGGCAGCGCGCGATGATCGCGATGGCGCTGGTCAACGACCCGGCGCTGCTGATCGCCGACGAGCCGACCACCGCCCTGGACGTGACCGTGCAGGCGCAGATCCTGGAGCTCCTGGAGGACCTCCAGCGGGAGTTCCACTCGGCGATCATCATGATCACGCACGACTTGGGCGTGGTCTCGCAGGTCGCCGACGACGTCCTGGTGATGTACGGTGGCCGGCCCGTCGAGACCGGCACGGTCGAGCAGATCATGAAGCGGCCGCAGCACCCGTACACCTGGGGCCTGCTGGCCAGCGTTCCGTCGCTGCACGGCGACGCGAGCGTCGACCTGGTGCCGATCAAGGGCAACCCGCCCAGCCTGATCAACCTCCCCACGGGTTGTGCCTTCAACCCGCGGTGCCGTTACGCTGGTCAGAACGGCAATCGCTCCTTCTCCGAGGTGCCGGAGCTCCGTCCGGCCGGTGAGGACGGGCACAACGTCGCCTGCCACATGTCCTTCGAGACCCGGCAGCGGCTGTATGCAGAAGACATCGCGCACGCAGGAGTGGCCCAATGACTGATCTCGCAGACAGCGCGGCGAGCCCGGCCACGACGCCCGCTCCGGCCCGCGAGCCGCTGCTCAAGGTCGAGGGCCTGACCAAGCACTTCCCGGTCCGTTCCGGCCTGTGGGGCAAGGGCTCCGTGGTCCGCGCGGTGGAGAATGTGAATTTCGAGGTCCGCCCCGGCGAGACCCTCGGCCTGGTGGGCGAGTCCGGCTGTGGCAAGACCACGACCGGCCGCATGCTGGTCCGTCTGCTCGAGCCGACCGCCGGCAAGATCACCTTCGAGGGTGAGGACATCACCCACGCCAAGGGGTCGCGCCTGCGCAAGCTGCGGCAGGACATCCAGATCATCTTCCAGGACCCGTACGCTTCGCTGAACCCGCGGCACACCGTGGGCCGGATCGTCGCCATGCCGCTCCAGGTCAACGGTATCGAGCCGCCCGGTGGCGTCAAGAAGCGCGTGCAGGAGCTGCTGGAGACCGTCGGTCTCAACCCGGAGCACTACAACCGGTACCCGCACGAGTTCTCCGGCGGCCAGCGGCAGCGCATCGGCATCGCCCGGGCCCTGGCGCTGAAGCCGAAGCTGATCGTCGCCGACGAGCCGGTCTCCGCGCTCGACGTGTCGATCCAGGCGCAGGTGGTCAACCTGCTCCGCCAGCTGCAGCGTGACCTGGGGCTGTCGTTCGTCTTCATCGCCCACGACCTGGCCGTGGTCCGGCACTTCTGTGAGCGGATCGCCGTGATGTACCTGGGTCGCATGGTCGAGGTCGGCACGCGTCAGCAGATCTACGAGAGCCCGGCTCACCCGTACACCCGTGCGCTGCTCTCCGCCGTGCCGGACGTGACGAAGCTGGGCGGCGCGAGCCGGATCAAGCTGGAGGGTGACGTCCCGTCACCGATCGACCCGCCGTCCGGCTGTGTCTTCCACACTCGCTGCTGGAAGGCGCAGGAGAAGTGCTCGGCCGAGGCGCCGGTGCTCCTGCCCAACCCGAACGGATCGATCTCGGCCTGCCACTTCCCGGAGTCCGGCGCGCTGGTCTGATCCACCGGTCCTGATCGACAACCGCCTCCCGCGCCCTCGGCGTGGGAGGCGGTTCGTTCTACCCTGTCCGGGTGGATCAGCGATCTCCGACCGTCTATCGCACCAAGTCCTGGCAGAACCGGCGCCGGCTGCTGCTCGCGCTGGGTGCCGCCGGCCTCCTGCTGGTCGGCTACCTGTTCGGCCGCTGGCAGGACACCCCGGCCGACCCGCTGGTGACGCCACAGGCGGCGGCTGCCTCCCCCTCCCCCACCTCGGCCTCCTCTTCGCCTTCACCTTCGCCGGCGTCCGCGCCCAGCGCGGTTCCGTATCCGGTGATCCAGGCGGAGTCGGCGACCGAGCTGTCCGGGGTGGAGACCGAGTCGACCCAGGATGAGGGCGGCGGCCAGAACGTCGGCTGGGTCAACCGGGAGGACCACCTACGGTTCGACAACATCGACTTCGGTGACGTGCCGGCGACCGAGCTGAAGGTCCGCCTGTCGTCAGGATCGGGGATCACCGGCCGGGTCCAGGTCCGGTTGGACAGCCGGGACGCCGCGACGATCGGTGAGCTCTCGATCAGCAACACCGGCGGCTGGCAATCGTGGCGCACGAGCACCGCCGTCCTCCAGCCGGTGTCCGGGGTGCACACGGTCTTCCTCACCTTCACTTCGAACGACAGCGGCGAGTTCGTCAATCTGAACTGGATCCAGTTCGAGCATTGACGGTTGCCGCATGCCAGCCCGTGCTGCCGCATGCCAGCCCGGCTGTCGGGCCGGGCGCACGATCCGGCTGTCAGAGGCGATTCTGGCTACCTCCGGTACCCCTACCCCTGGTACCCCTGGTACCGCTGCTTCCCCGGGTGTCCCTGGTGTCCCGGGTGTCCCTGGTGTCCCTGGTGTCGCTGGTGTCCCGGCTGCCCCGGGTGTCCCTGGTACCCCGGGTGTCCCTCGTACCCCGGGTGTCCCTGGCACCCCAGGTGTCCCTGGCACCCCAGGCGTCCCTGGCACCCCAGGTGCCCCTGGCACCCCAGGTGCCCCTGGTGTCCCCTGTACCCCGGGTGTCCCTGGTACCCCGCGTCCCAGGTACCCCTCGTACCGCAGGCACCTCGGTTTATCTACTTTTGCCTTTACTTACCTATACATATATATATGCCCGAGTTATTCCATACTTGCCTATGCTTGCCTGCAATCGCCGGAGCGCACCATCTGATCGTCAGAAACGACGATCTGATTGCCGGACGACGACGTCTGACTGTCAGACAGTGACCTCGACGCGACGTGGGCTGCGCTCCAGGACCGGGATACTCAGAGTCAGGACTCCGTTGTCATGGCGGGCCTCGAGCCGGTCGGTGTCCAGCTTCTCGGACAGCACGACCTGGCGGCTGAACGTGCCCATCGGACGTTCGGCGATCACGACCCGAAGGTTCTCCTGGTCAGGCCGTCGACGCTCGGCCCGGACGGTCAGCACCTTGCCGTCGACAGTGATGTCGATCGAGGCGGTGTCGACGCCGGGCAGATCGATGTCGATGAAGAACGTGCCGTCCACCCGGTAGGCGTCGAGTCGGGCACCGGAACTGCGGGTCGAGCCCTCCAGGACACGGGCGGTGAGGCGGGGGGGAGTGGTGAGCATGGGTGGCTCCTCAGATTCTTGAGCGTGGGTGACTCAAGTCTGAGAACCGGGAATCTCGGGGCGAGATTCCCCCACTAATTTGTGACGGTCGCCGCTATCCGTCCCATGTGGTCGCGGATCCCGGCCGCCAAGTCGATGCTCCCGCCACTCAGCACCCACTGTAATTGCAGGCCGTCACTGACCGCGACGCACTCCCGGGCCAGCGCCGCACAGTCGACACCCTCCCTCAGCTCGCCGCGGTCCGCACAACGACCGAAGATCGTCGCGAGCCCGCCGGTCGCCTCCCGATAGCGGGCCGCCATGGAATCGTGCGCCGGACTGGACGGATCGGCCGCCTCGGCCACCGCCAGCACCGCCAGCTCGATCAGGCCGGGCTGTCCGAGGAACCGCTCGGTGGTCGCCACGAGCGCCGCGAAGACCTGATCGAGGGTCGCCTCCGGACTCAGCTCCGACCACCACCCGGCGATCGTCTCGATGCGGTGCTCGGCCACCGCGAGCAGAAGGTGCTTCTTCGACGGGAAGTGGTAGAGCAGGCCGCCCTCGGTGACACCGACCGACTCGGCGATCTCGGTCAGTGACGTGCGGTGATAGCCCCCGTCGGCAAACCGCTCCGACGCGATCTCGACGATCCGCTCCCGACGCTTGCGGCCGACCGAGTAACTCCCTGACCTGCTGCTTGGTGGCACGCGTTCACGATACGGCCCATCCCGAAAACCTTGTACCCTCAGTTTTCACCCCGTAGGGTCGCCGTCACACCTCATACGCCCGGGCCTCCCCGCCGACAACCCTGCCGCCTGCCGCCTGCCGCCTGCCGCCTCCCGTCACCCGCCCGCCGCCTCCGCCTTCCGTCACCCGCCTCCCGCCTGCCGTCACCCGCCCGCCGTCACCCGCCCGCCGCCTCCCGCCTCCCGTCACCCGCCTGCCGTCACCCGCC
>NZ_JBHSBL010000037.1:0-62246 GCF_042650585.1 Actinoplanes subglobosus
GCCGGAGCCGGAGATGCTCCCGGAGAACAGCGTCTGCGGTGCCGACCAGCCGTTCACATTCGCCGGATCGGTCGACGTGCGGTAGGAGAACGCCGGCCCGCCCCACTGGTAGGCCAGTACCCAGATGTTCTTGGGCGCGAAGTAGAACAGCGACGGCGCGACCGCTGAGAACGGCATCGCGTTCTGGCCCGCCGACGCCATGTCCGACCAGTTGGTGAACAGGCCGAAGTTCATCGAACCCCAGGACGTTCCGGTGTCATGGGTGGTCGCATAGACCAGCTGCCGCCCGTTGTACGGGGCGTGAGTGAAGTCCTTCAGCGACACCCAGCCCGAACGAGGGTTCGCCAGCGAGCCGGTCGACGTCCATCGGTAGGCCGACGGCAGTGACGTGCAGGCGCTCGAACCCAGCCGTACCAGCTGCCACTGCTGGTTGGCGCCGTTCCAGTCGGTGTACTGCACGATGTTGGCTCCGTCGGCGGTCGACGCGCCCTGCACCTCCAGGGCCTTGCCGCTGTTGCGGTTGATCAGCTGGATGTAGCCGTCGATGTCCTGAACGCTGAACTGCTGACTGGTGGCGTTGCTGTCGGCCCACTGCACGATCGCGCCGCCGTCGGCCGTCGACCGGTTGGAGACGTCGAGGACCTTCCCGGAGTGCTTCGACTTCAGCCGGTAGTAGCCGCCGCCGGAGTCGACGAACTGCCACTGCTGCTGCGCCTGATCGTTGCGCGTCCACTGGGTGATCCGGGCGCCGTCGGCGGTGGACAGGTTGTAGACGTCGAGGGCTTTGCCGCTACCGCGGTTGACCAGCACATACGACGCGCTGGTGTCGATCGTCGCGGCCGACGCGGCGGTCGCCGTGATCGCGACGGCTCCGCCGCCGGCGAGCAGAACCAGCGCGGCGAGGGCATGGCGCCAGACCGGACGCTTTTTCGGGGGTACGGGCGTGAGGTCACCCATGGACATGAGGTTCTCCCGGGGATGAACGATGAAGGGAACGGATGAATGGGGGCGATCGGCGAAATGGGAGCGCTAACATTTCGTGGCTGCGATGTTGCCAGAGGATTTCGGGCGCTTCAAGGCGACCATCTGGTGGGCACGCGCATAACGAATAACGCGTTCGAGAAAACGGTTATACGGGAGCGGGTCGCCGAGTCGCGTCAATCGGCCAGCGGTGGCCGTACCAGAAAAGAATCGTCCGCGCCGAAGGCAGCGGCGCCCTTGGACTGATCGACCCACAGCTCGTCACCGCGGTGGCGGAGGAACCAGCCGGGATAGTTCGACGCCTCCAGCGTCACCGAACCGGCGGTCCGGCCGGTCCCGGGGCAGAACGTGGCGTCGCCGCGGAAGAGATTGGTCCCGATGTTCTCGTCCAGGCGGACCCGCCACGACGAATGCCGCAGATAACGGCCGTCCCCCACCCGGAAGGAGAAACAATTCGCGTCGTTCAGCCCGGCGACCACCTCGAATGTCGCCTGCCGCCGCGCCGTCACGGTGTTCGACGGGCCGACCCGGGTGAGCACGCCCAGGCCGCCGGACGCCGTGACGAAACTGCCGGTCGCGTTCGCCGACTCCAGCGAGAACGACCCCGGCCGCAGCGTCTCGGCCACCGGCGCGCTCACCGGCGGCGGGTCGTCCTCCGCGGTGGCCAGCACGGCCGTCAGGCCCGCCACCAGGGCAGCCACGGTCGCCGCCACCATCACCGGATGTGCCGCGACCAGCTGACCGGGCCCTCGTGGCCGGTCCGGCGCGAGCGCCACCGCCGGGCCGTCGGCCGGGTTGCGGGCCAGGACCGCGGCGACCAGCGCGGCCGGGGCCGGGAGCATCACCAGGTTCGGCAGGAGCCGGTCGGTCTCCACCAGGTCGACCGCCGCCATCGAGCAGACCGGGCAGCCGCGCACGTGCCGGGCCAGCCGCTTGCGCCACAGTGGTCCCGGCACCTCACCGCCGGCCGGCAGCCCCGGGCAGCGCGGCCGGGCGTCCAGGGCGGCCACGATCGTACGAGCCAGGTCGAGTTGCGTACGCATCCGCTGGACCCGCACGCCCGCGTGCAGGATGGTGACCCCGAGCGCGGCCGCCAGCTCCGCGCGGGTCAGCTCGCCCGCCACCTCCAGCCACCACAGGGACAGCAGCGCCCGGTCCTCCGGGTTCAGCCACAACCCGGCCCGCCGCACCTGACGCCGCTGCGCCGACAGATCCACCCGCAGTGCCGTCACACCCTCGAACGGCGCGCCGTCGTCCGGCAGGTCCACGGCCTCGTCGAGTGGCAACGTATGCGCCGCGGCCCGGTTCACCCGATGCTGATGGGTGCTGACGTGCCGTAACGCGATGGCGGCCAGCCACGGCCGGAAACTCTCCGGCGACCGCAGCGACGGCAGCTGCCGCAGCGCCCGCACCATCACGTCCTGGGTCACGTCGTCGGCGTCCGGATGCCCGCCGAGCACCTGCCGGACGATCGCATAGACCATCGGCAGATGCGCCGCGACGAGCTCGTCCCGCGCGGCCCGGTCACCGGACTGAGCCGCCCGCACCAGTCCGGCGCCGTCCACTCGGGTAGCTCGCATGTTCGGGTAGCTCTCACACTCGGGAAGACCGTCGATGAAGACTTACCGAGGTTGGGCGGCGTACGCAAGGTTTCCGTTTCATTTCCCGCCATCTTCCGCGGCCGCCGATTCCACCACCGGAAAAGTGTTATGTGCGGGACCTGGAAAAGGTCGCCGGTTCCGGGCGTACCTACCATGGCGGCATGGGGTACGACCTGCATGTCACCCGGGCGATCTGGGACTACGAGAGCCCGCGCTTCCCGATCCTCGACGACGAGGTGGTGGCCGCGGTGCGGGCCGCGGCCGATCTGGTCGTGCCGGAGGACGCGCCGCGACGGCCCGGGTTCTGTTACGTGTTCTGGGCCGGGTCGGCGAGCGAGGAATACCTGCTGTTCCAGGACGGGCGGCTGTCCACCAAGAACCCGGAGGACGCGTTCGTGCGGCGGATGACCGAGCTGGCCGGGGAACTCGACGCCTGGGTGATCGGGCAGGACGCGGAGCTGTACGACTGGGACGGCACGAGTGTCGTCCGGCGGTGGCGCGGCCGGGAGGCCTATGCGCGCCGGAAACGCCTGGGCATCCGTCCGGGCGGCCCGTCCCGTTCTTCCACGACGAGGACCTGATCGAGGTCACCGACGCCGACGAGCCGACCGTGCACCGGATGACGGAACTCGCCGTCGTGCTGGCGGCCCGGGTGTCCGATCCGGACGAATAGGTGTTCCTCGCCTACGCCGTCGGCAGTTTCGCGTAGGCGTACCAGCCTCCGTCGTAGAAGAAGAACAGCCGGTCGCTTCTGGCGTCGAGGCTCGGCCCGCTCGAATTGACGTCCTTTCCCGCCAGGCGGCGGAAGTTCAGGTGCACGACGGATCTCCGTTTCTCCGGATCCTCGATCGGTGACGACAGGCGCCAGAATCCGGATCCGTCGATCGCCGCTCCGTCCGCAACGGGGGTGTCGAACATCCGGGCGGGCAGATCGGTGGCGGTGAACGTGCCGTCGCCGGCGAACACGAACGTGCGCCCCGGATCGCCCTGCCAGGTGCCCACCACGTTCTCGTACCGCAGATCGACGGGTTCGCCGTCGTCATTCACGCCACACCCGGAGACGGCGATCATCAGGGCGACGGTCACCGCGACGTTGATCTTCACGCACTCACTCAAGCAGCGAGTCGTGGAGATCCGGTGTGGCGATCGCGGAGAACCCGTCGCGGACATCGGCAGGTTTCGTGGTGGCCAGAGGCAAGGTCGAGTGTGACGATGAGGCGTTGCGGGGGAGGCCGGATGGGTATCGATTTCAGTTACGACTTCCTGGTGCGGCCGGAGGACGCCGGGCGTTTCCTGGCCGCCGTGTCGACGATCTGTGATCCGGAGGAGACCAGGTCGACCACCGTGATCCTTCCGGAGGGCGGGGAGGTCCGGGTTCCCGGGACGTACAGGTTCGCCGGCGATCAGACCGTCGAGCTGGCGAAACTGCTGGCCACTGGGGATCTCGACCTGTCCCTGCTGTTCCCCGAGGACGGTCCGCTTCTCGAGTACCGGGCCGACTCGTACACGCCGGAGAAGGCCGGCCCGGTCATGGTCGGATATGTCTACCTCCGCTTCTACGACGGCTCGTGGCTCCTGCCCGGCCACCTGAACCTCAGCTTCACGCCGGCCACCTCGGAACAGAGCCGGCTCTTCCTGCGGTCGCCGTCGATCCGGGAGACCTTCGCGAACCTGGCTGTGACCACCGGGACGCCGCTGTGCCTGTTCGACGTCGAGGCCGGCGACCGGATCATCGTGAGCGCCGGAGAACACCGCGTCTCCACCCGGGTGCCGGGGCCGCTGCTGCTGTGGCACGGCGGCGCCCCCGGCGACGAGGCGGCCGCCGAACTCCGGGCACTGCTCGACGGGCACCCCGCCGACCCGCCGCTGTGGATCATCGAGCCGGACCGGACTTTCGTCGACGACCTCGCCGAACTGTCCCGGGTCGAGCCGCGCCACTGGCTCGCGGTACGACCTGAGTCATAGACGGAATCGGTCTGTGGGCCGACGCGGAGTATGGCGGTCGATTTCTAGTCTCTGGTCATGACTGACAAGGTTTCCGCGGTGATGACCGTGGCGAAGGCTCTCGGCGGCGAGCGGATAGGCACCGAACACCTGCTCGCCGGGACGCTGAGAGCCGGGGCCGGGGTGCGGTCGGTGCTCGACGCCTACGACATCACGCCGACCGTGCTGCACGCCGTGCTCCGGTACCGGGCGGAGCGGGGGGCGGCACCCGACGACGGTCCGGCCGCCGTCGACCGGGCGCGGCTCACCCACGGTGAGCCCAGCGCCGAACAGCTGCTGGCGGTGCTGCTCGACGACCCACGGTCGCAGGCGGGGGAGCTGCTGCGGGAGTGCGGGGCCGACGTCGGCGCGGTGCGGGAGGCGCTGCGGTCCGGGCGGGCGCCGGTGCGGGTGGAGCGGGTGCCGGCCGATCTGCGCGCGGTCCGTGACCGGATGATCGGGCGGGCCCGTTACCGCGGACGGGGCCTGCGGGATTACCTGCTGACGGCGGTCGTGCGGGTGCGCATCAACTACGCCGAGACGCCGGTCCTGTGGGCGTCACTCGAGGCGGATCTGATCGCCAAGGCGCGCGGTGGCCCGAAACGGACCGACGACGTGCTGCGGGCGATGCTGATGACATACGAGGTGGCGTGCGCTTACCCCCACCTGATCGGCCCGGCGAACGAACGTTACGAGGGGGTTCGTGCACTGGTCGAGGTCGGGGTGGACTGGCGGCACGTCGCCCGGTGGGAGGGCGACGACGACCAGGTGCCGGTGAAGGAGCTGCTCAAACCGGGGTCGGACTGGCCGGAGGACACCAGCGCTCTGCTCGGTGTGCTGGTCAGCCACCCGGGGAACCGGGCGGGGCGGCTCCTGGCGGAGAACCTGGTGTGAGACGCGCGGTGCCGGGGCCGCTCAGCTCACCCGGACGGGTGGGGCGGCCGGACACCGCCAGCAGGAGGGCGAGGGCGCTGCCCCGGACGGCCGGGGAATTGCCGCCCACGTCGAGCGGCGCGTCGGAGGCGATGAGCCGCAGCCCCGCCGCGCGCTCCCGGCCACCGCCCATCTTGACCGAGGTGCGCAGCTGGAACTCCAGCGCCTGCACGGTCTCGGCGACCGGATAGTCACCGGTGTGCCCGATCGCCCGCCGGATGTCCTCACCGTGGACGAACGCCTCGACCAGCCGGGTCGCGATCGGCGCCGGTGGCGTGCTCGTGTGCGTCACGACCGCGCGCAGGGCGGCCAGGGTGGAGGCCGGCTCGGCCCGGCGCTCCCGCGCGACTCCCCGCGCATTCTGCCGGTCGAAGTCGAAACCGGCGGCGATCATGTCACGGACGAAGCCGAGCCGGGTCGTCCGCGCGCTGTCGACCAGGTGGGCCACGACGTCGTGCACATCCCAGCCGGCGCACGCCGTGGGGGTGCTCCACAGGTCGACGGTCATGGACTCCAGGTCGCGGACCAGGGCGGCGCGCTCACGGTGGACCGCCAGCCACACTCTGCCGTTGCTCACGGCGGTCACGTTACCCGCCGGGGCCTGCGGCGGGGCTCCAGCACACCCGGGTTGGCCGCCACCCACGCCTCGACCTCGGCGCCGAGCCACACCTTGCCCTGGGCGAGGTCGGCGATCGGATCGGGGAAGTCGGGGCGGGACGCGATCTGATAGGCGCGCTGGCGGGTGATGTCGCCGAGCAGGACGCCGATCTCTCGGGCGCCCACGAGGTACAGCGGTGGCCGGGCCATGCGGGAGACTATAGTCCAAGGACTAGATGGCTTCGGGCAAGGGGGTCCACTGTGGCATTCGGTGTTAACGTCCATTTACATGAAAGTGCCGCGCGCCTACACCCAGATCGCCCGCGCCGAGTCGGTGGCCGCCACCCGCCGGCGCATCGTCGAGGCCACGGCGGCGGCCCTCGGCAGGTCCCCCGAGCCGACGCTGGCCGAGGTCGCGGGCCGTGCCGAGGTCAGTGTGCAGACGGTGCTGCGCCACTTCGGCAGCCGGGACGCACTGATCGTGGAGACCGCCGGGTTGCTCGCCGCCGAGCGGGCGGCGGCGCCCGGCGATCCGGTGCCCGCCGTCCGGGCCCTCTACTGGCAGTATGAGCGGCGCGGCGACGCCAACATCCAGCTCCTCGCCCGGGAGGGCGGCGACCCGGCGGTCAAGCGCCTGATGGACCGGGGCCGTGCCCTGCATCGCGACTGGGTCGCGGAGGTTTTCGCCCCGCCGCTGCGGTCGCGTCCCGCGGCCGGGCGTGACGTGCTGGTCGACCTGCTGGTCGTCGCCACCGACGTCTACACGTGGAAACTGCTGCGCCGCGACCGCCGGCTCAGCCGCCGGGCGGCCGAGGCCCGGGTCGTGCGGCTCGTCGAGGGGATCCTGCGATGAGCGAGGTCCTGGTCGTCACGTGGGACGGTGGCGGCGCGGTCCCGCCGGCTCTCGGCATCGCCGGGGAGCTGCAAGACCGAGGCCATGTGGTGCGCGTACTCGGTCACGAATCACTGCGGGCCCGGGTCGAGTCGGCGGGGTTCGTCATGCACACGTATCGGCGGGCCCGCACCTGGCGGCCGTCCGCGCGGCAGAGCACCCGGCGAGCGGAGCTGGCGTTCCTCGCCACCTGTCTCGACCGGGGTGTCGGGCGGGACGTCGCGGCGGTGCTGCGGGCGCACCCGTGCGATCTCGTGGTCGTGGACTGCATGCTGTTCGGCGCGTTCGCGGCGGTCCGGCGGGCCGGGGTGCGGCATGTCTCGCTGGTGCACACGCTCTACGCGTACATGCGGCGGGAGTTCGGGTCCGGCGTGCTGGACGCGGCCGCCGCGGTGAAGGGGCTACGGCCGGGGCGGCTCTGGGACGGGGCCGATCGTGCCCTGGTGACGACCTTGCCGTCGCTGGAGGCGGCCTCGCCGCTGCCGTCCAACACCCGTGTCGTCGGCCCGGTCATCCCGCCCACAGCCGCTGCCGTGTCGGCTGGCTCGTCTGGGAAAGTCCTGGTCAGCCTCAGTTCGCTCTACTATCCCGGTCAGGTCGCCGTGCTGCAGTCCGTGGTGGACGCGGTGGCCGGCCTGCCGGTTCCGGTCGTCGTCACCACCGGTGACGCGGTGCGTCCGGCGGAGATCCGGGCGCCGCGGGGTGTGGAGGTGCTCGGTTACGTGCCGCACGCCGCCGTGATGCCCGGATCGTCGATGGTGGTCGGGCACGGCGGGCACAGCACGGCGATGCAGGCGCTCGCGCACGATCTGCCGATGGTGATCCTGCCGATGTTCGACCGCAGTGACCATCCGATGGTCGGTTCGGTCCTCCAGCGGGCGGGCGCCGCCGAGGTGGTGTCGCGCGACGCCGGTCCCGCCGCGATCCGGGCCGCCGTCGACCGGATGCTCGCCCCGGGCCCGCATCGGGCCGCCGCCGCGCGCCTCGGGGCCGAGATCCGTGCCGCGCCCGGCGCCGTCACCGCCGCCGATGAGATCGAGGCGCTGCTGCCCCCGCCCTCGTCCCGCCGGTCGTGAGCGCGCTGCCTGGTGATCGTCAGGTCTTTGCGGGCCGGCGACGGTCGGCCGTGAAGCCGAGGGCCGCGAGTGCCAGGCCCGCCACGCCGAGCCCGACACCGACCCAGGCCGGGGCGCGGTATCCGAGACCGGCCGCGATCACCACTCCGCCGAGGGCCGCACCGAGGCTGTTGGCGATGTTCATGGCCGACTGGTTGACGGCCGCGCCCATCAGCTGGGCGCCCGGCGCGACAGCGATCAGCCGCGACTGGAGCGCCGGCCCGAGGAACAGACTGGTCGCACCGATCAGGAAGGCCCCGGCGAAGAGCCCGGCGCCGGTGTCGGCGGTCAGCCCGAAGAGCACCGCCGTGACGATCATCGCGGCGAACCCGAGAAGTGTGGCGCGCGGCAGGTTCCGGTCGGCATACCACCCTCCGGCCGCGTTGCCGACGGTCATCCCGAGGCCCATCGCGACCAGCACCCACGGCACGGTTCCGGCGGACAACCCGGCGACCTCGGTGGTGACCGGCGCGATGTAGCTGTTGATCGCGAAGAACCCGGCGAAGCCGACGGCGGCGGTCACGGCGGTCAACCACACCAGCGGCCGGCGCAGCGACCGCAGTTCGGCGGCGGGCGAGCCGCCGGTGGCCGGTGCGTCGGGCACGGTCGCGGCGACGGCCAGGAGAGCGAGGGCGAAGACACCGGCGATCACGAGGTACGCCGTACGCCATCCGGCCGTCTGCCCGAGATGGGTGATCGCCGGCACCCCGACCACGTTGGACAGGGTCAGGCCGCTGAGCACGGCGGCGAACCCGCGCCCTTCGCTGCCCGGCCCCATCAGTGAGGCGGCCAGCAGGCCGGCGGCCCCGAAGTACGCACCGTGCGGCAGCCCGGCCAGGAACCGTGCGGCGATGACCAGCTCGAAGCTCGGTGCGACCGCCGAGGCCACGGTGCCCACCACGAACATCACGAGCAGCCCGAGAACCAGCCGCCGCCGGGGGATGCGGGCGGTGAGGGCCGCGATCGTGGGTGCGCCGACCACGACCCCGAGGGCGTACGCGGTGACCATCCACCCCGCATGAGCGACCGCGTCGGGTGGCGACGACGCGTACTCGGCACCGAGGACGTCCTGAGCGATGTCGGGCAGGAGCCCGGCCGGCACGAACTCGGTGAGACCGATCGCGACGGCGCCGAATGCCAGGGCGAGCAGGGCCGGCCACCGGCGGCGGGTGCCGACTTCCGCAACGCTGTTGCTTTTCTGGAGCATGCCGCGGACTTTAGCAACGCTGTTGCGTTAGCAGTAGTGTGAGCCCGTGCACCTCGCCTTCCTCCGCGACTACCACGAGGCCCAGGTCCTCGCCCTGGCCCGGACCAGGCCGACCATCGAGCGCGGCACGGTCGCCGAGGTCACCGGGCTCACCCCGCAAGCCGTCTCCAAGGTGCTGGCGCGGTTGCTCGACGAGGGCGTCATCGCGGCCGCGGGGGTGCGGCGGGCGGCGCTCGGGAAACCGGCCGCCGTCTACCGGCTCGTGCCGGAGAGCCGCTGGGCCGTCGGAGCGCACGTCACCCGGCGCAATCTGCGGCTGGTCCTCACCGATCTGGCCGGAGACATCCATGCCCGCGCGACCACGCCGCTACCGCCCGACTTCACTCCCGGCCAGCTGCTGACCCGCCTCACGGCCGGCGTGACCGCACTGATCGGCGAGCGCGGGCTGTCCGTACCGGATCGCTCCCCGACGGGCGCCCCCGGGGCGTCCGCGGCCGGCGCCGATCGCGCCGGTGGTGCCGGGGGAGTCCGGCTGCTGGCCGGGGTGGGGATCGGCATGATCGGGCCGCTCGATCAGGCGACCGGGACCGTGCGGGACGCGCATCGCCTGCGGCACTGGCACGACATCGCGCTCGCCGACCTCGCCGGTCAGGCACTCGGCCTCCCCGTGGTCGTGGACAAGGACGTCACCGCCGCGGTGACCGCCGAGGCGTGGCGGCGGGGAGCGGAGTTCCGGGACGCCGCGCTGATCATGGTGGAGAGCGGCGTCGGGGCCGGACTCTGGCTCGGCGGAGCGGCCCATCGCGGGGCGCACACCAACGCCGGTGAGTTCGGGCACGCGGTCGTTCAGCTCGACGGCCCGCCGTGCGTGTGCGGCCGGCGCGGCTGTCTCGAAGCGGTTCACGACGCGGCCGCCGACCCGGCTGAGGCGGCCAGGGTGCTCGGCGTCGGCGTGGTCAACCTGTTGCAGACCCTCGATCTCGGCCATGTCGTGCTGGCCGGGGCCGACCTGCTGCGTCACGGCGAGCTCTACCGGACCGCCGTCGAGGAGGCCGTCCGGACCCAGGTGCCGCGCGCCGACTGGCTGACGGTGGAGGTGACCCTGACCAGCCTCGGCACGGACGTCATAGCGGCCGGCGCGGCGATGCAGGTGCTCAATTCGCGGTACGGCCTGCCCGATCCCGCCGTTCTCCGTTTCAGGGGGCAGCCTCCAGGTCGAGGATGAAGCGGGAACCGCCGGACGGGTTCGGCTCGTGGTGGACGTCGCCGTTGTTGGCTCGGGCCAGGCCCCGCACGATGTACAGGCCGAGCCCCGTCCCCTTCACACTGGTGGCGTCACGATCGGCGCGGGTCAGGCGGTCGAACAACCGGTCGCGGAACTGCTCGGGTACGCCGGGGCCGTTGTCCTCGACGGTGACGTGCACCCACCCGTCGCGGGTGGTGATCCGGACGGCGGTGGCGCCCCCGCCGTACTTGGCCGCGTTCGACAACAGGTTGACCAGGATCTGCTGCAGATGTCCGGGCGCGAACAGCACCTGGGCGTCCGCCCCGTGCACCGGCAGGTTCTCCACGTCGACCGACGACAGCACACTGTCGATCTGCGCCCGGATGGACAGTTCCCGGCGATCGGCCCGGATGCTTCCGGCGTCGATGGTGACCATCGCGAGCACTTCGCGGACGATGTCGTCGAGCCGGGCCGCCTGTCGCCCGATCGCGTCGATGGCCCGCCCCCGCCGGGAGTCGTCGAGCCGGGCCCAGTCGTCGGCGAGGATCTCGGCGTGGCCCTGGATGGTGGTGAGCGGGTTCCCGATCTCGTGCCCGAGCATCCCGATGATGTCGAGTTTGAGCTGGTTGGCCGCTTCGAGTTCGGTGTTGCGTTCGGCGAGGGCGGCCGCCGCGTTGTCCCGGGCCCGTTCCGCGGTCCGCCGCCCACTGATGTCGGTGACCACGCCGATCAGGTGTTTGGGGCGGCCGGTGTCGTCGCGGACCAGGGACACGGTCGCCTCGACGTCGACCCGGTGGCCGTCGGCGTGCCGCAGCCGTCCCTCCCGGGTGTACGAGTCGGCGTCGCCCGCGAACAGTCCGGCGAGCAGGTGCCGGTTCTCGGCGATCTCGGCGGGGTCGAGCAGGTCCGCCTCGGGCCGCCCGGTGAGTTCCTCCACGGTGTACCCGAGCATCCCGGCGTAGGCGCGGTTGACGGCGGTGAGGGTGCCGTCGAGGGCGCGGATGAGCTGCCCGGCCGCCGAGTTGTCGAACTGGGCGCGCAGCCGTTGCTCACTGTCGGCCAGGGCGAGTTCGGCGGCGCGGGCCGCGGTCACATCGGTGTTGATCTCCAGGACCTGGACCGGCTCGTGATGGCCGTCGGCGCCGGGTTCGGGCTGGTGCAGGACCTGCCGGCTCATGACGGTGAGCAGCCGCCCGTCGGCGGTGACGTGCTGCAGCCGCCCTTCCCACCGTCCGTCGTGTTCGAGGCGTTCGCGCTGTTCGGCGGCGGTGCCGTGGCCGGGGAACGCGGTCGCCAGGAGACGGTCGGCGGTCTTGCCGGTGGCGGCGGTGAGCGGCCACCCGTACAGCTCGGTGGCCCGTGCGTTCCACCAGCGGATCGTCCCGTCGAGGTCCCGGACGATGACGGCGGCCGGGATGAGTTCCAGCAGGCGGGCCTGGCGGCGCAGTTCGGCGTCGGCGGCGCGCCGGGTGGTGATGTCCTCGACCTGGTTGACCACGTAGCGGGCCTCGCCCTGGTCGTCGCGGACGACGGCGACCCGGATGGCGACCCAGATGACGTGGCCCTGCCGGTGCCGGTAGCGGCGTTCGATGCCGAGTGTCTCGATCTCGCCTTCGCGCAGGCGGCGGGCGAGCTCGTCGGTGCTGGCCACGTCGTCGGGGTGCTGCAGGTCGGCGTAGGTCATCCGGGACAGTTCGTCGGCCGAGTAGCCGGTGATCGCCGACATGGCCGGGTTGGCGTGCAGGTACCGGCCGAGGTCGCCGGGCTGGAGGCTGGACAGGGTGAGCCCGACGGGGCTGTTGTCGAAGGTGAGGCGGAACCGGTTCTCGCTGACGGCCAGTTCGGCGAGCGCGCGGGAGGTGTGTGCGGCCTCGTCGGCGTGCCGCAGCGCGGAGGTGAGACTGTCGGCGAGCAGCAGCAACTGCTGTTCGTCGCTGTCGTCGAAGGCGTCGGCACGGTTCGCGGCGATCTTCAGGATGCCGATCGGGGTGCCTTCGGCGTGCAGTGGCGCCACCATCATCGACCCGATGCCGAGGCGCCGGCACGCGTCCTGGTTGACCCGGCTATCGGTGCCGGTGTCCCGGCAGTGCGCCGGGACGTCGCTGGTCAGGGCCGTGCCACTGAGCGATCCGGTGACCGGGATCAGCGCTCCGGAGAACTTCGCGAGGCTGCCGGCGGCTGCCACGTACGACAGATGGTCGTCTTCGAGAAGTTCGACGGCAGCGCCGTCGGCCTCCGGGAACAGGTCGACCGCACGCCGGGCGACGATGTGCATGGCCTCGTGCCGGTCGGCGGCCGCCGCTGTCACCTCCCGCTGCACCTGGAGGGTGTCCTTGAGCCGGCGGACCTGGGCGTCGGTCATCGCGGCGCGGGCGGCGGTGTCCTCCGCGTGCCGCAGGGCGCCGGTGAGCGCGTCGGCGAGCAGGGTGAGCAGCTGTTCGTCGCCGTCGTCGAACGCGCAGGGGCGGCTGCTGGCGACCAGCAGCACCCCGAAGACGTCGCCGGCGGGCGTGTGCAACGGTGCCACGACCAGTGAGCGCATGCCGATCGTCCGGTACAGGGTGTGGCTGGCCCGCGGGTCGATGCTGGTGTCGTCGGAGCGAACGGTGGCACCGGTGGCGGCGGCCACCCCGACGAGGGTTCCGGTGAGGGCGACGGCGGGCACGTCCCGGTCGGCCAGGTCGCCGGTGCCGGCGACCATCCGCATGGTCAGGCCGTCGGGGTCGATGAGATGGACCGACGCGGCTGCGCCGGTCGAGATCACTTCGAGGGTACGATCGGCGATGAGCCTGAGTACCGCGTCGCGATCGGCGGCCACCGCGGTGATCTCCCGTTGCACCCGGATCGTGGTGCGCAGCCGGTCGGTCTCGCGGGCGGCGGACTGCTCGGCCACGACGGCGTCGGTGACGTCCCGCCCGGTCGCCATGATCACCTGCTGGCCCGCGACGACCCGTCCGGACCATTGCACCCATCGGTATCCGCCGTCGGCGGCCCGGCACCGGAAGGTCCCCTCCCACGGCGTGGTGCCGGTGCCGGTGTCGTCCGGGTGGCGCAGCGCGTCCAGCCGGGTGCCGGTCAGGTCGGCCTCGCTCCAGCCGAGCATCCGCTGCCAGGCCGGATTGACGCGCAGCACCGTCCCGTCGAGGGTGGTGAGCGCCAGCAGGTCCGGGCTCGCCGTGATCATCACGTCGAAGAGGTCCTGGCTGTGCCGTCCCGCGGTCACGTCGACGATCTGGGCCAGGAACCGCACCGGCACCCCGGACTCGGCGGTCAGCACGGTGACCGTGACCAGGCAGTGGAGCACCTGCCCGTCCTTGCGCAGCAGCCGCCGGGTCTCCTGCCGCCCGGCCCCGGCGGCCAGGTCGTCGCGGTCGTCGGGGTGGGTGACGGCGGCGAGGGTGAGCCCGGCCAGTTCGTCGCCGGTGTATCCGAGCAGCGCCGACACGGCCGGGTTGACCCGTGTCCAGTGGCCGTCCTCGTCCAGGACCGCCATGCCGATCGGGGACGCCTCGACGAGTGACCGGAACCAGGCCTCGCTGTCGGCGAGCGCCTGCCGGCTGCTGCTGTCGACGACCTCGGCGATCAGGAACGGCGCCCCGGCCAGGTCGTGGGCCAGGAAGTTACGGCTGGAGATCCACACCCGGGAGCCGTCGCGGCGCACGAGCACCCGCTCGACGACGGCCTCCTGGAAACGGCCCGCGATCATGCCCTCGAACACGTCACTGACCGCGTCCCGGTCCTCGGGGGCGACCACGATCTGCGACGACTGCCCGATCAGCTCGTGCCGGTCGTAGCCGAGCAGGTCACCGAAGGCCTGGTTGGCGGCCACGAACCGGCCTACCTCGCCCTCGGCGAGCGTGAGCACCACCTTCGGCACCGGACTGGCGGTGAACGCACCCACCAGCAGCTCCAGGGGCTGACCGTCGACGCGTTCGAGGATCCCGACATGCACGAGTACACGATCGGCCGGTCCGGGCCGAAAGTGAGCACACCGAAATGGTCACCAGCGCACGGGGACCTCCTCGAGCCCACCGACCAGCAGACCCTGGCGGCGGCGCAGCTCCTCGACACCGACCGCGAGATCCAGCGTGGGCAGGCGCTCCAGCAGGACGCCGAGCACGGTCCGCAGCTCGACGCGGGCCAGTGACTGGCCGAGGCAGGAGTGCGGGCCGGCGCCGAAGGTCAGATGCGGGTTGGGGGAGCGGGCCAGGTCCATGTCCTCCGGGTCGGTGAAGATCCGTTCGTCACGGTTGGCCGAGGGCATCGCGGACAGCACGGTGGTGCCGGCCTCGACGACGGTGCCGGCGATCTCGACGCGTTCGGTGACCAGGCGGTGCGTACCGAATCCGAGGTTGGCGTCGAATCGCAGGACCTCCTCGACGGCGGTCGGGACCAGGGTGGGGTCGGCGACGAGGCGTTCCCAGCGCTCGCGCCGGGCCAGCAGCATGGCGACCATCTTTCCGATCATGTTGGCGGTGGTCTCGTGGCCGGCGACGAGCAGCGCCTGGCCGGTGAAGACCAGCTCCGGCTCGGAGAGCCGGCCGTCCTCGGCGTCGACGACCGTGACCAGCTCGGACAGCAGGTCGTCGCCCGGGTTGTCGCGCTTGGCCTCGACGTGGGCCTGCATGTACGCCCACAGCTCCCGCCCGGACCGCTGGGTCTCCTCAGCGGTGAACCGGGTGATGTTGAGGAACCGGTCGGACCAGTGGGCGAACCGCTCCCGGTCGGCGGCCGGCACCCCGAGCAGGTCGCAGATCACGTAGACCGGCAGCGGGAACCCGAGCGCCGTGCGCAGATCGGCCGGCGCCCCCTGCTCGACCATGTCGTCGACGAGCGCGTGGGCGATCCGGGTGATGCCGGGTTGCAGGGCGGTCATCCGCCGGGCGGTGAACGACCGGGTGAGCAGCCGCCGCCAGCGCTGATGCTGGGCCTCGTCGTTGAGGAACGCCGGCCCGGTGCCCATGGCGTTGCTCCCGGCCGGGGTGTTCCGGACGAACCGGCGGTCACTGATCATCATGCGGACGTCGTCGTATCGGGTGAGCAGCAGCGCGTCGGTGCCGGCGGCGGTCCGCACATGGGCCACCGGACATGTCGCGCGGAGCTCCTGCCACTCCGCCGGCGGGTCCACCGCCGTCGGGGGTGTGAACGGGTAATCGAGCACGTTCTCCTGATCCGGCATGCCGTCTCCTCGAGTAAACGTCTGATTACTTGGTAGCGTACGGGCAGGGCGACCAGGCAGCAAACGGTCAAATCAGTCACCGGGAGGTCCTGTGCAGATCGCCGCCGACGAGAGCAAGTGCATCGGTGCTGGTCAATGTGTGTTGACTGCGCCGCACGTCTTCGATCAGGGTGACGACGGCGTCGTGGTGGTGCTCGACGAGTCCCCGGCCGAGCCGGAGTGGCCGGCCGCCCGCGCCGCGGCGGCCGGCTGTCCCGTCGCCGCGATCGTGCTGGCGACGGACTGATCCCTCACTTACAGCGCCCTTGAGGGCATCTGTGTCACACCTCTGTACGCCGATCGCCGATCGGTCTACTGTGCACGTTTGATGCCCCTTCACCAGGCGATTCAAGCCTTTGAAGAGCATGCTTTACACAAGTGATCTTCGATGCCTAGAGTCCCGGTCGACGAGGTGGATCGGCCCACGGGGGATCGATGATTGCTGCTGTCCACGCGCGTTTGTCACGGTGTGTCGCCGTGCTCTGCGCCGCCACGATGATCACTTCCGGCCTGCCCGCGCCCGCGTCGGCCGCGCCCGCCACACCTGTGGCGGCCTGTGTGCCGGTGCAGGCGACCGAGGCCGCGGCCGACCGGATGACCGTGATCTGCGGACGGCCGGTGGAGATCCTCGCCGACCGCACCGAGTTCTCGCAGACGTTCGCGAACACCGACGGGTCACGGACCCTGGAGCAGAGCGTCGAGCCGCAGCGGGTACGGCGTGGCGGTGCCTGGGTTCCGGTGGACACCTCGCTACGGCGTACCGCCGCGGGGGTCTCGCCGAAGGCGTCGGTGTTGCCGATGACCTTCTCCGGCGGCGGCGACAAGCTGGTCGGCCGGCTGGTGAACGGTGACCGCGAGATCACCCTCACCTGGCCGACGGTGCTGCCGAAACCGCAGCTCAAGGGCGACACGGCGATCTACCCGAACGTGTTGACGGACGTCGACCTCCAGGTCACCGCGTCGGCCACCGGCTTCTCCGAGGTGCTCGTCGTCAAGACCCGCAAGGCGGCGGCCGACCCGGGGCTGGCGCGGCTGAAATTCGGCCTGGCCGGCAAGGGCGTCACCCTCGGCGGCACCACGGCCGGTGGCCTGGCCGCCCGGGACGCCGACGGCGACGAGGTGTTCTCGGTCCCGGCGCCGTTGATGTGGGACTCGTCCGAGGCGATCGAGAAGCAGGCGCGGGCGGCGGCACCAGCCGCCGAGGACACCCGCGACGACCGGACCCGGCGGACGGTCATGCCGCTCAAGCTGGGCAAGGGCTCGCTGACCCTCACCCCGGATCGGGCCATGCTGACCGATCCGCGTACCGAGTTCCCGGTCTACATCGACCCGTCGGTGTCCGGCTCGATGTCGGGTGGCGCGTGGACGTCGGTGTGGAGCAAGTACCCGACGAAGTCGTTCTGGAAGAACACCACGGCGCTGACCGACGGATCGATCACCGGTCAGGCGGGCGTCGGCCGCACCGAGGACTGCGTCGGCTGCGCCGACCACCTCATCCGGTCGTTCTTCCGGATGGACACCAGCGGCGTCAAAGGCGACGTGATCTCCGCCCAGTTCTCCATCGAGCAGCGCTGGGCCTGGACCTGTAACCCGAAGAGCAACGCCAAGGTGTGGGAGACCGGCGCGATCTCGTCGGCGACGACCTGGAAGAACCAGCCGTCGTTCTCCAGCCGGACCGCCACCGACGTGGGTGACCACAAGTACGGCGCGATCCACGGCTGCTACGGCGTGGGCCCGGTCGAGTTCAACGTCACCAGCATGGTCACCGACGCCGAGAACACCGTCACCATCGGTATGAAGGCGATCGACGAGTCCACCAAGAACCACTGGAAGCGATACAAGCCGTCGACCGCGCGGATGTCGGTCACCTACAACCAGAAGCCGAACGCGCTCAAGGACCAGAAGACCGACGCCAAGGCGTGCGCCACCGGATCGAGCCGCCCCTACGTCACGAAGACGACCGGCGTGAAGCTGACCGGCTACCAGTCCGATCCGGACAGTGCGCAGACGCTGACCACGCACTTCTACTGGTGGCCGACCACCGTCGCGGCGAACACGACCAACTCGGTGTCGCAGTCGACCGGCAACAAGGCCACCGTCACCGGCACCCTGCCCGCCCTGACCGACGGCGTCACCTACGCGTGGCGGGCCCGCTCCTACGACAACGTGCCGGTCAAGTATCAGATGGAGACCTGGTCGGAGAAGACCTGCGAGTTCACCGTCGACGCCACGCCACCACCGGCTCCGGGTGGTCTCTCGTCGACCGACTATTCGTCGACGGTGCCCAGCGGTGGAGTCGGCTATCCGGGCACGTTCCGGATCGCGGCTCCGGCACAGACCAACCTCGCCAAAGACATCGATGTGTACGCGTGGACGCTCGACGGCGGGGTGAAGGTGTCATCGGGAACCGTGCCGGTGAACACCACCGACTACACCGGTTCGATCACGCTCACGCCGATGACCGACGGCATCAAGACGTTGCGGGTGTGGTCCAGGGACAGGGCCGGCAATGTGTCCGGGCAGGTCACCTACACGTTCACGGTCCTGCACGGCTCCGGCCCGGCGGCCGGCTGGGACTTCGACGACACGGCGGCCACCACCACCGGGGACACCGCCGAGCACGGCAACACCCTCACGCTGACCGGCGGCACCCGCGTCGCCGGACGTGGCAACGAAGGCAGCGCGCTGTCGCTGAACGGCACGTCGGCCCGGTCGGCCACGACCACCGGCCCGGTCACCTACCCGAACGCCGCCACCGGCGCGGCCGTCGCGGTCCGCACTGACGCCAACTTCACCGTCACCGCCCGGGTCAAACTGACCACCACGACCGGAGTGACTGCCCAGCAGATTGCGGTCGCTGCCAGCGGCACCAACACGTCGGCGTACACACTCGGCTACGACGGACCGGCCAACAAGTGGCGGTTCACGATGGCCGGCACCGACGTCGCGGCCCCGGCCCTGTACTCGGCCCTGTCCAACACCGCCCCGACCGCCGGTAAGTGGACGCACCTCGCGGGAACCTACGACGCCGCCACGAAGAAGCTGACCCTGTACGTCAACGGCGTCGCCCAGACCACCACGGCGACCCTGGTCGGCGGCTTCAACGCCACCGGGGCGGTGACCGTCGGCAAACGCCGCTGGGCCGCAGCAGACGACGGTCACCTCAACGGCCTGCTCGACGACGTCGAGATCTTCAGCTCGATCGCCCCCACCGACACGCTGATCACCCGGTCGAAGGCCCTCCAGCCGGCGGTCACCTTCCCGAACGGGACGGGTGTGCCGGCGAGCGGCAACCTCAAGGTCACGTTCGACGCCGAGGGCGACACCAACGTGACCAGGTTCCGCTACAGCCTCGACGCCGACGGCCTGGCCGGCGCGGTCACCGCGGCAGCCGCCGGCGGGACGGCGACCGTCGACATCCCGGTCGGCACGACCAAGGGCGACCGGCAACTGTTCTTCGCCGGTGAGGACGCCAGCCGGATCGGCGTCAAGGACCAGCGCACGTTCACCGTTCTCGCTATGGCCAGCCTGTCCGGGCCGGTGATCGACGAGGACGGGCTGCCACTGGAGAACGCCACCGTCACCCTCCAGCCGGGTGGTCTCACCGCGACCACCGACGCCAACGGCATCTACTCGTTCCCCGAACTGGAGGTGAACACCTACACGGTGCGGGCCACCCACAACGGGCGGTGCGGGACGGCCGGGAGCCAGTCGTTCCTGGTCGGGAAATACGGCCTGGAACTCCAGCTCACTGTCTACCGGGTCGGCGACAAGGCCGGGCACCTGTGTGCCGAGCGGACCACCACCTACGCCAACGGCACCACCGTTCTCGCCCTGACCGGCGACGACGCGGCCACCAGGCTGACCCTGCCGTTCGCGTTCCCGTTCTACGGCAGCGCCTACCTGGACGTCTGCGTCGACACCAACGGCCTGATCACCTTCGGTACGGCGTGCGCGTCCCACCCGTACACCGGAAATGGTGAACTCGGCGCGGTGGCCGAGCCCAACGGGGTGATCGCGCCGTTCTGGGACGACCTGGTCGTCGACGCGTCGGCGAACGTGCGCACCGCGGTCACCGGCTCCGGCGCCACCCAGGCCGTGCTGATCGAGTGGAACAACGTGCACCGCAAGGGCAACACCGCCCAGCGGCTCAGCTTCTCGGTGACTCTCGGCATCGACGGCACCATCACCACCAACTACTCAGGTCTCGACAACGCCGCCGAACAGGGCGACTTCGCCCTTGTCGGCATCGAGTCGCCGACCGGGGAGGACGGCCTCACCTACTCCGCCGGCGACCCGGCACTGACCGCCGGCAAGGCGATCGTCTTCACCGACCCGAACGGTGAGCAGCTGGAGGTCCACCACCTCACCGGCAAGCTGACCAGCGCGACCGGGACGGCGGTGGCCGGGGCGACCGTCACTCTCGACCCGACCGGGCTGACCGCGACCACCGGCAGCGACGGCGGTTACGCCTTCTACGGCCTGGTCGCCGACAGCTACACCGTCACCAGCCGGCAGACCGGGCGCTGCGGCGCCAAGGCGGAGGCGGTCGTCGACCTGGCCGCCGACACCGTGAAGGACCTGCGGTTCGCGCCCGACTACGGGCTGATGGGCTACTCCTGCGCCATCGGCACCTCCGGCTACACGGCCGCCGACACCAACACCTGGCTCACCGGCGACGACGTCGAGGGCACCGTCTACCTGCCGTTCTCGATGCCGTTCTACGGACGGTCGGCGACCTACGCGACGGTCTCCACCAACGGCTGGATCGGCATCGGCGGTGGCTACCTGACGCCGCTCTGGAGCGACCTGAACATCGACAGTCAGGCCGGCGTCTACACCAGGTCGGTGGGTACGGCCCCCAACCGCTCCTACATCATCGAGTGGCGCAACGCCCAGTTCGTCGGCACCACCGACCGGACCACGTTCGAGGCTGTCCTGCACGAGGACGGGCGGATCGCCTACCACTACGGGGCGATGACCACCGACGTCCAGAAGGGCGGCACCTCCACGGTCGGCATGGTCTCCATGTCGTTCCGGGCCACCGCCTACTGGTCGAACGGGGAGGCGGCGCTCACCGCGAACAGCTCGATCACCTACACCCCGGCCCCGTCGGGTGTGGTCGCCGGCGTGCTCACCGCGGCGATCACCACCGAGCCGATCGCCGGCCGGACCATCACGCTGAACCCGGGCGGCCTGACCACGACCACCGGCGCGGACGGGAGTTACCAGTTCACCGGCGTCGCGCCGGGCGCCTACTACGTGCTGGCCTCGACCGGTGACAGCCGCTGCCTGGGCCAGTACGCGTCGGCCGAGGTCTACAAGACCGGCGGCGACGCCAAGACCGACCTGTCCCTGAACAACGACGCCGACCCCTACTACACCTGCACCGTCACCAGTCAGCAGTTCATCGCCGGCGACACCGTGCAGACCGGCTGGACCGGCGACGACGCGGCCTGGCAGGCGACCGCACCGTTCCCGATCAAGCTGTACGGCGAGACCACCACCAAGCCCTGGATCAGCAGCAACGGCTTCCTCACCCTCGGGCCGGAGGGCGCGACCAGCCCGGACGCGACGGCGATCCCGGCCGAGGCCGAGGACGGCACCCCGAACACCGCCCTCTACCCGTTCTGGCACGACTGGGTGGTCGACAGCTCGGCCGCGATCGTCACGAAGACCAGCGGCACCGCACCCGACCGTCAGTGGGTCGTCGAGTGGCGCAACGTCTCCTCCTACGGCACCGACGAGGTCCGTACCTCCTTCGAGATCATTTTCGGCGAGGACGGGAGCGCCACCTTCGCCTACGCCGGCATCGACGACAACCCGGTCGAACGGGGCGCCGAGGGGACCGTCGGCGTCGAGGGTCCCGGCGGGGTGGCCGCCTTCCAGTACCTGTACAGCGCCGACCTGCTCTACGACACGCTCGGGGTGAGGTATACCCCGAAGGCACCGGAGACCGGTTACCTCAACGGCACCGTCACCTGTGCCGGCGAGCCGGTCGACGGCGCCACCGTCGCCGTCGCCGGCCAGAGCACGAACACCTGGTCGGACGGCACCTACTTCCTCGGTGACGTCCCGGCCAAGACCCAGACGGTGCTCGTCACGATCGGCTCGGGCGACTGTGCCGGAACGGTCACCCGTGCCGTTCTCATCGGCGAGCCGATGCAGCCCGTCGACTTCGCGGTGCAGGGCGCCGGCTATCTGCTCACCGAGACCGACACCGGTTACACGGCGCTCGGCGCGGACTCCGCACTGACCAGCGGCTACCAGACCTGGACGGCTGTCACGCTGCCGTTCCCGGTGACTGTTTACGGCCAGACCGGCACGACCCTGTCGGTGGGCAGCGAGGGCAGCCTCGACCTGGCCGGCGCCCTGGTGATGCCGTTCCGCGGCGACTGGGAGGCCGACGGCTCGTCGAGCGTGCGCGCCGCCGTCCGGGGCACCGCCCCGAACCGGCAGTACGTCGTCGAGTGGAAGGACGTCCGGCACCACACCGACACCGCCACCCGGGTCACCTTCCAGGCGATCCTCGACGAGACCGGTGGTTTCACCTTCGTCTATCCCGGCACCGACACCTCCTACCTGCGCAGCGGCGGCGTGGCCACGATCGGCCTGCGCGCCGCCGACGGCAGCGCCGCGCTGATCCACTCCGACCGGCTCACCGCGCTGCGGCCCGGCGTGGCGCTGCGCATCGATCCCGTTCCGTCCGCCTGATTCATCGGAGAACCAGATGAAAACGCTACGTGTGATGACGGCGGCGAGTCTCGCGGTCGTCCTTGTCGTGAGCCTCGGTCATGCCCCGGCCATGGCGGCCGCGCCTGATCCGTACAGATCAGAATCGGTCAAAGCGGTGCCGAAGGTGCCGGTGACCGCCGCCCGGATCGCCCCGGCCCCGAAGCTCGCCGATCCGCCTCCGGCGTCGGACCGTCCGGCACCGGCCTGGCCGAAAGCCGCGGGTGAGCTGGTCACCGGGCAGGCGGAGACTCTGCCGGTACGGGTGAAGCCGTCCACCAGGACCTCCCCGTCCCGGGTCAGTGTCGAGGTCCTCGACCGCAAGGCCACCGACCGTGCCGGAGTCCGGGGCGTCCTGATGCGCCTCGGCCGCGCCGACGGGGTGACCACCCCCGGCACCACGAAGGTGACCCTGGACTACCGGTCGTTCGCGACCGCCTACGGTGCCGACTGGTCCAGCCGGCTGCGCCTGGTCGCCCTGCCCGCCTGCGCCCTGACCACCCCGGCGAAGACCGCCTGTAAAGGCACACCCCTGACCACGGTCAACGACGCCGAGGCGCAGACCCTGACCGCGGATGTCGCCGTGTCGAGCGTGTCGACGCTGGTCGCGGCCGAGGCGGAGGCGTCCGGACCGGCCGGTGACTACGCGGCGACGACCCTGGACGCATCGTCGACGTGGGAGGCCGGCGGCAACTCGGGCGCCTTCACCTGGAACTACCCGATGCGGGTGCCACCGGCGCTGGGCGGCCCCGAACCCAAGATCGGCCTCTCCTACTCGTCGCAGTCGGTCGACGGCCGTTCCGCCGCCTCGAACAACCAGCCGTCCCGCGTCGGTGAGGGCTTCGCCGAGGTGGCCGGTGGTTTCGTCGAGCGCCGTTACCAGGTCTGCGCCGAGGACATGGGCGACGACGCCAACAACGACGAGAAGACCGGCGACCGGTGCTGGGAGACCGACAACGCCACCCTGTCGCTGGCCGGCCACTCGGGCGAGCTGATCTACAACGCCACCGAGGCCCGCTGGCACCTGCGCGGTGACGACGGCAGCCGGATCGAGCGCAAGACCAACACCACCAACGGCGACAACAACAACGAGTACTGGGTGCTCACCACCACCGACGGCACGCAGTACTGGTTCGGCGCGAACCGGCTGCCCGGCTGGACCACCGGCAAAGCTGTCACCAACTCGGTGCTGACCGCCCCGGTCTACGGCAACGACCCCGGCGAGCCCTGCCACGCCGACGCCTTCGCCGACTCCGACTGCACGCAGGCGTGGCGCTGGAACCTCGACTACGTCGTCGACACCTCCGGCAACTCGATGTCGTACTGGTACGAGAAGAAGACCAACAAGTACGCCCGGAACATGGACGAGACCGACGCCGCCCCCTACGACCGGGAGGCGCTGCTCGACCGCATCGACTACGGCACCCGGCGGATCAGCGGCATCGAGTCGGCACACAACACGCTCGCCCCGATGCGTGTCGACCTCACCTACGACGACCGGTGCCTGAGCGACTGCGACACCCACAACGCGACCCGCTGGCCCGACACCCCCTGGGACGCCGAGTGCACCGAGGCCACCTGTGAGGAGGAACAGGTCTCGCCGACCTTCTGGTCGACGAAACGCCTGGCGAGCATCACCACCCAGGTCCGCAACGGCGCCGCCTACCGGGACATCGAGAAGTGGACGCTGACACACACCTTCCCCGACCCCGGTGACGGCACCCGGGCCGGCCTGTGGCTGTCCAAGCTGTCGCACTCCGGCCTGGTCGGCGGTACGACCACCACCCCCGACGTGGAGTTCACCGCGGTCCAGAAGGCCAACCGGGTCGACGTCACCGGCGACTTCGCGGCCGCGATGAACTGGATGCGCATCGCCCGGATCCGCACCGAGACCGGCGGCACGATCAGCGTCGTCTACTCCGAGCAGGACTGCCAGGCCGGCGCCACCCCGGCTCCGGCGACCAACACCAGTCGCTGCTATCCGGTGAAATGGGTTCCGCAGGGGTACGAGGACCCGGTCACCGACTGGTTCAACAAATACGTCGTCACCACCGTCTACGAACAGGACAACACCGGCGGCGTGCCACCACTGGGCAGCGCCCGCAAGGTGTACCAGTACACCTACTACGACGGCGCGGCCTGGCACTACGCCGACGACGACGGCCTGATCAAGAAGAAGTACAAGACCTGGTCCGGCTATCGGGGTTACGGCCGGGTCGGCGTGACCGTCGGTGACCCGGGGGAGCAGACCTACTCGGAGACCCGCTACTTCCGGGGCATGAACGGCGACCGGCTCAACGCCGACGGCGGGCTCAAACCGGTCACCGTCGACGGGATCGCCGACGAGGACTGGTTCGCCGGCCGGCTGCGCCAGACCACCACGTTCAACGGGCCCGGCGGCGCGGTCGTCGAGAAGACCCTGCACACCCCGTGGGCGTCGGCCGCGACCGCCAGCCGCACCATCAACGGCGACACCGTCACCGCCCGCATCACCGGCATCGAGACCACCACCGGCCACGTCACCCTCGACGGCGGCCGCGGCGAGCGCGTGACCCGGACGGTCAACAGCTTCGACGAGTACGGCATGGTGGTGCAGACCGACGACCAGGGCGTCGACGGCGTCATCGGTGACGAGCAGTGCACCAGAACCGACTACACGCCGCGCAACACCACCTCGTGGATCCTCGACCGGGCCCACCGCACCCAGTCGTACGCGGTCGCCTGCTCCGCCACCACCGGCACCCTCACCGAAGCGCAGGTGATCAGCGAGAACCGGACCCTCTACGACGACAAGGCGTTCGAGGTCGCGCCGACCCGCGGCCTGCCCACCCAGACCCAGACCATATCGGCCTGGACGAGCGGGACCCCGTCGTTCGTGGTGGCCGGCAAGACCGGTTACGACGTGCACGGCCGGCCCACCTCGGTCACCGACGCGCTGGGCAACGTCACCACCACCGCGTACACGCCGGTCACCGACGGCCCGGTGAGCTCGACGCTGACGAAGAACCCGCTGCTGCACGAGACCACGGCGACCTTCGAACCGGCGTGGGGTCTCACGGTCGGCACCGTCGACCCGAACGGCAAACGCACCGACACCGAATACGACGCCCTGGGCCGGCTCACCGCGGTCTGGAAGCCGGGCCGGGTCAAGGGCACCGACACGGCGAACATCAAGTACACGTACGCCGTCAACGCCGGCAGCCCGTCGGTGGTGACCACGTCGACGCTGAACGCGGCCGGTGCCTACGTCACCTCCTACACCCTCTACGACGGGTTGCTGCGGGAGCGTCAGACCCAGGCGCCGTCGCCGTCGGGCGGGCGGATCGTCACCGAGAAGTTCTACGACACCGCCGGGCGCCGCACCCTGGAGTACGGCGCCTACCACACCAGCGGCAGCCCGGGCGGAACACTGCTGGCCACCAGCGACGCGGCCACCGTGCCGGACCAGACCCGGACGGTCTACGACGGCGCCGACCGGACCGTCGCGAGCATCTTCCAGCCGTACGGCGTGGAACGCTGGCGCACCGGCACCGCCTACGGGGGTGACCGCACCGACGTCACCCCACCGGCCGGCGGCACCACCACGTCGACGGTGAGCGACGCCCGCGGGCGGACCGTCGAGCTGCGGCAGAAGAGCGGCACCAGCACGTGGGTGAGTACGAAGTACGAATTCGACGCCCGCGGCTACCGGACCCGGATCGTCGACGACAAACTCAACGACTGGGTCTACACCTACGACGTCCGTGGACGGCAGACCAAGGCCGACGACCCGGACCGGGGCGTCACCACGTTCACCTACGACAACGCGGGCAACGTGGCGACCAGCACCGACGCCCGGGGCGAGAAGATCGCCTACCACTACGACGCGCTGAACCGGAAACGGGCCGCCTACGACGACGAGGTCGGCGGGGTGCTGCGCGCCCAGTGGATCTACGACACCGTGGCCCTGGGGCAGCTGTCCCAGTCGACCCGGTTCATGGGCTCGGTCGGATACCAGGTCAAGGTGCTCGACTACAACGACGCCTACCAGCCCGGCAACACCCAGATCGTGATCCCGGAGACCGAGACCGGCGTCGACGGCATCTACAACTACTCGCAGACCTACCACGTCGACGGCTCGGTCAAGTCGACGAGCGTGCCCGCCACCAACACCGGGCTGGAGGCGGAGACCCTCACCTTCGGCTACAACGCGCTCGGCGGGGCGACCACCGTGGACAGCCTCTACGGCAGCGTCAACCAGCAGTACGTGACCGGCACCGACTACAACGCGCTCGGCCAGCTCGACCAGGTCAAGCTCTACACCGGCACGGGCGCGGGCGGCCGGGTCTACACCAAGTACACCCGCGAGCTGGAGACCGGGCGGATCACCGGGATCCGCACCGACCGGGACTCGGTGGCGCCGTACATCCTGGCCGACGTCACCTACCGTTACGACAATGCCGGCAACGTGATCAGCGCCGCCGACGCCGCGCCCGAAGGCGTCGACGACACCCAGTGCTTCACCTACGACCAGCTCGCCCGGCTCACCCAGGCCTGGACGCCGGCGTCCGGTGACTGTGCGGCCGCCCCGGCGCAGGCATCGCTCGGCGGACCCGCCCCCTACTGGAGCAGCTGGTCGATCGACTCGATCGGCAACCGCACCGAGGAGACCGCCCGGACCGCCACGACGTCCGCGGTCACCGGGTACACGTACCCGGCGTCGGGTGCCTCCGCCGTCCGGCCGCACACGATGACCGCCACGACCGGGGCCAGGGTCGGCACCTACACCTACGACGCCACCGGCAACACACTCACCCGGCCGGCCGCGACCACCGGCACCCAGACCCTGACCTGGGACGCCGAGGGCCGCGTCGACACGGTCACCGGCAGCGGCGGCACCACCAGCTACATCTACGACGCCGACGGGCACCGGCTGATCCAGCGGGACGCCACCGGCCGCACCCTCTACCTGCCGGGTCAGGAGATCCGGTACACCACCAGCACCGCCACCCGCAGCTGCACCCGCTACTACACCCACGGCGAAGGGACCATCGGATCGCGGACCGCCGCCGGGCTGACCTGGCTGTCACCCGACCACCAGGGCACGGCGGGCGTCGCGATCAACGCGAGCACCCAGCAGGCGACCATCCGGCGGCAGACGCCGTACGGCAAGTCGCGCGACACGACGAGCAGCGTGTGGCCCAACACCCGTGGCTTCGTCGGCGGCACCATCGACAGCACCGGGCTGGTCCACCTCGGCGCCCGCGAATACGACCCGGTCAACGGCCGGTTCATCTCGTCCGACCCGATGCAGGACTTCAGCGACCCGCAGCAGTGGAACTCCTACGCGTACGCCAACAACAACCCGATGACCTTCAGCGACCCGACCGGCCTCTGCATCTGGGCCAACGACTGGTGTGAGCCGAAAGGCGTACCGGATCCGGGTGTCCGCCCCGAACCGGACGACACCGACGATGACAACAACAACAACAACGACGACAACACCGGTGGTGGCGTGCCCGACCCCGGCAGCCGTCCGTACGTCGGCGGTGGCGGTGTGCCCGACCCGGGCGTACGGCCGGTGATCGTGCCCGTCCCCGACGTCGGTGTCCGCCCGGTCGTCGGAGGTGTGCCGGACCCCGGTGTCCGCCCGGTCGTCGGCGCCGCCGTCGACGGCAAGAAGCCGACACCCAGCCCGAGCCCGTGGGGTGACGGCCTCGACGTCACCGGCATCCCGGAAGGCACCAGCGAAGGTCTGCTCGGCCGCGTCAACTGGGCCATGGTCGGCGGTGTCTGCGTCAACGCCAGCTTCCAGCTCGGTGTCCTCGGCGTAGCCGGCGGCTGCATCCTCGTCGACGGCGACGGTGTCGGATGGAGTGGCAGCGTCAAGGACGGCGCCGGCCCGGCGGCCGGATTCGATCTGACCATCGGCGGTATGGTGTCGACCGCCGACCGGATGGACGACCTGGAGGGCCCGCAGCTGTTCGGGTCGGTCTCCGGCGGCGAGGTCCTGACCGTTGGCGCGGAGGTGGACTCCGGCAAGGACCTGACGATCCAGCTCGACGGCGGGGTGGGCGCCCACATCAGCCCCGGCGGACCCGTCTCCGGAGGCGGTGGTGTCGTGATGACCTGGGTCGACAAGTGGGACTGGGCACAGTGGGGGGACTGATGATCTCCGCGGAGGAGCGGCAGCAGATGCGGGCACTCCCGGGCTACCGCCGGGCGGTGTGGGGGCTGCGCATGGCGATGGCCGGGATCCCCGGCCTTCTCCTGGTCGCCGTCACCGCCGGGCTCGGCGTACCCAGATCGGTCGGGCTGCCGCTCGCCGTCGCCGTGATCGTGACGGTGTTCTGCGGCGTGTTCCTCTTCTGGAGCGGGGCGCCGGCGATGAACAGCTTCGCCCGCACCCTGGCCAAACGCCACAACGAGGACGTCTACGAGATGTCCGCCGATGTCCGGGGCGTCTTCTTCCGCGACCTGTTCAGGTCCGGCGGCGGCGCCTGAGATCTCCCGCAGCCGATCGGCGCCCCCGCCCTGTGCGCGGGCGCCGATCGCTTCCTCGGGCGTGCCGAATGATTCCTCGGGCGTGCCGAATGATTCCTCGGGGCGGCGGTCGCTTCTTCGGGGGCGGTGATTGATTCCTCGGTGGCGGCGGTCGCTTCCTCGGGGGCGGTGATTGATTCCTCGGGGCGCCGATCGCTTCATCGGGGGCGCCGATGGCTTCATCGGGGGCGCCGAAGGCTTCATCGGGCGCGGCGATCGCTTCACCCCCGGGGTGTATATGCCGGGAAACGCCCGGAACACATCGGGGACGAACCGGCGTATCGGTCCCAGTACGGTCGACGGGTGACGAACGCCGCCGAATCCCGTAAACGCGGTCCGCGTGGCCCGTACGTCTCCGGCCGTGAAGCCCGCCGGACCATCCTCGACGCCGCGCGTGCCGTCTTCGCCGAGCACGGATTCCGTGGCGGTGTCCTCCGCGACGTCGCCGACCGTGCGGGAGTCAGCGCCGGCAACATCATCCACCATTTCCTGTCCAAGGAAGGGCTGCTCGTGGCCCTCCTCGAGGAACGCGACCTGGGCAACAGCATGAAGCTGGGCGCCACCTCCGGCGGTTTCGTCGCCGGGCTGCGTGACATGGTCAACCGTAACGCGGCGGACCGCGGCATGGTTCATCTCTTCACCACGCTCTCGGCCGAGGCGACCGCTTCCGATCATCCGGCCCACACCTTCTTCCGCAATCGGTACGACGAGGTCCGCCGCACCGCCACCGAAGGCGTCGAGACCGCCCGCGCCCAGGGCACACTGCCCCCGGGCCCGCCCGCCGCCCAGGTCGCGGCCGGGCTGCTCGCCGTGATGGACGGCCTGCAGACCCAGTGGTTGCTCGACCCGTCGTTCGACATGGTGGCCGCGTTCGAGGCCCACCTGACAGCGATCGGCGCCACCCTGCCATGACCACCGCGGCGTTGCTGATCACCGGAACCGTGGGCGTCGGCAAGACAACCTCGCGCAACCTGGGCGCGCGGCGGGCCACAACTTCCTCGACACCGGGGCGCGGTAGTCTGCGACTTCCTTGTTGCTGGGCGCGGTGAGCTGCGACTTCCTCGATGCTGGGGCGCAGTGTCTGATCCTGGCCGGTGTCATCGACAGTCGTGAGCGTGCCGCCTGTCAGGCTGCCTTCGGTGTCCCGCTCACTGTTTGACGCCCGCAGACCGCCCCGGCCACGACCCGTCAAGGGCCGACCACCAGACCCGGTGCCGGGTCCCGGGAACTGCCGGCCCGACGGCCCGTTTGGGTGCGTTCACCGCCCTCCTCAGTGGGTGGGCTGCGGCACCCGACGGCTCGTCCGGGTGCGTTCACCGCCCTCCGTGGGCGGCAGCCGCACCCGAAGCCGCGGGTGGGTGTGTTCGCCGCCCTCGGCGGGTTGGCCCCGGCACCCGATGGTGCGTCCGGGTGAGTTTATCGCCCTCCGTGGGCGGCAGGCCCACCCGAAGGTGCGGGTGTGTGTGTTCACCGTCCTCGGGTGGGCGGTAGCTGCGCCCGATGGTGCGTTCGGGTGTGTTCGTCGCCCTCCGTGGGCGGCAGTTGGGCCCAAAGGTGTGGGCGGGTCTGTTTGCCGCCGTTGGCCGGGTGGCGGCGGCGCCCGATGGCGGGTCCGGGTGTGTTCGCCGCCTTCGGCGGGGTGGTGGCGGCGCCCGATGGTGCGTTCGGGTGTGTTCGTCGCCCTCCGTGGGCGGCAGTTGGGCCCAAAGGTGTGGGCGGGTCTGTTTGCCGCCCTTGGCCGGGTGGCGGCGGCGCCCGATGGCGGGTCCGGGTGTGTTCGCCGCCCTCGGTGGGCGGCAGTTGCGCCCGAAGGCGTGGATGGTGTGGCCATCGTCCGCCCAGGGGCGGTGGCCGCGCCCGATGGTCGGTATGGGTGTGGTCACCGGTGGCCACCGGATCTGCTGACGACCCGGACCGGCCGGTCCGCCGAGCTGCGGCACACCACCCAAGACTGCCGGTGGCGAGACTGATCGCGTTGCTGGACGGCCCAGGCCTGGCCGCGGCGAACCCGTCTCTGCCCGTGACCGTGATGGAATGGCTTGGTTCGGAGACCCTGACGCGGCTGCTGGTCGTTGTTCTGGGCCTGATGGGCGGCTGCTTTTTCAGGAGGATTGGGGCGGCTGCCGGTCGATCTCGCGGGCCAGTTCGGCGACCGTTGGGTTGTCGAAGACGGTTCGCAGCCGGACGTCGACGCCGAGACGGGCCCGGATCCGTGACGCCATGCGGCCGGCCTGCAACGACTGCCCGCCCAGCTCGAAGAAGTCGTCGTCGCGGGTGACGCCCGGATGCCTGAGCAACTCGCTCCAGATCTCGGCGAGCGCCGTCTCGGTGGGCGTGTACGGATCAGTGGCCGGGTACGGATCAGTGGCCGTGTACGGATCGGTGGCCGTGTACGGATCGGTGGCCGTGTGCGGGTCGGCATGTGTGTGCCTAGCGGCATGCGTGTGCGGGCCGGCACCGGCACCGGCTGTGGCGGGAGTCTGGTCGGCCAGGGTGGTCAGGGCCTTGCGGTCCACCTTGCCGTTGGGGGTGAGCGGGATGGCGTCGACGGCCGCGAACCGGTCCGGCAGCAGGTGTTCGGGCAGGTGCTCGCGTAGCCGGCCGCGCAGGCCGGTGAAGAATTCGGGGCTGTTCGCGGCCGGCACCACGCAGGCGATCAGGGTGGTGTCGTCGGTGCCGGTGCCGCGCAGGGTCACGGCGGCGTCCTTCACCAGCGCGTCGCGGCGCAGCGTCTCCTCGATCTCGGCCGGTTCGACCCGGAAGCCGCGTTTCTTGAACTGGTGGTCGGCGCGCCCGAGGAAGTCGATCGTTCCGTCCGGACGCCAGGCTGCCAGGTCACCGGTGGCGTAGAGGCGCTGCCCGCAGGCCCACGGGTCGGGGACGAACCGTTGCGCGGTCAGTGCCGGGTCGCCGATGTAGCCACGGCTCACGCCGAGGCCGCCGGCGTGCAGGAATCCGGGTACGCCGACCGGCACCGGACGGAACCGGTCGTCGAGGATCTCGACGTGCGTACCGGAGATCGGCCGTCCGATCGGGACCCGTGGTTGCAGCGTGTCGTGGAGCGTCACGGTGTGGCAGGTCGTGAACGTGGTGACCTCGGTCGGCCCGTAACCGTTGATCAGCCGGCAGTCGGGTACCTCCTCGAGGAAGCGGCGGGCCCGCTGGGGCGACATCACGTCACCGCCGGTGAGCAGCTGCCGCAGCCCGCGCAGGCCGGTCAGGCACTCGTCGACCATGACGTTGAACAGGCCGGCGGTCATCCACGCGGTCGTCACCCGTTCCCGGCGGAGCAGGCCGGCGAGTTCGGCCGGGGACAGCGGTCCGGGCGGCGCGATGACCAGGCGTCCGCCGTTGGCCAGGGCACCCCAGATCTCGAAGGTGGACGCGTCGAACGACACCGTCGACAGCTGGGCGATCACCTCGTCCGGTCCGAGCCGGGCGTAGTCGGGGTCGTCGACCAGCCGGACGATCCCGGCGTGCCGGACCGCGACACCTTTCGGGATGCCGGTGGAGCCGGAGGTGAACATCAGATAGGCGACGTCGTCGGGGTGGACGTGCACCGCCGCGTGGCCGGTGTCGCCGGGTGTGTCGACGTCGGAGATCGCGCCGTCGTAGTCGGCCAGCGGCCCTGGGGCCGGCAGCGTCCGGACACCGGCGACGTCGGAGATCGCGCCGTCGTAGTCGGCCAGCGGCCCTGGGGCCGGCAGCGTGCGGACACCGGCGACGTCGGAGATCGCGCCGTCGTAGTCGGCCAGCGGCCCTGGGGCCGGCAGCGTCCGGACACCGGCGACGTCGAGGATCGCGCCGTCGTAACCGGCCAGCGGCCCTCGGGCCAGCAGCGTCCGGACACCGGCGACGTCGATCATGGTGGTCAGCCGGGCCGCCGGATACTCGGGGTCGAGCGGCACGTAGCAGCCGCCGGCCTTGAGGATGCCGAGCACCGCGACGACGAAGTCGGCGGAGCGTTCCAGGAGTACGCCCACCGCCTCGTCAGGGCGCACCCCGGCGGCCACCAGCCGGGCGGCGAGGCGTTCGGCGCGGGCGTTCAGTTCGCCGTAGGTGATGTCGGTGCCGTCGGAGGTGACGGCGATCCGTTCCGGTGTGGCCAGTGCGTGCTCGGCGAACAGCTCGTGGACGCACAGGTCGACGCAGCGCGTCTCGGAGGCCCGGATCGGTGAAGGGTCACGCATGTCAGGAGGCGTCCTCTCGTGCGGGGGTCATGTCGCGGAGCAGGAAGTCCCAGTCCGCCGTGCCGGCCGGTTCCTCGTCGAGTTGCGGCCACAGGGCGGCCAGCCGGTGGCGCGACGAACGGCAGGACAGGTCGGCGAGGGACAGCTGCGCCGGGTCGCCGCCGCACTGGTCGGCCCGGGCCAGGACGATCGACATGCTCAGCAGTTCACCGGCGATGGCGCCGAGGACCGTGCTGCGGCGCTGGGACGTGGTCGGTGGTGTGCAGGCGGTGGCGAGGTCGCCGGCCTGCTGGTGGAGGAACGCGAGGTGCGTACCGCAGGAGGGGTCGAGGCCCGCGCCGACCGGCGCCGGAGGCCGATCGGGGGTGAACCGGCAGCTGCTCAGGGCCGTCTCGGCGGTCCAGCGGTCGAGCATGAAGTCGACGCCGCCGGCGACCCGCAGCGCGCGGGCGTCGCGGAAGAACCGTTCGACGGGCAGTGGTGCGGCCCCGCGGCGTGCCTTGCTGGCCGCCGTCTCGTAGCCTTCACCGCCGAGCAGCGACATCGTCCGGTCGATCGCCCGCCAGCAGGCCAGCGAGGTGATGTTCTTGGCGGCGGTGAGTTCCGGCTGGTCCGGGTGGTGCAGCACCCAGCTGGTGACGCTGTCGATGGTGTAGACGTCGGCGGCGGTCAGCGCGATGCGGTGCCGGATCTCCTGGTAACCGTCCAGGGGCCGGCCGTCGATCACCCGGTGTGCGGTGAACTCGCGTGACCATTGCAGACAGAGCCGGGCGGTGGCCAGTGCGGGCGGACCGATGACCAGCATCCGGCCCAGTGACGCCAGCTGACCGAGACCGGCCGCCACCGACGGCTCGCCGGGGCGCATCCGCCAGCCCTCCTCGGACTCGTCCATCAGGGCGTACGCCGGCACCCGGACCCGGTCGAGACCGATGCGCCCGATCTCGGCGCCGCGCAGCCCCATGAACTCGTGCCGCCCGAGGACCTCGAAGCCGGGCGTGCCGGTCTCCACGAACAGCAGCCGCACCTCGTCACCGACGGTCGCGGAGACGTCCATCAGCCCGGCGATCGCCGCGTTGCCGATGAACACCTTCTCGCCGGTGATCTCGTAGAACTTGCCGTCGTCGACGGGGGCGGCGGTGGTCGCGCGGCTCTCGTTGGCGGTGCCGGTGGGCTCGGCGTCGGCGCCGCCGGACACCACACCCTCAACGACCCGCGCGCTGATCAGGTCCTTGAGCGGCCCGTCCGGCATCAGCGGCAGGTAGGAGCCGGACCCGAAGCCGTTGGTGATGGCCAGGCTGTAGGCGACCGGCGACGACCAGGTGGCGCCGGTCTGCAGGACCCGGAAGGCGTTGTACGGCGACAGCCCGAGCCCGCCCAGCTCCTCGTCGATCATGAGCTGGAGGAACCCGCCGGCCCGCAGCGCCCCGGTCAGCCCGTCCGGCAGCCGCCCGGTGGTGTCGACGAGTTCCGGGTCGACGTGTTCGCGCAGCAGCCGGGCCAGGGCGGCCGCGACGGTGTCGCCGCGCTCGCGGTCAGCCGGCGACTGCGCGGGAAACGGATGCAACAGGTCCCACGGGACCGTGCCGGTGAAGATCCGGTGCAGCGGTCCGGGTGAGGACGGCGTCGAGGTGGTCGAAGAACTCATCGGGAGACTCCCGGAAGTAGAAGTGGTCACCGGGGAAGAGACGCAGATCAAAGGCGCCGGAGGTGTACGCCCGCCAAGCGCCCAGACCGTCGAGCGGTTCGTCGTCGTCCCGCCCGCCGAGCACGGTGATCGGGCAGGACAGCGGCTCCGACATCACCGGCCGGTAGCCGCTGACGATCTCCAGGTCGGCCCGCAGCCCGCCGAGCAGCAGTGTGCTGAGCTCCGGATCCTCGTGCAGTGTCGCCGGCACCGGCCCGTAGAGGCGCTCGATCTCGGCCAGCAGTTCCGGACCGTCCAGTCCGTTCAGCGACGGCCGCGGCGGCAGCGCGTGCGGGGCGGCCGTGCCGGACAGGACCAGGGCGTCCGGTCCCGGCAGTCCCCACGCACGCAGGGACCGGGCGGTCTCGTAGGCAACGAGCGCCCCGAGACTGTGCCCGAACAGCACGTACGGCGTGTCCAGGGCGAGGTGCCCGATCACCGCCTCGACCAGCGCCCCCATCCGGGTGAACGGCTCCTCGCCGAGGCGGCTGCCCCGTCCCGGCAGCTGCACGGCCCGGATGTCGTGGTCGCGCAGCCGGGCACCCCAGCGCAGGTATTCGCCGGGGGAGCCGCCGCTGTGCGGGAAACAGTACGTCCGGGTGACGGCCGGGGTACGCCGTGGCCGGGACAGCACCCACCGTGGTTCGGCCCGGGTCACGACGCCACCGCCGACATCCGGGTCAGTTCCTCGGCGAGCCGGGCCACCGTGGGCGCCTCGAAGACGGCCCGCACGGTCAGCCGGGCCCCGGTCGAGTCCCGCACGAGCCGGCAGTACTGGGCGGCGACGAGCGAGTCCCCGCCCAGGTCGAAGAAGTTGTCGTGCCGGCCCACGTCGTCGAGTCCGAGCACCTCACCGAACGCGGCCGCCACCGTCTCCTCCAGATCACCGACCGGAGCCTCGAAGTCGTCGCCGTCCTCCGCCACGGCGACGGTCGCCGGGGAGTCCCCGGCCGTCAGCCGGAACCGCTGCCGTTCGAACGGATACGTCGGCAGCGGGGTCCGGCGGGGTTCGTCCCCGGCGTGCACGGCGGCCCAGTCGACCGGAACGGCGTGCTGCCACAGCCGGCCGAGTGCCGCCATCATGGTCGGACCGCCCCCACCGGCGTCGTCGGCGGCGTGCGGCAGGCTCGCCACCACCGGACGATCCGTCCCGCATTCCGGGTGGCGGCGGGCCAGGGTGGCCAGGGTCCGGCCCGGGCCGATCTCCAGCAGGGCGTGCTCACCGGAGGCGAACAGCGTCCGCAGCGCCGCGTCGAAGTGGACGGTGTGCCGCAGGTGCTCGCTCCAGTAGGACGGCGAGCACGCCTGCCCGGCGGTGACCGGCTGCCCGGTACGGTCCGAGATCCACGGCAGGCCCGGTGGTCGCAGCGTGACTCCGGCGACGATCTTCTCGAAGGCGGGCAGTGCCGGATCGACCAGCGCCGAGTGGGCGGCCGCACTGATGTGCAGCAGCCGGGCCTCGACGTCGCGTGCGGTGAGCGCGTCCCGGACCGCCGCGACCCGGTCGGCCGGGCCGGTCACCACGCACTGCCGGGGGCCGTTGACCGCCGCGATCGACAGGTCATCGGAGAGCATCGGCGCCAGCTCGTCCTCGGGCAGCGACACCGCCAGCATCGCGCCGCTGGGCAGATCACCCAGGATCCGGCCGCGGTGCAGCACGAGAGCGAGCGCGTCGGCCACGTCGAGCGTCCCGGCGACGGTCGCCGCCGCGTAGGCGCCGAGACTGTGGCCGAGGACCAGATCGGGCTCGACACCCCAGGAACGCCAGAGGGCGGCGAGGGCGTACTGAACGGTGAAGACCGCGGCCTGCCCGCCCAGCATGCCGGTCATCCGGTCGGCGGCCGTCGCCCGCCCGGCGGCGTCCGGGTAGATCATGGTGCGCAGGTCGAAACCCAGGCGCGGCTCGGCCAGGTGGGCACAGCGATCGACCGCGGCGCGGAACACCGGCTCGTACGTGTACAGGTCGGCGGCCATACCGGGGTACTGCCCGCCCTGACCGGGGAAGAGGAACGCCACCGGCCGCGGCCGGTCCGGGCTGCGCACCGCCGACATGCTCTCGCCGGCCAGCAGCTCACGGGCCTGCCGCACGTCACCGGCCGCCACGAACCCGCGATGACCGAACACCGCACGCCCGGTCTGCAGCGTCCACGCCACGTCGCCGAGCGCGGCGCCGTCGTCCAGCGCCCCGGCCAGCCGCTGCGCCGACGCCCGCAAGGCCGTGCCGGTCCGCGCGGACAGCGGCAGCAGCTGGTAGGGACGTCCCGCCTCGCGGGGCGCCGGCACCGGCGCCTCCTCCAGCACCACGTGCGCGTTCGTGCCGCCGATGCCCAGCGAGTTGACCGCCGCCAGCCTCGGCCGTGACGAGCGCGGCCACGGCTGCGGGCGGGAACTCACCCGGAACGGCGTGCGCTCCAGGTCCAGTGCCGGGTTCGGCTCCCGGAAGTGCAGGGTGCCGGGGATGATCTCGTGACGCAGCGCCAGCACGGCCTTGATCAGGCCGATCACCCCCGAGGCGGCGTCGGTGTGCCCGAGGTTCGCCTTCACCGACCCCAGGACACAATCCCCCCGCGGTACGCCGTACGCCTTCGCCAGCGCCCGCACCTCGATCGGGTCGCCGACCGGCGTACCCGTGCCGTGCGCCTCGACATAGCCGACGTCGGCACCGTCCACACCGGCGATCGACAGCGCCAGCCGGGCCGCCCCGGCCTGACCGTCGACGCTCGGCGCGGTGAACCCGGCCTTGGCCGACCCGTCGTTGTTGACCGCCGACCCGCGGATCACGGCCCGGACGTCGTCGCCGTCGAGTACCGCCTCGTCGAACCGTTTGAGCACCACGACACCGGCGCCGTCACTGGCGACGGTGCCACCGGCGGCCGCATCGAAGGCCCGGCAGTGTCCGTCCCGCGACAACACCCCGTCGTCGGAGAACTCGTCGACCGGATGCGGCACCCGCAGCGTGACCCCGCCGGCCAGGGCGATGTCGCAGTCACCGGCCAGCAGCGCCTGCACCGCCGTGTGCACCGCGACCAGCGACGTCGAGCAGGCGGTCTGCACGGTCACGGCCGGACCGGTCAGTCCCAGCTTGTACGACACCCGGCTGGTCAGGAAGTCGGCGCCGCTGGCCAGCCGCAGCTGCCATTCGCTGGTGCCGGGCAGCATCGCCCGGTGCGCCAGCAGCGCCGAGAAGTGGCCGGTGTCGCCGCTGCCGCCGAAGACACCGATCGTCCGGTCGCCGCGGGCCGGGTCGTATCCGGCGTCCTCCAGGGCCTCCCACGCGCATTCCAGGAACACCCGGTGCTGAGGGTCCAGCAGCAGGGCCTCGCGTGGTGCGTACCCGAAGAAGGCCGCGTCGAACTCGTCGGCGCCGGCCACCACGCCGTAGGCGGGGACGTGCCCGTCCGCTGCCGGGAACCGGGTGATCATGTCGTCGCCGCGGACCAGCGCGTCCCAGAGCCCGCCGGCCCCGTCGGCGGCCGGCACCCGCGCGGCCAGCCCGACGACCGCCACGTATCCGCTCGTGTCCTGCTCGTGCGGCCCGGTCATCGCGGGTCCCGCGCGTCGAGCAGGTCGGCCGGGCCGGTCGCCCCGGCGGAGGCCGTCTCCTCCTCGGCTGCCGGTTCCCCGGCTGCCGGCTCCTCGGCTGCCGGCTCCTCGGTGAGGGCCGGTGAACCGGTCCGGATCTGCGAGAACAGCGGCGGCAGCACGGCCAGGGCGCACACCCCGGCGGCGATCCACAGCACCGCCCGGATCCCGAGCGGCGCCACCAGCAGACCACCGACGGCCGCACCCACCGGCACCGCGCCCCAGGAGAGGAACCGCAGCGTGGCGTTCATCCGGCCGAGCAGCCGCTCCGGCGTGACGGTCTGGCAGATCGTCATCTGGAGCACGTTGAACACGACCACCCCCAGGTAGACCACGAACAGGCCGGCGGTGAACCCGGCGACACCGGTGGCCAGCGGCACCATCGCCGCGCCCACGCTGAACACCACGACACTCGCGGTCACCGCCCGGCCCGAGCCGATCCGGTCGGCGAGCGGGCTGCTCAGCACCGCGCCGAGCAGGCCACCGGCACTGCCGATGGCGAGCGCGACACCGATGGCGCCGGGCTGCAGGCCGAGGGTGTTCGCGGCGTACGGCACCTGGAGTGCCAGCACCGCCGCGAAGGCCAGGTCGGCGGCGAGCGCGCACAGGGCCAGCGGCCGGACCAGCGGGTGGCCGAACACGAACCGGACGCCCTCGGCGATCTCCCCGCGCAGCGTCATCTTCTCGATCGGCTCCGGCGGCGTCTCGCGCCCGCGGACCCGGAGCAGGAAGATCGCCGACGCGACGTACGTGAGAACGTCCAGCGCGATCGCCAGGGGCGCGGTGAACACCTGGACCAGGAAGCCACCGGCGCTCGGGCCGGCCAGCTGCGCGAACGACCGCGCGCCCTCCATCTTGCCGTTGCCGTCGGCCAGCTCCTCCTCGGCGATCAGTGCCGGCAGGTAGGACATCTGGGCCACGTCGAAGAACAGGGTGCCGAGGCCGATCACGAACGCGACGACGAACAGCAACGGCATGGTCAGGACGTCGAAGACGTAGGCGGCCGGGATCGCGGCCATCGCCACGGCCCGGGCGACATCGGAGACGATCAGCACGGTACGCCGTGGCAGGCGCTCCACCCACGCGCCGGCCGGGAGTCCCAGCAGCAGCGACGGCAGGAACTCCACGGCGGCCAGCAGGCTCACCTCGGTCGCCGAGGCGTCCAGCAGGAGCAGGGCGATCAACGGGAAGGCCAGGATGCTGATGTGCGTGCCGACCAGGCTCACCGAGTGCGACAGGAAAAGGTTGCGGTAGTCGGCGACGTGCCACAGATTGCGCTTCATCGTCACCGCCCGGCCAGGTCGCGCAGCGTCTTGGGCCGCAGGTCGGTCCACACCCGGCTCACGTGCTGCAGGCATTCCTCCTGCGAGCCGGTGAAACCGTCGGTGTGCCAGCCGTTCGGCACCGGAAGACCGGCCGGCCAGGTCGAGTACTGCTCCTCGTCGTTGTGCACGACGACGAACCGCTGGGGAGCGGGATCGGTGGACATCGGGAACCTTTCGTGATGATGGGTCATCGGCGTTGCAGGCGGCGCTGATGCAACCGGGACCGGCCGGCGTGCCGGCTCTCGGCGTCACCGCCGCCCACGGTGCGTTCGCCGTCGTCCGAGCAGGTCAGGTGCTCGGCCAGGGCGGCGATCGTGGGGTGCTCGTACAGGGCGATCAGCGGCAGCCCGTCGAAGTGCTCACCGAGCCGCGCATGCACGGTGGCGAGCGTGTACGACGTACCGCCGAGGTCGAAGAAGTTGTCGTCCGGACCGACTTCGCCGAGGTCCAGGACGTCACGCCAGACCGCCGCCAGCAGCCGTTCCGTCGCGGTGCCCGCCTCGGTTCGTCCGATGCGGCGCGTCACGGGTGGCTGCGGTTGCGGCAGGGCCGTGCGATCGACCTTGCCGCTGGGCAGCGCCGGAAGCAAGGGCAGACAGGTGAACGAGTCGGGTATCAGATAAGCCGGTATCAGGGCCGACAGGTGGCGTCGCAGGTCGTCCGGGACGGTGCCGCTGCGGGTGACCACGTACGCCGCGAGCCGGGCCGTCCCGTCCGGTCCCGGGCGCGCCGCCACGGCTGCCTGGATGACGTCAGCGTGGGTGCAGATACCGGACTCGACGTCACCGGGCTCGATGCGGTGGCCGCGGATCTTCAGCTGGGCGTCGGCCCGGCCGAGCAACTCCACCGTGCCGTCACCACGACGGCGGGCCAGGTCACCGGTGCGGTGCATCCGGCTGCCCGGGGTGGCGGCGAACGGGTCGGGCAGGAACCGGGCCGCCGTCAGGTCCGGGCGGCCCAGGTAGCCGCGCGCCAGACCCGCCCCGCCGATGTAGAGCTCGCCCGTGACTCCGGCCGGCACCCGGTTCAGGTGGTCGTCGAGCACGTATGCCCGTACCCCCGCGATGGGTGTGCCGACCGGGACGGTCCCGCCCGCCGGAACCGGCAGGGGATGGGTGAGGGAGGTGATCGTGGTCTCGGTCAGGCCGTAGGCGTTGATCACCGGCACGTCGCTGACCGTCTGCCAGGCCCGCAGCGCCGACGGGTCGACCGGCTCGCTGCCGATCACCAGCAGCCGCAGCGTGCCCGGCAGCGGGGCCTCACCCTGGGCGATCGCCGCGGTCCAGCGCTGCCAGTAACTCGACGGCAGGTTGGCGACGGTGATCCCGCGCTCGTCCAGCAGGCCGGTCAGCCGCTCCGGCGCCGGCGGGTGCTCGCACAGCACCACGCACGCACCGGCCGCCCAGGTCGGGAAGATCTCCTCGGCGGCGACGTCGAAGGCGGCGTTCGCCAGCTGCAATACCCGGTCGCCCGGCTGCAGGGCGAAGGCGTCCCGGATGGCGAGGGCGTGGTTGGCCAGCGCGCGGTGCGGGACGCCGACACCTTTGGGCTCACCGGTCGAACCGGAGGTGAAGATGACGTAGGCCAGGTCGTCCGGGTGCGGGTGGGCGTACCGTGCCGGGTGTCCGTCTTCCGACTCGGCCCGGACCGGCTCGACGCCGAGACCGTCGAGTCGTGCGGCGTTGCCGTCGTCGGTGATCACCCACCGGACACCGGCGGCGGTCAGGACGCGGCGCAGATGGTCACGCGGGTGCACGAGATCCAGCGGCAGATAGGCCGCCCCCGACCGCAGCACCCCCGCCATGGCTGTGACCAGGGACGGGCCGCGGGGGAGCAGGATGCCGATCACGTCGCCGGCCTCCGCTCCGGCCCCGATCAGACGGCCGGCGAGCGCGTCGGCCCGCTGATCGAGCTCGGCGTAGGACAGGGTTCCGGCCGGGGAGTCGACGGCCGGATCGGTGCGCCGGGTCACCGCGTGCCGGCGGATCCAGTCGGTGACCGGCGGCCGGTCACCCGGGGCGTCCGCGGGGACCGGGGCCGCCTCGGCCGCGGTGAGCACGGGCAGGCGGTGCAGTGGCACCGTCGGATCCGCGACGCCGGCGGCGACCACACCGAGCAGGCGCTCGGCGAACGCGGCGGCGGTGGCGGCCTCGAACAGGTCGGTGTTGTAGGTGACGGACAGGTCGAAGTCGCCGCCGCCACCGGGCGCGCGCACGATCATGACGTCCAGGTCGAACTTGGCGGTGCCGGTGAACATCGGCCGCACCTCGGCCTCCACACCCGGCAGCCGCAGCTCGGCGAAGGGCCGCGACTCGAAGGTGAGCAGAGCCTGCACCAGCGGTACGGACGCCGGGTCCCGCTCCAGCCGCAGCGCACGCACCAGCGCGTCGAACGGGACGGCGGCATGCTCGACGGCGTCCAGTGTCGACCATCGGACACGCCGGATCAGCTCGTCGAAACCGGGGTCGCCGGACAGGTCCACCCGCAGCGGCACGGTGTTGACGAAGAAGCCGATCAGCGGCTCGAACCGGGGGTCGTCGCGGCCCTCGACCGGGGTGCCGACCAGCACCTCACGGGTGCCGGTGAGCCGGCCGAGCAGAGCGGCGTACGCGGCCGTCAGCACCACGAACGGTGACGTCCGCAAGCGCCTGGCCAGCACCGACACCTCCGCCACCAGGTCCTTCGGCAGCCGGTCGGTGTGGGTGGCACCCCGCCCGGTGCGGACCGCGGGCCGCCGGTGGTCGGTGGGCAGGGCCAGGCTCGTCGGCGCACCGGCCAGGTGCTCACGCCACCAGCCGACCCCGTCCTCGGCGACACCGGCCGACCGCTGCTCGATCGCGTGGTCGGCGAACCGGGCGGTCAGCGGCTCGGGCTCGTCGTCGCCCGCGTAGAACCGGCCCAGCTCGTCGAAGAACAGGTGCATGGACTCGCCGTCACAGGCGATGTGGTGCAGGACGACGACCAGCAGATAATCGTCGTCGGAGGTCTGGACCAGGGCCGCGCGCAGCGGCCGGTCCCGGGCCAGGTCGAACGGCCGCGCGGCCCACTCGTCCACGCTCCCGGCCGCGTCCAGAACGGCCAGCGACACCTCCTCGGCGGGCAGAACCTGCTGGTAGGGCGTTCCATCGGCGGTCGGGTACACGGTTCGCAGCACCTCGTGCCGGTCCGCGACCCGGGTCAGGGCCCGGCGCAGCGCCTCGACGTCCAGCTCACCGCGCAGACGGACGGCGACCGGCACGTGGTACTCCGGTGACCCCGGATGCAGGCGGTCCAGCAGCCACAATGCCTGCTGGGCGAAAGAGAGCGGCAGGCGGCCCGCGTTCTCTGTAAACATGGCGTCATCAAATAGTCCGTCGTGGATTTGAGGCGAACATTTAGTCTCGGCGGAATGTTGGTGCTTCGATTCGACGCTGACGACCTGGCGTCGGTCCGTTTCGCGTGTTCACCGCTTCAGGAAGCGGTGATGAGCCTCTGGATCTGGCAGAACCCCGGCCGGTACGCGATCCACCTCCCACTGGTGCGGATGTCCGCCCCGCACCTGACCCGCATCGACTGGCCGCTGCTCCAGGCACTGATCGGTCCGGCCGGTTTCCTGCCCGACTTCCTCACCCCGCACCCCGCCGTCCCGCGCCCCGACATCGCCGACGAACTCGACACCGTCCGCGCCACCGCCCACGAGGTCGTCCGGCGGGACCTGCGCAACGCCGCCGGAGCCCGCGGCCTGCACCCCCGGCTGCGCGGCGACGTGCCCGCGCTGCTGGAGGAGATCACCGCGACGCTGCACGACTACTGGACCCTGATCCTCGAACCACATTGGCCGAAGCTGCGGGCAGCCCTCGATGCGGACATCCTCTACCGGGCCAAACGGCTCGCCGACAAGGGCGCGCAAGGCCTGTTCAACGACATCGACCGGATCATGAGCTGGGGCAACGGGATGCTCCGGGTCGACGAACCCGGGCTGCAGGCCGAGGTCGACGTCAGTGGACGCGGTCTCACGTTCACACCGTCGCTGTTCTGCAACCGGGCGGTCACCCTGATCGACACGTCGCAGCCGCCACGCCTCTGGTACCCGGCCCGCGGGCGCGGCACCGTCTGGGGCACCCGGACCGCACCGTCCGAACAGGCGCTCGCCGACCTGCTCGGCCGCTCCCGGTCGCAGATCCTGCAGATACTCAACCAGCCGCTCAACACCGCCGAACTCGCCCGCCGCCTCAGCCTCAGCCCCGGCGCGGTCAGCCAGCACCTCGGCGTCCTGAGCCGGGCCGGCCTGCTCGACCGCTCCCGGCACGGCCACGCCGTGCTCTACTCCCGGACCACCCTGGGCGAGCGCCTGATGACCCAGATGACCTGACCGGGTTGCCCGCTCCCGCGATCTTCGGCTACCAATAGGCGATGATCCGCGGCGAGAAGGTAGGGCTGAGAGCCCGACACGACGACGATGTGGCCGTTCTGCACGCCGAGCTCTATGACGACGTGCGCACCCAGGCGCTGGCCGACTCCGCCCCGTGGCGGCCGATCCGGGCCGACTCGGCCAAGTCGCCGTACGCGGTGGGCGAGCACGACGACGACATCGCCTACTTCTCGGTGGTCGAGCTCAGCACCGGCGACCTGGCCGGCGAGGCGCTGCTCTGGGGCATCGACACCTACAACCGGCGGGCCCACCTGGGGCTGTCGGTGCTGCCGGCCAAGCGTGGTCTCGGCCTGGGCACCGATATCGTCCGGGCACTGTGCGCCTACGGTTTCGCGGTCCGGGGCCTGCACCGCCTCCAGATCGAGACGGCCGCCTCGAACGTCTCGATGATCCACGCGGGCCAGCGGGCCGGTTTCACCGTCGAGGGCACGTTGCGCCGCTCGGCCTGGGGTTACGGCGAGTTCACCGACGAGGTGATCCTGGGCCTGCTCGACGACGAGTGGAAGACCCGCTGACTCCCACCGGCGTGATCGTGCTGGTCGGAACGCGTTCGGTTGCCGGTCAGCACGAGCCGTAGACCTTGAACTCGAACAGTGAGTAGCCGTACGGCGTACCGCGGGATGTGCCGTTGACCCTGATGTGACGCCCGCTCCCGGAAAGGGTGACCGCGTCGGTGCCGCCGTCACCACCGGTGACCGTCGCGGCCGTTGACCAGGAGCTGCCGTCGGTGGACGTCTGGATGGTGTAGGCGCTGCCGAAGGCCGCCTCCCAGACGAGTTCGGCCCGGCTCAGCGCCTGCACCGATCCGAGCTCCACCTGCAGCCACTGCGGGTCGGCGAAGGCGCTCGACCAGCGGGTGGCGGTGTTGCCGTCGACCGCGTTGGACGCCGGGAAGTCGGCGCTCTCGGTGGAGGACGCGCTGGCGGGCTTCCCCTGGGACAGCAGCGTCCCGGTGGTGCAGGACGGTGACGGTGACGGGCTCACGACCCCGCCACCACTGGCGTTGCCGCCGCTCCACGTCAGACCACCCACCGTAGCGGTCTTGCCGGCGGCGACACTCATCGTCCGCCCGTCGGAGAACGTCACGGTGAGGGCGCTGCCGGTGATGTTCGAGGCGACGTATGTCTTGACGCCGTTCCTGGTGAACACCTTGGCCAGCGGATGGTTCGCCGTGACGGTCCTGTCGATCGTGCCGAGCGCCGCGATGTTGCGGATCCAGTGGAAGGTGTGCGCTTTGCTCTCGCCCTCCTCGGACGTGTAGTCGCCACCGCTGGCCCGGAACTTCGACAATGCCGAGTCACCGTCGCCGAGGGCCAGGAACTGCCAGTGCATGTCGCGCCATTGCTGTGGTTCGCCGCCGTTGTTGCGGACGAGTTCGGCGTAGGTGTCGCGGACCGACTCGGGGTAGTCGCCGAGGTAGAGCTGCCCGCCGGTCATCGGGAGCATGTTGATGCCCACGACGAGGGCGTGCTCACCGCTGAACCAGGTGGCGTAGGCGCCGCCGGATCCCCACACGATGGCCGCGTAGTTGTGCCCCCACTGGGTAGGGAAGTTCTCGCCGGTGACGTCGAACCAGTACTCGTTGATCGCCGCGGCCTGGGTGGTGTGCAGCCAGATCCCGGCGTCCCGGACGGTACTGTTGCCGGTCGTCTGACCCCATTGGATGAGCGCGTTGGAGAAGTTCTGGCCCTCCGACGACGACTCCTGGTTGTTGCCCGCGCCGAAGGCGCCGTGCCCGGACGCCCAGTCATGACCGGCATAGATGTCAAAATCGCGGAGGTACGGGAACCGCGTGTCACCACGGTCGTAGTTGTTGGCGTCGCGGATCAGCAGGTCGACCATGCCACCGTACTGACCGGTGGTCGCCCAGTTCGGATCGAACTTGGCGAGTGTCGCCGCGGCCGCCACGAAGTATCCGTAGTGGAAGTGGTGGTCGTTGAGGTCCTCGTCGGAGGCGTAGGACGCCGGGTAGCCGATGAGCGTGCCCCAGTTGCGGTCGTAGTAGAAGACCCGCGCGGTCTTGCCGGCCGGCGCGGTGAACCAGTCGGTGATCCGGGACTTGATGATGCCCAGGGCCGCGTCCCGGACGCCGGTGAGGTTCAGCTGGTCGGCGATCTCCGCGATCCGGGCGGCCCGGCCGAGGCCCTTGCCGGTCCAGTAGGTGTCGTCGCCCCGGAAGTCGGCCGGGTTGGCGAGTTCGGCGTTGAGATAGCCGGTGATCGTGGTGAGGTCGGCGCCGCTGTTGTCGGCGACGGCCGGGATCTCCGGGAGCACGCCGGTGTACTTCATCGTGGTCCGGAACTGCGTGCCGGTCACGATCTTCATGCGGCCGCGCGGGGAGACGTACGTCTGCGTCAATGGTGTCGATCCGGTGAGGTGACGCCACTGGTGCGGGTAGAGCGCGATGACCGTGCCCGATCCGTTGCCCTCACGCGCGGTGGTGGTGAAACCGTAGGTGGTGTCGACCGTGCCGCTGGCCTGGTCGTAGCTGTAGGAGACGCGCGTCCCGGTCACGTGGTGGTGCGCGTAGGCGGTCCACGAGTCGGCGATCGCGATCTTCTCGGCCGTGGTGTCGGCCGTCGTGGTCGGCAGCACGCCGACGGTGAAGTAGCCCTTGCCGGCCAGCGTCGAACGGAACGTGTTGCCGCTGGCGGTCCAGGTCGAACCGGCCGGGCCCCAGGCCACGTAGTCCTGGCCGGCGATCGAGAAGCCGAGCCGGTTGCCGCTGTTGGACCAGGCGGTCGGCGGGCCGGTCACGCTGATCAGCGCGTCACCGCCGGTGGCCTGGAAGTAGGTGAGCGGCAGCCCGTGGCCGATCGTCGCCTTCAGGGTGCGGGTGCCGTCGCTCCACGAGGGCGTCACGGTCCAGTCGGTCCAGCCGTCGACCAGCGCCTTCGGCGCGTTCAGACCCGCGACCCCGACGATCAATTTCTGCGCGTACGGGAAATGGTACTCACCGAGGCCGGTGGCGCTGCCGCTGATCGCCGGCGTCTGTTCGTAGGAGAACCCGAGACCGCCGGCCACCGGCCGGTAGGCGAGCGGGTGCGCGTAGAGCGGCTGGGAGAACGCGCAGTCGTCGCCCTTCTTGAACAGCAGCGACGACCACCAGTCGTTGGTCGGCACGGCGCCCGCCGGTGCGTTCGCGGTGACGTTCTCCCGTGGATTCGTCGACACCGATCCGCAGCCGGTGGGCAGCTTCGCCCCCGCCGGCAGGGTCTCGGTGTAGCTGCCGGCGCCGACCGTCGCGGCGTCGGCGCTGCCGGACAGGGAGACGGCCAGGATGCCCGAACCGACCGCGACCACGAGCGCGGCCGCCGAACGTGCCAATCGCATGGGGGAACCCTCCGACGGGGGATTGCTGAGAGCGCTCTCTCGGCGGTGACGGTAACTGTGTCCAACTAGTTCGGTCAATGTTTCCAAGCAGTTACCCAGGTACGGGATGCGGATGGTGCGAACAGAACCCTTGGTTTCCTGATCGCGCCGCCGATAATGGGCAGGTGAGCGGATCTTTGAGCACCGGCTCGATCCCGCCGGCCACACAGCCGGCTCTCCCCGCACACCTTCCGCCACGCTCGGCGACCGAGATCACCGCCGAGATCCAGTCCCTGGAGTTCCGGTTCGGCATCGACGGCGCCTATGTGCTGGGCCGCGCCGCCGAGATCGCCGCCGAGGCCCGCGCCGCCGGTGAGCAGGCCCTGCACCTGTGGGCCCGCCTGCTCGAAGCCAACATGCTGCGCCGCACCGGCGAGCTCGCGACCGCGGCGGCGATCTGCTCCGAGGTCAACGCGTGGGCGCAGCACCACCAGCACCGGCCACTCCTGGCCCGCAGCCACCAGCAGCTGTCCATAGTCCACGACAATCTCGGTGACATCGCCGCCGGTCTCGAACACGCCGTGCGGGCCGTCGAGGCCCTCGACGACGACGCCACACCCCGGGCCCGGGGCACGATCCTGCTGCGGCTCGCCGACGTGCTCGCCTCCGGCGGTTCGATCGAGGCCGCCCGCACCCGGTACGGCCACGCCGAACAGGTCTCGATCACCGGCCACGACGACGAGATGCGCCTGGTCGTGCTGAACAACCTGGCGTACGCCGAGCACCTGTCCGGCAACAACGAGCAGGCCTGGACGGCGATCCAGCGCCTGCGCGCGGTGACCGAGGCCGACGGCGGAGAGCTGTCACCGGACGCGCTCGACACCATGGCGATGATCCAGATCGGTCTGGGTCGGTATGCCGAGGCCGCCCGGATCGCCCTCGGCAACGTCGAGGCCTACGAGAGCAGCGGCCTGGACGACGCCGACGGTCTCGCCGAGTTCCTGCTCACCCTCGCGATCGCCCAGCGGCATCTCGGCGACACCACCGCGGCCCAGGACAGCCTGGACCGGTGCGCGGCACTGTGCGACGTGCGCGAACTCGCCGGCGTCGGCGTCCGGGTCCTCCAGGAACAGGCCGAGCTGCACGCCGCCACCGGTGACACCGGCCGTGCGTTCACCGTCTACAAGCGGTTCCACGAGGCCGAACGCGAGCTCCATTCCCAGCAGCGCGACGCGCAGGCGCGGGCCCGGCACGCCGTGTTCGAGACCGCCGAGGCCCGCCGCGAGGCCGAGCGTTTCCGGGAACAGGCCCGTCGCGACCCGCTGACCGGCCTGCCCAACCGGCGTCACGTCGACGAGAACCTGCCGGCCCTGCTCGCCGACGGTGGCCCGGTGGTCGTCGCGCTCGTCGACCTCGACCACTTCAAACGGGTCAACGACCTCTGTTCGCACGAGATCGGCGACCGGGTCCTCGTCGTCGTCGCCGAGTTGCTCGCCCGCGACTGCGGCGCCGGGTTCGCGGCCCGGCTCGGCGGCGAGGAGTTCCTGCTCGTGCTGGCCGGGTGCGGCGCGTCCGAGGCGTTGCCGATCCTGGAGCGTTTCCGCAGGTCGGTCCAGGAGTATCGGTGGCAGCCGCTCACCGGGAACCTGCCGGTAACGGTCAGTGTGGGCGCCACGGTCGCGGGCCCCGGCGACACCCAGGCGGTCGTGCTCGCCGCCGCCGACAAGCTGCTCTACGACGCCAAACACGGCGGCCGCAACCGCTGCGTGATGTCCGCCTGACAGCCGATCGCCGTCAGTTGGGGCGCGGCTGGGCCAGGCCGGTGTCGTAGGCGAAGATCACCGCCTGGACCCGGTCGCGGGCGTCGATCTTCGCGAGCATCCGGCCGACGTGCTTCTTCACCGTCGACTCGGTGAGCGTCAGATGGTCGGCGATCTCGGTGTTCGACCAGCCCTGGGCGATGGCGATCAGCACTTCACGTTCCCGTTCGCTGAGTGCCGCCAGCCGCGGGTCCTCGTGCGGTGCCGCGGCCTGATCGGCGGGCGCCCGGTCGGTGTAGGCGTCCATCAACTGCCGGGTCAGGCTCGGGGCGACGACCGCGTCCCCGGTGGCGACCGCCCGGATCCCGGCGATCAACTCCTCCGGCCGGGTGTCCTTGAGCAGGAAACCCGACGCACCGGCCCGCAACCCCGCATAGACGTATTCGTCCAGCCCGAACGTCGTCAGGATCAGCACACGGGTGCGTTCCCCGGCCGCGGTGATCCGCCGGGTGGCCTCGATACCGTCCATGCCCGGCATCCGGATGTCCATCAGGACCACGTCGGGCCGCAACTGCGCGACCAGGCGTACGGCGTCGGCGCCGTTGTCGGCCTCACCGAGCACCTCGGTCTCCGGCGTCCCGTCCAGCAGCATCCGGAAGCCGAGCCGCTGCAACGGCTGGTCGTCGGCGATCAGCACGGTGATCATCACGGGTTCCTCGTGGTCGTAGCGGTCATGACGACGTCGACGGTCCAGCCGTCGCCGTCGGGTCCGGCGGTCACCACACCTCCGTAGAGACCGGCCCGCTCACGGATCCCGACGACCCCGTGCCCACCAGCCGGTCCGGTGCTGGTTCCCCGGTGTGTACCGGCCGGCCCGGTGCCGGTTTCCCCGGGACGGGCGGCCGGTCCGGTGCCTGTCTCCCCGGGACCGGCGGCCGGCCCGGAGTCGGTGATCCGGACTCGGACCCCGTCACCCTCGACGGTGACGGCGACCTTCGCGACCGCCGCCGCGCCCGCGTGTTTGAGCGTGTTGGTCAGGGCCTCCTGCACGATCCGGTAGATCGCCAGTTGCAGCCCGGGCCCGAGCCGTTGCAGGTCACCGCTGGTCCGGTAGGAGACGGTCAGCCCGGCGGCCCGCACACCGGCGAGCATCCGCTCCACCTCGGCGAGTCCGGGCTGTGGGCTCAGCGGCGCCTGGACGCCGTCCTCCCGGAGCACGTCCTCCCGGAGCACGTCCTCCCGGAGCACGTCCTCCCGGAGCACGTCCTCCCGCAGGACCCCGAGGACCCGCCGCAATTCGTCGAGCGCCTGCCGCCCGGTCTCGCCGATCAGCCGCAACGGTTCGGCCGCGGTCTCCTGGCGGCTGGCCGCCATCGTCGCACCGCCGTCGGCGAGGCCGATCATGATCGACACATGGTGGCCGACGATGTCGTGCATCTCCCGCGCGACGCGGGCCCGTTCGGCGGCGACGGCCAGCCGCGCCTGCCGGTCGCGGTCGATCTCCAGCCAGGCGGCCCGGTCGCCGAGGGCGGCGAGATAGGCGCGAGAGGTGCGGGCGGCGAGCCCGGCCGCGATTCCGGCCGAGCAGGTCCCCAACAGCAGCAGGAGTACGGCCAACCGGTTCTCACCCACCGGGAGCAGCAGATACAGCCCCGCGGTGAACTCGGCCGCGGTGATCGCCGCCGCCCACAGCAGCATCCGCATCGTGGAGTGGGCGGCGACCCCGTAGAGCATCACCAGCATCACCACGCCGGTGCTGATCCAGATCCCGGCCGTCCACTGGGCCAGCAACGTCACCGCGACGGCCGCGAACGCCGCGAACGGGGCCCGCCGCCGCCACCACAGCGGCAAGAGCAGCAGCACCGCCCCGGCGAGCCGGACACCGAGCGGCTGGGTCGCCTCGATGCCGCCGTCCCGCCCGCCGGTCACCACCTGGGGCAGGCTGAACAGCAGAACCGCCAGAGCGACCAGCGAGTCCAGCACCCAGGGCCGCCGCCGGTCGGCCCGCCGGATGTGGTCGCGCCGGCCCAGGAGCCAGCGGCCCACCGGATGCCGCAGGAACGGGTCCGGCTCGGGCGGCAGGGTCGCCGTCCGAGCCGGAACACTCACGCCGTCCATCCCGTCATTGTCGGTCGTCGTACCGATCAGGCGTCGGTCTTTGCCAGCCGCCACGCCGCCGCGCCCAGCACCGCCGCGACGTAGACGCCGAAGACGGCGAGTCCCGCCCACGGGCCGAGCGAGCCGTCCGCGGTCTGCATCGACATGATCGCGCCGCCGGCGTTGCTCGGCAGGTAGGGGGTGATCGTGTCGGCCCACGAGTCGGGCAGCAGCATGACCAGGCCGGGCACGATCAGCAGCGCACCGGCGAGGACCGCGATGCCACCGGCGCTGGACCGCATCAGGGCGCCGAGCCCGACGCCGAGGACGGCGACCAGGCCCAGGTAGAGCCCGGAGCCGAGCAGGGACCGCAGCACACCGTCGTCGCCGAGACCGAGACCGGCCAGCGCGTCCGGCACCAGCGGGGAACCGGCCATGAAGGACACCAGCGCACCGGCGGACATGACGACCAGGGCGAGACCTCCGGCGATCAGCGCCTTGGACCACAGCACCGGCAGCCGGGACGGCACGGCGGCCAGGGTCGAGCGGATCATCCCGGTGCTGTACTCCCCGGCGGCCAGCAGCACACCGAGGACGCCGACGGCCAGCGCGGCGAACGTGGAGCCGCTCAGTGCCAGGCCGACCGCGTCGCTCGCGCCGGGCCCGCCGGGTCCGCCGCCGGCACCGGACGGGTCGGAGGAGGCCGCGGCGATCACCCCGACCAGGACCAGCAGGAAAACCGACACGGCGAGGGTGATCCAGCTCGATCGCAGCGACCAGAACTTGGTCCACTCGCCGGCGACGATGCCGCGGGCGGTCAGCCGGTAGGTGGGGGCGGTGGTGACGCTCATCGGGTGGCCTCCTGCAGCACACGGGTGGTCTCGGGGGTGGCGGCGTACTCGACGGCGTCGCGGGTCAGGTCCATGAACGCCTCCTCCAGCGACACCTGGTGCGGGACGAGCTCGTACAGCGGGATGCGGTGCTCGGCGGCGATCATGCCGATCTCCCGGCTGGTCAGGCCGTTGACCCGCAGCTCCTCGGAGGCGGTGGAGGTGACCGTGACACCGGGACGGGACAGCAGGTCGCGCAGCAGACCCGGGTGGGAGGTGGCGACCCGGACGCCGCCGCCGGCGGCCTGGGCGACCAGGTCGGCGACGGTGGTGTCGGCCAGCAGCCGGCCCCGGCCGACGATCACCAGGTGTTCGGCGATCAGGGCGGTCTCGCTCATCAGGTGCGAGGAGAGCATCACGGTACGGCCCTCGGCCGCCAGCCCGGCCAGGAGGTTACGCACCCAGAGCACGCCTTCCGGGTCGAGCCCGTTGACCGGCTCGTCCAGCATGATCACCGACGGGTCGCCGAGGAGTGCCGCCGCGATGCCGAGGCGCTGGCCCATGCCGAGGGAGAACCCGCCGACCCGTTTGCCGGCCACCTGACCGAGCCCGGCCAGATCGATCACCTCGTCGACGCGGCGGCGGGGGATGCCGTGGGTGCGGGCCAGACCGAGGAGGTGGCTGACGGCGGTGCGGCCGGGGTGGACGGCCTTGGCCTCCAGCAGCACGCCGATCTCCCGCAGCGGGGCGGCGTGCTCGGCGTAGCGGCGCCCGTTGACCAGCACCTCTCCGCTGGTGGGCCGGTCCAGTCCGACGACCATCCGCATGGTGGTGGACTTGCCGGCGCCGTTCGGCCCGAGGAAGCCGGTGACCTGTCCGGGCCGTGCCACGAAGCTGAGCCGGTCGACGGCGGTTTTCGTGCCGTACCGCTTGGTGACCTCGCGAACCTCGATCATCTTCGTGCCTCCCGTAGCTCTGACCTGCTGAGATCCAAGCTACGGAGGGTTCGCGGCGGCGACCTGGTACCGGGGTCGACACTTCGCGGCCCGCGTTGGTACCTGAGTACCAACGCGGGCCCGTGGTGCGGGGCGACTACTCGGCGCGGACGTGGTCGATGTCGACGGTTCCCGGGTTGATGTAGATCCACAGGACGCGGACGTCGGCCAGGGCGGTGCTGTCGCACGACATCGACGACAGCAGGTCGATGGTGGCCGTGGTGGTGGTGTCCTGGCCGATCCAGGTGAAGTTCGACTGGCACCAGGCGAAACCGGAGCCGGTCTGCACGGCGATCGCCGCGTTGGTGCCGGTGGCCGGCGCGGTCCGCAGGTCGTATTTCAGCGCGCTACGGGTGGACAGGTCGATCGGCTCGGGAAAGGTCACACCGAACCAGCCGCCGTCGGCCGCGTTCACCCGTAGGCCGTGTGTGCCGTGCGTCGCGAACGCGGTGGTCTGCTCGACCGTACCCCCGTTGGTCTGCCAGGACGCCGACGCCCAGCCCTCGGTGCCGGTCTCGAAATCGGCGAGGATCGCCACCGCCGCCGGGTCCGGTTTGACGGTGATCGTCACCGTTGCCGTGTTGGACAGCCGCCCGGCCTGGTCCTTGACCGTGTAGGAGGCGCTGGACCGGCCGGTCACACCGGCGGCCGGGGTGAAGGTGAGGGCGCCGGCGGTGGTCGCGGTGAAGGTCCCGCCGGCCACGGTCAGTGTCCGCTGCCGCCCGGCGGTTGCCGGATCGAGGTCGAGGCTGGCGGGCTGGACCCGGGTGCGGTAGGCGATGTCGTTGGCGGTCGGCTGGAGCGTCACGGCGGTGTCGAACTCGGTCACGGCGGTGTCGTGGTCGGCGACCGGCGGCAGTGACCGCTGACCGAAAGCGATCTCATTGCTGGCGTTGCTGATGTTGGTGCACACCGGGCTCGGGCAGTAGACGGTGAACCCGTCGTAGTCCGGATAGAGCGTGCCGTCGTCCTGCGAACCGGAGAGGATCCAATAGAGGAAACCATTGCCGCCGGTACGGGTGAAGTCGCTCTGCCACTGCTGGTAGACGGGGTTGCGGGTGTTCTTGTTGCGCCATCCGAACTCGCCCAGCATGACCGCCTTGCCGAGCCGCCTGGCCGCCTCGTTGTGCCGGATGATGTAGTCCGACCCCCACTGGGCGGTGCGGTTGCCCCAGCCGTCCGGATAGAGGTGGTAGGACATCACGTCGATGGCCGGCAGGCTCGCCAGGGCGATGCTGTCGACGCCCTCGCCACAGTTGTCGATCCAGTCCGGGGCGTCCGGGCCGTCGCAGAAGAAGCCCTCGTCACCGACGCTGACCAGGTGCCGCGCGTCGACCGACTTGATGTGCCGGGACATCTCGTCGGCCCAGGCGGTGACCGTCGTGGTGGTGCACGCGGGGCCCTGCGGGTAGACGCCGGAGCCCTTGCAGCGCGGCTCGTTGCCCAGCTCCCACGTCATGATCGTCGGGTCGTCCTTGTACTTGACGCCGGTGATCGTGTTGGTGCGGTTCAGCAGGTGGTCGAGGTAGTCCTTGTACCAGCCCTTGATCACCGGGTCGGTGTAGAACTCGTCGTGGTACGTGCCGCCCTTCCACCGTACGTATTGATCGATCCCGCCGAAGTCGGACCAGTTGTTGGTCAGCGGCAGCACCAGTCTCTGGCCGTGGCGCCGCGCCGAGTCGATGACGTAGTCGAGGCGTTCGAGGCCGTTCGGGCCGTCGTTGAAGGCGGGCTTCTCGCCGTCCCAGTACTGGAAGTAGACGCCGTCGGGAGCGGGGGCCACCGAGTTGCTGCCGTCCGCGTTGCCGATCAGGCCGAACGCCCACGTGCGCATCACCGTGAAGTCGGCTTCCTGCGCGTCGGCGAACACGTCGTCGACCATCGCCCGGCTCTTGTAGAAGAGGTAGTAGTTGTTGGTCCCGCCGAAGCGGAACGTCTTGCCGTTCAGCATGAGCCGGTGCCCGTCCCGGACGACGAAACCGTCGCGAGGTGGGGGCGCCGCCGTGGCCGGTGCGGTCGCGGCCAGCGCGCTGACCAGCGCCGCCAGGAGAACGACGATGCGGCTCCTCATGAGAACTCCTACCTCTGTCGACTGTGGCCGATGTCACGTTAAGGCTCGTCTCGCGGGGCGGTCAACGGCGTGCGAGCAGAAACTTAGAGCATTTAAGTAAGGGGTTATGCGTCCTTGCCGAAAACGTTTTCGGCGCGCATCTTGATTGACATGCCTCAATCAAATGCTCGACGAGCCGGTAGCCTGCTGGCGGTTGCCGGCACGGCCGTCCTCGCTGCGACGACGGTCGTCGCAGCGCAGGGGGCCAGTGCCGCGGCGGCCGGATGCCAGGTGACCTACACGGTCAGCTCACAGTGGCAGGGAGGTTTCGGCGCCAACGTCGCCGTGACCAACCTCGGCGATCCGCTCACCGGATGGACCGTGCGCTGGTCCTTCGGTGCCGGACAGTCCGTCACCCAGGCGTGGAACGCGACGGTGACCCAGAGCGGCGCGGCGGTGACCGCGGTCAACGTCTCCTACAACGGCAGTCTCGCCACCGGCGGGAGCACGTCGTTCGGCTTCAACGGGTCGTGGACCGGCGGCAACCCGGTACCGGCCGCGTTCACCCTCAACGGCGTCGCCTGCACCGGCGGAGTCACGCCGTCCAGCCCGGCACCCTCCAGCCCCGGGCCCTCCAGTCCCGCGCCGTCCAGTCCCGCGCCGTCACCCTCCGGGAGCGCTGCCACCAGGACCGTGCGGGTGTTCTGGCTCAAGCCGACCGACGTGGCCTACGACCAGCGCTATCCCGACGGCATCGCGGCCGTCATGCGGGAGGCGCAGAGCTACTACCGGCAGGAACTGGGCCGGACCTTCACCCTCAACAACGTGGTCGTCGAGGTGGTCAACGGCGAGCACGACCGGAACTGGTACATCACCACCAACTGCACCGGCGGTGACCACTACTGGTGCGTGGTGGGCAACATGCACCAGGAGCTGATGCGCCGGTTCGGGATCAGCAACCCGGACAGCCGGTGGCTGTGCGTGGGCCTGATCAGCGCCGAGGAGACCAACCAGTCCGGTGGCGGCGCCAGCCCCGGGTGGGTGGTGCTCAGCGGGCACGACGCGGACGGTGCGGCCGGCGTCAACGGGCCGATGAACCGCTGGTACGGCGGCATGGTCCACGAACTCGGCCACGCCTTCGGGCTGCCCGACTCGACGTCGACCGACGGCACCCCGATGTCCGCGTCGTTCTACTCCTACCCGGACACGCACTTCAGTCCGGCGCAGAAGAACGCGATCCTGGCCGGGCCGTACGGCGGCTTCCTGTCCTGACAGACGAGGTCCCGGCGCGCTCGGACGGCGCCGGGACCTCCTCGGCTCACCGCTCGACGGTGACCGTGGTGGCGGTCGTGATCGGCGTGGTGGCGCCCAGCAGCTTGGCCGCGCTCACCACCTTGCCGGTGCCCTTGCTCACGCCCTTGAGGGTGACCGTCCACGAGGCGGTGCCGCCCGGCCGCCCGCCGGTGCTGGTGACCCGCAGGTCGACGGTGGGCACGGTGCCGGCGGGCAGCCGGACGCCCACGGTGCCGTCGGCGTTCTCGGCGCCGATGGTCAGCGGCCTGCCCGGGTCGCTGATGGTGTCGAACTTGTAGGCGTACTGGACGTCCTGGACGCCGTTGGTGCCGATCCACGCCTGGAACACCCGCGGCGACGTGGTGCCCTTCACGTTGACCTGCCACTCGACGACGATCCAGCTGCCGACGCCGTCGGTCAGGACGTTGGCCAGGATGCCGGTCGCGCCGGTGCCGTCCAGGTCGGTCCAGAACGGGGCGATCACGTTGTTCGGGCGGGCCGGGCCGGGCAGCGCGCCGGACGGGGCGACGTCGGTCGCCGCGCCGCCGCCGGCCACCAGGTAGCCGTTCGAGGAGACGCCGACCCTGGTGTACGCCGTGCCGTTGAACACGAACGACGGGACGTCGAGTTCGGTGATCTCCTCATCGCCGATCGGCCGGACCGTGTTGCCACCGAAGGCGGTCAGCGGGATGTATCCGAAGACGTTGCCCGGGTCCGGCGCGATGCCGCTCGGGCCGGCCGCCCTCGCCGGTGCCAGTGTCGCCCGGGGCGCCTTGGTGATCTGCGGCGTGGTCACCGTCGCGCCGGTCGCGCCGGCGAACAGCAGCGGCGGCATGGTGACCGAGCCCAGGTCGACCACCGCCGTCGTGGCGCCGGTGTTCTCGGCCGTCACCGAGCACGTGGTGGTCGCCTTGACCTTGATCGTCGCCGGGGTGCACGACTGGGTGAGCTCGACGGTGGCCGGCGGGGCCGTCGGGGTGCCGCCCGGTGGCCGGACTCCGCGGATCGGCGGCTTCGCGACGAGCCGCTTACCGGCCGCCTTCAGCTTGTCGGGGTCCGGTTTGGCGGACGCCGGAGCCGGGGCCGCGACGGCGAGCAGTGGCACGACGACCGCGGCGACGGCTGCCCGAATCCACCTGGTGGTGATCATCCTCTTACCCTTCGTGACTGGAAATGGTCACGCTTGAGGATGCTGATCGTCCGCCGGTATCGGTATGGATTGTCCGGTTGCTGTCACCCCAAGTAGTAGGCGATCAGCCGTCCGTGCGCGTGTCGGACGCCGTCCATCGTCTACCGTCCAGTTTCCTCCAGCCGTCAGGACGAGTGCTGCGCTCTCTCCCCGGCGCCGCGACCAGGTCGTGCTACGACTCGACGGCACCCGGCGGTCAGACCTCCGCGCGGCGGCGCTCGACAGCCTTGGCAAGGCGGGCCGGGTCGCAGGTGGCCAGGTGGTCGCGGATGAGCAGATGGATGAAGCGGTATTCGCCGTCGGTGCGCATCAGCAGGCTGCGATCGACGGCGAACCGGAGGAACCGTCGACGCCAGGGCACCAATTCACCCGCGATGGCCACGGCCGTCATCACGCGCAGGTTCTCGCCGAGGAGCGACGCCATGACACCCGCCATGAGGCCGAGTCCGATTCCGATCAAGATGCCGACATAGACCTCCCAAGGAGGTGCCGTCCACTGTGCGGGAAGAAAGTACAGCAACGGTGTGGCGAGCGCCACGTAGCCGATCAGAGGCCACCGAACAAGGCTCTTCCTTCGGTGCCCGTGTCGGGGCTTGATGTCGATGTCCGTGACGCCGAAAACGAGGAAGCCGCCTAGGATTCCTCCACTTATCCACGCCAGGCACAACACAGGCCAGGAGCCCGAGAGGTAGGCGGCACCTACCGCTGCCGAGCCGATCGCGATGACCGCGCACTGCTCGCCGAGCGTGCTCCTGCGGGTCGAATCGGTCTCCCAGAGACCGGCGAGGAAAGCCCCCAGCGCTATCAGGCCCACGAACGAGGTGCCCACGATGCGGATCGAAACGGCCGTCTGATCGGCGAGAACGACGACCATCGCGGCCAGGACCGCCGGTGCGGCAAGGTAGAACAGCAGTACACCACCCAGGAGCGGCCGATTCGGGCTTCTCGGCATCCGGGTCCAGTTCGAGTTGGCGAGAAAGAGAATGCCGATGACGGCCACTACGAGGCCGGCGAATCCGTTGATGGTGACGGCCGTTGCGGCGGCCCAGGCCAGCCCGGCCCCGAGAGCCGCGAACGGTGTGAGGAAGGCGAATACATCGAGCACCTGCCTGGGAAGAGCCTTGTCAATCGGTTCGAACTTCTTCAGAACCTGCACCCCCGTGTCCAGCTCGACGCACGCGACCGCCAGCATCCGGATGCTGCGCAGTGCCCGCTCCGCGTCACGGATCTCGCCGGATCTGCGTCGGGCGAGGACCTCGACCACGTACGCGTCGAACAGCTGACCGCGCCGGGCGGTCGGTTCCACCGCCTCCGGCTCGATCGGTCCGGTCTCGCCGACGCGAGCCAGGACCATGACCGCGAGCATGAGCGGCGTGGTCAGGAGCGCCCACAACTCCTCGTCGGCGTCCAGTGTCGCGATGACGCCGGCGAGGGCGGGGCTGACCTCGGTCAGGTAGCGCTGGACCGTCTCGCGGTCCAACGGGCGGATGACGACCGCGCCCTGCAACCGGAGGCGGGCGGTCAGCTCGGCGTATTCGGCCTCCCGGCTGCACACCGCGATCCTGGTGACGCCCTCCAGCGCGTTGATCTCGGCGACACACCGGGTGCGCGACGCCGCTGAAACCTCGTCCAGGCCGTCCAGGAGCAGCGTGAACCGGTTCTCGGCGAGCCAGAGCCGGCCGATCTCCGGGGGAATGCGGTAACGCACGGCGATGCTGGAGACGAGCCAGTCCGAGAAGGATTCCCGGCCGCTGCCCCCGCCACGGCGCAGCGGCCGGGAGTCCAGGCGTGCGGTCTCCCAGTCGACGAGGTCCAGGAGGACTGGCACGGACGGCTCGGTGGCGGATCCGGCGCGCGTGACCAGCTCGGCGGCGAGGTCGAGGAGCTGCGTCGTCTTGCCCGCGCCCGGTACGCCGAGGATCAGCATCGACTCGTCCAGGCGGCCGAAGACATCGGCGATCATGATGTCGGCGGACAGCCGGAACTCGTCGCCGCCGATCCGCTGGACCAGGTGCGACGGCTGGCGTACGGCATCGGGCCGCTCGTCGAGTGCCAGAGCGATCCGCATCCGCTCGCCCAGTGATCCGCGCTGCCGTGCCTCGACGTAGCGTTTCACCTGTGCGAGCGCGAGCTCGACATTGCGCGGGTCGTTCGGGTGCCGCACCGAGATGCGGTCGCGGCCGGCCCGCCGCTCCCAGGCTTCGAGGGTGAGGATCGCCGCGACGCAGGCGACAGCGATCGGCCAGAGCAGTTGGCGCGGTGGGGTCAGCCAGGACGGGCCGGACCCGCCGGTACCGATGTTCACGAGGGTGGGCACGACCAGCAGACCGATGATCACCTGCAATATGTGCCGCCACTTCACACAGTGGAGTATCGAGGCTGCTTGAAGGGCAGGCAATGAGGTCGATGTGGATCGTGATTGTCGCCCATGGTGAACGTGCCCGTGACAGGACGCCGCCGACGTGCGAGGCTACCCGTCGGTAACGTCGTCGACGAAGGTGGCGCTATGTCGGGTTCGGTAGAGGTCCCCTGGCAGGAACCGTCCACGCTCGACCCGGCCATGGTGCGCCTGGCCTGGCGGTCCGCGGAGGCGCTGCACGGGCTGATCTACTTCGCACCCGAGGCGCACGAGCGCTACGAGGCTCTCGGCATCGACCGGAGGGCCGGCTACTTCGCCTCCCGGTCGGCGGCCATGGGTGCGGTCGGTGCCGGTCCGGTGGCGGCCGCCTTCTTCAACTTCAACCCGGCTCTGGTCGCCCGCGCGCTGCCGGCGGCCTGGGCGCACGCGACGCCGGCGGCCGTGCTGGCGGCCCGGCTGGAGGCGGCCGGTGCCGCGCTGAGCCGTGCGCTCGGCGGTGCCGTGGACACCCCGGAGATCCGGGAGGCCGCCGATCTGGCCCGGCGTGCCGCCGAGTCGGTGGCCGGCCGTCCGGAGGGCCGTCCGCTGTTCGCCGCGCACGTGGCCATGCCGTGGCCGGAGTCCCCGCATCTGATCCTCTGGCAGGCGCAGACGGTGTTGCGCGAGTTCCGGGGTGACGGGCACGTCGCGGCCCTGACGCTGGCCGGCCTGACCGGGCTGGAGGCGGTGGTCCTGCATGTGGCGTCCGGTGAGGTGCCACGCCGGTTCCTGCAGCGCAGTCGCGGCTGGAGTGACGAGCAGTGGGCGGGTGCGGCCGGCCGGCTCCGCGGGCGCGGGCTGATCGGTGACGGTGACGAGCCGGCGCTGACCGATCTCGGGCGGGAGCAGCGGGCGTGGATCGAGGCGGCGACAGACCGGTCGGCCGCGCCGGCCTACGCGGTGCTCGGTGCCGAGGGGTGTGCGCGGTTCGCCGAACTGGCCCGGCCGTTGAGCCGGGCGATCGTGGCATCGGGTTCACTGAATGTTAACAACGCGGTGAGCTCACGCTGACATTGCCTGCGGGAGTCTTGCGGACGTAATCATCGACGTCTGTCGATCTTCTGTGTCCGCGATGCTGCGTTGGATACCGGGCGTGCATGCCCCGTACGCTCGGAGGATTCAAGATTTTCTATTGACATCCTTCAATGTAATGGCGTTTCCTTCTCGGGACGGTATGTATCCAAAGCCATCGATCGCTGTTAGCTTCGGAAGCACGAAGCAGGGCAAACCGGTGGAAACCTTCCGGCCTGCGCGTGACCCCGCGGATCACCTCTGCGTGACGGAAAGGGCCGACGATGTCAGCCGTACCCCGCAATCTCGTGATGGGCCTGAGCCCCACCGCCGAACCCGCCCCCGGTCTCGTCGCCGCCGTCGCCCGTGGGGGCGGCCTCGGTGTCCTCGACCTCGGCCACGATCCGGCCGTCGCCCGGCAGGCCCTCGCCGACACCGCCCGCCGCGCGCCCGGCGGGTTCGCGGTCCGGCCGTCGCCCGGATGCCCGCTGACCCCGGCCGACCTGCCCGCCGAGGTGAACGCGGTCCTCGTGGACGCCCCCGCACTCACCGGCCTGCCGGCCTGGGCGCCCGGCGCAGCCGGACGTCCGGTGCTGGTCCAGGTGGTGTCCGTCGGGGAGGCGCGGGCCGCGGTCGCCGCCGGAGCGTCCGGCCTGGTGGCCCGTGGCAGCGAGGCGGGCGGCCGGATCGGTTCGCTCACCGCGTTCGTGCTGCTCCAGGCGCTGACAGCGGAACTGCCCGGCACACCGGTCTGGGTGGCCGGCGGCATCGGCCCGCACACCGCCGCGGCCGCTCTCGCCGGTGGGGCCGCCGGGGTGGTGCTCGACGGGCAACTCGCGCTGGTCGCCGAGATGGACCTGCCCTACCGCGTCGCGTCGGCGATCCGGGCCATGGACGGCACCGAGACCGTCGTCGTCGACGGCCACCGCGTCTACACCCGCCCCGACCTGCCCGTCGCCGCCCTCGCGGCCGGGCCGGGCGGCGTCACCGCCCGGCTCGGCGCCCGTGACCTGCACCGCCGGCTGCTGCCGGTCGGTGCCGAGGCCGCCTTCGCCCGGCCGCTCGCCGACCGGTACCGGTCCGCGACCGCCGTCGTCCGCGCGGTCGCGGAGG
>NZ_JBHSBL010000037.1:62251-75594 GCF_042650585.1 Actinoplanes subglobosus
GACCACCGCGGCGGCCGGTGGTGGCAGCCGGCTCGTCGTGCAGGGACCGATGACCCGGGTCAGCGACCTGGCCGCCATCGCCGCCGCGGTCGCCGACGGGGGCGGGCTGCCGTTCCTGGCCCTGGCTCTGATGGACGGCGACCAGACCGCCCGTCTGCTGGCCGCGACCGCCGAGCGGCTGGGCGACCGCCCCTGGGGCGTCGGGCTGCTCGGCTTCTCACCGCCCGAGGTGCGGTCGGCCCAGCTCGCCGCGGTGCTGGAGGTGCGTCCGCCGTACGCGATCATCGCCGGCGGCCGCCCGGACCAGGCCGCACCGCTCGACGCCGCAGGGATCACCACCTACCTGCACGTCCCGTCTCCCGGTCTGCTCGACCGCTACCTCGGCCAGGGTGCGCGCCGGTTCGTCTTCGAGGGGTCCGAGTGCGGTGGCCACGTCGGTCCGCGGGCCAGTTTCCCGCTCTGGCAGAGCCAGATGGACCGGCTGCTCGCCCACGGCGAGGACCTCGGCGACGTCCGGGTGCTCTTCGCCGGCGGCATCCACGACGAACGGTCGGCCGCCATGGTCGCCGCGCTCGCCGCCCCGCTCACCGCCCGCGGCGCGGACGTCGGCGTGCTGATGGGCACCGCCTACCTGTTCACCGCTGAGGCGGTCAGTGCCGGGGCGATCGTGCCGCGGTTCCAGCGGATCGCCGTGGACACCACCGAGACGGTGCTGCTGGAGACCTCGCCGGGCCACGCGACGCGTTGCGCCCGTACCGGCTATGTCGAGACGTTCGCGCTGGCCAAGCAGCGTCTGGCCGAGACCGGAGCGAGCGTGCAGGACAGCTGGGCCGAGCTGGAGCGGCTCAACCTCGGCCGGCTGCGCGTCGCCAGCAAGGGCGTGCGCCGGCAGGACGGTGAGCTGCGCGAGGTCGCCGACGGCGTCCAGGAGCGCGACGGCATGTACATGCTCGGCGACGTGGCGACCCTGCGATCGGCCACGACCACCGTCGCGGAACTGCACCGGCAGGTCACCGACGGCGCCGACGAGCTGCTCACCCGGCGGGCGGCGGCCTTCGCCCCCGGCCCGGCGATCGTCCGCGAACCCGAGCCGCTCGACATCGCGATCGTCGGCATGGCCTGTGTGCTTCCGGAGGCCGAGGACCTGGCGAGCTACTGGCACAACACGGTGACCGGGGTGGATGCGGTCACCGAGATCCCGGCCGGGCGGTGGGACGTCGGCCGCTACTTCGACCCGGACGCCTACCGGCGGGCCCGGCGCGATGCGACGCCGTCCAAGTGGGGCGGGTTCCTTCCGAGGATCAACTTCGATGCCTTGGCGTACGGGATACCGCCGGCCAGTCTGGCGAGCATCGAACCGGTCCAACTGCTCGCACTGGAGGTCGCCGCCCGGGCACTGGCCGACGCCGGTTACGCCGAGCGCCCGTTCGCCCGGGAGCGCGCGTCGGTCATCTTCGGTGCCGAGGCCGGTCACGACCTGGCCACCGCCTACGGGTTCCGTGCGCTGCTGCCCGGTTACCTGGGTGAGCTGCCGCCGGAACTCGACGCCCACCTGCCGACGGTCACCGAGGACTCGTTCCCCGGCGTGCTCTCCAACGTCATCGCCGGGCGGATCGCCAACCGCCTCGATCTGGGCGGCGTCAACTACACCGTCGACGCGGCCTGCGCCGCCTCGCTGGCCGCGCTCGACCTGGCCTGCAAGGAGCTGCGCGCCGGATCCAGCGATCTGGTCCTCTGCGGTGCCGCCGACCTGCACAACGGCATCTACGACTACCTGATGTTCGCCGCGGTCCGGGCGCTGTCGCCGTCGGGGCGGTGCGCCACCTTCGACTCGCAGGCCGACGGGATCGCGCTCGGTGAGGGCGTGGCCTGTGTCGCGCTGAAACGGCTGGCGGACGCCGAACGCGACGGAGACCGGGTGTACGCCGTGATCAAGGCGGTCGCCGGGTCCAGTGACGGGCGGTCGCTCGGGCTCACCGCGCCACGACCGCAGGGCCAGCGGCTGGCCCTGGACCGCGCCTACGCCACCGCCGGGTTGTCGGTCACCGACGTGGGGCTGGTGGAGGCGCACGGCACCGGCACGGTGGTCGGGGACCGTACCGAGCTGGCCGTGCTCACCGAGGTCTTCACCGAGGCCGGGGCCGCTCCCGGCAGTGCCGCGCTCGGCTCGGTGAAGTCGCAGGTCGGGCACACCAAGTGCGCCGCCGGGCTGGCCGGGCTGATCAAGGCCGCCTACGCCGTGCACACCGGTGTCCGGCCGCCGACCCTGCACCTGGGCGCGCCGAACCCGTACTGGGACAGCACGACCAGCCCGTTCGGCTTCGACCGGACCGCACGCCCGTGGGCCCGCACGCCGGCCGAGCGGATCGCCGGGGTCAGCGCGTTCGGGTTCGGCGGCACCAACTTCCACGCCGTGGTCGCCGGATACGACGGCGCCGGTGAACCCGCCCACGGCCTCGACGAGTGGCCGTCCGAGCTGTTCCTGTTCCGTGGCGCCGACCGGGACGCGGCGCTGCGCCACCTCGACCGGCTCACCGCACTGGTCACCGCGAACGACGCGGCCGGACGGCCCTGGCGGTTGCGCGATCTGGCGTGGACGCTGGCCGCGGGCGTCGACACCGAACTACCGGTGCAGGTCGCCGTGGTGGCCCACGACCTCGACGGGCTCGCCGCCGCCCTCGCCCCGGCCCGCGACTTCACCACCGACACCGGCCTCGGTGTGTACGTCGCCGGCCCGGCCGGATCCGGGCCGGGACAGGTCGCGTTCCTCTTCCCCGGCCAGGGCAGCCAGCGGCCCGGCATGCTGGCCGACCTGTTCGTCGCGTTCCCGCAGCTCCGGGCCACGATCAGCGGACCCGCAGCCCGGTACGCCGACGTCATGTTCCCGCCGGCCGCCTTCGACCCGGCCGCCGACAAGGCCCAGCGCACGGCCCTCGCCGACACCCGGGTCGCCCAGCCGGCGCTCGGCATCGCCGACATGGCCGCGTACCGGCTGCTCACCGGCCTCGGTATCCGCCCCGACCAGCTGGCCGGGCACAGCTACGGCGAGGTCGTGGCGCTGACCGCCGCCGGTGCCCTGGACCCGGCCGGACTGGTGTCGCTCAGCGCGGCCCGGGCCGAGGCGATCCTCGGCGCGGCCGGCGACGACCCCGGCGCGATGGCGGCCGTCACGGCACCGGCCGACCAGGTGCGCGAGGCCCTCGCCGCCCATCCGGACGTGGTGCTGGCCAACCACAACGCCCCCACCCAGACCGTGATCTCCGGGCCGACCGCCGCCGTCGAGGCCGCCCTGACCACCCTCGACGGTCTGCGGCTCAGCACCCGTCGGCTGCCGGTGGCGTGCGCGTTCCACAGTCCGGTGGTCGCCGCCGGGGCCGTGACCTTCGGGGCGGAACTCGCCGGACGGCCGGTCGGCACCCCGGCTGTGCCGGTGTGGAGCAACACCGAGGCGGCGCCCTACCCGGACAGCCCTGACCGGATCCGTGCGCTGCTGGCCCGGCAGATCGCGGATCCCGTCCGCTTCGCGGAGCAGATCGAGGCGATGTACGCCGCGGGCGCCCGCACCTTCGTCGAGGCCGGCCCCGGTGACGTCCTCACCCGCCTGGTCACCGGCATCCTCGGCGACCGCCCGCACCTGGCCGTGGCACTCGACCGGTCCGGCGAACCCGGCCTGCCCCGCCTGCTGCGGGTGCTCGCCGAACTCGCCGTCACCGGTGTCGCCGTCGACCCGGAGCCGCTGTTCGCCGGCCGTGACGCCACCGTCGTCTCCGCTGCCGCGGTGCCGGTGCGTCCCGGCTGGACCGTCGACGGACACCTGGTCCGCAGTGCCGACGGCGCGTCGCTGCCCGGCGGGTTGCGGCCGGCCGAGGTGGTGGCCGCGATGCCCGCCCGGTCCGCGCCGGCTGTCCCGGCCGCCGAACGGGACGCGGCGGTGCTGGAGTTCCTCCGTGGCGCCCGGGAACTGGTCGCCACCCAGCGCGAGGTGATGCTCGGCTACCTGGGCGCCGCGGCCCCTGCCACGGCCCTGCCCACTGTCGCGCCGCCGCCCGTCGAGACCCCGGTGCCCGTCACCGTGCCGTCACCTGTGTTGAGTCACCCCGAGACCGACGTCCTGGGCCTGGTCGTGGCCACGGTGAGCGAGCGGACCGGCTATCCGGCGGAGATGCTGGATCCGGGGCTGGATCTGGAGGCGGATCTGTCGGTCGACTCGATCAAGAGGACCGAGTTGATCGGTGAGCTGGCGGACCGGCTGGGCTTCGGTGGCGCGGGCGGGCAGATCGACGAGTCGGTGGTGGAGGAGCTGGCCCGGATCAAGACGATCCGCGGGATCGTCGACTGGATCGAGGCGCAGTCCGGGCCGGCTCTGGTGGAGGCGCCGGCGGCACAGGACGTCCTCGCCCTCGTGGTCGCGACGGTGAGCGAGCGGACCGGCTATCCGGCGGAGATGCTGGATCCGGGGCTGGATCTGGAGGCGGATCTGTCGGTCGACTCGATCAAGCGGACCGAGTTGATCGGTGAGCTGGCGGACCGGCTGGGCTTCGGCGGTGCGGGCGGCCAGATCGACGAATCCGTGATCGAGGAGCTGGCCCGGATCAAGACGATCCGCGGCATCGTCGACTGGATCGAGACCCGGACCGCGACCCCAGCTCAGTTCGCGAGCCGTAGCTCAGCCATGACTCCGCACCCCGATGACCTTTCTGGGGTACGGCTGGCGAACTCGGTCGTACCCCGGGACGGTGTCGAAGGCGCCGACAGGCGCCTGGCGGACGGCACGCGAACCGAGCCGGTGCGGCTGCAACGGTTCGGTGTCGCGGTGCGGGAGATCGCGCACCTCGACGGGGTGCCGGTGGGTGCGCTCGCCGGACGGGACGTCGCGATCGTCGCGGACGGGCGGGGCATCGGGTTGGAACTCGCCGACCTCCTCGAGGAGCACGGCGCGTCGGCGTCGGTGCACGACAGCGCCGGGGCGGTGCCCACCGTCGACGGGCTCGTCTACCTGGCCGGGCTCGGGCCGGAGCCGGCGCCCGACATCACGGCCGTCTTCGGGGTGCTGCGGCAGGCCGTCCTCGGCGGGGTCCGCCGGCTGATCGTGGTGACCGGCTCGGCCGGCACGTTCGGTCACGGCTGGACCGGTGACCCGGCCACCGATCCGGCACCCGGCGCCGGTCTGCGCGGCCTGATCCGGACCATCGCCCGGGAATACCCCGATCTTCTGGTACGGGCGGTCGACGTCGATCCCAAGGAGGCGCCCCGCAAGATCGCCCGGCATCTGCTGGACGAACTCGGCGCCGTGGACGGGCCGGTCGTCGTCGGATACACCAACGGCACCCGCAACACTTTGCGGGTGACGGCCGAAGCCCCGGCCGGACCGGTCGACGTGGCCGCCGCCTGCGGTGCAGCCGGACTCGGCGCCGAGTCGGTGGTGATGCTGACCGGGGGTGCCCGGGGTATCACCGCCGCCGTCGCCACAGCGCTCGCCGATGCCTCAGGCTGTCATCTGGAGCTCGTGGGGCGTACCCCCCTCGGTGAAGAACCGGACCCGCAGGTGATGGCCGCGGACGGTGAGCCCGGACTGCGCCGCCTTCTCGTCGAACGCGGCATGCGGGACCCGGCCGCGATCGGTGCCGCCGCCCGCCGTCTCGCCGCCGAGCGGGAGATCCGGCAGACCCTCGACCGGCTCGCCGGACGGGCCGCCTCGGTGCGGTACACGGCCCTCGACGTGCGGGACGCCGGCGCGGTGGCGCGGTTCGTCGGCGACGTCCGCACCCGGCACGGGCGCCTCGACACGATCGTGCACGGCGCCGGCCTGTGCGAGGACAGACTGATCGCCGACAAGACACCGGAGTCGTTCGAACGGGTCTTCGGCACCAAGGTCGACGGGGCCCGTGCGATCGTCGCGGCCGCACCGCCGGACCTCGCACACCTGATCGTTTTCGGCAGCGTCTCCGGTGTCTTCGGCAACCGTGGCCAGGCCGACTATGCCGCCGCCAACGACGCTCTCGACACACTGGCCCGGACCTGGCGGCACAGCCGGGTGGCCCGGCGGGTCCTGTCGGTGGACTGGGGACCGTGGGCGCCGGAGGCCGGTGGCATGGTCACGCCCGAGCTGGCCCGGGAGTACGCGCGGCGCGGCGTCGGCATGATCGACCCGGCCGAAGGGGTGGCGGCGCTGCTGGCCGAACTCGCGTGGGGACCGGCCGGGCAGTGCCAGGTCGGGTTCCTGAACGCGCCGCTGGAGACCTTCGAGTGAGCGCGGTCGCGATCGTCGGGATGGGCGCGGTCTTTCCCGGCGCGGCCGACACCGGCGCGTTCTGGCGCAACATCGTCGCCGGAGTGGACGCGACCGGCGAGGTTCCGGTGTCGCGGTGGGATCCGGCGACCTTCTATGACCCGGGCGCCTACCACCGGCCCCCGGTGGCGGACCGGTTCTACTGCCGGCGGGGCGGGTTCGTCGACGACGTGGCGTCGTTCGACCCGACCCGGTTCGGGATCATGCCGGCCGCCGTCGCCAGCACCGACCCCGATCAGCTGCTCGCGCTTCGGGCGGCGGCCGAGGCCATCGAGGACGCCGGCGGGGTGGACGCGCTGCCGGACCGGTCGCGGATCGGGGTGATCATCGGGCGGGGCGGCTACCTGACGCCCGGCATGGCCCGGCTCGACCAGCGGGTCCGCACCGTGACGCAGCTGCTGGCGACGTTGCGGGAACTCGTTCCGGGCCTGTCGGAAGGGCAGCTCGGCGGGGTCCGGGAGCAGTTCCTGGCGGCGCTCGGGCCGGAGAGCCCGGACGCGTCGATCGGACTCGTACCCAACTTCGCCGCGGCCCGGGTCGCCAACCGGTTCGACCTGCGGGGCCCCTCCTACACCGTCGACGCCGCCTGCGCGTCCGGGCTGCTCGCCGTCGACGCCGCCGTCCGGGAACTCGCGTCCGGGCGGTGCGACGCCGTACTCGCCGGAGCCGTGCACGTCTGTCACGACCCGACGTTGTGGAGTGTGTTCAGCCAGCTGCGGGCGCTGAGCCCCAGCGAGCGGATCCGGCCGTTCGACCGGCGGGCCGACGGGACCCTGATGGCCGAGGGTACCGGGGTGGTGGTCCTCAAACGTCATGCCGACGCCGTCGCGGCCGGGGACCGGATCTACGCGGTGGTCCGCGGGGTGGGGGTGGCCGGTGACGGTCGGGCCGCGAGCCTGGTCAGTCCCAGTGCCGACGGGCAGGTTCTGGCGGTTCAGCGGGCGTGGGAGGCGGCCGGGCTGGATCCTCTGGCGCCGGACTCGGTCGGTCTCGTCGAGGCGCACGGCACCGCCACACCGGTGGGGGACGCCGCCGAGCTGACCACGCTGGGCCGGGTGTTCGGCACGGCCGGACCGTCGATCGGGCTGGGCACCGTCAAGTCGATGATCGGGCACGCCATGCCCGCCGCCGGGATGGCCGGGCTGATCAAGGCGGCGCTCGCGGTCCACCACGGGGTACTGCCGCCGACCCTGCACGTCGACGAACCGCATCCGGGGCTCGCGGCGACCCGTTGCCGGCCGGTCACCTCCGCCGAGCCCTGGGAGGGGGACGGGCCCCGGCGGGCCGGGGTCAACGCGTTCGGGTTCGGCGGGATCAACGCGCACCTCGTGCTGGAACAGGACCGGGTCGGCGCCCCGCTGTCCGCGAAGAGCCGGGGCCGGGCGGCGGCGAGCGACACCGTCGAATCGATGCTTCTGCTCGCGGCCGACAGCCCCGGCGCTCTCGCCGCTCAGCTCGCGGTCTCCGACGAGGAACTGCTGGCCGGGGTCTCGACCGTGCCGAACGGCAGCGGGGCGTGCCGGCTGGCCGTGGTGGCTCCGACGGCGCGCCGGCTCGCTCTCGCCCGGAAGGTGGTCGAGCGTGGGCGGGCCTGGCGGGGCCGGGAGGACATCTGGTTCACCGCGGAGCCGCTGCTCGCCGCTCCGGGCGGTCTGGCGTTCCTGTTCCCCGGGTTCGAGCCGGAGTTCGCGCCGCGGGTCGAGGACGTCGCCGGGCATTTCGGGCGGCCGGGTCCGCGCCTGTCCGGCGGCACCGCACTGCATTCGCGCGGCGCCGACGTCGTCGCCGTCGGCCGGTTCCTGGCGGAGGCCCTGGGCGACCTGGGTGTCGCGCCCGACCTGGTCGCCGGGCACAGCCTGGGGGAGTGGACCGCGATGGTGGCGGCCGGCAGCTACCGGGCCGGGGCCGTCGACCGGTTCGTGGACACACTGCGGCCGGGCACTGTGGCGGTCCCGGAGGTCGACTACGCCGCCGTCGGATGCGCCGCGGACCGTGCCATCGCCCTGGTCGCCGCACCGGACGTGGTCGTCTCGCACGACAACTGCCCGCACCAGTCGGTGCTCTGCGGTCCGCCGGCCGCGATCGGGGCGGCGCTCGACCGGCTCCGCGCCGCCGGGGTGCCGGGGGAGGTGCTGGCGTTCCGGTCCGGGTTCCACACCCCGATGGCCACGCCGTACCTGGCGGAGGTGCGGGCCTCGTTCGCGATGCTGCCGCTGGATCCGCCGCACACGCCGGTGTGGTCGGCGACCACGCTGGAGCCCTACCCCGCGGAACCCGGTGCGGTCCGGGAACTGCTCGTCCGTCACCTGCTCGAACCGGTTCGCTTCCGCCAGCTCCTGGAGCGCCTGCACGACACCGGCGTCCGCGGATTCGTCCAGGTCGGGCCGGGCAGCCTGACCGGATTCGTCGCCGACACCCTGGGGCGCCGTGATCACCTGTCGATCGCCGCGCACGTCCCCGCTCGCGGGGGCGTCGCGCAGCTGCGGCGGGTGGCTGCCGCGTTGTGGGTCGAAGGGCGTTCGCCCCGGTGGGACCGGTTGCCCGCGGCCAAGAAGAGCCAGACCGGCAACTCGGTCCGGCTCGCGTTGGGTGCGCCGCAGGTGCGATTGGCGGGCACGCTCCCGCCGCTGGTCGCCCCGCCGCCGGCCGTTTCCGGCGCTGGGCTCGCCTCGTCCACGAATGATCACCCGATCCTGGCCGCGCTGGCCGCGACACTGACCGACACGGCGGCAGCGGCCCGGGCCGTCTCCGAGGCCTGGTCCACCGCGCCGTCGACCCGGCCGGTGCAGCAACTCCTGACGCGGCAGGAGCCCGCGGCGCGGCAGGAGCCGCGCACGGTGGAGTGTTCGCTGGCGACGATGCCATGGCTCGCCGACCACAGCCTGATCCCGCAAGCCGCGGGCTGGCCCGAACCGGCCGACCTGTTCCCCGTGGTCCCGCTGACCGGCCTGCTGGAACTGATGGCCGACGCCGCCCGCGAGGCATCCCCCGGCCGCACCGTGATCGGCCTCGAACAGGTCCGGGTCCGCCGCTGGCTGGTCGTCGCCCCACCGACCGCCGCCACGATCCGGACCGACGCCACCGACAAGACCAAGATCAAGGTCACCATCGACGGGTACGCCTCAGGCACCGTCCTCCTGGCCGGGACGTATCCACCCGCTCCGCCCACGGACACCACCCCGCTGCGCGACGAACGTCCGGCCCCCATCGACGCCACCAGGCTCTACGAGGACGGCTGGATGTTCCACGGCCCCGCCTACGCCGGAGTGACGACCCTCGACACGCTGGCCGCCGACGGGATCCGCGGCGACCTGACGGCTCTGCCCGCCCCGGGCGCCCTGCTCGACGCCGCCGGACAGCTGATCGGCCACTGGATGCAGGTGAGCGCCGACGTGGACCAGGTCGTCTTCCCGATCGGTATCGGCGCGGTCCGCTGGTTCGGCCCGCCTCCGGCCCCCGGCGAGCGCCTGACCTGCACCGCCCGCATCACCGAACTGACCCCCGACCGGATGCGGGCCGACGCCCAGCTGCGTACCCCGGACGGCCGGGTCCGGATCACGATCACCGACTGGGCGACCCACCGCTTCTCCACCGACGAGCGGATGTGGCAGCTCAAACAGCATCCGGGCCAGACCGGCGCCGGCGAGCCGCAGCCGGACGGCTGGTGCCTGGTCCGCGAACGCTGGCCGGACACCGCCACCCGGGAACTGGTGATGCGCCGCTACCTGGTCGCCCCGGAACGCGCCGAGTACGCCGACCGTTCCCCGATCGCCCAGCGCGAATGGCTGCTCGGACGGGTGGCGTTGAAGGACGCCGTACGCGAGCAGTTGTGGCGACGGGGAGCCGGCGACCTGTTCCCCTGCCAGATCCGCGTCGGCAACGAGCCGGACGGCCGCCCCTGGGCGCGCGGCCCCGGCGGCGAGCGATTCCACGTCTCCCTGGCCCACGCCGGCCACCTGGCGGTAGCGATCGCGGCTCCCGCCGACGGGGACGCCGTCGGTATCGACATCGAACCGATCACCGACCGCGCGATCGCCGACGTCGCCCTCACCGATGCCGAGAAGTCCCTGGTGGACCAGGCGACCGACCGTCCCGGACTGCTGGTGCGCCTGTGGACGGCGAAGGAGGCCGTGGCCAAGGCACTCGGCACCGGGCTCGCCGGGCGCCCCCGCCGCTTCGCCGTCACCGGCCTCGACGCGGCCGGCTGCACCGTCACCGTGGACGACCGCAGCTGGCCGGTCCGGCACCGCGTCGTCGACGGACCCGACAACCGTTACGTGGTCGCCTGGACCACCGCATCACCGAACCGAGGAGGAACCGCGTGACCGTGCACACCACCAGTCAGCTTCTCGACGACCTCAAGCAGGGCCTGGTCGAGGTCATGGGCGACGACGTCCTGCTGGCGGTCGACATCACCCCGGACACCAGGTTCGACGACGATCTGGCGCTGGAGAGCATCGAGTTCGTGGCGCTCGGCGAGTACCTGCGGGAACGGTACGGCGACCGGGTCGACTTCGCCGGGTTCATCGCCGGGATGGAGCTCGACGAGATCATGTCGCTGACCGTGGGCCGGCTGCTGGCGTACATCTCCGATCGTCTGGCCGACACGTCCGCACCGGTCTGAGGGGCCCGCCGTGGTCGATGTCGTCGCCCGTGACGTGCGCTTCCATGTCCAGCGGATCAGCCCACCGGACGGGTTCCCGGCCGACCGCCCGGTGGTGGTGTTCCTGCACGGGCTGATCCTGGACAACCTGTCGAGCTTCTACTACACCCTGGCCGGTCCGGTGGCCGCGATCGGCGCCGAGTCGATCATGTATGACCTCCGCGGTCACGGCCGTTCCCAGCGCCCACCGGCCGGGTACACCGTCGACGACGCCGTCGACGATCTGGCCGCCCTGCTCGCCGAGCTCGGCGTGGACCGCCCGGTCTACCTGGTCGGCAACAGCTACGGCGGGGTGGTGGCGCTGCGGTTCGCGCTGCGCCGCCCGTGGCAGGTGGCCGGCCTGGTGGTGATCGAGGCGCACACCGTCGGCGACGCGGCCGGCGACTGGACCGAGCACATGAGCAACACCCTGACCGTCACCGCGCTCGGCCTGGCCCACGACGACCTCGCCGATCAGCTGCGCGAGCTCGGCGAACGCAAACTGGCCCGGGCCGCGCGACTGGCCGGTGAGCTGCTCAACGGCACCACCCTGATCGACGACGTGGCCGCCACCCCACCGCTGCGCGGACCGGAGCTGGCGGCGATCGGCTGCCCGGTGCTGGCCGTCTACGGCGTCCACTCGGACCTGGCCGACGCCGGTCACCAGCTGGCCCGCCACCTGCCCGACTGCACCCTGCACATGGTCCCGGACCAGGCGCACACCGTGCTGCGGGAGGCGACACCGCTGGTCCGGACGCTGGTCCTGGACTGGCTGACCGCGCGGACGGCACGCCGGTGAGCCGCTTCCTGTTCGTCGTCCCGCCGCTGACCGGGCACATCAACCCGGCCGTCGCCGTCGCCCGGGAGCTGACCGGCCGCGGCCACCGGGTCGCCTGGGCGGGCCGCGCCGCGACGGTGCGCCCGCTGGCCGGGCCGGATGCCGAGATCCACGACACCGGCGACCCGGCCCTGGACGCGGCCCTGGCGGAGTCCCGGGACCGCCGGCTCGGACTGCGCGGGGCGGGCGCGCTGAAGTTCCTGTGGGAGGAGTTCATCGTCCCGCTGGCCGGCGCTTCCCGGCCCGGCGTCGAGGCGGCCGCCGAGGCGTTCGGCCCGGACGTGATCGTCGCCGACCAGCAGGCGCTCGCCGGTGCGCTGGTCGCCCGGCGGCGCGGCATCTGCTGGGCCACCAGTGCCACCACGTCCGGCGAGTTCACCGACCCGTACGCGGCGATGCCCAGGGTCGACGACTGGATCCGGGAGCGGATGGCCGGGCTCTGCCGGGACGCCGGTGTCTCCGAGAGCACCGACCTGCGGTTCTCCGACGAGCTGGTGCTCGCCTTCACCTCGGCGGCGCTGCTCGGCGACGAGCGGCGGTTCCCCGGGCACTACGCGTTCGTCGGGCCGGCGCTCACCGACCGGCCGGACGACACCGGTTTCCCGTGGTCCGAGCTGGACCGCGGGAAAAGGCGGGTGCTGGTGTCGCTGGGCACGGTCAACGGTGACGCCGGGGCACGGTTCTTCGACGCGGTGGTCCGGGCCGCCGAACCCCTCGACGTCCAGCTGATCGTGGCCGCGCCGCCGGGCGTGCTGCCCGACCCGCCGCCCTACGTGCTGGCCCGTCCCTACCTGCCGCAGCTCGACCTGCTGCCGCACGTGGACGCGGTGGTCTGCCACGCCGGCCACAACACGGTGTGTGAGGCGCTCGCGCACGGCCTGCCGCTGGTGGTCGCGCCGATCCGGGACGACCAGCCGGTCGTCGCCGGCCAGGTGACCGCGGCCGGGGTGGGAGTGCGTGTCCGCTTCATGAGGACCGGGCCGGACGAGTTGCGTACCGCCATGGTGTCGATTTTGACCGAACCCGCCTATCGTGCCGCCGCCCGCCGCGTGCGGGATTCCTTCGCCGCCGCCGGCGGCGCCCCGGCGGCCGCCGACCACCTGGAGAAGATGACGTGACCGTTCTGTCGGCGGTGCCCGCCGCCCTGATCGTCGTGATCCTCGTCCTGAGCGCGCTGCGGTTGCGGGGCCGCCTCGCCGCGCTGCCGGTGATCCCACCGTCCACCGACACCGCGCCGGACGACTATCAGCTGTTCGCCGCGGCCGGTGCCGAGGTCGACGCGGCCACCCGGCAGGCCGCCGTCGCCTACGCCCGTGGCCAGCACCTGCTCGCCCTCGACCTGGTCCCGGCCGATCTGCCGGTCACCGAGACGCTGGCGCTGGCCCGGGCCATCGACCCGGCCGGCTACCGCGACGACCGGATGGCCGTGGGCCGTGGCGCCGGGCACGCCCTGCTGGTGTCGGCCGAACTCGCCGCCCGGGCCGCTGTCACCCCGTCCACCGGGCTGGACCCGGCCGAGATGATCCGGCTGACCGCACGGCTCAAGAAGTACGCCCCCACCGGCACCGACCTGG
>NZ_JBHSBL010000037.1:75607-77442 GCF_042650585.1 Actinoplanes subglobosus
GGCCTGCGCGCGGTGCCGGCCGACCCGGCGACCAGCAAGGCACGACTGCGCGCGGCCGGGGCGATCGTCGCCATGTCGCTGACCGGCGGCGTCGTCGGCTACCTGTTCCTGGCCGCGGCCGTGGCACTCAACCCGCTGTGGGGCGTGGCCGCGCTGGTCGTCTACAGCCTTCAGCCCTATCTGGCGCTGGCCGGCACGCCGGTGCGTCCCGCCGACCGGCACCGCGCCGCCTGGCTGCGGCTGCTCGCCGAGCCGTGGCGCTGGCTGCGCACGGCCCGCGGCACCTGGCGGTCCCGCTACGACCGGGACCGCGACGAGCTGCGCGAACAGGCCCGCCGCGAGTACGCCGTCGAGCTGGTCGGCGGCACCGACAGGTTCTTCGAGCCGGTCCGCGAGGACTGCCCGTGGTGCCACGGCCGGCAGCTGACCACCCGGGTCATCACCAGCGACCGGGTGCAGGGCAAACCGGGCCGGTTCACACTGGTGGAGTGCGACGGCTGTGCGCACGTCTTCCAGAACCCGCGGCTCAGCATCGACGGCCTGGACTTCTACTACCGGGACGTCTACGACCGGCTCGGTGAGGACAGCACCGAGCACGCGTTCGGCCTGTCCGTGGCGTCCTACGCGGGCCGTGCCGACCTGGTCGGCCGGCATACCTCTCCGGCGAACTGGCTGGATGTCGGCACCGGACACGGGCACTTCTGCACGTACGCCCAAAAGATCTTCCCGGGTGTGGTCTTCGATGGTCTGGACATCTCCGACTCGATCGACGACGCCCAGCGCCGGGGCTGGGTGACCACCGGCTACCGGGGGCTGTTCCCGGACTTCGCGGAGAAGCTCGCCGGCAGTTACGACGTCGTCAGCATGCACCACTACCTGGAACACACCCGCGACCCGCGCGCCGAACTGGACGCCGCCGCGCAGGTCGTCGCGCCCGGCGGCCACCTGCTGATCGAGGTGCCCAATCCGGCGACCCGGCTGGCCCGCCTGCTGCGCGGTTACTGGGTCCCCTATTTCCAACCCGAACACCTCAACCTTCTCCCGGTACGGAATCTGACGGCCGCCCTGATCGACCGGGGCCTGCAGCCGGTGGCCGTCGAACTCGGCCGCGCCCACCAGCCGTGCGACTTCGCCGGAGCCGTGCTGCTCGGGGTGAACAGCCTGTTCCCCGACCCCGACCGCCCCTGGGCACCGGAACCCGGCACCCGCGGCCGCCGGCTGCTGCGGCAGACCGCGTTCGTGGCGGCGGTCCCGCTGCTGATCGCCGGGAACCTCCTGGACCAGCTGCTAGGAGCCGCGATCGCCCGGACCGAGGGCGGCAACTGCTACCGGGTGCTGGCACGGAAGCCGGAGGCGCAGTGACCGGCGTGATGTCCCGGGTCGACGCCCCGGCCGAGGTCCGCATGGTGCCCTACACCTACCTGCGGATGTTCGGCCGCCAGCCGGCCGTGGTGAGCGCCGCCCCGGGCGGTCTGCGCCTGCTCACCGACCCGCAGGCGGAACTGGCGGTGGCCGTCCCGTGGGGAGCCGTGGTCGCCGGAACCGCCCGCGACGACGGCGTCCTGGAACTGCGCTCCCGCAACCGTCCGGCCGAGGGCGTCACCCTGGCCGACGGCGAGTGGCAGACGAGGTCGGCACCGGCCTGGGCGGTACCCGCGATCCGGGCGGCGGCCCGACTGCGCGCCGCGGGACACGGCGTCGGCGGGGCCACCCTGGTCGTGCACACCGGACTGCCCGAGTCGCTGTCGATCCCGACCGGCGCGGGCACGGCGGCGGCCACCATCCGGGCGTTCACCGAGCTCTACGACCTGCCGCCGGCCGCCGCGCCGGCCGCC
>NZ_JBHSBL010000038.1:0-17078 GCF_042650585.1 Actinoplanes subglobosus
CCCGCCCGCCGCCTCCCGCCTCCCGTCACCCGCCCGCCGTCACCCGCCCGCCGCCGCCACGAACCGGAACTCTCGACGAAGACCGAGGTCACCACTTGAGCTCGCGAACGAATCACCCCACGGACCCCCGCACCGAGCATCTGGACCACGCGCTCGGCATCGGCGAAGCCCGGCCCCGGCTGTCCTGGCGGCTGCCGGCCGGGGCCGCCGGGCAGGACGCCTACCGCATCCGCACCGGGGACGGGCTCGACACCGGATGGCTACCCGGGACAGGTCACGTGCTGGTCGCCTGGCCCTTCGCGCCACTCGCTTCCGCGCAGCGCGTCACCTGGCAGGTCCGGGTCCACACCGAACTCGGCGAGAGCGACTGGTCGACGGCCACCACGTTGGAGACCGGGCTCCTCGATCCGGCCGACTGGACCGCCACCTGGATCCGGCCGGCCGAGGACGGCAACCCAACCAGGGACGGCAACCCAACCAGGGACGGCAGGCCGACCCGGGACGGCAGGCCGACCACGGACGGCAGGCCGACCACGGACGGCAGGCCGACCTGGGACGAGCCGGCGCCGCCCGGCCACCGGCCGGCCCACGACCTGCTCGGCGTGGTCGTCTGCGAACGGCCGGCTACGCGGGCCCGGCTCTACCCGACGGCACACGGCCTCTACGAGGCATTCATCAACGGGATACGGGTGGGCGATCACGAGTTGACGCCTGGTTTCACCCAGTACCGGACGCGGTTGCAGGCCCAGGTCTTCGACGTGACGGACCTGCTCGTGGCGGGCCGTAACGAGATCGTGCTCCGGCTCTCCGACGGATGGTTCCGTGGGCAGGTCGGACTGCTGCGCTCGGCCGACCAGTGGGGAACCCGCACCGCCGCCCTGGCCCAACTGCACGTGGACGACGTGGTCGCCGGCGGCACCGACGGAAGCTGGATCAGCCGGCCGTCGCCGCTGACAGCCGCCGACCTGATCGAGGGCGTCGCGTGGGACGGGAGCGTGCGGCCCGGCCCCGGCACACCGGTCGAACTCGCGCCGGAGCTCGGCACCGGCACGCTGGTCTGGGCGGTCGCCCCGCCGGTCCGCCGGGTCGAGGAACTGCGGCCGGTCGCGATCACCACCCCGGCCTACGGCCGTCAGGTGGTCGACCTCGGGCAGAACATCAACGGCTGGGTCCGGCTGACCGGTCTCGCCGCGGTGGACGGCGAACTCACCCTCACCCACGGCGAATCGCTCGGGCCCGACGGCGACGTGACGATCGGTCACCTCGCGCCGGATCTCCCCTTCCTCCCGCACCCACTGTCGGCCGGGCAGGTGGACCGGGTGCGCCCGGCCGGCGAGGACGTCTTCGAACCGCGGCACGCCACGCACGGTTTCCGATACGTCCGGGTGGAGGGCGGCGTGCCGCTGCGCCCGGACGACGTCACCGGTGTCGTGGTGCATACCGACATGCGGCGCACCGGATGGTTCGCCTGCAGCTCGCCACGCCTGGAACGGTTGCACGACGCCGCCGTGTGGAGTTTCCGTGGCAACGCCTGCGACATCCCGACCGACTGCCCGACCCGGGAACGCGCGGGGTGGACCGGTGACTGGCAGGTCTTCGCCCCGACCGCCGCCTTCCTCTACGACGTCGCCGGTTTCGGCACGAAATGGCTGCGTGATCTGGCCGCCGACCAGTGGGACACCGGTGTCGTCGCGAACATCTCGCCCTGCCCGCCGGCCGAGGGGCGGCACGGGCCGCTCGGCGGCTGGAACGGCTCGGCCGGCTGGGGTGACGCCGCCGTCCTCGTGCCGTGGGCGCTCTACCAGGCATACGGCGACGAGCGGCTCCTCGCCGAACAGTGGCCGTCCATGGTGGCGTGGCTGGAACACGTCGAACGCAGCGCCGCCGCCGGGCATCACCCGACCCGCGAGCCCGACCCGCACCTCTGGGACACCGGTTTCCACTGGGGCGAGTGGCTGGTGCCCGGCGAGGAGATCGGTGACATGGCCGATTACCAGAAACGGGACTTCGGCGACGTGGCCACCGCATACCTCCACCGCTCCGCCTCGATCGCGGCCCGGATCGCCGGTGTCCTCGGCCGGCCGGCCGGGCGCTGGGAGCGACTGGCGGAGAACGCGCGGGCGGCGTGGCAGCGAGCCTTCATCGCCGCCGACGGCACGGTCCGCCCGGACACCCAGGCCAACCTGGTGCGGGCACTCGCTTTCGGTCTCGTCCCGCCCGAGCTGGAACAGCGGACCGCCGACCGGCTCGCCGCACTCGTCCGCGCGGCCGGGACGCACCCGGGCACCGGTTTCCTCGCGACCGCCGATCTGCTGCCGGTCCTGGCCGACCACGGGCACGCTGACGTCGCCTACGACCTGCTCTTTCAGGACAGTGAGCCGTCGTGGATGGTGATGCTGGACCGGGGCGCCACCACGGTCTGGGAGTGGTGGGACGGGGTGGACGCGGACGGGCGGGCCCGGGACTCGCTCAACCATTACTCGAAAGGGGCGGTCATCGGGTTTCTCCACCGATACACCGCCGGGATCCGGCTCGTGTCGCCCGGTCACCGCGAGTTTCGCGTCGAACCGGTGCCGGGCGGCGGGCTGACGAGTGCCTCGGCGGTGCACGACAGCCCTTATGGCCGGATCGGGTCGGCGTGGACGCTCACCGACGGGCGGCTCCGGCTCGAGGTCGAGGTGCCGCCGGGGACCTCCGCTGAGGTGGTGCTGCCCTCGTCGGTGCAGGTCATCGGGCCAGGGGTGCATCTTTTCGAACACATGTACTAAGGTAGCTCGCGTGATCCTGCACGCCGACCTGGACTCGTTCTACGCGTCGGTCGAGCAGCGCGACGATCCCGCGCTGCGCGGCCGGCCGGTTCTGGTCGGCGGTGGGGTAGTGCTCGCCGCTTCCTACGAGGCGAAGGCGCTCGGGGTGCGTACCCCGATGGCTTTGAGCAGGGCGAGGGCGCTGTGCCCGCAGGCCGTCGTCGTGCCGCCACGGATGGCCGCGTATGCGGCGGCCAGCAAGGCCGTCTTCGAGGTCTTCCGCGACACCACCCCGCTCGTCGAGCCGCTCTCCATCGACGAGGCGTTCCTCGACGTGGAGGGTCTGCGCCGGATCCGCGGCACGCCGGAGGAGATCGCCCGGCGGTTGCGTGCCGACGTCCGCGCGCGGACCGGGCTGCCGATCACCGTCGGTGTGGCTCCCACGAAATTCCTGGCCAAGGTGGCCAGCGGTGTCGGCAAGCCGGACGGGTTGCTCGTCGTTCCGCCCGGACGGGAGCTGGAGTTCCTGCATCCGCTGCCGGTGGAGAAACTGTGGGGTGTCGGCCCGGTCACCGCGGCCAAGCTGCGGGAGCGGCAGATCCACACGGTCGGGCACGTGGCCCGGATCGGCGAGGCCGCGCTGGTCGCCATGCTCGGCGGCGGCGCCGGCCGGCACCTGCACGCCCTCGCGCACAACCGTGATCCACGCCGGGTGGAGACCGGGCGGCGCCGTGGCTCGATCGGGGCGCAGTGCGCGCTGGGCCGGAGTGCGGCGCGCGGCTTCCCCGAGGTCGAGGCGGTTCTCGGCGCGCTGGTCGACCGGGTCACCCAGCGGATGCGGCGGGCGCATCGGGCCGGGCGCACGATCACGTTGCGGCTGCGGTTCGGTGATTTCAGCCGGGCCACCCGGTCCCGCAGCCTGATCAAGGCGACCATGCAGACCGGGGCGGTGCTGCGGACCGCTGTCGACCTGCTGCGCGAGGCGTGGCCGTTGATCGGCGAGCGGGGGCTCACGCTGGTCGGAGTCGCGGTGAGCAATCTCGACGGGGACGGGGCGGTCCAGATGGAGCTGCCGTTCGAGCCGCCCCGGGCTGACGGGCTGGATGCCGCCGTCGACCGGGTTCGTGACCGATTCGGGTCGAGCGCCCTTCGACGGGCCGCGATGATCGGCCGGGAGATCTCCCCGTCGGTCCCGATCCTGCCCGACTGAGCGCTGCCGCCCGGCCGGCCCGGCCGGCCCGGCCGCCACCGGCGGATCCGCGCCGGCCACCCGCGGACCCGCCGCCACTCGCGCCCGGCCGCCACCGGCGGATCAGTGCCGACCACCCGTGGATCAGCCGCCGCGAGTGCCCGCCGGGCCGCTGGTGCCGTTCGTTCCGGATGGCCTGGTCCGGCGGCGGGTGATCAGCCAGGCGAGGCCGCCGCAGATCGCGCCCACCACGACGCCCGTGACAAGGCTGGACAGCGTCATCGCGACCCGTGCCAGCGGTTCGGGGACGGTCGACCCGCCGTTCCACAGCGCGTTGTGGACGACGGCCAGGCTGATCCCGTAGACGACGCCGGCGCCGAGCAGCAGCCGCACCGGCGACACCGGGCGGGTCACCGCGACCACGATCCAGATCAGCAGCGGCACGACGACGAAGAGGGCGTTGAGGCCGGTCCGCTCGTGGATCAGGCCGAGATCGTGCAGGACCGCCCGGGGGGCCGCCAGCAGCCCCAGAACGATCATGAGAGGGAGGTCCTTCCGCATGACATCCGACGCTAGGGACCCGGACCGTGCGGCGAATCCGGCCGGTGGCGGCCGGAGGTGTCGCTTTCCGGCGTACCCGTACCCGGAGAACCCTGCCTAGCATCGGTGAGGTGCGGAAGGTGCTGGTGGACGTCGCGGTCGCGGCCGGTGTGGCCGGGGTGCTGGCGCTGATCGCCTCGGCCGGGCTGGGCGGCGGGCAGCCCGGTGCCGTCGCGTACCTGTGGGCGGCCGCCCTCGGGGCCCTGATGCTCGGCCGGCGGAGGCATTCGCGGATCGTGCTGGTCCTCACCGTCGGCGGACTGTTCGCCTACTACGCGGCCGGGTTCCCGGCGATCGGCGTCGCCGTTCCGGTGGCCGCCGCGCTGTACTCGGCCGCCGAGGCCGGGCACCGCCGGACCGCTGTCGCCGCGACGCTGGTCGCCCTGGTCGTCTCGGTGTTCTTCCGGCTGCGGGAGGGGCAGGACTTCGGCTTCGTGGTCCTGTATGACGGGATCGGCCACCTCGCCCTGATGGCCGCCGCGATCGTCCTGGGCGAGCTGGTCCGGGCCCGGCGGCGGATCAGCGCGCTCACCGGCCGCCAGATCGAGCTGGAGGCCGAACGCCGGGTCCACGAGCACAACCAGGAACTCTCCCGCGAGCTGCACGATTCGATCGGACACGCGCTGACCGTCGCCGCGATCCAGGCCAACGTGGCCCGGCAGGAGGCGCCGCACCGGCCGGACGCGACGGTCGCCGCCCTCGACCACGTGACCCGGGCGCTCTCGGAGGCGCTCGCCGACCTGCGGGGGACGGTGCGGAACCTGCGGGCCGGCCCGGAGCCGTCACTCGGCGACCTCGGCGCACTGATGGACACCGCCAGGGACGCCGGATTCCGGGTACGGGCCGCGATCGAGCCGGTCCAGGACGAGGCGACCGCGGCGACCGCCTATCGGCTGGTCCGGGAGGCGGTGACGAACGTGCTACGCCACTCGGGCGGCCGCAGCATCGCTGTCGAGATCCGCGAGGCCGAGGGTGTCCTGCTGGTCAGCGTGGAGGACGATGGCGGACCGGCCGGCCCGGAGGGCGCCGGCGCGGGGCTCACCGGGCTCCGCGAGCGGGTCGCCGCAGCCGGTGGCCGCCTCGACGCGGGACCGGTGGAGAACGGCTGGCGGGTCAGCGCCGCCCTGCCCCTGGAACCGGCCCGATGACCGCGATCCGGGTGGTGCTCGTCGACGACCAGTCCCTGGTCCGCGCCGGGATCACGGCCCTGCTCACCGGTGACCCGGCGACGACACCGATCGAGGTTGTCGGTGAGGCGTCGGACGGGGTCACCGGTGCCGCCCTGGTGCGCCGGCTGCGGCCGGACGTCGTACTCATGGACATCCGGATGCCCGGCGGTGACGGTATCGCCGCGGTCCGGGAGATCCGTTCCGGGCCGGACGGCCGGGACATCGCGATCCTCATGCTCACCACGTTCGACACCGACGACGAGGTGCTCGGCGCGATGCATGCCGGTGCCGACGGATATCTGCTCAAGGACACCGCCCCGGAGCCTCTGCGGTACGCCGTCCGAGCCGCCGCCCGTGGTGAGCCGGTGCTCTCCCCCGGGGTGACCCGGCAGGTCATGGCCCACGCGGTGGCCACGCCGAGACCGGTCGCCGACCCGCGGCTGGACCGGCTCACCGCCCGCGAACTGCAGGTGCTGGCCGCCCTCGCGGACGGCGACGACAACGCGTCGGTCGCCCGGGCGTTGTCGCTGAGTCCGGAGACCGTCCGTACGTACGTCCACCGCATTTTGGCCAAACTGGAGGCCGCGAGCCGCGCGCAACTCGTCGCCATCGCCCATCGCAGCGGCCTGGCGGCGGCGCGCCGCCGCGGGTGAGGCAGACTCTGAGCGTGCGGAAGATCTGTGTAGTCGGGATCGGCGCGGGCGACCCGGACCATCTGACCCTGCAAGCGGCGAAGGCGATCGGCCGGACCGACGTGTTCTTCCTGCTCGACAAGGGTGAGACCAAGGCCAGCCTGATCGACCTGCGGGAGCGCCTGATCCGCGGCTATTCGAAGCCGGGCAAGCGGATCATCGAGGGCCGCGACCCCGACCGTGATCGGAACCCGGCCGACTACACCGGCACCGTCGCCGACTGGCGGCACCGGCGCTCCCTCGTGCTGGAGGAGCTGATCACCGAGAACCTGAGGGACGATCAGATCGGATCGATCCTGGTGTGGGGCGACCCGGCGCTGTACGACTCGACGATCGCCATCCTGGAAGAGATCCTGGAGCGCGGGGCGATCGATTTCGAGTTCGAGGTGATCCCCGGCATCAGCAGTGTGTCCGCGCTGGCCGCCAAGCACCGGGTCGGGCTCAACCGGGTGGGACAGCCGTTCCAGGTCACCACCGGCCGGCGGCTGGCCGAGGGCTGGCCGGAGGGTGCCGACGACGTGGTCGTCATGCTCGACGCCCAGCACGCGTTCACGAGGTACCCGGAGGCCGACATCTACTGGGGCGCCTACGTGAGCACCGAGGACGAGCTGCTCGTGTCCGGGCCGGTCGCCGCGGTCGGTGACAAGATCGTCGAGATCCGCACCGAGGCCCGCGAGAAGCACGGCTGGATCATGGACACCTATCTGCTGCGCCGCCGGCAGTCCTGATGCGTCTGCTGGTGCTCGGCGGCACCCGGTTCGCGGGGCGTGCCGTCGTCGAGGCGGCCCTCGCCGCCGGTCACGAGGTCACCCTGTTCAACCGCGGCCTGACCGGCCCCGACCTGTTTCCGCAGGTCGAGACCGTGGCCGGGGACCGCACCGCGGACCTCTCCGCGCTCGACGGGCGCCGGTTCGACGTCGTGATCGACCCGGCCGGCTACCACCCCGACGTGGTGGCCCGATCGGTTGCCGCCCTGGCCGGACGGGCCGGGCGGTACGTGTTCATCTCGTCGGTGTCGGTCTACGCCGATCAGAGCGTGCCGCCGGTCGAGGGCGCGGCCACACTGGGCGACGACTCGTACGGCGGTCGCAAGGCGGCCTGCGAGCAGGTCGTCCTGGACGGCTTCGGTGACGCCGCGCTGATCGCCCGGCCCGGCCTGATCGTCGGCCCGCACGACCCGACCGAGCGGTTCCCGCACTGGCCACGCCGCCTGGCCCGGGGTGGGCGGGTGCTCGCGCCCGGCGACCCGGACGACCCGGTGCAGTTCATCGACGTGCGCGATCTGGCCCGGTGGCTGGTCGGCACGACCGCCTCCGGGGTGTTCAACGCCGTCAACGAGCCGGCGTCGATGGTCTCTCTGCTGGACACGTGCCGTCAGGTCGCCGGCACACCCGCCGAGCTGGTGTGGGTCCCGTCGTCGCGGCTGCTCGCGGCCGGAATCGACCCGTGGATGGGCGTACCGATGTGGATCGCCGACCCGGAGTGGGCGGCGGCCAACCTCGTCGACGGCCGGCTGGCCCGGGCCGCCGGCCTCACCCACCGGCCGGTGACCGAGACGGTCGCCGACACACTGGCCTGGGACCGCGGGCGGGGCGGGCCGGCCGACGACCCGTTCCCGCCGGATGTCGAGGCCGGCCTGCTCAGCCGTCTGACCTGACGCCGTTACGCCGGGCCGTCCTCCAGATCTCCCTCGGTCTCCAGGTAGAGCTGCTGCAGGGCGGCCAGCGTCTCCGGCTCCGGCGAGTCCCACAGCTTGCGGTCGGCGGCCTCCAGCAGGCGCTCGGTGATGCCGTGCAGTGCCCACGGGTTGGACTGCCGCATGAACTGCTGGTTCTCGGCGTCCAGCACGTAGCTGGCGGCGAGCTGCTCATACATCCAGTCGGTGACCACGCCGGCCGTCGCGTCGTAGCCGAACAGGTAGTCGACGGTCGCGGCCAGCTCGAACGCGCCCTTGTAGCCGTGCCGGCGCATCGCGGCGATCCAGCGTGGGTTCACCACCCGGGCCCGGAAGATCCGCGCGGTCTCCTCGGTCAGGCTGCGGGTGCGAGCCTGGTCCGGGTTGGTGGAGTCGCCGATGTACGCCGCCGGCGCCTTACCGGTCAGCGCGCGCACCGTGGCGATCATGCCGCCGTGGTACTGGAAGTAGTCGTCCGAGTCGATGATGTCGTGCTCGCGGGTGTCGATGTTCTTCGCGGCCACGTCGATCCGCCGGTAGGCGTTCTCCATGTCCCCGCGGGCCGGAACCCCGTCCAGGTCGCGGCCGTAGGCGAACCCACCCCACACCGCGTAGACCTCGGCCAGGTCGGCGTCGTCCCGCCAGTTACGGCTGTCCATCAGCGGCAGGATGCCCGCACCGTACGCCCCGGGGCGGGACCCGAAGATCCGCGTCCGCGCCCGTCGCCAGTCGCCGTGCTCGCCCTGGTCGCGCAGCGCGTGCTCACGGACGTAGTTGTCCGGCTCGTCCAGCTCGGCGATCAGCTTGAAAGCGTCGTCGAGCAGCGCCACCACGTGCGGGAACGCGTCCCGGAAGAAGCCCGAGATACGCACCGTCACGTCGACGCGGGGACGGCCCAGCTCCTCGGCGGTGATCGGCTCCAGCCCGGTGACCCGCCGGGACGCCGGGTCCCAGATCGGGCGGACGCCGATCAGGGCCAGGATCTCGGCGATGTCGTCACCGGCGGTGCGCATCGCGCTGGTGCCCCAGGCGGAGAGGCCGACCGAGCGTGGCCAGTCGCCGTGGTCGGCGCGGTAGCGGGTGAGCAGCGACTCGGCCATCGCCTGGCCGGTCTCCCAGGCGAGCTGGCTGGGGATCGCCTTCGGGTCGACCGAGTAGAAGTTACGCCCGGTGGGCAGCACGTTGATCAGGCCGCGCAGCGGGGAGCCGCTGGGACCGGCCGGGACGTAGCCACCGTCGAGCGCGTGCAGGACGTGGGTGAGCTCGTCGGTGGTCTTCGCGAGCCGGGGCACCACCTCGGTGGCGGCGAACTCCAGCACCCGCACCACATCAGGATTGTCCGAGATGTCGGGCACGGTGGTCGGCCACCCGGCCTCCTCCATCCTCGTGACCAGCTCGCGGGCCTCCGCCTCGACCCGGTCGGTCTCCGCGGTGGACGCGTCCTCGGCCAGGCCGAGCGCCTCCCGCAGGCCGGGCAGGGCGGCCACCTTGCCGGCCCACATCTGCCGTGCCCGCAGCATCGCCAGCACCAGGTTGATCCGGGCCTCGCCGGTCGGCGCCGCACCGAGCACGTGCAGCCCGTCGCGGATCTGCACGTCCTTGACCTCACACAGCCATCCGTCGATGTGCATGATGAAGTCGTCGAACTCCTCGTCGTCGGGCCGGTTGGCCTGACCGAGGTCGTGGTCCATCTTTGCGGCCTGGATCAGCGTCCAGATCTGCGCGCGGATCGCCGGCAGCTTGGCCGGGTCGAGGGCGGCGATGTTGGCGTGCTCGTCGAGCAGCTGCTCCAGCCGGGCGATGTCGCCGTAGGACTCGGCGCGGGCCATCGGCGGGATCAGGTGGTCGACCAGGGTGGCGTGCGCCCGGCGCTTGGCCTGGGTGCCCTCGCCCGGGTCGTTGACCAGGAACGGGTAGATCAGCGGCAGGTCGCCGAGGGCCGCGTCGGTGCCGTCCGAAGCGGACATGCCGACGTTCTTCCCCGGCAGCCACTCCAGGTTGCCGTGCTTGCCGACGTGCACGACGGCGTGCGCGCCGAACTCGTCGGCCAGCCACCGGTACGCCGCCAGGTAATGATGCGACGGCGGGAGGTCGGGGTCGTGGTAGATGGCGACCGGGTTGGCCCCGAACCCGCGCGGCGGCTGCACCATGACCACGATGTTCTCGTCGCGGAGGGCGGCCAGCACGATGTCGCCGCCGTCGGTGTAGAGCTCACCCGGCGGCGGGCCCCAGTGCCGCTCGACACTCTCCCGGAAGTCGTCCGGCAGCGTCACGAACCAGGACTCGTACGCCACACCGGAGATCCGGACCTTGTTTTCGGAGAGCTGCTCCTCGGTGAGCCAGTCGGGATCCTGGCCACCGGCCGCGATCAGCGTGTGGATGAGACCGTCGCCGTCATAGGTCCCGAAGTCGCCGATCCGGTAACCCCGCTCCGCGAGCGCGGCGAGCAGGGCGACCGTCGAGGCCGGGGTGTCCAGACCGACGGCGTTGCCGATCCGCGAGTGCTTCGTCGGGTAGGCCGACAGCATCAGCGCGATCCGCCGGTCGGCCGGCGGCACATGCCGCAGCCGGGCGTGCGCCACAGCGATCCCGGCCACCCGCAGCGCCCGCTCCGGGTCGGCCACGTAGACCGACAGCCCGTCCTCGTCGATCTCCTTGAAGGAGAACGGGACCGTGATGATCCGCCCGTCGAACTCGGGGATCGCCACCTGCGTCGCCGCGTCCAGCGGGGACAGACCGTCGTCGCTGGCCTCCCAGGCCGCGCGCGAACTGGTCAGGCACAGGCCCTGCAGGATCGGCACGTCCAGGTCGGCGAGGACACCGACATCCCACGCCTCGTCGTCGCCACCCGCGCTCGCCGTCGCCGGGCGGGTGCCGCCGGCGGCCAGAACCGTCACCACCAGCGCGTCAGCCTTGCGCAGCTCGGCCAACAGCTCCGGCGGGGCGGTCCGCAGCGAGGCCGTGAAGATCGGCAGCGCCCGGCCGCCCCGGGCCTCGATCGCCTGGCACAGCGCCTCGACGAACGCGGTGTTGCCGGCCATGTGGTGGGCCCGGTAGTAGAGCACCGCGACCGTCTCCCGGCCGCCCTCGGACGCCTCGCGTGGCAGGAGCCCCCACTGTGGGGTCTCGACCGCCGGAGCGAACCCGTTGCCGGTCAGCAGCACCGTGTCGGAGAGGAAGTCGTGCAGTGCCGCGAGATTGTCGGCACCGCCCTGCGCCAGGTAGGTGTGCGCGTCCGCGGCGACACCGGCGGGCACGGTGGACAGCTTCATCAACTCGGCGTCGGGCGCCTGCTCACCGCCGAGGACGACGACCGGCAGACCGCTCGCGAGCAGCGCGTCGAGGCCCTCCTCCCAGGCCCGGCGGCCACCGAGGATACGCACCACCACGAGGTCGGCCCCGTCGAGCAGGGCGGGCAGGTCGTCGACGGCGGTGCGGGCCGGGTTGGCCGGGCGCCAGGCCGAGCCGCTGGCCCGGGCGCTGAGCAGGTCGGTGTCGGACGTCGACAGCAGCAGGAACACAGCGCACTCCCCCTCGGGGTCCGCGCCCCGGGTAGACGGACATCACGGCGACCGGAGTTCCTGGCTCCCAGAGAAATGCCCTGGTGACAGTGGCGGGACCGCGCCGGACTCGCACCGGCTTCCTCCGCGGCGTCGCCGCTCGTTGGCCCCTAACCTTTCCGAACCCCGGTGTCCCGCGTCAAGGCGGAACGGCCGCTGTGACGCTCCCGACCCACCGCACGACGGAGGTGAATTCCTGTCGGGGGTCGGCCGTAGTATCCGGGCCATGACTCCCCGTTCGTCGGACACCGACGCCTGTCCCGGCGCGCTGCGGCTGCATGCCGCGGCCGACGGCATGCTGGCGCGGGTCCGGCTGCCAGGGGGCATGCTGTCCGGTGCTCAGCTGCGCTCGCTGCGCGAGCTGGCCGAGGAGTTCGGCGACGGCTGCCTGGAGCTGACCTCCCGGGCCAATCTCCAGCTCAGAGCATTGAGACCAGGCGATGCGCCGGCGTTGGCGGCCCGGTTGCGGTCGGCGGGCCTGCTGCCTTCCCCGACCCACGATAATGTACGGAACATTGCGGCCCCGCCTCTTCCAGGATCGCTTCTCCGCGCTCTCGTAGGACGGCTCGACCTCGCGATCCAGGCTGACGCCACCCTGGCCGCGCTGCCCGGTAAGTTCCTCTTCGCCATCGGCCAGGTCCCGCTCGCCTCCGACGTGGCCGCGGTCCCGGTGCCGCCGTCCACAGTCGTCCCGTGCCCACCCGCCGCTTCCGCCGTCGACGGACCGTTCGTGATCAGGCTCGGCGGGCATGACACCGGGCTGCGTGCCGGCTACGACGACGTCGTGCCCACGATGGTCGCCGCCGCCCACGCGTTCCTGGCCGAGCGGGCCGAGCAGCGCTCCGGCAGCGCTGCGGCGTGGCGGTTGCGCGAGCTCATCGACGGCCCCGCTCGCATCACGGCCCGGCTGGCCGCCACACTCGGCGTGCCGCCCGACCCGGTGACCGTCACGCCCGGCGTGACGATCGTGCCCGTGGATGTCGCGGTGCCCGTCGAGGCGCCGGAGCCCGGTGACCTGATCGGGGTGCTGCCACAGGAGGACGGGCTCGCCGCGGTCGCCGCGCTGGTGCCGTTGGGGCGCCTCGATGGCGTGCCGATGAGGGTCTTGGAGGCCGCGGAACTGCTGGTCGTGACGCCGTGGCGTGGCGTGGTGGTTGCCGATCTGCCACCGGCGGCGGCGCCGGCCTGGGCGGATCGCCTGGCCGGAGCCGGTCTCGCCGTGGCGCCCGGTTCGCCGTGGTCGGGAGTGACCGCCTGCGCCGGCCGGCCAGGTTGCGCGAAATCGCTGTCCGACGTGCGCGCCGACGCGACCGCCGCGGCCCGTTTCGTCGACGGCCTCCCGGTTCACTGGGTGGGTTGCGCCCGCGCGTGCGGCAGTCCGGCGGGAGCGCACGTCCGCGCCGAGGCGACCACGGACGGCTACCTGATCACTCGCCATCCGGCCGGTGGCGGTGAGCCGGGTGTGCACGTCGCCACCGCCGTCCGGGCGGGATCAGCGTCCGGACGGCGGGCACCGTCCGGAGATTCCGGGCTAATCGGACCATCGACGCCGGCCGCCCGACCACCGATGATCGGCGTCTCCGCGCCGGTCACGGCAGCAACGGCCCCGGAGGACACAGCGACGCCGGCACGACCGGGAGGTGCGGCAATGGACCGACCGGAGGACAGGACGGCGCCGGCACAACCGGAAGACGTGGCGACGCCGGCACGACCGGGAGGTGCGGCAGTGGACCGACCGGAGGACAGGACGGCGCCGACACGGCCGGAAGAGGTGGCGACGCCGGCACGACCGGGAGGTGCGGCGGTGGCGTGGCCCGGGGACGCGGCGGCGAGTGGGCTGGAAGACGTGATAGCGGTGGCTAGGAGGCTCTGAACCATGGAGTACGTGCGCGACGGCGCGGAGATCTACCGGCGGTCGTTCGCCACGATCCGGGCCGAGGCGGATCTGTCGGGGCTGCCGGACGACGTGTCCCGGGTGGTGGTCCGGATGATCCACGCCTGCGGGATGGTGGATCTGGTGGAGGACGTCCGGTTCAGTCCGGCCGTGGTGACCGCGGCCCGCAAGGCGCTGCTCGGCGGTGCCCCGATCCTGTGTGACGCCGAGATGGTGGCCTCCGGGGTGACGCGGACCCGGCTGCCTGCCGCCAACGACGTGGTCTGCACCCTGCGGGACCCCGCTGTTCCGCAGCTCGCGGCCGGGATCGGCAACACCCGCAGCGCCGCCGCCCTGGACCTGTGGGGCGACCGGCTGGGCGGCGCCGTGGTGGCGATCGGCAACGCCCCGACCGCACTGTTCCGGCTGCTGGAGATGGTCGAGGCGGGTGCGCCCCGACCAGCCGCCGTGATCGGCATCCCGGTCGGATTCATCGGCGCCGCCGAGTCGAAGGAGGCGCTGGCCGAGTCCGGCCTCGAGTACCTGATCGTCCGGGGCCGCCGGGGCGGCAGCGCCATCACCGCTGCCGCCGTGAACGCCCTCGCCTCCGAAGCCGAGTAGACCGAACCCGACAAACCCGCCAACCCGACAACCCGCCGGTCCGGCAGCCGAAGGACCCCAGCGACCGAAACCCGGCAGCAGGACCCCGACCGAAGGACCCCAGCGACCGAAACCCGGCAGCAGGACCCCGACCGAAGGATCCCGGCGACCGAAACCCGGCAGCAGGACCCCGACCGAAGGATCCCGGCGGCCGGAGAACCCCATACTCCTCCGGTCCGGCGCCGGAGAACCCACGCAAGGACTTCGATGACGAACGACGCAGCCCGCGGCGACACCGCGGCGGCGATTCCCTCGCAGGTGACGGCCCGGACCGGGCGGCTCTTCGGGGTGGGGCTGGGCCCCGGCGACCCGGAGCTGGTCACGGTCAAGGCTGCGCGGCTGATCGGCGCCGCCGACGTGGTGGCGTATCACGCGGCGCGGCACGGGCGCAGCAACGCCCGCGCGATCGCCGCCGGATATCTGCGGGAGGGCCAGATCGAGGAGGCCCTGATCTACCCGGTGACGACCGAGACGACCGATCATCCGGGCGGCTATCAGGGCGCGATCGACGAGTTCTACACCGCGTCGGCGGCCCGGCTCGCCGCGCATCTGGACGCCGGGCGCGACGTGGTGGTGCTGGCCGAGGGCGACCCGTTCTTCTACGGCTCCTACATGCACATGCACAAACGGCTGTCCGGGCGGTACGAGACGGCCGTCGTCCCCGGTGTCACGTCGGTCAGTGCCGCCTCGGCGGTGCTGGGTCGTCCGCTGATGGAGCGCGACGAGGTGCTGACGGTGCTGCCGGGCACGCTGGAGCCGAAGGAGCTGGCGGCCCGCCTGGCCACCACCGACTCGGCCGCCGTGATGAAGCTGGGCCGCACGTTCGAGGGGGTGCGGGAGGCTCTGCAGCAGGCCGGCCGCCTCGACGACGCGTGGTATGTGGAGCGTGCCACCACCGACCGGGAGCGTTCGGCCCCGCTGCGCGACGTCGACCCGGCGACCGTTCCGTACTTCTCGCTGGCGCTGCTGCCGAGCCCGGCCGCCACCGCCTTCATGGCGGACGAGGAGATGACGGGTGCCGGTGCGGGGAGGGCCGGGCTGGACGTCCTGCTCGCCGCCCGCCCCCCGGCGACGGCCGAGCCGGAGTCCGGCCTGGTCAGCCTGGAGGACGCCGGTGCCGCGGCGCCGACCGGGTTCGACGCGGCCGGCGGGGTGACGGTGGTCGGTCTGGGCCCGGGCGCCCGGCACTGGCTGACCCCGGAGGCGCAGGAGGCGCTGGCCGGCGCCGACGACCTGATCGGCTACGGGCCGTATGTGGACCGGGTCCCACCGAACCCGCGTCAGCGCCGGCACCCGTCGGACAACCGGGTCGAGGCCGAGCGGGCGGCGTTCGCGCTGGACCTGGCGAAGCGCGGACGGCGGGTGGCGGTCGTCTCGTCCGGCGATCCCGGTGTCTTCGCGATGGCCGCGGCCGTCCTGGAGGTGGCCGAGGATCCGCAGTGGCGGGACGTGCCGGTGCGGGTCATCCCGGGCCTGACCGCGGCGCAGGCGGTGGCGAGCCGGGCCGGTGCGCCGCTCGGTCACGACTTCTGCATCCTGTCACTGTCCGACCGGCTGAAGCCGTGGTCGGTGATCGAGTCCCGGCTGGAGGCGGCCGCGACCGCCGACCTGGTGATCGCGGTCTACAACCCGGCGTCGAAGACCCGTCGTGAGCAGCTGGTCCGCGCCTTGGAGCTGCTGCGTTCGCACCGCCGCCCGAGTACCCCGGTGGTGGTCGGCCGGGACGTCGGCGGCCCGGAGGAGTCGGTGCGGGTCACCACGCTGGCCGCGCTCGACCCGGCGACCGTGGACATGCGCTGCCTGCTGATCATCGGTTCGTCGCAGACCCGGGCGGTGACCCGCGGCGACGGCACCACGGCGGTGTACACGCCACGCCACTACCCGGACTGAGCACCGTCCCCGGCGGGCCGATGGGGGACCATCGGCTGCCGCCGGCGGAATGAAGGTGGTCGGCCGGCACGCACCCGGATCGCAACCGCACTGCTTCCGGCGGTGCCTGACAGCCGGGACCCGGACAACCGAATGGAGGGGCCACGAACCTGACCAAGTGAGGGGCTCCGAACCACCGTGACGACAGCTCGTACCCGTGCCGCGGCGATCCTCGCCTCGTCGCTCCTGCTCGCCGTCGCGCTACCGGCTTCCGGGTCGGCCGCGACCAACCCCTCCCCGCGGGCGTCGGCGCTGCCGCTGGGCGATCCGCAGCCGCTGACGGTCCAGGGTGGGGCGGCGACGTTGCAGTCCCGGCTCGCGGCGGTCACCACCGCGCGGACCATCAACTACTACCCGTCGAACGCCGGCTGGTCGGCGATGTGGACCGGCTTCGACCCGGCCCGCATCGAGGCGGACCTGGCGAAGGCGGCCGCGCTCGGCGCCGACAACGTGCGGATCATCGTCTTCCCGCAGGCCTTCGGCTTTCCCAAGCCCAGGCAGGAGTACGCCGACCGCCTGCGCAAGTTCATCAGCATCGCCGACGCGCAGGGCCTGACGGTGAAGCTCACCCTGTTCGACTGGTGGTCCGGTTACAGCGACGCGGCCGGCAGCGCCTCCTGGGCGAAGGCGGTGCTCGCGCCGTACGCCGACGACCGCCGGGTGCTGTCGGTGGAGTTGAAGAACGAGTTCGTGTCGACCGACCCGGCTGCGGTGTCGTGGGTGCGCAGACTGATTCCGGCGGTTCGGGAGGCCGTACCGCAGATGCCGTTGACCCTGTCGGTGGATGGTCAGAGTGGTGCGGCGGGGCTGGCCCGGATCCGCACGGCGCTGACCGGCACCCCGCTGGACTATTACGACTTCCACTTCTACGGCAACTCGGAGCGGGCGCTGGCCGAGATCCGGCGGGCGCAGGCGGCGGTCGCCCCGGATCCGATCGTGATCGGCGAGACCGGGGTGAGCACCGCCGTCAGCAGTGAGGGCGAG
>NZ_JBHSBL010000039.1:0-8756 GCF_042650585.1 Actinoplanes subglobosus
CCACCAACACACCAACACCCTCGGACCAACCCGTCCCGTCGGACGCCGCGGCGAAAGACTTACACCTACCGTCACCGGCCAGACCACCCTGACGGGAGAACTCGACGAACGCCTCAGGCGTCGCCATCACCGCCACACCACCAGCAAGCGCCAGCGAGCACTCCCCCGACCGCAACGCCTGCACCGCCAGATGCAACGCCACCAGCGACGACGAACACGCGGTATCCACCGTCACCGACGGGCCTTCAAGACCAAGGACGTACGACAAACGGCCCGACGCCACCGATCCGGTGCTCGCGTTGTAGACGTAGTCGTGGTACATCATTCCGGCGAACACACCGGTCGACGAACCCTTCAACGACGTCGGATCGATGCCGGCCCGCTCGATCGCCTCCCACGACGCCTCCAACAACAGACGCTGCTGCGGATCCATCGTCAGCGCCTCGTTCGGCGAGATCCCGAAGAACCCGGCGTCGAAGTCCGCGGCTTCGTGCAGGAAACCGCCTTCCCGCACATAGCTGGTGTCCGGACGGGTGCGTGTCGGATCGAACAGCTCCTCGACATTCCAGCCACGATCGGCGGGAAATTCGGAGACCGCGTCGACGCCGTCGGCGACCAGGCGCCACAGATCCTCCGGCGACGCGACCCCGCCCGGATAACGGCAGCCCATCCCCACGATCGCGATCGGCTCGTTGATGCTCGCCGTGAGTTTCCGGTTCTGGGTCCGAAGCCATTCGGTCTCCTTCAGCGACTGCCGAAGCGCCTGGACAAGCTTCTCCTCTGACGCGCTCATGACCACTCCCCCGTCTCCCACTGCGTCGAGTTCTCCTGGTTGAGGCCGCCGAGCGCCATGCTGATGAGGTCGTCGGTGTCCATGGTGTCGATCGACACCGGTTCGTCGTGGTCCGGTTCGGTCGGGTCGTCGTCGGCCGCGCCACCGAGTCCGAGCAGCGTGCCCAGGAGTCCGGCGTCCCGCAGCCGGCTGAGCGGAATGCTCTGCAGCACCTGCCGGATCCGGTCCTCCTCCTTCGCCTGGGCGTCGGCTTCGCCGGCCGGTGGGGCGATGTCGGCGAGCAGTTGAGCGGCGAGCGCTGCGGCGTTCGGATGGTCGAAGACCAAGGTCGCGGGCAGGCGCAGGCCGGTCGCGGTGTTCAGCGCGTTGCGGAACTCGACAGCGCTCAGCGAGTCGAAGCCCAGGTCGCTGAAGGCCAGCCCGGCCTGCACCGCTTCGGGACCGGGGTGGCCGAGAACGGCGGCGGCCTCGACACGGACCAGGTTGAGCACGAGAGCGAGCTGTTCCTCGGGTTCGAGGTGGGTGAGCTTCTGTCGTAGGACCCCGTCGCCGTTGGTCGTAGTCCCCGTCGCACGCCGGCTGCGCGCCGGAACCAGCGTCCGCAGGATGTCCGGCACCTGGGGTGCCGACCGCCACGCCTGAAGGTTGAGGCGGATCGGCGTGAGCGCCACCTCACCGGAACCATGGGCCAGGTCGAACAGGGCGAGCGCCTCGTCGACCGGCATCGCGGTCACCCCGCTGCGGCTCATCCGCTGCACATCAGCATCACTGAGCGTCCCGGCCATCCCATCAGCCCACAGACCCCACGCCAGCGACTGCCCCGGCAACCCCTGATCACGACGCCACTGGACGAACGCGTCCAGATAGGAGTTGGCCGCCGCATAGGCCCCCTGGCCCGCGGTGCCGAACACGCCCGCCGCCGAGGAGAACACCACGAACGCCGTCAGGTCACCAGCCGCCTCATGCAGGTTCCACACCGCATCGACCTTCGGACGCAACACCCCGTCGACCCGCTCCGGGGTCAGCGACGACAGCACCCCGTCGTCGAGAACACCCGCAAGATGCACCACCGCCGACGGCCGCACCGCCTCCACCAGCGCCAACGTCGCCTCCCGATCGGCGACATCACACGCCACCGCCCGCACCCGGGCATCCAGACCATCCGGCAAAGACCCACGACGAGAAACAAGCACCACATCTCGCACGTCGTGCGCCGCCACCAGATGCCTCGCGACCGCCACACCCAGCGCGCCCGTACCACCAGTGATCAGAACCGGACCCGCACCCCATCCCGGGGGCTCGACCGCAGGCTCGACGCCGGCCCGCACCAGGCGCGGCACCAGGACCTCGCCGTCACGCACCCGGACCTGTGACTCATCGGCCTCCAGTGCGGCCACGGCCACCGCCGCGATGTCGATGCCAGGCTCGGCGTCGATCAGCACGAACCGGCCGGCGTTCTCCGACTGCGCCACCCGGACCAGGCCGCCGACCGCGGACCCGGCGAGGTCCCCGGACGTCACCACGGCCAGCACCCGGTCCTCGGCGTCGGTCCGCCCCAGGAATCCCTGGAGCTCAGCGAGAGCCGCATGCACCGCGGCGCGCGTCTCGGCCGGATCCGTGCCGGCCGGGCTGTGCCAGATCTCGATCTCCCGCCCACCGGCAATCTCCCGCCCACCGGCCGACGAACGCGGCAGTTCGGACGGCACCCAGTCGAGGCGGAGCAGCGACTGGGAAGCGGCGGTCTGCCCGGCCGCCGGTTCGCGGAGGGAGAGACCGGCGATCGACGCCACCGGGAGACCCGTGGAGTCCGCGATCCGAAGGGTGACCTCGCCGCCGGGATTCTGGGTCAGGCGCACCCGGAGGGTCTCCACGCCGGTCCGGTGCAGCACCACTCCGGACCAGGCGAACGGCACCCGTGCCCGGTCTCCGGCACCGTCACCGAAGGCCAGGGCGTGCAGTGCGGCGTCGAGGAGGGCCGGGTGCAGGCCGAACCCGGTGCCGGTGAGCCGGCCGGGCTCCGGTGGCGCCACTTCGGCGTACACCTCGGAATTGTGCCGCCAGGCCGCGGTCAGGCCCTGGAATGCCGGGCCGTAATCCAGGCCGGCGTCGGCCAGGCCGTCGTAGACGGTGGTCACGTCGAGCGGTTCGGCGGCGGGCGGCGGCCACGCGGTCAGGTCGAAGTCCGGTGCCGATGCGGCCGGCGACAGAGTTCCGGTGGCGTGCCGGATCCAGTCGGCGTCCTGGTCGGGGCGCGAATGCACACCCACCGGGCGGCGTCCGTCGTCGTGGGCCGGGCCGACCACCACCTGGATCTGCACGCCGCCCTGCTCGGGCAGTACCAGCGGCGCCTGGAGCATCAGTTCGTCGACGATGCCGCAACCGACCTCGTCGCCGGCGCGGATCGCCATCTCCAGCAGGCCGGTTCCCGGCACCAGAAGCGTGTCACCGACCCGATGATCAGCCAGCCACGGCTCCGCCTGGATCGACAACCGGCCGGTCGCGATCACTCCGTTGCCGTCCGGAAGTTGCACGATCGCGCCGAACAGCGGGTGGTCGGCGGTCTGCAGGCCGGCCGACCGGAGATCACCGGCACCGGTCACCGCATCCCGCCAGTAGCGTTCACGCTGGAAGGCGTAGGTGGGCAGGTCGACCGTGAAGGTACTCGCGGGCTGGCCGGCCTGGACAGCACGCCCGGACGAGCCACCTTGGACAGTGCGCCCCGGCGAGCCCTCCTGGACAGCGCGCCCTGGCGAGCCGCCCTGGACAGCGTGCGTGGGCAGGCCGCTCTGGCTGGCGTCGACGCTGAAGTACCTGACCCAGTCGACCGGCATGCCCCGCGCGTATGCCTGGCCGAGCCCATTCAGCAGCTCGGTGGCCTCGTCGCGGTCACGTCGTTGCAACGCGATCGCCCCGTCGGCCATCGGCGTCAACGCCGCATCCGACCCGATCTCCAACAAGACACCGGCGTCCATCGCGGCCACGGCGTCAGCGAAAAGCACTGTCCCGCGGGTGTGCCTCAGCCAGTAGTCGACAGTCGCCAGGTCGTCCGGAGTCGCAGCTTTACCCGTCACCGTCGAGACGATCGGAATCTGCGCCGGACTGAAGGTGACCGTCGAAAGTTCCTGCTCGAAAGCGGCCAGCATCGGATCCATCAACGGCGAATGGAACGCATGCGACACCCGCAGCCGAGTATTACGGCGACCCAACGCCTCAACCACCCGGTCGACGTCTTCAGCACTGCCGGAGATCACCACCGAATCCGGACCGTTCACCGCAGCGATCGCAATACCGAACGGCTCGACCTCAGCCGGGGTCGCCTGCACCGCCGCCATCGCCCCACCAGCAGGCAACGCGGCCATCAACTTGCCGCGCGCCACCACCAGACGCACCGCATCAGGCAGCGAGATCATCCCCGCGACATGGGCGACGGCGAACTCGCCAACCGAATGACCAGCCAAGACTTCCGGCTTAATCCCCCACGACTTAAGTAGTGCGACCAAAGCGACCTGGAAAGCGAAAATGCCGATCTGCGCGTTGTCGGTCGAATCCAAAGTCGCACGGTCCGCACCCCACCAGATGCCCTTCGGGTCACCCGGGACCAGAGAGGCGACCTCGTCAAACGCGGCAGCGAACACCGGGAACGCCTCGTAGAGACCACGACCCATCCCGAGACGCTGCACACCCTGACCGGAGAACAACCAGCCGACGCGGCCGCCGACGTTCTCCTTGGGTTCGGATTCGACCACCGCGCGCAGTCCCGCGGTGAAGCCGGATCGGTCCGCGGCCACGACCACGGCACGGGTTCCGAAGACCGACCGCGACGTCACCAGGGCCCGGCCCACCGCGGCGAACTCGGCGTCGGTCCAGGAGTCCATTCGTTCCATGAGCATGCGGGCCTGACCGGCCAGCGCTGCCGGCGACTTGGCGTGCAGCACCCACGGAATGATCGCCGGCGCGGCCTCGGCGGCCGACCCGACAGTCGATCCGGCGCCAGACCCGACGGGTAGCACGATGCCGGAACCGGCGGGCCCGGGGGCGGGAGCGGGCTGTTCGAGGATGACGTGGGCGTTCGTGCCACTGATCCCGAACGACGAGACCCCCGCCCGACGCGGATGATCCGTGACCGGCCACTCCCGCGACTCGGTCAACAACTGGACATCGCCGGAAGCCCAATCGACGTGTGGTGACGGAGCGTCCACGTGCAGCGTCTTCGGCAGCACACCATGACGCATCGCCATGACCATCTTGATGATCCCGCCGACACCCGCCGCCGCTTGTGAGTGACCGATGTTCGACTTCAGAGAGCCGAGCCACAACGGCTCACCAGAACGGCCCTGGCCGTAGGTCGCCAGCAACGCCTGCGCCTCGATCGGGTCACCGAGCGTCGTACCCGTGCCATGAGCCTCAACCGCATCCACCTGATCAGCCGAAACCCGCGCCGCCGCCAACGCCTGACCGATCACCCTGCGCTGCGACGGACCATTCGGCGCCGTCAAACCATTACTCGCACCGTCCTGATTCACCGCCGTACCCCGAACCACAGCCCACACCGGATGACCCAGACGAACCGCATCCGAAAGACGCTCGACCACCAACACACCAACACCCTCGGACCAACCCGTCCCATCCGAAGACGCGGCAAAGGACTTACACCTACCGTCACCGGCCAGACCACCCTGACGGGAGAACTCGATGAACGCCTCGGGCGTCGCCATCACCGCCACACCACCGGCAAGCGCGAGGGAGCATTCGCCTGAGCGCAGGGCCTGTGCGGCCAGGTGCAGGGCCACCAGCGATGACGAACACGCCGTGTCGACCGTCACCGACGGGCCTTCAAGACCTAGGACGTACGACAAACGGCCCGAGGCCACGGATCCGGTGTTCGTGTTGTCGATGTAGTCGTGGTACATCATTCCGGCGAAGACGCCCGTTGATGAACCCTTCAACGTTGTCGGGTCGATGCCGGCCCGTTCGATCGCCTCCCACGACGCTTCCAACAACAGACGCTGCTGCGGATCCATCGTCAGCGCCTCGTTCGGTGAGATGCCGAAGAAGGCCGCATCGAAGTCGGCTGCGTTGTGCAGGAAACCGCCCTCACGGACGTAACTGGTACCGGGGCGGGTGCGCGACGGGTCGTACAACTCGGTGATGTCCCAGCCTCTGTCGGCAGGGAAGTCCGAGACCGCGTCGACGCCGTCGGCGACCAGGCGCCACAGGTCCTCCGGCGACGCGACCCCACCCGGATAACGGCAGCCCATCCCCACGATGACGATCGGATCCGTATCGGCCGGGGCGGCCGGGGCCGTCGCCGTGTCGTCGTCGGTGTGCCCCAGAATCTCGCCGAGCAGGAAATCGGCGAGTACGACCGGAGACGGATAGTCGAAGACCAGAGTCGCGGGCAGCCGCAGACCCGTCGCGGTGCCCAGGCCGTTACGGAACTCCACCGCACTCAGCGAGTCGAAGCCCAGTTCGTTGAAGGAGCGGTCGGGTTCGACGGATTCCGGGCCGGCGTGCCCGAGTACGGCGGCTGCCGTCGCGCGGACCAGGTCGAGCAGGTGGCTTCGCCGATCCGTCTCGGTCAACCGGGCCAGACGCTGTCGCAGGCCGTCGTCGGTGGCGGCGCTGGTGACGGTGGCCCGCCGGGTGCGTGCCGGGACGAGGGAACGCAGGAGATCGGGTACCTGGGGTGCCGCCCGCCAGGTGCGTAGTTCCAGGTGAACCGGGACGAGCGTGGGGGCGCCGAGGCGGCGGGCCCGGTCGAAGAGGCTCAGTGCCTCGTCGACGGGCAGTGCGGTCACTCCGCTGCGGCTCATCCGCTGGATGTCGTTCTCGGTCAGGGTGCCGGCCATGCCGTCGGCCCACAGACCCCAGGCCAACGACTGGGCCGGGAGGCCCTGATCCCGGCGCCACTGGGCGAAGGCGTCCAGGTAGGAGTTGGCGGCCGCGTATGAACCCTGGCCGGGGGAACCGAGCACACCGGCCGCGGACGAGAACAGCAGGAAGTCGGTCAGTGGCAGGTCGGCGGTCGCGTGATGGAGATTCCAGACCGCGTCGACCTTGGCCCGGAGCACGGCGTCGATCCGGTCCGGGGTCAGGGAGGACAGCACGGCGTCGTCGAGGACACCGGCGACGTGGATGATCGCGGTCGGTCGTACCGCCTGGACCAGGTCGAGGATCGCTTCCCGGTCGGCGGTGTCGCAGGCCGGCACCCGCACCCGAGCGCCCAGATCGGTCAACTCGCTGATCAGCGAGTCGACGCCGTCCGACGCCGGGCCGCGGCGGGAGGCCAGGACGAGGTCCCGAACGCCGCCGCTGGTCACGAGGTGGCGGGCCAGCACACGCCCGAGGGCGCCGGTTCCGCCGGTGATCAGTACCGGTCCGTCGCCCCAGGAAGGATTCTCCGCTGCCGGGTCCGCGTCGGCCCGGACCAGCCGGGGCACCAGCGTCTCGCCACCGCGGACCCGGACCTGCGACTCGTCGGCGGCCAGAGCGGCCGCGGCCAGAGCGGACATGTCGGGGTCCGCGGTCTCCGCTTCGAGGACCAGGAAACGGCCAGGGTTCTCGGACTGGGCTGACCTGACCAGGCCCGCGACGGCGGCACCGGCCGGGTCGACGGATGTCACCACGGCCAGGACCCGGTTCTCGTTGCCGGGGCGGGTGGGGAACGTCTGTAGTTCGGTCAGAGCCGCGTGCACCGCGGTGCGTGTCTCCGCCGGGTCGGTGCCGGGTGGGCTGTGCCAGATCTCGATCTCGCGAGGGTCGGTGGTGACCGCGGGGAGAGGGGTGGGCAGCCAATCCAGGCGGTACATCGAGTGGGATTCCGGTGCCGCGGTGGCCGGTTCGCGGAGGGAGAGGCTTCCTACGGACGCGATCGGGGTGCCGTTGCCGTCGGCGATCCGGATCGCCACTCCCGTACCGGAAGGATGGGGTCGGAGAAGCACCCGCAACCTGTCGGCGCCGCTGCGGAGCAGCACCACCTGGGACCAGGCGAACGGCACTCGTGCACTTTCACCCGCGGAAACGCTCAACGACAACGCGTGCAGTGCCGCGTCGAGCGCTGCCGGGTGCAGACCGAACGGTGCGCCGTCCGCCGGCTCCGGCAGCGTCACCTCGGCGAACGTCTCGGTGTCGCGGCGCCATGCCGCGGTCAGGCCCTGGAACGCCGGGCCGTAGTCGAGGCCGACCGACGCCAGGTCCTGGTAGACGCCGGTCACGTCGACCGCGTCGGCGCCGGGCGGGGGCCAGGTGGTCAGATCGATGTTCTCGCTGCTCACCGCGGCGGTCAGGATGCCCTCGGCGTTTCGTGTCCAGTCGTCGGCGTCCTCGCCACGCGAGTGCACGGTGACCGGGCGGCGGCCGTCCGCCTCGGCGGCGCCGACCACCACCTGCACCTGGACGCCGCCACGCTCCGGCAGGGTCAGCGGGACCTGGAGCATCAACTCGTCCACCGCGCCGCAGCCGACCTCGTCGCCGGCCCGGATCACCATCTCCAGCAGGCCGGTTCCGGGTACGAGGATCGTGTCGTTGACGCGGTGGTCGGCCAGCCACGGCTGGCTCTGCACGGACAGGCGGCCGGTCAGGACTACCGCGCCTGAGTCGGGGGTGCTCAGTACGGCGCCCAGCAACGGATGGCGTACGGGCCGGAGACCGGCGGTCACGGCTCCGTCGCGTTCGGCGCCGGACCAGGCGTTGGACCAGTAGTCGAGGGTGTCGAGCCAGTAGCGGTCGCGCTGGAAGGCGTAGGTCGGAAGGTCTACCCGGTGGGCGTTGGGGTAGAAGGCGCTCCAGTCGACTTTCAGGCCTCGGACGAATGCCTGGCCCAGCCCGGTCAGTAGTTCGGTGACCTCATCGCGGTCCCGTCGTTGCAACGCGATCGCCCCGTCGGCCATCGGCGTCAACGCCGCATCCGACCCGATCTCCAACAAGACACCGGCATCCATCGCGGCCACGGCGTCAGCGAAAA
>NZ_JBHSBL010000040.1:0-153 GCF_042650585.1 Actinoplanes subglobosus
TTCACCGCCGTCCTCCGGTCCGAGTTCGATCATCTGGCGGCGCGGCTCGCGACGATCGATCCGGCGACGCCGCTCGTGGTCGCCGGCGATCTGAACGTGTCGCGGACGTCGTCGCTGCTCACCGGCTTCCTCGCGGCGACTGGCCTGCGGGAC
>NZ_JBHSBL010000040.1:177-41188 GCF_042650585.1 Actinoplanes subglobosus
TGGCCGGTGCCGGACGCTCTCGACCACGTCCTGGTCCGGGCGGTGCCGGTGGCCGGGGCACGCCTGGTCTTCCAGGAGGAGGTACGGCTCGGTGACGGCCGCCCCGCGTTCCTCTCCGACCACTACGGCGTGGAGGCCGACCTCACGTGGTGAACAGGACCGCCCGGGCGTCCACGTTGACGATGTGACCGCTGCCCAGCGGGGCCACCGGGCGGCTCCAGTGGACGTGCCCGCAGAGGGTGATCGCCGGGGGACGCCGCTCCAGCAGCCCGCGCAGGGCGGGCCGGCCGGGCTGGTCGGGGCCGGTGCCACGCGGGCCCTCGTGCAGCAGCAGGACGTCCGGTGGGGGCGAGGTGACCGCCTCCACCGCGGACAGGAACGCTTCCTCCGTACGCCGGAATGGTCGTGAAGGGTCTCCGATGACGCCGCTGACGCCCGCGACGGTGAGGTCGCCGTGACCGCGCCGGGTGCCGTCGAGCAGGGCGACGCCGGGGCCGAACCCGCTCACGCCGCCGGTGACCTCGTCGTGGTTCCCGGCGATGCCGAGGACCGCCGGGCTGCCGGCGGCGAAGGCCGCCCACACCTCGTGCACGTCGCCGGACGCGCCGCGGCGGTCGGCGTTCGGTGCCGAGTAGAGGTCGCCGGTGAGCAGCACCGTGAGGTCGCCGGGCGGCGGCAGCAGGCCGCTGCCGGCCCAGAGCCGCAGATATCCGGCGAGAGCGACGCCGAGCAGGACCGGTCTGCCGTCGTCGGGGGAGACGGCGATGCCCTGGAGGTCACCGGTGGCGAGCAGGGCCGTGCAGCCGGCCGGGAGCTCGTCGACCCGGAGTCCCTCGACCGCGAGCTGGAGGGCCCGGGTGGCGCCGCCGGGCCCGGCCGCCCGGTAGGGGATCGTCGCGAGCCGTCTCGGCGGGTCGTCCAGCAGGCGCATGTCGCTCTCTCCGTCGAAACAGCAGGTCGACAGCCATCGAATCGTGCTTCGTGGATCGCTGCAACCGATCTTCCCGGCCCGCACCCTCCGCGGGGGTGAATCTCACCGTCGTCACCGGTCGATCGGCGGCTCGGCGGTCGATGCTGGACTGGGGCCGCGGTGGGTTGCACGGCAACCGAACGGCAACACCCGGGCCGGCACCGGAGAAAGGGGAGGGCGGTTGCCGGGGCGTCCGGCAACCGGTTCGCAACGTCCGAAAGGGGCGCACCCGGTTTGCAACCACCTTGCCATCAGCCGGAAGCTCCGGGATCCGACGCCGGAGCCGAATGAGAGGTCACCCCCGAAAAGCAACCTTGCGAGAGGCATCGATCCCCCTATGAGCAGCTTCCGCGTGCGCGCCGGCGTCCTCGCCTCCTCCGTTCTGATGACCCTCGGACTTGCCGCCGCGCCCGCCTCGGCGGACGGTGAGACTCCCACCATGACGGACCGGATGGCGGCGGTGCAGACCGCGAAGTCGCTCAACTACTACCCGTCGGATGCCGGCTGGTCGGCGATGTGGACCGGGTTCGACGCGGCCCGGATCGACGCCGACCTGGCGAAGGTCGCCGCGCTGGGTGCCGACAACGTCCGGGTGATCGTCTTCCCGCAGGCGTTCGGCTGGCCCACCCCGAAGGCGGAGTACACCGAGAAGCTGCGCAAGTTCATCAGCGCCGCCGACGCCAACGGCCTCACCGTCAAGGTCACCCTCTTCGACTGGTGGTCCGGCTACAACGAGGTCAACAACAGCGTCAACTGGGCGAAGGCGATCCTCTCGCCGTACGTGAACGACCCCCGGGTCATCGCCGTCGAGCTGAAGAACGAGTTCCAGCCCGGTGACAGCGCCGCGGTCACCTGGATCAAGCAGGTCATCCCGGCGGTCCGGGTCTGGGCGCCGGCCATGCCGCTCACCCTCTCGGTCGACGGCGGCACCGGCGCGACCGGCATGGCCCAGATCAAGTCGCAGCTGACCGCCAGTCCGCTCGACTACTACGACTTCCACTTCTACGGCTCCTCGGAGCGGGCGCTCGCCGAGATCCGCAAGGCGCAGGCGGCCGTCGCCCCGGCACCGGTCGTGATCGGTGAGACCGGTGTGAGCAGCGCCGTCGTCAGCGAGGGCGAGCAGGGTGCCTACCTGGCCCGGGTGTTCCGTGCCGCGAGCGAGGCGGGCGTCGGCTCGGTGTCGCCGTGGACGCTCAACGACTTCGCGAACGGCGCGATCCCGGCCAACTCGCAGGTGTCGACGATGCCGGCCCAGTACAAGTTCGGCCTCTACCGCGCCGACGGCACCGCGAAGTTCGCCGCGACCGTGGTGCGTAGCTGGTGGACCACCGGTACCGTCCCGAACAGCCTGCTCAACCTCGGTTTCGAGGCCGCCGCCAGCGACTCGCCGTGGCGGCTCGCCAACACCGACGCGGGTACCCCGGTGACGGTCACCGACGTCGCCCGCAGCGGCTCCAAGTCGGTCCGCTTCTCCGGCACCACCCGCACCACGGCCGGTCTTCCGTCGCTGGTCACCTCGCCGATCACGCCCGTGCAGGCCGGCTACCGCTGGCGCGCCGAGGCGTACGCCCGCGGCACCAACGCCACCGGTGTCACCGAGATCGCGCTGAGCTGGTTCGACGTCACCGGCAAGTGGATCAGCCAGAGCACCTCGAACCGTCTGCCCGCCGGTAACTCCTCCTGGACCAAGCTGGTCGTCGAGGCGGTCGCCCCGGCCGGCGCCACCAGCGTCCAGCTGCACCTCAAGTCGGGTGACAACAGCGGCTCCGTCTGGTTCGACGACGTGGCCGTCTCCTGAGGCTCTCCTGAAGGCTCCACCGTCTCCTGAAGGCTCCACCGGGGAAGGAGAGCGGGCGTCGCGTCAGCGGCGCCCGCTCCGTCACGTCAGCGGCAGGTCCACATCAGTGGGTCGTTGCCGACCTGGTTCCCGCCCAGGGCGGCGCCGGATCCGCCGATCACCCGGCCGTCCGCGCTGATGCTGCTGATCTGGTAGTCGTCCGCGTCCGGGTGGAGTGGCAGGTCGAACAGCCGGTCATCGGCCGTGATCACCGGCTGCTGGGTGCCACTGACCACCCAGCCGTTCGCCGCGATCAGCACCGGATATCCGGGCCCGTCCACCTTCTCGTAGGTCCCGTCGGCGATCCGGTACCGGTAGGCGGTGAACCACCGGCTGCCGTCCGGCTTGTCGAGGACCGCCCGCCCGGCCACCCAGCCGTCGACGATCGACTCCGGCCAGAAGAAGGTCGCCTTCTCCCCGTCGACGGGCGGCAACGACATGGTCCGGCCGGTGCCGTCGGGCAGCCACAGGTAACCGCTCGCCTCGGACCCGTCGTCCGGGGCCACCGAGCCGACGACGGTGCCGTCCTCGGCGATGCCGTCGGCCGAGCCCGTCGTGGCTCCCTCCGGCAGTCGCAGCGGGGTGACCTTCGCCCCCGCCGAGTCCCAGCGGACCGGGACACCGGAGTAGGCCGGGCCCATCGAGCCGACGATCACCCCGGCGTCGTTGATCGCCGTGGCCGTGGTGCCGCGGCCGTCGAGTTCCTGCACCCGGCCGTCGCGGTAGACGTACGCCTGCTGCCGGTCCGAGGTCACGAAGGACCCCCCGACGGCCACGCCGGAGCGGTTGACGTCGCGGAAGGACGCGTCGTCGCCGGGCACGCGCGGTGTGGCGAGGATCCGGCCGTCCCGCCAGAGGATCGTGTTCGAGGCCGCCCGGTAGAGCCGCCCGGCCAGATACCGTCCACTCGGGTCACCGGACGTGACCAGCGACTTCTTCACACCGTCGGTCGGCAGCCGGGTGACCTCGCAGCCGACCGGCACGTCCGGCGCGGCGGCGACGGCGCTCGGCGCGGCGGTGGTGGCCGGACCGGGGACCGGTGTCCCGTCGTTCAGCGCGGCGACCGCCAGCGTGCCGCCACCTGCGGCGACCGAGGTCAGCGCGATCAGGGCCGCGCCACCGGACCAACGGCGCAGCACCCGGCGCCGGCGGCCCTCCACCATGCTCCGCGCCACGTCGATCCGCGCCGGGCCCTCCGGCTCCTCCCGCAGCGGGAGCAGCAGCCGGACCGCGCGTTCGTCGGTCATCTCGTCCTCGTCTCTCATCGTGAATCCCTCATCGTGACTCCCGAGAAACGGCGGGCGGGCGTGCGCTCGTCGACGCCGAGGAGGGCGCGCAGCCGGGTCAGCCCGTGTGCGGTCTGGCTCTTGACCGTGCCCTCCGAGCAGCGCAGCAGCTCGGCCACCTCACGGACCGGTTTGTCACAGAGATAGCGCAGCACCAGCACGGCCTGCTGACGCGGTGGCAGTTTCGCCAGCGCCGCACGCACCACCGGCCCGTCCTCCGGGTTCCGGTCGGCCGGTGGGGGCTCGGGCGGGCCGGTCAGCAACCGGACCTTCCACCAGCCCCGGCGCCGGTCGTCGAGGAAGACCCGGACCAGCATCGTGTGCACGTAGGCGTCCACGTTGTCCACCCGCCCGATCCGTGGCCACCGGGCGTACAACTTCGTCAGGGTCTCCTGGACGAAGTCGTCGGCCTCGTGAGTGTCGCCGCAGAGCAGAAAGGCGGTGCGCCGCAACCCGGCGACGCGCGCGTGCACGTACGCCAGATAGTCGCGGTCGGATCGTTCCGGCATGTGCCCCGCTCCCTGTAGCCGTCTCTCCCTGTCCGACGGCGATACGTCAGGATCGGTTGTAGACGATTTCCGGAAATCCGGGGCGGGTGTGTCCTACGCCGATTCGAGCACCGGCCGGCCGAGCCACGCCATCAGGTCGGCGGCGCGCACCGGGCGGCTGATGTAGTAGCCCTGCGCGTTGGTGCAGCCCATGTTCCCGAGCAGGATCAGCGTCGCCTCGTCCTCGACGCCCTCGGCCACCACCTCGAGGTCGAGGGCGCGGGCCAGTTCGAGCACCGCGCGCACGATGGCGTTACCGCCGTGCGAGTCGCTCATCGTCCGGATGAAGCTGCGGTCGATCTTCAGTTCGTTCAGCGGCATGCTCTGCAGGTAGGACATCGACGAGTAGCCGGTGCCGAAGTCGTCCACCGACAGGCGTACGCCCATCCCGCGCAGCCTGGTCAGGATCGCTCCGGCGCGTACCGGGTCGCTGATGATGGAGGTCTCGGTGATCTCCAGGGTGAGGGCGCCGGGCGAGACGCCGGAGGAGGCGAGAGCCGCGGCGACCCGGTCCGGGAAGGTGTCGTCCAGCAGGCAGACCGTCGGCACGTTGACCGCCACCGGCAGCGGCGTGTCCTGTGCCCGCCAGATCCGGTGCTGGTGCAGCGCCATGGTCAGCACCCGGTCGGTGAGGGGGATGATGATCTCGTTCTCCTCGGCCTGCGGGATGAAGTCGCCCGGCTGGAGCAACCCGCGGGTCGGGTGCTCCCAGCGGATCAGCGCCTCCACACCGACGACCCGCCAGGTGCTCGTCGACACCTTCGGCTGGTAGTGCAGCACCAGCTCGTCCTCGTCGAGGGCCCGGCGCAGCTCACCGATCAGGCTCAGCTGCTGCGAGTCGTGGTTGTCGGCCGACGGGTCGTAGACGGCGATACCGAGCCGGTTGCGCTTGGCCGTGTACATCGCGATGTCGGCGTGCTGGAGCAGTTCGGCACCGGAGGAGCTGTGCAGCGGGTAGACGGCCGCGCCGATGCTGCCGCTGATGTCGACGATCACGCCCTCCAGCTCGGCCGGCCCCTCCAGGGACTCCAGCAGCCGGCGCGCTATCTCCGAGCAGTGCTCCGGGGAGTTGATCTCCGGCATCAGGACGGCGAACTCGTCACCACCGAGCCGGGCCACCGTGTCGCTGGTCCGGACCGCCGCGGTGAGCCGGTCCGCCACCTCCTTGAGCAGCAGGTCACCGGCGTGATGGCCGAGCGTGTCGTTGACCTCTTTGAATTTGTTGAGGTCGAGCAGCAGCAGGCCGACCGACTCCTGCCGCTGCCGGGCCGTCAGCAACGCCCCGTCGATCTCGTCGGCCAGCAGCGCCCGGTTGGCCAGCCCGGTCAGTTCGTCGTGCAGCGCCCGGTAGCGGCTCTCCACCGCCTGGCCCTCGATCCGGCGCTGGTGGGTGAGCAGGATCGAGGCGCAGAGCACGAGCAGCAGGAAGTCGGCGCCGCAGACGACCGCGGCGGCCAGGCTGAGGGCCTGGTTGAACTGGTCGGCCTCGGCCAGGTAGGCGTCCATCGCGAGCCGGTGCCGGGTGACGTTGGCGTTGGCCATCTTGCGGAGCATCGACGAGCCGAGGGCCGCCTGGTCGGACAGCACCTGCATGTGCTCGGGGTCGCTGGTGGCGCGGCGGACCTCGATCAGGGTCTGGGTGAAGGCGCTGTAGGCGTCGTTGGCCAGGGCCGCGCTCTCGACGTCGAGGTCGTCGCCGTTGCGGGACTGCCAGGCGAGGCCCGAGCTGGCTGAGTGGAGCGCGCTGTCGAGCAGGTCCCGCCCGAACTTCTTGGACACGACGTAACTGTTGAGCGCCTCGGTCTCGACGCTGATGTTGACGTCCAGTTCGGCCCAGTGGTCGCTGATCTGGGAGACGTGCCGTACGTGACTGGTGGTCCGGGCGTTGGTGGTGATGCTGATGGCGGCCAGTGCGGCCAGCGCGAAGACGCCGAGTGCCAGTCCGATGACGGCGGCCCGGGCAACGGCCTTGCTGCGGACGACCTTCCCGAGCACCCCGATACCTCCCCAGAGCATCCAGAAGCGGACCGCCCGTGGGCGGCCGCTTGCGGAGCTACCGATCGGCTGAACCGCAGCCCGGATGAAGGAGATCGCACATACTGACTTCCCTGAGGGGTGAAAATGGAATAGCTATGAAATATCGGATCTTTCGTATTGCGGTGGTTGGGCTGCTCCTCGGCCCGGTGGCGTGCACGAAACAGAACGACGGCGAGGGTCACACGCCCACTGTCGGTTTCGTGGTGGCGAACAAGCAGCTCAACTTCTCCCAGGAGATGTCGCTCGGGTTCATCGCCGGGGTGAACCAGGTCAAGGGCGTGAGCCTGCAGGTCGACGGGCCCAACATCGTCGACGGCCCCCGGCAGCTCGCCCTCTTCCAGGAGATGCGCAAGACCGCCCCCGACGGCATCTCCGTCTTCACCCTGACCCCCGACCTGTTCGCCGAGCCGATGGCCTCGGCGATCGCCGACGGGGTGCCGATCATCGCGGTGGACAGCCCGGCCCTGCCGTCGGCCGGCGTGGAGCTGTTCATCGGCAACGACAGCTACGAGCTCGGCCGGCTGCTCGCCCGGAAGGTGATCACCCAGCTTCCGTCCAACGCCACCGGCAAGGTCGTCCTCGGGACCTCGTCGCCGGGGGTCTCGGTGCTCGACCGCCGGGCCATGGGCATCCGCGACGAGTTCAAGGACAAGCTCCCCGCCGTCACCGTGTTCGGCCCGTTCGACACGAAACAGGAGGTGGAGGCGAACATGGAGGCCTGGGAGACCCTGGTCAAGGTCAACCCGTCGGCGCTCGCCTTCATCGGCACCAGCGATGCCGACGGCTGGAACCTCGCCGAGATCCGCCGCCGGGAGGTCGCCTCCTGGGTGGCCGCCGCCTTCGACATCGACCCGAAGTCGCTGGCCGCCGTGAAGAACGGCGACCTGATCCTGGTGTCGCCGGAGCACTACGTGAAGGGCGCCGTCGCCGGCCGGCTCCAGGCCGAGCACGCCAAGACCGGCAAGGCGCTGCCCAAGGGCTGGCTGTACGTGCCCGGCCTCGCCGTCGACCGCTTCAACGTCGACGAGATCCTGGCCCGGCAGTCGACGGTCGCGACCCGGGCCACGGCCTTCGGCGACGAGGTGAACCGGATCCTCACCGACCCCTCCTACCTGCGGCCGCTCTCCGACGTGAGTTGATCCGACAGCCTCCGGGTTCGGAGACCGGTGGTCCGGTGAGGCAAGGTTGGTAGGTGATTCGCCGATGGCACGTCGCCGCCCTGGCCCTGCTCGCCGTCTTCGCCCTGGCCTGCGGAGGTGCCGGCCGTGCCACGCCGGGCGCCTCGGACAAGCCGGAGCCCACGAAACCGGCTGCCGGTTACCCGGCCTCGATGGTGGCGCTCGGTGACTCGATCACCGCTGGTCTCGGCGCCTGTCTCGCCTATGTCGCGTGCGCCCGCAACTCCTGGTCGACCGGTGACAACGCCGCCATCCAGAGCCACTACCAGCGGATCCTGGAGAAGAACGACCGGATCAAGGGCGACGCCGACAACCTGGCCACCCCGGGCGCCGAGGCCGACGCGCTGGACGGGCAGGCCCGCCGGGCCGTCGATCTGAAACCGCAGTACGTGACGATCCTCATCGGAGCCAACGACGCGTGTGCCCGCACCGTCGACGCCATGACGCCGGTCGACACGTTCCGTGAGCAGATCGACGAGGGGCTGACCCGGCTGCGCAAGGGCCTGCCGAAAGCGCGGGTGCTGGTGGTGAGCATCCCCGACCTCTACCGGCTCTGGCAGGTGGGCAGGGAGAACGAGAAGGCCGCCGAGATCTGGAGCCGCGGCGGCATCTGCCCGTCGATGCTGGCCGACCCGACCTCCACCGCCGATGCCGACCAGGAGCGGCGCGAGCGCGTCCGGGACCGCATCGACGACTACAACACCCAACTGCGACAGGCCTGCCGGGCGTACGGGGACCGCTGTCGCTGGGACGGCGGGGCGGCCCACCGGGTCCGTTTCGACATCGACCAGCTGAACAAGTTCGACTACTTCCACCCGAACGCCGAGGGCCAGAAGGAACTGGCCGATGTGGTCTATCCCGGTCGCTTCACGTGGTGACCGGCGTCACAAAAGACAAATTTGGCATTCATAATCGCGGCTTCGGGTGATTTCCGCGCGTACTCCCGGGAGATATACAAGCGACAGACGGGGCTGACGGACGACGCCGAAGGGAGCTCGATGGCCACCTGGCTTCTCGTGCCGTGTCTGGGTCAACTGCGCACCGAGCTCAACCGGATCGCGCCGAACAGGGACAAGTCCAGCGACGGCACCATCGGCGACTCGGCGCACCAGGGCCGCGTCTCCGATCACAACGACGACGAGGTCGGACGGGTCCCGATCCGGGACGCCGACTCCAAGCACGAGGTCCACGCCATCGACCTCGACACCGACCTGCGCGAGCCCAATCTGACCATGGAGATGGTGGTGCAGCACGTGGTCGGCCGCTGCCGCAGCGGCGCCGAGAAACGTCTGCGCTACGTGATCTACAACCGGCGCATCTGGGAGGCGTCGAACGGCTGGAGGCAGCGCTCGTACAGCGGGGACAGCCCGCACACCGAGCACGCGCACTTCTCCAGCTCGTACGAGACGAAACTCGAAGCCTCGACCGCTTCCTGGCATCTGGAGGACATTCCCGTGGCACTCACCGACGCCGACAAGAAGTGGCTGGCCGCGCAGATCGACAAGGCCGCCACCAGCGCCGCCGAGCGGGTCTGGAAGACGAAGTGGAACATCAACTTCGAGCCGGGCACCACGCCGTACATGGCGGAGGCCGGCTCGATCCTGGCCCACGTCCCGGGAGAGCACAGCCGTACCGAGGCGGCGCTCGCCGAGATCGACGGCAAGGTCGACAAGCTGCTCGCCGAGGACCCGGCCAACCAGGTGTGACGGAAGGGGCCGGCCGACGACCGGCCCCTTCTCTGATCTCAAACGGTCAGGCTAGGCCGGGGTCACTCGGTCGCGGATGCTGTCGAGGATCGCCTCGGCCGCCCACGCGGCGGCGTCGGCGATGTCCCGCCGATCCATGTCGAACTCGCGGCGGAACGTCACCCAGGTCCCGACGGAGTCGAGATGCGACAGCGCCGCGATGACCGATCTGCGCTGTGCCGCGTCGAGGGACGGTACCTCCGCGTCCAGCAGCCGTTCGAGCTGTGCCCGGCCCGGCGACGGCGCCGCGCCGTTCACACCGCGCATCGCTGTCTCGGCGACGACGTGGGCGAGTTCCGGCCGCGCGTCGTACCGCTGCATCGCCTCCCGGATCGCGAGGGGGATGTCGAAGATCGAGTGCGACTCCTCGCGGGCGAACAGCGTCGCCTCGATCCAGGCCGCGGTCGCCAGCAGCAGGTCGACACGTGTCGGGTAGTTGCGGAACACCGTGCGCTCGGCGATGCCGGCCCGGCGCGCGATCACCCGGTACGACACGTCGTCGCTGCCGAGCTCCTCGATCAGCTCGGTGTAGGCGGCGAGGATCGCCTCCTGCGTGCCGCTCAGCGCCGGGACCGCCGCCGGCCCGGTCACGGCTCCGCCCATGTCGCCTCTGGCCGTGTCGCGAGCGGCTCCGCCCATGTCGCCTCTGGCCGTGTCGCGAGCGGCTCCGCCCATGTCGCGTCGGGCCGTGTCGCGAGCGGCTCCGCCCATGTCGCGTCCGGCAGCCTCGCGAGCACGGAGCCGACAGCGCGGTCGAACGCGTCGCAGATCTCGCCGGCATCCAGCTCGAAGCCGGTCCGCAACCGGGCCCAGAACATCGCCGACGAGAAGTAACGCAGCGAGGCCGCGACCCGCCGCCGGTCCCGCCGGTTGAGCGTCGGCGCCGCCACCTCGAGCATCGCCTCGATCGCCCGCGTGATGTAGGCCGGCTCGATGTCGATCGTCGGTGAGATCGCGGACGCCCGCGCGCCGACGTACGCATACGCGGGCGACGCGTCGAAGGCCCGGAACCGCTCGTGCACGGCGGCGCGGAAATCGGGCACGGTCACGAACGGCGGCAGCGGGAAGCAGGTCTGCTCGATCCAGTTCGAGAGCGCGGCGAGCAGGTGTGCGCGCGTCGGGTACTGGCGGTAGATCGTGCGCTCCGAGATGCCGACCTCGTCGGCGAGGGCACGATAGGAGATGTCGTCGAACGTGCGCTCGCGCAGCAGCACCGCCGCACTCGCGAGAATCGCGGTCGCGGTGTCGACCGGCTCCTCCATCACGTCTCCCTCTTTCGGGCGGCCGTCCGGTACGGGGGCCCGATGACTTCCGGCGGGAGCACGTAGTGGTCGGAATCGTCGAGCGTGAGCGCCAGCGACGAGACGTACTGCACTTCGCCGTGCGGTCCTCTCTCGGCCGAGGCCAGCATATCCGGCCGCTCGAAGGTGTACCCGGTGACGTGGCAGCGCAGCCGCTCGCCCGACGGGTTGCCGTGCACGTCGAACCGGGGGGAGTCGATGCCGTCGGAGCGGCGGCGCAGGTAGTAGCGCCCACGCGTGGCGAGAGCGATGGCCGGCGTGGCCACGATCGCGACGCCGATCGCGATGAGCACCGAGAACGGCCGGACGGCGGCGCCGAACACCCCGGCGAACGCGAGCAGCGACAGCGCCGAGGCGAGCCCCACCGACACGAGCCCGACCGGGTTCCAGTCGTGCAGCATGCCGCGGCGGAACTCGGGGAAACGCGGCGAGATCCGCAGCACCCACTTGTTGATCGCGATATCGGTGGCGATCGTCACGAGCCAGGCCATCACGATGTTCGCGTAGAGGCTCAGCACGAAGGAGATCAGGGTGAAGACGTCCAGCATCATCAGCACGTACGCGATCACCAGGTTGAACAGCACGAAGATCGTGCGGCCCGGGTAGTGCTTCGCCACCCGGGTGAAGACGTTCGACCATGCGAGCGAGCCCGAGTACGCGTTCGTCACGTTGATCTTCACCTGCGCGACCACGATGAGCACCAGGGCCAGGACGATCGCGAGCCAGTCGGGGAGCAGGGTCTGGTACATCACGACGAACTGTTTGACCGGTTCGGTCGCCTGATGCCCGAGAGTGGGTTCGACCTTCACCAGGAGATAGACGGCGAGAAACACCCCGATCACCTGCTTGGTGCCGCTGAAGACGACCCATCCCGGACCGGCGAACGCGAACGACGTCCACCACGAACGGGCGTTGGACGGCGTACGCGGTGGCATGGCCCGGATGTAGTCGATCTGTTCCGCCAGCTGCGGAGTGAGGGCGAAGCACACCGCGGCACTCGAGACCACGGCGCCGAAGCTGATCGTGCCGTCGGAGTCGCCGGTGAACGAGGTGAAGGCACGGACCGCCTCGGGGTCGGAGAGGACGATCCACAGCAGTGGCAGCAGGGCGAGGGCGAGCCACAGCGGCGTGGTCCAGAACTGCAGGCGTTCCAGCGCGCGCATGCCGTAGATGACGATCGGGATCACCACGACGGTCGAGACGAGATAGCCGAGCCACAGTGGCATCCCCGTCGCCACCTGCAGCCCCTGCGCCATGATGGCGCCCTCCAGGGCGAAGAAGATGCAGGTGAAGCCCGCGAAGATCACCGTCGTGATGATCGAGCCGTAGTAGCCGAATCCCGAGCCACGGGCGATCAGGTCGAGGTCCAGGTTGTAGCGGGCGGCGTAGTAGGCGACGGGCACGCCCACGATGACGATGATGACCGACGCGAACACGATGCCGAGCACGGCGTTGGCGGTGCCGTGGTCGATGCCGATGCTCGCGCCGATCGAGAAGTCGGCGAGGAACGCGATGGACCCGAGGGCGGTCGCGCCGACGGAGGCCGCGCTCCAGCGCCGGAAGGTGCGTGGCACATAGCGGAACGCGTAGTCCTCCAGGCTGTCCTCCGCGGCCGCGCGCGCGTTGTCCGTCGACACAGGGCAAATTTCGCTGTCCGGTGTTACGGCGGCGTTGCGGGTGTGAGTCACGTCGGCTCAGATCGCCATGGCGGCCCGCACGGTGGAGGTGGCCGCCTTGCCCCCCTCTCCGGTCTGCGTGACGTGGCCCGAGGCGAGCACGACGTACCGTTCGGCCGCCGTGAGGGCGAAGCCGATGTGCTGCTCGACGAGCAGCACGTTCATGCCCTCGTCGGCCAGCTGCATGATGGTCTGCTCGATCTCGGCGACGATCGTGGGCTGGATGCCCTCGGTCGGCTCGTCGAGGATGAGCAGCTTCGGCTCGGTGATGAGGGCGCGGGCGATCGCGAGCTGCTGGCGCTGCCCGCCGGAGAGCAGGCCCGCCTTCCGGGTGGCGAACTGCTCCAGCGCGGGGAACCGGGCCAGCTGCGCGTCGATCAGGGCCTTGCCGCGCCGGCGCCCATCGGCGACGAGCTGGAGGTTCTCCAGCGTGGTGAGCTGGCCGAACGACTGCTGACCCTGCGGTACGTAGGCCATGCCGCGAGCCACGCGCTGGTGGGGGGCGAGCGACGTGATGTCCTCGCCGTCGAACACCACACGGCCCTTCGACGGCTTGATCAGGCCGATCGCGAGACGCAGCAGGGTCGACTTGCCGGCGCCGTTGTGGCCCAGCACGGCCACCACGTTGCCGGACGGCACCGTGACGCCGTGCAGCACCCGGGTACGCCCGTACCCGGCCTCGATGTCGGTGAGTTCCAGCATGTCAAGCCTCCGTCATCGCGTCTGCTGTGCCGAGGTAGACCTCCTGCACCCGGGGGTCGGCCTGGACCTCGGCCACCGTCCCCTGCGAGAGCACCCGGCCCTGGTGCAGCACGGTCACGCGGGTGGCGTACCGGCGCATGAAGTCCATGTCGTGCTCGACCACGAGCACGATCCGCTTCGCTGCGATGCGCTGCAGGAGCTCGCCGGTCGCGGTGCGCTCGTCGTGGCTCATGCCGGCGACGGGTTCGTCGAGCAGCAGCACCTTCGCGTCCTGCACGAGCAGCATCGCGATCTCCAGCCACTGCTTCTGGCCGTGCGACAGGATGCCGGCCGGTGTGGTGAGCTCGCCGGTGAGCCCGGTCTCCTCCAGCGCCTGCTCGATCGACGGGTCGACGCCACGCCGGGTCCGCAGGAGCGAGAGCGGGGAGCGGTGGCGCCCGGCGGCGATGTCGAGGTTCTGCAGCACGGTCAGTTCGTCGAAGACGCTCGCGGTCTGGAACGTGCGGCCGACCCCGAGGCGGACGATCCGGTGCACCTGTCTGCCGAGCAGTTCCTTCTCGCCGAGCCGCGCCGACCCGGTGCCCTTGACCAGCCCCGTGACCGCGTCGATGCAGGTCGTCTTGCCGGCGCCGTTCGGGCCGATGAGGAACCGGACCTCGCCGGGGTGCGCGTCGAAGGAGACGCCGTCGACCGCGACGAAGCCGGAGAACTCGACGCGCAGGTCCGTGACTACCAGGGAAGCATCGGTCATGACCGCACCTCTTCGAGCTCTGCGGCGGCGATCACCGGGGCGGGCTGTTGCGGGTCGGGGCGCCGGCGCGCCCGTCCGGTGAATCTGGCAGGCAGCGACGACAGCCCGTTCGGCAGGAAGAGGATCACGACGATGAACAGCAGGCCGAGGATGTAGGTCCAGCCCTCGGGCCAGGTCGAGCCGAGGCTGGACTGTCCCCATCCGACCGCCATCGCGCCCAGCGCGGGGCCGAAGAGCGAGGCGCGGCCACCGAAGGCGACGCCGGCGATCATGAGGATCGAGGCGGCGGCGCCGATCTCGGCGGGGGTGATGATGCCGACGAGGGGCACGAACATCGCGCCGCCGATGCTCGCCATCAGCGCCGAGACGACGAAGGCGACGAGCTTGACGTTGGCCGGGTCGTAGCCCAGGAAGCGCACGCGTTCCTCGGCGTCCCGGGTGGCCACGAGGAGCTCACCGAAGCGGCTGCGGTAGAGCTGCCACACCGCGAGCAGGCAGACGACGAGCAGCCCGGCCGCGATGAGGTACACCATCAGCTTGTTCGCCGGGTCGTTCAGCACGAAGCCGAAGAAGTACTTGAAGTCGCTGAGCCCGGTGTCGCCGCCGGTCTCGCGGATCGTGGAGCTGATCAGGGTGGCCAGCGCGACGGCGAGAGCCTGCGTCAGGATCGCGAAGTACGCCCCCTTCACCCGGCGCTTGAACAGCGCATAACCGAGGACGCCGGCCATGATCACGGGCAGCAGCACGATCGCCAGCAGGGTGAATTCCGCGCTGCGGAACGGTTCCCAGAAAGCCGGGAGGGGCGCGAGCGGGTCGTAGAGCACCATGAAACCGGGGACCCGGTCACCGGCGCTCTCCAGCGTGAGGTGCATGGCCATCGAGTAGGCGCCGAGGGCGAAGAACACACCCTGGCCCATCACGAGCATCCCGCCCCGGCCCCAGGCCAGGCCGATGCCGACGGCGGCGATGGCCCAGCAGCAGTACTTGCCGAGGTTGTTGAGCCAGTGATCGGTGAGGAGGAGGGGAGCGACGGCGAGGAGCAGGACGGCGAACACCCCGATGCCGCCGAGGGAGATCCATGGTTTCGGCTTGGTCATGCCAGACTCCTGGTTCGCACCGTGAAGAGGCCCTGCGGGCGGAGCTGCAGGAAGACGATCACGAGGATGAAGGCGAGCACCTGCGCCAGGCTGCCGGTCGTCCAGTAGGCGAAGTACGCGAGCGCGACGCCCACCGCCCACGCGGCGATGATGGTGCCCTTGAGCTGGCCGATGCCACCGGCGGCGACGACGAGGAAGGCCGGGATGATGTACTGCGCACCCATCTGGGAGTTGGTGCCACCGATGAGCGACGCGGCCACGCCGGCGACACCGGCCAGACCCGACCCGGTGAAGAAGGTGAGGCGGTCGACGGTGCGGGTGGAGATCCCCGAGGTCTCGGCGAGGTCCCGGTTGTGCACGGTCGCCCGGATGCGGCGGCCGAACGAGGTGTACTTGAGCCAGGCCGACAGCGCGGCGACACAGACGGTCGCGAGCAGGATGGTGAACAGCTGCCGCAGCGGCCAGCCGTAACCGAGGACGGTCAGCTGTCCGTCGAGCCAGCCGGGTTTCTCCACCGGGACGCCCTGGGACGGGAAGATCTGGAGTGCCGCCTGCTGCAGGATCAGGCTGACACCGACCGTGACGAGCAGGGTGTCCAGGGGCCGGCGGTACATCCACTGGATGATGGTGACCTCCAGCAGGAGGCCGAACAGGCCCGCGACGACGAATGCGACCGGCAACGCGACCGGGATCGACAGGTCGCTGGCGGAGATGACCTGCTGGACGAGGTAGGCGGCGAAGGCGCCGAGCATGAGGAACTCGCCGTGGGCCATGTTGATCACGCCCATCTGCCCGAAGGTGAGCGAGAGGCCCAGCGCGGCGAGCAGGAGCAGCGCACCCTGTGCGCTGCCGTTCAGCAGCGGTGCGATCAGTGCGTCCACGTGCACTCGCTCTCTCTAGCGTCTCTTTGGCGGGGGAGGGGCCGCGTGCCGTTCGGTGACACGCGGCCCCGCGGGGGATCAGCCCGCCGCGTCCACCAGCTGCTTGCGGATGTCGGCCGGGAACCAGTCGTAGCCTTCGAGGTAGGGGTCCGGCTCGATGAACTTGTCGGAGGCCCAGACGATGTCGAACTGGTTGCTGGAGTTGATCTTGCCGATGTGGCCCGGCTTGGAGATGTGGTGGTTGTCGCCGTCGAGCGTGACCTTGCCCTCCGGCGCGTCGAACGTGATGGTGTTCTTCTTCGCCGCGGCGTTCACCGCGTCGACGTCGAACGAGCCGGCCGCCTCGACGAGGGCCTTGTACAGGTACATCGAGATGTAGGCGGCCTCCATCGGGTCGGAGGTGACCCCGCTGCTGTCGGGGTAGGCCTTCCAGTTGTCGATGAACTTCGGGTTGGTGTCGGTCTTGAGTGACTGGAAGTAGTTCCAGGACGCGTACTGGCCGGCGACCTCGTGACCCATCGCCGGGGCCTCCTCCTCGGCGATCGACACCGAGATGATCGGCGTCGTCGCGGCGGTGAGGCCGGCGTCGTAGTACGCCTTGATGAAGCCGACGTTCGACGAGCCGTTGATGGTGTTGAAGATGAAGTCGGGCTTGGCCGCCACGATCTTCGCCACCTGGCTGGTCCAGTCGTCCTTGTCGAGGGGCACGTACTCCTCGCCGACGATCTCGATGCCGAGCTTGGCCGCGTACAGCTTGATGATCGCGTTCGCGGTGCGCGGGAAGACGTAGTCGCTACCGGCCAGGAACAGCCGCTTCACGCCCTGGGAGGCGAGGAAGTCCATCGCCGGGATGATCTGCTGGTTGGTGGTCGCGCCGGTGTAGTAGATGTTCGGCGACGACTCGAGTCCCTCGTACTGGACCGGGTAGAAGAAAAGGCCGTTGTGCTTCTCGACGACCGGCTTGACGGCCTTGCGGGAGGACGAGGTCCAGCCACCGAAGATCGCGGCGACGCAGTCCTGGGTGAGCAGCTTCTCGGTCTTCTCCGCGAAGGTGGGCCAGTCGGTGGCGCCGTCCTCCTGGACGTAGGCGATCTTCTTGCCCAGGATGCCGCCGCCGGCGTTGATCTCGTCGGCGGCCATGTGCAGCACGTTGGAGACGGTCTTCTCGGAGATCGCCATGCCGCCGGTGAGCGAGTTGAGGAAGCCGAGCTTGACGGTGTCACCGGAGGTGTCGACGCAGCTGGGCGCCGCGGATGCCGCGCTGCCGGCCGCTTCGTCGCCGGCTCGGGCGCCACAACCGGCGAGTACGAGGGCCACGGTCGTCCCGATGGCACCCATCGCCGTAAGCGTGCGCAGCCGCTTGCTGGTGGTGGACATATATGGGAGCTCCGTTCCTGCTTCGAGGGGCGTGCAGCTGGCTGCTGCAGGTGAAAGCAGATTGACCCGGAGTCATTGCTCTGACATTTCTTGAATGTTCCAACTCTGTAGCCGACGCATCGAGTGTGGAGAGAATCCCCTGTAAGAGGGCGAAGGCTCATGAGAGATGGGCGTCAGAGTTCTGCCATGATCGGCGGCGTGGTTGTACCGATGACTCACTTCTGACATAGAAGAAGGTTGATCAGGTCAGCTCGGTGAGGACATCGAACTCGACGCCCCGGGCCTCGGCCAGATAGATGCGCTGGTTCACGTGCCGTTCCCGCAGTCGCAGCAGCCCGCGCGGCCCCTCGTAGGACACCGACTCGGCGTTCGCCCCGATCGCCCGGAGATCCGGCGACCCGGCCCGCTCGATCAGCGCCGCCAACAGCAGCACGCCCTCGTAACAGGACTCACCGAGGCTGCCCAGCGGCGGCGCCTCGGGACCGAACCGGGCCGCGTACCGCCCATGGAAGTCCAGATTCTCCGGCGTCACCATCGAGGCGAAGAACCCGGCCGTGCTGAACAGGTCCCGGGTGGCCGGGGCGCCGCTGGCCAGCAGCATGTTCTCGTCCATCAGGGTGCTCAGCCGCAGGCAGCGGGCGGCCAGTCCGGCCCGGCCGAACGCCCGGTTGAACCGCACCGCGTCCGTACCGACCAGCAGCATCAGCACCGCGTCGGCCCCGGACCGCTCGATCCGCCGGAGCACCGCGGAGAAGTCGTGTGTGCCCAGCGGGACGTAGCTCTCCCCGGCCACCGTCATCCCGTCCGCGATCGCGTGCCGCCGGGCCGCCTGGGCGGTCCGGCGCGGCCAGACGTAGTCGTTGCCGACGATGTACCAGTCATGGGCCGACCGCTCCCCGGCGAGCAGGCTCATCGCCGGGAACAGTTGCACGTCCGGGGTCTCGCTGGTCAGGTAGACGCCCTCGGCCCGCTCGCCGCCCTCGTAGAGCGCCGTGTAGACGTAGGGCACCCGGCCCGCCACCCGCGGGGCGACCGCCTGCCGGACCGTGGAGATGTGCCAGCCGGTGACCCCCTGCACCGCTCCGGTGCCGACCAGTCCGGCGACCTCGGCCGCCACCGCCCGCGGGTCGGCGCCGCCGTCGACCGGCACCAGGCGCAGTTCCCGCCCGAGGATGCCGCCGGCCCGGTTGATCTCCTCGGCGGCGAGACCGGCGCACAGCTCGGCGCCCGGCCCGAAGATCCCGGCCGGCCCGCGCAGCGGCACGACGAGAGCCACGTCGAACGACGACATGGCCTCATGGTCCCCCTTCGGTAACATCCCGACGATGCGGGGATCCACGGACCTCATGTACCTGCTCACTCGTGCCGAGCGGCTGATGTCGCGCCGCGTGGCCGCCATCCTCGGCGCCGAGCGCTGCTCGATGGACGCCTGGCGGGTCGTCCGTGTGCTGGCCGACGGCCACGGCCACTTCATGACCGAGCTGTCCGAGCTCAGTTTCCTGCCGCCGGGCAGTCTCACCCGGTTGATCGACCACATGGTCGAGGAGAACCTGGTCTACCGCCGGGGCGACGACATCGACCGCCGGCGCATCCGGGTGCATCTGTCGGCTCGTGGCCGAGGCCTGCACGACCGCGTCGACGAGGAGATCCGGCAGATCATCGCCGAGTTGCCGGTCAGCCCCGAGTTGCTGGAGCATCTCGGCGTGCTGATCGCCGCCCTCGATGGGAGCGTGGCCACCGTCTCAATTTTGCAGCGCGGCAAAGCTCTCACCTGAGCCGACGCGGTCCGCTCGGCGCGGGTGATTCAAACTTCCGCAAACGTCGATACATACTCGTCCCCTACCTTCCGCGGCATGAAAGCGATCACCGCCGCCGTGGCCGGCCTCACACTGGCCGTCGGCCTCCTGGCGACACCGGCGCACGCCGGTTCCGAGAAGAGGCGCATCGTCGAGGACCTGGACCGCGGCCTGGTCGCCGTGCCCGCCCCGAACGGCGGCACCTTCCTGAGCTGGCGCCTGCTCGGCACCGAGTACGGCAACAACGTCGAGTTCAACGTCTACAAGGGTGCGACGAAGCTCAACCGCAAGCCTCTCGACGAGTCGACGAACTTCACCGACACCACTCCCGGCACCGGCGTCTACACCGTCCGGGCCGTCGTCAAGAACCGCGAGCAGGCGCCGAGCGGCCCGGCGATCACACCCGGTGACATCCCGTTGCTACCCGCCGTCAACTACTACGTGCACCACGCGTGGCCCGGCGACCTGGACGGGGACGGCCGCTACGAGATCGTCGTCTCCCGGCTGTCCTACGCCCTCGACCAGCCCAACTACCTCGAGGCGTACACCCTCGACGGGCGCAACCTGTGGCGGGTCGACCTCGGAGTCAACTCGTACGCCCGGGCCGGGGGCAACGCCGCCAACGACCCGCCGCTCGCCGCGATCAGCGGCTACGGCGAGGTGGCCGGCTACCGCAACGACGACAACGTGACGGTGTACGACCTGGACAGTGACGGCCGATCCGAGGTCTTCGTGAAGACCGCCAACGGGACCACGTTCGCCGACGGAGCGGTGATCCGGACGCCGGGCGCTCTGGACCAGTTCGTCTCGGTGATCGACGGCCGGACCGGTGTCGAGCGGGAGCGCGTCCCGGTCGCCGACGACTTCACGGCCGACGGCCCGTCCGGTGGCCAGTACGGCGTCGCCTACCTGGACGGCGTGCACCCCAGCCTGATCACCAAGCAGGTGGTCCGGATCGGGGCGAAGCGCGGCGACTTCCGGGTCCTCTTCGCGGCCTGGGACTTCAACGGCCGCGACCTGACCCGGAAGTGGAAGTTCGTCCGGGGAGCAGACCAGGGCACCAGTTTCCACCAGCTCCGGATCGTCGACGTCGACCAGGACGGCAAGGACGACATCGCGGACGGTAACTACGTCGTCAACAGTGACGGCACGTTCCGTTATGTCGTCGAGGGCTCGGTCCACGGCGACCGGTTCCACATCGGAGACCTCGATCCGAGCCGTCCCGGGCTGGAGGGGTATGCCATCCAGCAGACCGAGGGCGGGATCTTCACGAACTTCCCCTGGTACTACTACGACGCGGCGACCGGCGAGCGCCTGATCACCGGCTCGCATCCGGACGTCCCGCAGGACGCCACGCTCTGGGACGTCCCGCGCGGCACCACGGCCGACATCGACCCGGCTCACGACGGCTACGAGTTCTGGGCGGCCACCGCCAATGCCGATCTCCCCGGTGCCGGTGTGTGGAGCGTCGACGGCACGCGGATCGCGAAGACCACGCCGAGTGTCAACTTCCGCATCTGGTGGGACGGCGACAAGGGCTCCGAGCTGCTCGACAACACCTACGTCGAGAAGTGGAACCCCAAGAAACAGACGACCTCGAAGATCTTCGAGCCGTCCGGTGTGGTCTCGTCGTGGCGCAACGCGGTCCCGTTCTACGGCGACATCCTCGGCGACTGGCGCGAGGAGTACTTCGCCGAGACCGCCGACCACACCACGCTGCGGCTGTTCACCACGAACATCCCGACCAACGTCAAGCTCTACACCCTGGCCCACAACCCGGCCTACCGGCTGGGCTGGACGGTCCGCGGCTACCTGCAGTCCACGCTGCCCGACTTCTACCTCGGGTTCGGCAGCCGGCCCCCGGCCAAGCCGAAGATCACCACCGCGCGGCAGAGCGCCTGGTCGGTCATCGCCTACGACAACTTCGTCGACGACTCCGGCAAGTGGTCCTCCGAGCTGCAGAGCGGCGGCACCGTCCGGGCGAAGGACGGCGTCCTCGACATCGACGTGCCGAACGGCGCGACGGTCTGGCTGAAGCAGGAGATCGAGGGGCCGTACGAGATCGAGTTCACCGCCACGCCGGTGAGTGCGGGCGGGGCGAACGACAAGGTCACCGACCTGAACACGTTCTGGAACGCCCGCGACGTGCGATCACCGGCGGACATCTTCGCGACGACCCGCAACGGCGCCTTCGCACAGTACGACTACCTGAAGACCTACTACGTCGGTCAGGGCGCGAACCTGAACACCACGACCAGGTTCCGTAAGTACGTGGGAGAGCCCGGCAACCGTCCGCTGATCTACGACTACACGTCGCCACTGATCGAGGCGAACGTACCGGTGAAGGTCCGGATCCAGGTGAACGGTCAGCAGATCCGGTACTTCAGTGACGACCAGCTGGTCTTCGACTACACCGACCCGGACCCGTACCGCAGCGGCTGGTTCGCCTTCCGCACGGTGGCCAGCCACTTCCACATCGAGGACTTCACCATCTGGCGCCCACCGGTCACTCTCTGATCACATCGTGGTCCGGTGGGGCCGCCCACCGGGCCACGGTCCAGTAACGTGCATCACATGGCCCAGGTCTACTCGCGACGGTCGTTCATGGTCGGCGTGCTGAGTACCGGCCTGCTCTCCTCCGCCGCCGGATATGTCCTGACCCGCCGGGAGCCGGTCACCCTGACGCTCGCGACCGGCTCCGAGCCGACCGGCGGCGGCCGGAACCTGCTGATCACGCTCTGGAACGAACTGCATCCGGACATCACGATCGTGCCCCGGGAGATCAACAGCACCACCCAGGACCAGTTCGCCAAGTTCACCGAGAACCGCGCCGACATCTACAACCTCGACGTCATCCACATCCGCCGGTTCGCCGACGCCGGCCGGATCGCGCCGATCACCCCGCGCAACGACATCTCGCTACTCGACCCGGTGCGCCGGGCCTGCGAGATGGAGGACGGTTCGGGCCGGCTCTGGGCGATCCCGTTCAACAGCGACGTCGGCATGCTCTACCGGCGGGTCACCGACAAACGCGCCGCCGACCGCGAGCCGGAGCTGCGTGACGTCCTCGCCCTGGACGGGTTCATCGGGCAGCTCGACACGATCGGCGCGCAGACCGACGAGGCGTTCGTGATCAACGTGCTGGAGCACGCCCTCGCGCAGGACCCGCTGATCCTCGACCAGGACGGCGTCCTGTCGACCAGTCTCACCCAGTGGCAGGGCGCGCTGAAACCGCTGGCCGAGGCGATGCGGTCGGGCCGGATCAAGACCCGGACCAGCGAGGAGGACACGATCCGGGCCTTCCAGCAGGAGCATCTGCGTTACATGCGCAACTGGCCGGTCTGGTTCCCGGGCGTCGACCGGGAGGAGCGCGCCCGGCCGGACACCGCGGAGATCCGGCTGAGCCGCCTCCCGATCGGCATCCTCGGCGGCCAGAACCTCGCGGTCGCCGCCGACAGCCCGCACCGCGAGGCCGCCGAGCAGGTCATCCACTTCCTCACCGACACACCGGCGCAGAAGCTGCTGGCGACCTACGGGTTCGCGCCCACCGGCCTGGACGCCTACATCGACGCCCAGCTCAAGGAGACCGCGCCGCACCTGGCCATGGTCCGCGACGCCATAGAGGACGCCCGGCCACGGCCGATGACGGCCGGTTACGCCGAGTTCGCCGAGCGGTTCAAGGAGCACACGTACGCCTATCTGCACCGCGGCGAGCAACTCACCCAGCGGTTCGTGAACGACATCCAGGAGGCGCTGAAATGAGCTCGGGCCTGCAGGGCTGGCACATCCCGCTCTTCGTCACCGCCGCGATCCTGCTGCTCCAGCTGGTCGTCGACCAGGTCCTGAAACGCGTCTACGCCGACCGCAAGCCGAAACCACAGCCGCAGCCGGCCCGCCCGGAGGACGTCGAGCGGCAGCTCGCCGGCAAGCGCCTGCGGGTGGGCATCCTGGTGATGCTCGGCTGCATCGCGGTGCCGCTCTTCGCGGTCAGTTTCCTCGGCCCGAGCCTCGCCGACCAGCTGGCCGGTGCCACCGGGACCGGCCTCGGCGCCCTCACCCTCTGGCTGGCCTGGCAGACCCACCTCGAGTCCCGGCGTCTGAGCATCCACCTGGAGCAGATCTCGGCCACCCCACCGCCGCCGCCTAACTCGTGAAACGCTCGACGAACCGTTTCTGCCAGGGCGTCTCCACCGCCTGCCGGTGATAGTGCGCCCGCACGAACGCCACCGCCTCACCCGGCGGCACACCGTCGAGGACGGCCAGGCACGCCAGCGCGGTCCCGGTCCGCCCGATCCCTCCGGTGCAGGCGATCTCGACCCGCTCACCGTCCGCCCGGCGCAGGGCCTCTTTCAAGACCTCCGAGGTGTACGGCCGATCGCGCGGCAGCCAGAAGTCGGGCCACCGCACCCACCGGCTCTCCCACCCGAACTCGGGCGGCGCCGCACCCTGCAGGTAGATCCCGAGGTGCGGCGGGTGCCCGGTCGGCATCGCCCGGCGCAGCCCCCGCCCGCGGACCAGCCGTCCGGACGGCAGCCGCAGAATGCCCTCGCCGTCCTCGTCCCACCCGTTCATGGCCCCGATCGTGCCAGGCGGGCTATAGTCGCCGCATGTTCTGCTTCAGCGCCCCGTTCCCCGGTGCACGACGCCGGCGTCCTCACGGCCGCCGCTGAAGCATGCTTCCCACCCGGCGGGTCGACACCCGCCGGCGCTGGAGAAGGCACCGGTCCGACCCGTCTCGATCATCTATCGACGGAGTCGACCCATGAATCTCGAATCGCTTCTGCACGACCGGCTCGCCCCCGCCCTGCACGCGGTCGCCGGTCACCCGGTGGATCCGGCCGTCCGGGCCTCGCCGCACGCCGACTTCCAGTCCGGGGCGCCACTCGCGCTGGCCCGGGAGCTGGGCCGGCCGCCCCGGGAGATCGCCGCCGAGGTGGCCGCCGCCGCTGACCTGCACGGCATCGCCGAGATCGCCGTCTCCGGCCCGGGCTTCCTCAACCTCACCCTCACCAGCGACCTGATCAACGGCGCGCTGCGGGCCGCCGCGGCCGACGACCGGCTGGGCGTCCCGCCGGTCACCGGGCCGGAGCGGATCGTCGTCGACTACTCCGGCCCCAACGTGGCCAAGGAGATGCACGTCGGCCACCTGCGGTCGACGATCATCGGGGACGCGCTGGCCCGGACGTACGAGTGGCTGGGCCACGACGTGATCCGGGTCAACCACCTGGGCGACTGGGGGACCCCGTTCGGCATGCTCGTCGAGCACCTTGTCGACCTCGGCGGAGCCGGCGGCCACTCGATCGGCGACCTGACCGCGTTCTACCAGGAGGCCCGGGTCAAGTTCGACGGCGACGACGACTTCCGGACCCGGGCCCGGCTGCGGGTGGTGGCGCTGCAGTCCGGTGACCCGCTCTCCCGGGACCTGTGGCGGGAGCTGGTCGCCCAGTCCGAGCGGTACTTCCTGGACGTCTACGCCCGGCTCGGCGTCACGCTCGGCCCGGACGACTTCGCGGGCGAGAGCCGGTACCAGGACGATCTGGCCGGTGTGGTCGCCGACCTGACCGCCAAGGGCCTGCTGACCGAGAGCGACGGCGCCCTCTGCGCGTTCCCGGCCGGGTTCACCGGGCGGGACGGCGCCCCGCTGCCGCTGATCGTGCGGAAGGCCGACGGCGGCTTCGGGTACGCCGCGACCGACCTGGCCGCCGTCCGGCACCGGGTCGGGAAACTCGGCGCGGACCGGATGCTCTACGTGGTCGGCAGCCCGCAGCGGATCCATTTCCAGATGGTCTTCGCGGTCGCCCGGGAGGCCGGCTGGCTGCCCGGTGACGTGACCGCCGAGCACATCGGGTTCGGCTCGATCCTGGGCGCCGACGGCAGGATGCTGAAGACCCGGGCCGGCGACACGATCAAACTGGCCGAGCTGCTCGACGAGGCGACGGCCCGGGCCACCGAGCCGGCGATCGGCATCGGCGCGATCAAGTACGCGGATCTCTCCGGTGACCGGATGGGCGACTACGTCTTCGACTGGGACCGGATGCTGGCGAGCACCGGCAACACCGGCCCCTACCTGCAGTACGCCTACGCCCGGATCCAGTCGCTGTTCGGGAAGGCCGGCAGCGGCCCGGGCGAGGTGACGGTGACCGAGCCGGCCGAGCGGGCGCTGGCACTGGCCCTGCTCGGGTTCGAACCGGCGGTCCGGGCCGCCGCGGCCTCGGCCGAGCCGCACCGGCTCGCGGTCCACCTGCACGGCCTGGCCGCGGCGTTCTCGGTCTTCTGGGAACGGTGCCCGGTGCTGAAGGCCGCCGACGAGGTGCGGGCGAGCCGGCTCGGGCTGGCCGACCTCACCGCACGGACGCTCCACACCGGAATGTTTCTGCTGGGTATCGAGGCCCTCGAACAGATTTGATCTCCACGCAACCGGCCTTCCATCGACCGATCCCCTTACCGGCCGTTAGGGTGCAGTTTTCAGCGCCCACGAGGCGCCACCTGATCCGATGCTGAGAGGTCCGCAATGACCCATCCCACCGGCATTTCGCGGCGGACTGTCCTCGCCGCGTCCGCGGCCGGCGTCGCCGCGCCGTTGATGGTCTCCGAGGCGGCGCAGGCCGGCCACAAGGGCGGTGGCACGACCACCTACCGCCTGACCGTGCTGGGCACCTCCGACACCCACGGCAACGTCTACAACTGGGACTACTACAAGGACGCCGAGTACGACGACAGCGCCCACAACGACGTCGGCGTGGCCAAGCTGGCCGCTCTGGTGAACAAGCTGCGAGCCGAGGCGACCGGTCCGGTCCTGGTCCTGGACGCCGGCGACACCATCCAGGGCACCCCGCTGGCGACCTACTACGCCAAGCAGGAGCCGATCACCTCCACCGGTGAGAAGCACCCGATGGCACGGGCCATGAACGTGCTGCACTACGACGCCGTGACGCTCGGCAACCACGAGTTCAACTACGGCCTGCCGCTGCTGAACCTGTGGATCCGGCAGCTCGGGTTCCCGGCGCTCGCCGCGAACGCGATCAGCGTCAAGACCGGCAAGCCGGCGTTCACCCCGTACGTCATCAAGAAGGTGTCGCTCGGCCGGCACGCGCCGACGCTGCGCGTCGGCATCCTCGGTCTGACCAACCCGGGCTCGGCGATCTGGGACCGTGCGAACGTCGAAGGCAAGATCGAGTTCACCGACATGATCGCCACGGCGGCCAAGTGGGTGCCGATCATGCGGGCCCGGGGCGCCGACGTCGTGCTGATCTCCGCGCACGGCGGCGACAGCGGCACCTCCAGCTACGGCCCCGAGCTGCCCAACGAGAACCCGACCGCGCTCATCGCCGAGCAGGTGCCCGGCATCGACGCGATCCTCTTCGGGCACGCGCACCGCGAGGTCCCGCAGCGCTTCGTCACCAACCTGACGACCGGCGAGCAGGTGCTGCTCTCCGAGCCGTCCAAGTGGGGCCAGCGCCTGACGAAGATGGACTTCGACATCACCCGCGTCAAGGGCTGCTGGAAGATCACGTCGAAGGCCGCGGCCTCGCTGAACACCAACACCGTCGAGGCCGACCCCAAGGTCCTGGCCGTGGTGAAGAAGCAGCACGACAAGACCGTGACCTACGTCAACCAGGTCGTCGCCGCGTCCACCGTCGAGCTGTCCGCCGAGACCAGCCGCTACGAGGACACCCCGATCCTGGACTACATCAACCAGGTCCAGACCGACACCGTCACGGCGGCGCTGGCCGGTACCGAGTACGCGACGCTGCCGGTGCTGTCGATCGCCGCGCCGTTCAGCCGGACCGCGGTGTTCCCGCAGGGCGACGTGAAGATCAAGGACGTCGCCGGGCTCTACATCTACGACAACACCCTGGAGGCGGTCGTGCTGACCGGCGCCGAGGTGAAGGCGTACCTGGAGTACTCGGCGAAGTACTTCCTCACCCACGCGGTCGGTGCTCCGGTCGACCCGGCGACGATCAGCGACGCCGCCGTGCCGGACTACAACTACGACGTGTTCTCCGGCGTCGACTACGACATCGACATCAGCAAGCCGGTCGGCAGCCGGATCACCCGCCTGCAGATCGGCGGCGTGGATGTGGCCGCCGACGCGCGGTTCGTGGTCGCGGTCAACAACTACCGCCGTTCCGGCGGCGGCAGCTTCCCGGGCATCGTGAAGACCCAGGTCTACAACGCCCAGCAGGAGATCCGCCAGCTGCTGATCGACTGGGCGCAGGCGAAGGGCCGGATCGACCCGGCCGACTTCTCGGTGAAGAACTGGCAGCTCGTCCGCGAGGGCGTGCCGGTCTTCTGACGGCTTCCCCCGCAGCGGTGGGCCGGCCCGGTCGTCCGGGCCGGCCCACCGTCACTCCTTTTCCTTCCAGTTGCCCTCGGTGTCGGCGTCCACGAACATCCCGTTGCTCTTGCCGGTGGACAGCTCGAACGTGCACAGGTACGTGCGGACACCCTCGGCGTCCCGGTCGCTCTCCGACGTGCACTCGACCGCGGTGACCGCACCGAACTTCTTCGTGACCCGGCTGTCCGCGGCCAGTGACGTCTGGAGCTGCTCGGTCAGCCCCGACTCCTGGTGGTAGTGGTAGAGCGGGATCGCGGCATAACGGACCGCCACCGTCCAGAAGAGAGCCCCGGCCACCAGCGTGACGAGGAAGACGATCCAGTACGGCCGGCGGGCGCGACCGACCCGCTTGGCCTGCGACGACCGGCGCAGCACCGAGATGATGCCGAGCGCGCTGAGCAGGAACGTCCAGCCGGCCACCGGCCGCCACGACGGGGCCTCCGGCCGGTTCAGGTCGTGCACCTCACCGGGGAACCGGACCAGCAGCTGACCGTGCTTGTTCTCGGGGGAGCCGTAGGGCGCCACCGTCCCGCCGTACAGCGGCGCGGCGGGAGGGTCGGGTTCCGGCGGGACCGCCCAGGGCGGCGTGCCGGGCTGAGGTGCCGGCTCCGGCTCCGGTTGCACGGCCCACGGCGGCGCGCTCGGATAGTGCCCGGGCTCCGGCTGCCCGGTCCAGGGTGGCGCGCTCGGGTAGTGCCCCGGCTCCGGCGGAGTCTGGACTGTCATCGTGGTGCGACCCTCTTCCCGTAACGGCCCGGCTGGTTCTCCGTGCCGCCGGGACCATCGGCAGCGGGCCGCCCGAGTTGAGGGTTAGTTGTATTTCAGGTGCCGGCATCCGGCGGCGTGACCGGTGTGGTCGACGTCTCCGGGCTGGGGCTGGGGCTCGGGCTCTCGGTGGTCTTGCTGGGCGACGGCGACGGGCTCGGCGATGCCGAGGACACGCTCGGCGACGGCGATGCGCTGGCCGATGCGCTGGCCGACGGATTCTTCGTCCTGGTGGTCTTCGTCGGAGTGACGACGACCTCCTCCGACTCGGCCGGCGTCGGCTCGTCGCTGGGCAGCTCGGAGTCGACCGGGGCGGGCTCGTTGCCCCGCGGTGCCGTGTTGCCCTGGTCGCCCTTGGCTCCCGGCGGCGTCTCGTCCATCATCGCGAAGGCCACGCCGAGGCCGCCGGCCAGCACGAAGAGGCCGAGGATCGCGAACATCAGGACGCGCTGGATCGGGGACTGACCGGGCCGGGGCACCGGGAACGGCGCCGGCGCGGCGACGCTGCGCTGGGCCGGCAGGGCCTGCCGGGGCCCGGCCGGGCTGATCGGGGCGGTCGGGTGCTGGCCACCGGGGTAGCCGGTGACCGGGTAGGCGCCGCTGGGGTAGCGGGCCGCGGGGTAGGCCCCGGTGCCGACGCGGGCCGGGCTGACCGGGGCGTTCATCGATGTGCCGGTCAGCCGTTTCCAGTCGATCGGCCCGGCCACCGCGAACGCCGCCTCGGCGAACTCGGCCGCGCTCTGGAACCGGTCGGCCGGCTGCTTGGCCATCGCCCGGGCGATCAGGTCCTGGACCTCGTAGGGCACGTGATCGGGCAGCGGGTCGGGATCGTCCTCCAGGTGGCGCAGTGCCACCTGGAGCGCGTTGTCGCCGTCGAACGGCGGCCGGCCGGCGATGCAGTGATAGGCCACCGCGCCCAGGGCGTAGATGTCGGTGGCCGGCGTCAGATTGCCCTTGGCCACCTGCTCCGGCGCCATGTAGAGCGCCGTGCCGACGATCGCGTTGAGACCGGTGACGCTGGTCATCGCGTTGGACCGGGCCACACCGAAGTCGACCAGGATCACCGCGCCGGTCGGTTTGACGATCAGGTTGCCGGGCTTGACGTCGCGGTGGACGATCCCGTTCTCGTGGGCGGCGTGCAGCGCGTCGGCCGCCTGCGCCACGATCGCCATCGTCTCGGCGACCCCCAGCGGGCCCTCCTTGACCCGGCTGGAGAGCGGGTTGCCCTCCACATACGCCATCACCAGATAGGCGACCTGCTCGGGGCCCTCGTAGTCACCGTCGCTGGCGTAGTCGTAGACCTCGACGACGCCCGGGTGCCGGAACGCGGCCATCATCCGGGCCTCGCCGTAGAAGCGGGCGGCGAACTCCGGGTCCTCCAGCATCGCGGTCCGCAGCACCTTCACGGCGACGGTGCGGCCGAGCACGACATCGGTGCCGCGCCAGACGTCACCCATGCCGCCGGTCGCGACGCGGTCGTCCAACCGGTAGCGGTTGTCCAGGAGGCTTCCTGCACTGAGCACCAGCGGACCTTATCTGTAGGAGTTCAAGCCGAATGCCGCTCAACTGTACAGAGCCTGGGCTCAACATGGGAGAGCAGCAAGGGCCTGCGAGAACGCCTCCGGACGGTCAGTGGTCGTCGTACGTAGGGGTGACCACGACCGCCGTCTCGGCCAGCTCGATCTCCTCGTTCTCGGCCTGCCGCTCGATCGCCGCGCGGGCCGCGCTCGCCGCCGCCCAGCCGAGGGCCGCGCCGATCAGGCCGACGGCGGCGATCAGCGCCCACGGGCGGCGCGGACGGCGCCCGGCCAGCGCGTCGGCGGCCGCCGCGGCCCGCGTCATCGCCTCGTCGGTGACCGATGTCACGCGGTCGCCGGCCTGCGAGGCGAGCCGCCGGCTCCGGCGCCCGGCCCGGCCGGCGCTGTCACCAGCCGTGCTCAGGGCGCTGGAGAGGTGCTCCCAGGCCTCCTCGGCCGTCCGTTCGGCCCGGTTCTTCTTCGCGAACATCGTCCGTCACCTCCAGCGCACTGTCTTCCGGATGTTTCCCGCCCATGGTGCCCGCAAACGTCCGGTGTGGACGCCATCACGGTTCGAAAACGATTTGACGGCCCGCAGTATTGTTGACCAGGTTCACACGGACCACTCAGGTGACTAACAGGTTCGGGGCCTAACCTTTCGGTCAGTTTCACCGAACCTCTCGGGGGTAACCCTCGCCGCCCTGACCAGGGGCAGCGCTGCGGCCGCCCGCGTATAGAAGGAAAAGCACCCGGATCTGCCGGGTGGGTGGAGGGAAGACGTGACGCTGTCGATAACGACGTCGACGCTGGCTGACGGCGCGGTGGAGGTGTCCCCGCGAGGCGAGATCGATGTCGAGAACGCGTACGAGATCCGTGAGGCCGTGGCGGCGCAGCTGTCCGCCGGATCGCCCGTCCGGATCGAGCTCAACATGCGGCACGTGACCTTCATCGACTCGGTGGGCATCAGTGCTCTGGTCGCCGCGTTCCAGCTGGCCGGCGTCAGCGATGTCAAGCTGGTCGTGACGCGGCCCAGCCGTTTCGCGCACCGGCAGCTCTGGGTGACCGGCCTGCTCGGTCTCTTCGGCAACCCACAGCCCTTCGACGAGGAGACGGTCACCGCCTGACCCCGTCTCAGTAAGCCGGGCTCTGCACCAGGACGCCCTCGACGTTGATCCGGATGCTCTGGTCCTCATGAGGCGCCCGGATCGGCGTGACGACGGCGAAGTTCTCGGCGAGAGCGGCCAGGTCGGTGCCGGCGTCCAGGTTCTCCTCGGCGGCCTGCACCGCCGTCCGGACGTAACCGTCACCCGCCTCGGCGATACTCATCTGCACCTGGCCGAAACGGGCCAGCGACGCCTGCCGCAGCCCGCGGATGCCGTCGACGTGCAGGTCGGGGACGTTGAGGTTGAAGACGGTCCCCGGTGGCGTGTGCAGCAGCGACGGCAGCAGCTTGATCGCCATCTCGGCGCCGCTGATCCAGTGGTGCTGCTCGTCGTCGATCTTGTCGAGGGCGGCGATGGCGGCCCCGCCGCTGGACGCACTGGCCGCCGCGGGGGTGAGCACGTCCAGCGAGACGGCCAGCCCGTGCAGGCCGGCGTGCGCCGCGGTGAGGCAGGCGCCGACGGTCCCGGAGTGCACCACCGCCGCCCCGGCGTTGGCGCCCCGGTTGATGCCGGAGAGCACGATGTCCGGGGCCGGTCCGAAGGCGTCCCGCAGCGCCAGCAGGACGATGTAGGCGGGCGACGCGGCCACTCCGAAGGCCGGGATGTTCCGGCAGCCCGCCAGCTCCCGTGCCTCGGAGACGATCTTGCCGTCCTGGACGACGGCGGTCATCGAGGCGCTGGCACCACTCGACTCGCTCAGCGGCGCCGCCACCACCACCTCGTATCCCGCGTGCGCGGCGACACGGGCCAGGGTGCGGATGCCCGGGGACTCGATGCCGTCGTCGTTGGTGATCAGGATTCGCATTCGCTGGTGATTGCCCGCGGTGGGGGTCATGATGCCTATGCCTTCTCGATCGGGGTCAGCCGGACCCTCTCGGTGAGGACCCGGACCGCATCGACGTGCCCGGTGCCCAGCCCGTGGCGGGTGACGTTGAGGGCACCCGCCGCCGCGCCGGTCCGGACCGCCTCGTCCATCGGGCCGCCGTTGGCGAGGGTGGCCGCGACCCCGGCGGTCATCGAGTCGCCGGCGCCACGGTGCTCGGCCGGGGTGAGCCGGGGCAGCGCGACCGTGTAGATCTCCTCGTTGAAGAGCGCCAGAGCGCCCATGTCGGCCCGGGAGACCAGCACCGTCTCGGCGCCCGCCTCGTGCAACTGGACCAGTGCCTTGGTCAGGGCTCCGGTGCTGCCGTCCGGGGCCATACCGTCGGCGATCAGCTCCTCGTGGCTGATCTTCAGCACCGAGATCCCGGCTTCCAGGACCGCGGCCAGGTGGCGGCTGCACAGGTCGGCGATGACCTGACAGCCGTTGGAGCGCAGATCGGCCGCGAGCCGGCCGTACACCTCCGGTTTGATCACCGAGGGGTGTGCGGGGCCGCTGAGGATCGCGATGCCGGCCCGCAGCCCCTCGGCGAGGGTCAGGTTGTAGAGCTCGTCGAGCTCATGGCGGGAGAGCGGGCTGCCGGGCCGTTCAGCGATCTCCTGCCGGCTGCCGCCGCGGCGATCGTGCACGTACCATCCACTGCCGTGCTCACGCCGGACCAGCCGCAGGGTCACGCCCGGCAGCTCGCCGAGCAGTGGGGCCAGCACGCGCCCCACCTCGCCGCCTGCCGCGGTGCAGAGCGTCACCTGCGCCCCGAGCACCGTGATCATCCGGGTCTGCCAGATGCCTTGGCCGCCGGGGTGAACGTGCAGTTCCGGCTCGTCGTGGTGTTGTTCGATGGTCACCGTCAGCTGTGGGGCCGGCGCGAAGACCATGACACGCCCGTCACTCATGTCTCGCATTGTTATCTTTTTGCGCATCCGGCGTGGCGGTTCGCAAAAAGTACAGATGCCGTTTAAAGCTCGAACACCGCTATCCATCACCAACCGATCGCCGGCTCGGCCTGAGGGGTGGTGCGATCCAGCTTAAGGCGCGCCGATGCCGAGGCCGAGCGCCCGGACGTGCAGATCGCGCAATCGGTTGTGTCCGCCTTTCCGGGCGATGAGAATCTTGATGCCCCGTTCTGCATAGGAAAGGAAGTTTCGTGCTTCGCCGTACCCTTGCGAACGTTCTCTGCCTCACCGCCGTGGCGGTGACCGTCTCCGCCGTGCCCGCCGCGGCCGCGTCACCCGCTCCACCGCCCACCGCCATCACCCTGCCCGACGGCTTCCAGCCCGAGGGCATCGCGATCGGCGACAAGCCGTACGCCTACTTCGGCTCCCGCGTCGACGGCGACATCTATCGCGCCGACCTGCGCACCGGAACCGGCGCCACGTTCAGCCAGGGCCCGGGGACCGCCTCGCTGGGCCTCAAGATCGACGACGGCCGGCTCTTCGTGGCCGGCGGCGCGGGCGGCGACGCCCGGGTGATCGACCTGCGCACCGGCACGGTCCTGAAGTCCTATCAGCTGCGGCCGCCGGCGGACGGCCCGTTCATCAACGACGTCGTCGTCACCGAGGACGCCGCCTGGTTCACCGACTCGCGCAGCCTCACCCTGTTCAAGCTGCCCTTCGGCCGGCACGGCAAGCTGCCCGGGGCGGCCGTCGCGGTGCCGCTCACCGGCGACATCCAGCTGCAGACCGGCAACAACGCCAACGGCATCAGCACCACACCGGACGGCCGGGCGCTGATCATCGTCCAGTCGAACACCGGATTCCTCTTCCGGGTCACGACGGCCGGTGTCACCTCGCGGATCGACGTCGGCGACACGCTCGTGACCAACGGCGACGGGCTGTGGCTGCGTGGCCGCGACCTCTACGTGGTGCAGAACCGGCTCAACCAGATCGCCGAGATCAGGCTGAACCGGTCCGGGACGGCCGGTTCCCTCACCGGCACGACCACCGACGCGTCCTTCGACGTGCCGACCACCATCGCCGAGTTCCGCGGGCGCTTCTACCTGCCGAACGCCCGCTTCACCACACCGCCGACCCCGGAGACCACCTACAACGCGGTCTCCGTGCCGATCCCCTAGTCGTTCGGCAGCCAGCCGGGGTTCGTGCCCACCGTGGTCAGGCGCTGCGTCGCCCGCGACAACGCCACGTACAGGGTGCGGACCCCGGCCGGGTCGGTCGCGATCTGCGACGGCTCGACCAGGACCACCGAGTCGTACTCCATACCCTTGGCCTCCAGCGCGGTCACCACCTGCACCCGCTCCGGCAGCCCGGCCACCCAGCCGGCCACCTCGTCCCGGCGGGGCACCGGCATGATCAGGCCGATCGTGCCATCCACCTCGGCGAGCTGCTTCTCGGCCAGCTCACGGACCGTTTCCGGCAGGGCGCCGGCGGTGGAGACGACGTCGGCCGGCGCGACGCCGGTGCTGCGCACCGCTGAGGGCAACGGCAGATCGGGCATGATGGTACGGATGACCCGAGCCGCCACCTCGAAGATCTCCGACGAGTTCCGATAGTTCGTGGTGAGCGCGTAACTGTTGCGCTTGCGGCTGCCCAGCGCCCGGTCACGGGACCGGTCGAGCTCCGCCGGGTCACCCGACCATGCGGTCTGCGCCGGGTCGCCGACGATCGTCCACGACGCGTAGGAGCCACGCCGCCCGATCATCCGCCACTGCATCGGCGACACGTCCTGCGACTCGTCGACGACGACGTGCGCGTACTCCCGGTAGTCCTCCTCGCGCTGCACCTGCTGGGCACGGGCCGCGGCCTGCCGGTCGGCGTAGGTGCTGACCTCCTGGATCCCGTCGCGCACGTGGAACGGGTTCGTCGTCTTCCGCTGCGCCTGCCGGGGGCGGCCCATCAGCTCGTCCAGCTCGTCCAGCAGCGCCACGTCGGCGATCGTCGGCCCGTGCTCGGCCAGCGCGTCGAACGAGCCCTGGAGGGTGGCGATCTCGTCGCGGGAGAGCACGCCGTTCGCGTACGCCCGGAGCCGTCTCGGGTCGGCCAGCCAGCGCAGCACCCGCATCGGCGTGAACCGCGGCCACCACTCCTTCAGGAACTCCCGGAAGTCGTTGCGGTCGGCCAGCTCCGACTCGAACTCGCGCTTCTCCGGCAGCCGTACCTTCGCGTCCCGGGCCTGCGCCCACAGGGCGTCGAAGAGCCGGTCGAAGCCGCGTCCGCGCACCTCGTTGCGGCGTGCGCCGTTGGGCAGCGCCGCGCGGCGGATCCGGTCCAGCTCGTTGGCGCCCAGCCGCAGCAGCGTGCCGCGGTAGAGCAGCTTCAACTCGGTCGGGCCGCCCGGCACCGCGTCGTGCGAGGCCCGCTCCAGCACCCGCCGCATCCGCAGCGAGCCCTTGATCGACGCCACGTCGCCCGGGTCGACCCGGGTGGCGTTCCAGCCCGGCACCAGCGTGCCCAGCGACCGCAGCGTGGCGGTCTCCTCGCCCAGCGACGGCAGGACGGTCGCGATGTACTCCACGAAGACGCCGGACGGGCCGACGACCAGGATGCCGCCGCCGGCGAACCGGCTGCGGTCGGAGTAGAGCAGATAGGCCGCCCGGTGCAGAGCGACGGCGGTCTTGCCGGTGCCCGGGCCGCCGGTGACGATCGTCACGCCGGAGGCGGGGGAGCGGATCGCGTCGTCCTGCTCGCGCTGGATGGTGGCGACGATGTCGCGCATCCCGCGGCCGGTCGCCTTGGCCAGGCTGGCCAGCAGGGCGCCGTCGCCGACCACCCGCATGCCCTCGGGTGCCGAATCCGGGTCGAGCAGGTCGTCCTCGATGCCGGTGACCCTCTCCCGGCTCGACTGGATCATCCGGCGCCGCACCACGCCGAGCGGGTCGGCCGGGGTGGCCCGGTAGAACGCCGCCGCGGCCGGTGCGCGCCAGTCGACGACCAGCGGTTTCGCGTTGTCGTCGCGGATGCCCATCCGGCCGACGTAGTGGGTGGCCCCGGTCTTCAGATCGAGGCGGCCGAAGACCAGGCCCTCGTGCTCGGCGTCCAGCGCGTGCCGGCGGCGGGCCTGATGGAAGACCATCGCGTCCCGCTCCACCAGGGCGCCGAACGTGCCGACTCCGGCGAGCTGATAGCCCTCCTTCTCGGCCCGGGAAGCGTCCCGCCGCAGCTCCGTGAGACGGGCGTAGACCCGGTCCACGTGCTCCTGCTCGACCGCGATCTCCTGCTCCAGGACGGTGGTGTCGCTCAAGTCCGCTGTTCTCCCTCTCGTGGCGCACCACCACACGCGCGGAGGCGCTCGCGCGAAGGGGGCAATCGAACTTACTCCTGCCCGTGCGCCCGCGTCGAACGAGCCCGGCGGTCACGCAGAAGTTCGAACTTCCCAGGATCGTCGCCGAATCACTGCGAGGTGTGCATTTCCCCGGAAAACGACTCACGCCGCCTTACGGCAGTGGGCCTGTCCGATGGTGGGCTTGATCGGCCGCCGGCCCTTCCTCGCCCGCCGGGCCGCCCGGCGCACCAGCGTGATCAGAGCCGCGGACACCTCCTCCGGCCGCTCCAGCGGCAGCATGTGACCCGCACCCGGCACCACGGTCAGCTCGGCACCGGGCAGGGCCGCGGCGATCGACTCGGCACAGGCCGGCGGGGTCAGCCGGTCCCGGGAGCCGACCAGCACGGCCGCCGGCAGGTCGCCCAGCCCGGCCAGCGTCTCCAGGCGCAGCTGGGTGCCGATCGACTCGCGGAACCCGCCGATCGACCGCAGCGGCGCCCGGCCCAGCCCTCCCATGGTCAGTGTCATCGCCTCGTCGCCGCACTCGTCGCCGAAGAGCAGCCACCGCAGCGCCGGGCGCAGGGCGGGCAGCACCACCCGGTGCGGGCGCCAGGCCCCGGAACGGGCGAGCAGGCCGGCGCCCAGGGTCTCGCCGGCCCGCAGCAGCGCGGTCAGCTGGTCGGGCAGGCCGTACCGGGTGTGGGTGTGGCCCTCGGCCGTCGTCGAGACCAGCAGCAGGCCCTTCACCCGGTCGGCGAACTCGTCCGGATGGCGGTGCGCATACTCCATGATCGTCATGCCGCCCATCGAGTGCCCGGCCAGTACGACCGGGCCCGATGGCGCGTAGTGGCGGATCACCTCGGCCATGTCGTCGCCGAGCTGGGCCAGGGTGGCCGACCGCAGATGGGTGGTGCCGGACCGGCCGTGACCGCGGGTGTCGAAGGCGATCACCCGCGGCGCCTTGTGTCCCATCTCGCCGAGCGCGGCGATCTGCCGCCGCCAGGTGCGGCGGTCCTGGCACCAGCCGTGCGAGAGCACCACGGTGACCGGTGCGTCCACCGGACCGGTGACGGAGACGTACAGTCGGACGCCGTCGGCGAGAGTGAGCATGGGTACCTCCGTGATGGCCACGGTCCCCGCAGTACCCGCGGGTAATAAGCATCACTCGTGATCTGAAGTATTACCAGCATGTTTCGGTGGGACTTTTGACATGGGCCCACAGCCCTGTCGAGACAGTGAGTTACCTCGCAAACACTTCTCCCCAGGGCCGGGGCAGCGAAAATCCCTAACATGACGGCAACTCGTGACGCCCAGGTCAGTACGCCCTCCGCTGCCATGAGCGAACTCATCGCCGGTAACAAGCGTTTCGTCTACGGCCGCCCGCGGTACGGCCACGACGTCGCGCAGGCAGCCGCCACCGCGAACGGGCAGAAGCCGCACTCGCTGGTGCTCGGCTGCATCGACTCCCGGGTTCCGCTCGAGGCGATCTTCGACCAGACCTTCGGCTCGATCTGCGTCGCCCGCTCCGGCGCGCACGTGCTGGACCGCTCGCTGATCGGTTCGATCAACTTCGCGGTGGCCGAGCTGGGGGTCTCGCTCGTGCTCGTGGTCGGCCACAAGCGCTGCGGGGCGGTCCACGCCACCGTCGAGGCGCTGCGGGCCGGTGCCCGGCCCGGCGCTGACGTGGGCTACGTCGGCTACCTGGTCGACGAGCTGGCACCGGCGGTGCAGGCGGTGGGCCTCGACGACGAGGACACCGACGAGAAGGCGGTCCGCGAGCACGTGAGCCGGACGGTCGACCGGCTGCGGGACGTGCCGGAGCTGGCCCACGAGATCGCGGAGGGCCGGATCAAGGTCGCCGGTGCCGTCTACGACCTGGACAGCGGGTGGGTCGAGTTCCTGCCGTGATCCACTGATCATGCAAAAAAGCGCCTCCCGGCCGAAACCGGGAGGCGCTTTCCGTTGTCGTGCGGCGACTCAGCCCTCGAACACGCCGGCGTCGACGAGACGCTTCTCGGTGGCGGCCCAGCCGTGCTCCGGGTTCTTCTCGTGCAGGGTGACCAGCTCGGCGCGGATCTTGGCACCGTGGCCGGCGCCGGTCAGCACCCGGATCTCCTCGACGAAGGCCTCGGAGTCGGTCTTGAGGTGCGCGGTCTTGCCGTTGGTCAGGTTGCGCACGTAGGCGAAGCGGCCGTCGGCGAGCGGGATCAGGTACTTGTACTCCCCGAGCACGCTGAGGGCGCCACCGCTGCCCTGGCCGGCGCGGACTGATGCGCGGGCGGTCTTTGAAGTGTTGCTCGCCACGGCGGAACTCCTTGAAGGAAAGCTTGGGGCAGAAAGAAAAAAGGCCGTGGCAACTCTACACGACGTCCCCTCGACCATACCGTCGGAGCAGGTAAGGCCGTTGGGCAGGGTATGCCACTACGGCAGCTCCCATAGTCGATGTTGCGGATTCTCTGGCGCACCATCCGTACCAACCGGCATCATGGGACACGATCAACCGCGGTCGAGGTCGTAGGGGAAGACGCACCTCGGTCTCCGGGAGGTCACCGTGCCAACGTGTGGCGTCGTATACGTCCACTCGACCCCACTCGCCGTGTGCCAGCATGTCGAGTGGGCGATCGCGCGCGTCCTGACAGCGCCGGTCAACCTGCAATGGACCGTGCAACCGGTCGATCCCAGCGTGCGCCGAGCCGAGTGCAGCTGGACCGGCCGTGCCGGGACTGGCGCCGAGCTGGCTGCTGCCCTGCGACAGTGGCCCATGATCCGATTCGAGGTAACCGAGGAACCCAGTCCGGGTGTCGACGGGGAACGGTTCATGCACGTTCCCGGTCGAGGGCTGTTCCACGGGGTCATGGGCGCTTCGGGCGACATCCAGATCGGCGAGGACCGGCTGCGCGCCATCATGACCTCGGCCCGCGCGCCCGAGGCGCTGTCGCATGCGCTGGAGAAGGCGCTCGGCACCGCCTGGGACGTGGAGCTCGAGCCCTATCGCTATGCCGGTGACGGCGCCCCGGTGACGCTGCTCACCCGGGTCGGCTGACACACACCTTCGGCTGACGGGGCAAATCCCCCTGAAGCGTGCCCAAGGCGCGGTGGCGGGGCGAACTGGCGACGTTTGCCGTGAACTGGTTCGATGGCGATCGTGAGAAATCTGGCGCGTGCTCTGGTCGTACCCCTGCTGCTGGCTCTGGGGGCGTGCGGCGACGAGCCGGAACCGGCGGCAGCCCCGCCGGCCACCGCCGCGCCCGGCCCGTCCTCGCCGGTGCCGGAGAGCGCGTCGGCCGCGCCACCCGCCGACCCCGCCGCGCGGGCCGCCGAGATCGTGGCCCGCCTCAGCGACGAGGATCTGGCCGGCCAGGTGCTGATGCCGTATGCCTACGGCAGTTCGGCCACCGAGGTCGACGAGGACAACGCCCGCGCCAACCAGGGCCTGGCCGGGGTGAACACGCCCGCCGAGATGATCGCGAAATACCGCCTCGGCGGCATGATCCTGGTCGGCTTCACCGTCGACGACCCGACCAGCAAGACCAACCCCACGACCAACGTGGAGAACCCGGAACAGGTCCGCGAACTCACCGCCGGCCTCCGGGACGCCGCGCTGAAACTGCCGGCCTCCGCGCCCCTGATGATCGGGATGGACCAGGAGTACGGCACGGTGACCCGGGTCACCGAGGGCGTGACGATCCTCCCGTCCGCGATGGCGTTCGGCGCCGCCGCCCGCCCCGACCTCACCGAGGCGGCCTGGCGCGCGGCCGGCCAGGAGATCGCCGCGATGGGCGTCACCGTCGACTTCGCGCCCGTCGCCGACACCCTCAACACCAACGGCGGCGGCGTGATCGGCTCCCGCTCCTTCGGCAGCGACCCGAAAGCCAACGCCGAGCAGGTCGCCGCGGCCGTCCGGGGCCTCCAGTCGGCGGGCGTCGCCGCCTCCCTCAAACACTTCCCCGGCCACGGCCACACCACCGCCGACAGCCACGACGAACTGCCCGTCATCGGTCAGGACCGCAAGCGCTGGGAGCAGCAGGACCTGCCGCCGTTCCGCTCCGGCGTCGACGCGGGAGCCGGCGTGGTCATGTCCGGCCACCTCAACCTGCAGTCCGTCGACAAGGGGGTGGCCGCCACCTTCTCTCACAAGATCATGACGGACGTGCTGCGCGGCCAGCTCAAGTTCACCGGCGTCGCCGTCACCGACGCGATGAACATGGCCCCCGCCAAGAAGTGGCCGGCCGGAGAGGCGGCGGTCCGCGCCCTCAACGCCGGCAACGACATGCTGCTCATGCCGCCGGACATCGGTGCCGCCCGCGACGGCATCCTCGCCGGCCTGAAGGACGGCAGCCTCAAACGGGAACGCCTCACCGAAGCCGTCACCCGCATCCTCACCCTCAAGTTCCGCACCGCGCAGACCCCACAGCCGGAACTCTCCGTGATCGGCTCACCCGCCCATCAACAGGCAGTGACCGCCCTGGACGCCGCCGCCGTGACGGTCCTCCGTGGCCGCTGCACCGGAGCCCTCGCCGACGGCCCGGTGTCGGTCTTCGCCCCCGCCAATCGCGAGGTGGCCCGGGTCAACCTGGTCAAGGCGCTCCAGGAGGCCGGGGTGCAGGTCCAGACGTCGGGCGGTGCGGTCATCCGTCTCGTCGGCTACGGCGACCAGCGGGTCGACCTCGACGACAGCGCGGCGATCACCGTCATGATGGACTCGCCCGGCCTCCTCGCCCAGGCGACTACACCGACACTCGTCGCCACATACTCGTCCAGCAAGCTGTCACTCACCGCGCTCGCGGCCGTCATCGCCGGCAAGGCGAAGGCCCCCGGCCGGTCACCCATCGCGGTCGGCAAGCTGCCCCGGAGCGCTTGCGCGAAATAGCCGCAGCGGTACGGCCACCCACCCCACAACCACACCACCCCTCCCGGACTACCGCGCGACGCCGGCGGCCCGTCCGGACCG
>NZ_JBHSBL010000041.1:0-38524 GCF_042650585.1 Actinoplanes subglobosus
CGGACCGCCCTCCGCCACCGCCCCCACCTCCCCCTCCACCACAGCCGCCCCCACCGCGATCCCACCGCCAGGCGGACCGCCCTCCGCCACCGCCCCCACCTCCCCCTCCACCACAGCCGCCCCCACCGCGATCCCACCGCCGGGCGGACCGCCGGCCGCTCGTCCTGGGTTTCCGATCGGGGACGACACCGAGGTCGCGGTCCGGATCCGGGGCGGGCGGATCGTTGCGCGGGCCTGGGGGCGGGGTGCCGGGCATGCCGTTGCGATCGCGCTGCCCACCGATGAGACGGAGTCGTCGTGACTGATCTTCCAGTGCTGCACACACTGCGGTGTCTCGGCTTCACCGACCTGGACCGGGTGGCGGCCGCCGGCGGGCTGACACCGTCCGAGACCGAGTCACGGCTCATCGACCTTGCGGTTGAGGGGCTTGTCACCCGTACCTCCGGGGCGTTCGGCGGTTGGGGTCTGACCGAGGCCGGCAAGGCCGAGGATGCCCGGCTGGTCGCCGCCGAGCTGGACGCCGCCGGAGCGCGACCCGCGGTGGCCGGGGCGTTCGAGGAGTTCCTGGTCCTCAACCCGGAGCTGCTCGACCTGTGCACGGCGTGGCACATGCGGCCGTGGGACGGCGTGGCCGAGGTCAACGATCACACCGATCCCGCCTACGACGCCCGGGTGCTGGCCCGTTTCGTCGACCTCGACCGGCGGGCGGCAGCCGTGTGCGAGGCGCTCGGCACGGCGCTTCCCCGCTTCGGCGGATATCGGGGCAGGCTGACGGCGGCGCTCGATCTGGCTCGGGCGGGCAAGCTGGAGCATCTGGCCGACACCACCACCTCGTATCACAGCGTCTGGTTCCAACTGCACGAGGATCTGCTGGTCACACTGGGGATCCCACGATGAGATACATCCACGGCCTCTCCCCGGCCGCAGCCGGTGAGACTCTCTCCCCGGCCGTGCCCGGTGAGACCCTCTCCCCGGGCGCACGCGGTGAGACCCTGTCCCCGGGCGCACGCGGCGAGACCCTCTCCCCGGGCGCACGCGGTGAGACCCTCTCCCCGGCCGTGCCCGGTGGGATCTCCGCACCCGCGCTGGTGATCGGTGGGAAAGGGGCCGGGCTGGTCACCTTGATGGGGCTCGGCCTGTCTGTGCCGCCCGGGTTCGTCGTGTCCACGATGGCCTGCCGTGAGTTCCTGCGGGACGGGCGGTGGCCGGATGGGCTCGGCGAGTCGCTCGGTGACGCGATGGGCGAGTTGGAGGCCGCGACCGGGCTGGTGTTCGGCGGGGTGGAACGACCATTGCTGGTGTCGGTGCGGTCCGGGGCGGCCGTGTCGATGCCGGGCATGATGGCCACCTTTCTCAACGTGGGCGGGCCGACCCCCGCCGAGGCCGGCCGGCGGCTGAGGCAGTCCGTCGAGGCGGTGTTCGCGTCGTGGCACACGCCCCGGGCCACGACCTACCGGGAGTTGCACGACATCCCCCATGATCTGGGGACCGCCGTCGTCGTGCAGGCGATGGTGTTCGGTGATCGTGACGGGCGCAGTGGCAGCGGGGTCGCGTTCAGCCGGGATCCCAGCACCGGCGTCAGGGTCCCCTACGGTGATGTGCTCTTCGGTCATCAGGGCGATGACGTCGTCTCCGGCCGCACGGCCACCCGGCCACTCGGTGAACTCGCCGGTCGCGAACCGTCCGTGTGGGCCGCACTGCTCGACGGGCTCGACCGGGCCGAACGACATTTCCGGGATGTGTGTCATGTCGAGTTCACGTTCGAGTCCGGGCGGCTGTGGTTCCTTCAGGTGCGGCCGGGTGGACTGGCTGGGCGGGCGGCGGTGCGGGTCGCGGTCGATCTGGCCGACGAGGGGATCATCGATCGGGCGACGGCCGTGCGGCGGGTGACGTCGCGGCAGTTGCGGGCGGCGCGTACCCCGCGGATCAGGCCCGGATCGGACATCCTCGCCCGGGGTGTCGGAGCGAGCCCCGGTGTGGCGACCGGCCGGGTGGCGCTCACCGCCGACCGGGCCGCCCGGATGGCCGCCGCCGGACCGGTCGTTCTGGTCCGGCCGCAGACTTCACCGCTCGACATGCACGGTCTGGCCGCCGCGGCCGGGATCGTCACGACGGTCGGCGGCCCGACCAGCCATGCCGCCGTCGTGGCCCGTTCGATGGGCAAACCGGCGGTGGTCGGCGCGGCCACCCTCACCGCCGATCCGGCCTCCGGTTGTGTCCACACGCCGGTCGGCCCACTCCCCGAGGGCACCCTGATCACCATCGACGGTACCGGTGGCGAGGTGGTGAACGGCCCCGCCGAGACGACTACCGCCGACGCCGACCCCCAGCTGAACCGGCTGCTCACCTGGGCCGCCGACATGCCTGTCCCACCTTGAGAGCCGCGCCGCCGGCATGCTTGTCCCCTGAGGGCCGGGCCGCCGGCATGTTTCTCCCCTGAGGGCCGGGCCGCCGGCATACCTGTCCCACCCTGAGGGCCGCGCCGCGTCCGGCCGGTCATTCGCCGGCCCCACTCGCTTTGCGGTGCGCCCGGTGAGGAGGGGCCGTCGACGGTGAAGCGGCCTGGCTCCGAAGATCGATCGGAGGGGTTGCGGTGCCGGAGCGGGTTCGCGTGGCAGGCTGTGGCGGTGTCTGTAGACGATGTGATCGATCAGCCGCTTCGGGTTCAGTGGGAGTCGTTTCTTGACGATCATCGGGCTGCGCTCCACGAATGCCTGGACGGGCTGACCGAGGAGCAGGCCCGGCGGCGGCTCGTGCCGTCCCGGACCACGCTGCTCGGGCTGGTCAAGCACGTCACGTTCGTGGAGCAGGTGTGGTTCGACGAGGCGATCACTGGGCGGCCGCGCAGCGAGATCGGGATTCCCGACACCGCGGATGAGTCGTTCGTTCTCGACGGGTCGGACACCATCGACAGTGTCCGGTCCGCCTATCGGGAGGCCTGTGCAGCGTCGCGGGCCGCTGTGGCGCCGCTCGGACTGGACGATGTCGTGACCGGCAACCGGCGCGGGCCGGTGCCCCTGCGATGGATCTACCTGCATTTTCTGCGTGAGATCGCCCAGCACTGCGGGCACGCCGAGATCCTTCGCGAGCAGATCCTCGCCGACCGGTCGCGGTGAACCCGATGCCGGAGACCGATCGGTGGGCGCGTTCCGACTGGTGGGGCGTGGTGATCGACGCGCCGGACGTGGAGGTGCTGGCCCGGTTCTATGTCGAGTTGCGGGGCTGGTCGATCTGGCGGCGCGAACCCGGCAACATCGTGCTCGACGCCGGGGACGGGGTGGCCTACCTCGCCGTTCAGCACAATCCGGACTATGTGCGCCCGGCCTGGCCGGCGGAGGGCGGCCGGCAGCAGATGATGCTCCACCTGGATTTCGAGGTCACCGACCTGGCGGCCGCTGTCGCCCGTGCCGTGGATCTGGGCGCGGAGTTGCCCGCTCACCAGCCGCAGGAGAACGTGCGGGTGCTGCTGGATCCGGCCGGTCACCCCTTCTGCCTGTACGCCCCCTGAGCAGCGGCACACCGGAGGGCGACAGCGTCGGGCAGGAAGGAACGGCATCTCGGGTGCGGGGGCCGGAGAGCGGCAGCCGCCGAAGGCGGAGAGCGGCGTGGCGTGCGGTTGTGGGAGTTGTGGCCGTACCCCCAAGGTAATGACCGTCAGTGACGGATTGCGTAAGCTTCCCGGCTTGCCTCGATGCCTGGTGCGTGGGTGATCGCCCAGCCCGCCAGGGCGAGAGCGGGTGCGATGAGGCTTTTGCCGGTCGGGGTGAGGGCGTACTCGACGCGCGGTGGCACCTCGGCGTGGACGGTCCGGGTGATGAGGCCGTCGCGTTCAAGGTTGCGCAGCGTGAGCGTCAGCATGCGCTGGGAGATGCCGGGGACCTGGTGGTGCAGTTCGGTGAAGCGGAGTGTGCCCTGGTCGAGGGTGGCGACGATCAGCAGCGTCCACTTGTTGCAGATCTGGTCGAGGATGGCGCGGAGTGCCCGGCCGCCGTCGCCGCGGATCATGCAGGTGTGTTCGTAGTCCACCGGTGACAGCTCCCTGTGCGTCAGGCACATGTCTGTGCCTTTTGTAAGGGTCCCGAAAGTACCGCATCATGTGGTCACTTACCTCTGGTAACCCTCCTTGTCGAAGGGCCTTTCTCATGCATGTCGCCTATGGGGTGCTCGCTGTCCTGCTCGCGGTCTTCTACGGGTACGCCGGTGGGAAGAAGGTCACCCAGAGCCGGGAGCGGCTGCTGCCGATGATGGGCTGGGTCGATAGGACGCCGATGGGGCTGGTCCGGGTGATCGGCGGGCTGGAACTGGCCGGGGCGGCCGGGCTGATTCTGCCGCCGCTGACCGGGATCGCGCCGGGGCTGGCGCCGGCCGCGGCGATCGGGCTGACGGTCGTGCAGGTCGGCGGGATCGTCGTGCACGTGACGCGCGGTGAGGTGAAGGTGATCGGGCTCAACATCGGGCTGCTGGTGGCGAGTGCTGTCACCGCATGGCTGGCGACGATCTGGCTATGACAGGAGGTTCAGGGCGGTGAGCCGTCGACGAGCCGCGCGGAACGCCGCGTCCCGGTCGATGAGCGTGTTGTCCAGGTCCACCAGCAGAAACGGCATCAGAGACCCATGTAGAGACGGATCGTCGTCGCCCCGGGCCGTGTGTGGACCCGCACCAGATCGCACAGATGGTGGGCGAGCAGCAGCCCTCGCCCACCGGGCACCCGCGGGTCCGCCGGGATCCGTCCGGCCAGCGGCTCGGCGATGAACCCGCGATCGCTGATCTCGCACACCAGCCGCCCGTCCTCCACCCAGGAGGTGAGGCTCCCACCGCCGGAGGTGTGGACCATCGTGTTCTCGGCGAGCTCGTTGACCGCCGTGACCAGGTCCTCGGTCCGGTCCGCCGCGAGCCCGCCCGCGACCGCCCGCGCCGTGGCGAACCGCCGGACCCGGCTGAGATCGCCGGGCACCGCATAGGCCACCCGGTCCGCATCGTCGGGCGCGGCCGACAGCCGCCGGTTGAACCGTTCGGCGACGGCGACCGGATCGCCGTAGGCCGGGTTCGCCCGCCGCTGCCCGTCGACGATCACCACGGGATGGGTGAGCCAGGCGTCGGAGGCGTCGAGGGCGCCGGTGTCGTACGGGCAGAGCAACGTCACGTCCCGCCCCGCGAACACCACGTTGACCAGTGCCTCGTGCTGCACGCAGGCGGGTCGTTCGACAGCGGACCGCCCGGGCCAGTCCGGCTCGCCCACGATCGAGACCCGCCGCCCCGGATGGGCGTCGGCGAACGCGAGCAGCAGTCCGGGGATGATCCGGCCCGGGTTGCGCCCGGCGTCGGCCATGTCCGCGTAGGACACCGCCCCGTCGAGGCCGGACAGCGCCTCCCGCAGGGTCGACAGGTTGGTCCCGGGCACAGCGACGAGCACCGCGTCGCCGGCCGCGACCGCGCCGTGGACGAACCCGGTCGTGGCCCGCAGATAGTCGTCGGCGCCCTGGTAGAGCAGCCCCGGATGGTCGAAGCTCACCGGTCGCAGACCGCCTGGGCACCGTTGAACACGAGCAGCCGCCGCAGCCCGGGCGAGCAGCCGACGACGTGGAGTCGGGGTGCGCCGGCGACCGCGACCTCCAGCAGGATCCGCACGGTGGCGGCATCGGCGAACCGCAGGTCCGACACGTCCACGGTGATCTCGTCGGCCGCGACGTCGTCGGTGAGGCGCTCGAGCACGGCCCGCAGCGCCTGCCGGTTCGACAGGTCGGCCTCGCCGTGGAGGCGGATGCCGGGCGGGTCGCCGGTCCGGGCGAACCGGAGGGCGGGCTCGTCGTCGGGGCCGGTGCCACGGTCGACGGCGGCCGGATGCGCCCAGGTGACCCGCTGGAGTTCGGCCGGCGAGAACAGCCGCCGGTCGTAGAGGCAGATCGCCATCGACTGCCGCTCGGCGAAGACCCGGTTGACGTTCGCCTCATACCAGGCCAGGCGGTCGGCGCCGGGAACCGGGCCGGCCACCGCCCACGACATGTCACCGATCGCGCGCAGCCCACGGAATCCGTCGGCGCGGGCCTGTGCGGCCTCGGTGCGCCACCCGGCCATCGTGGCCTCCGGGTCGAACCGGCCGGACGCGAGATAGGAGTCCTCAGGCGTCGCCATCACGAGCTGGCCCCGGTCGACGGCGTCGTGCACGCCCAGTTCGTCGGCGAGGTGCTGCGGCCCGGGTCCGAAATAGAGGATCCGGTCGCCGTCTCGGAGGCCCGCGTCGATGTAGGTGGCGAGGCTGCGCAACCGTGTGTCGTCATCGTCGACGACGACACACGCATGGTCACCCGGCCGAAGCCGACCGAGCATCCCCGCCTCGATCATGTCGACTCCTCCGTCATCGGACCCGGTAATGGTAGCTGTGCGAGAAGGTGAAGCCGGTCTTCCCGTACAGCCTCCGGGCCGCATCATTGTCCTCCTCGACCTGGAGGTAAAGCATCTCGGCGTCCTGTTCCGCCGACCACACCGCGCCGGCCCGGAGGATCGCCGCCGCGAGGCCCTTCCGGCGGTGCTCCGGTGCGGTCGCCATGCAGAACACCCCGCTGAGCCCGTCCCCCGCCACGAACAGCCCGAGTGCGGCGACCTGCCCGCCGACCAGGACCGACGCGTATCCGGTGGCCGCGGTGATCCTCGCGAGGACATGCTCGCTGACGGCATCGTTGCCGTAGGCCGCCCGCCACTGCGGCGTCAGCTCCGGAACGATCGTGACATCCGGTTCCGGGGCGGCCACGGCGGCGACCGGGGCGGTCAGGACCAGGGTCGGCGCGTCGTGGCGATAGCCGCGCCCGGCCAGTTCGGTGTCCAGCGCGGCGTGTTCCCCGGCCGGGCTGACCTGCACGATCACCGGAAGGTCGCGTGCGGAGTAGAACGCCTCGGCGACGCCGGCCGACGTGACCGGCCCGATCGGCAGCGCCGAGTTGTTGCGGCGTTTCCCGACACCCGGCGTGTGCCGCAGCAGCCAGCCTCCGCCCTGCTCGGCGTGGGTGGACGGCCACGCGGCGGCCGCATGTTCCTCGATCCTGACAACGCTGGTCACGATCGATGATCTTAGGGACCTCCGGTCTCGACACTGTCCGCTACGGTGGGCCGATGCCCAGAGCCGACGACTCCGCCCCCGCCTGGCTGCTGTGGCCGATCCGGGCGATAGCGGTCGTCGTGGTGCTGCCGTTCCGCCTGCTGGGCATGGCCTTCGAGGCGATCGGCCGCTTCCTGCACCGCTGTCTGATCGTGCCGCTGGCCTGGCTGTGGCACCACGCGGTCGTCATCCCCGCGACGTGGCTCGGCCACTGGCTGATCGTGGTCCCGTTCACCTGGTTGTGGCGCACGGTGCTGCTCCCTCCGGCCCGCTGGCTGGGGAAGGCGCTGGTCACGGTGCTCGGCTGGGTGCTGGCCATCCCGGTGATGCTGGTCGGCGTGCCCCTGATGTGGCTCTGGGAGAACGCCGTGGTCCCCGGCGCCGCCCTCTTCTACCGCTGGGTCCTGCGCCCGTTCGTGACGTGGGTCCTGGCCCCGATCGGCCGCGCGATCGCCTGGTTCCTGCGCGGGATCGTCTGGTTCCTGCGTCTCGGCTGGCAGGGCACGACCTGGCTGTTCCGCCAGATCTACCGCTTCTTGCTCCGCCCGATCGGCATCGCGATCGCCGTGACCTGGCATTACACCTTCGGCGCGGTGTGGCGCCACCTCCTGGCCCCCACGGGCCGCTGGCTACGCGACGAGATCCTCCGCCCCACCGGCGCCGCGATCCGGTCCGCCCTTTCCGCGCTGGGCCTCCGCTGACCCCCGATGTGGTACGGCTACGCCGCCGACCACGACGGCGGTCGCGCCCCCGTGGCCGCCTCGCGTCGTAGCCCATGGGACGGTCCGTACCAAATAAATGGCGGACCGACCGATTTCGGACAGCGGGTCCGGGCATGAGCGCGGCCGATTTGCGAGATCATGACCGGTGTGAGTGGGCGCACGTTCGGGATCCTGTCGCCGTTCGTCGGAGGGGACTACTACGGGGCGATCATCGAGGGGATCAACGCCGCGGCCGTCGCCGGCGGGGATCGGGTGATGGCCGTGCAGACGCTGGACCCCGGTTCGCACAGTGCAGATCGCAGTGGCCTGCCGGAATTCCACCTGCCAGTGGCGTGGCGGCATCTGTCCGGGCTGGCGGTACTGCCGGGTGCGGTGGGCCCGGACTATGCGGAGGCGGCCGGCCGAGCGGGGCTGCCGGTGGTGCTGGTCGCCGCGGAGACGTCGGGCGAGGGCATGTCGGTGGTGGCCGCCGACAACCGCAGCGGCGTCCGCGACGCCGTCATCCACCTGATCGAACACGGTCATGAACGGATCGCCTTTGCCGGCTACATGGTGCATTTCGACCTGCGTGAGCGTCTCGCCGGGTACATCGAGGGGCTGGCCGGCCGGGGCCTGGATCCGCTGGTGTTCGACTCGGGCGACAACCACGAGTCCGGCGGCGAGTCGGTGGCGGACGCGCTGATCCGGGCGGGTATGCCGGTGACCGCGATCGTACTGGGCACGGACCGTAACGCGCTCGGCCTGATCGAGCGGCTGACCGCCGCCGGGTACGAACTGCCGCGGGATCTGGCGGTCGTCGGTTTCGACGACATCGCCGACGCCGCCTACCTGCGCCCGGCGCTGTCGAGTGTGCGGCAGCCGCTCGATGCTCTCGGCGCGGCCGTCTACGACCTGATGACCCTGCCGCCGCAGCGGCGGCAGGTGCCGACGGTGTTCGAGCCGCGGCAGTCGTGCGGCTGCGCCTCGGACGGCCTGCCGGTGTCGGAGGCGCACACCCGGGAGCTGTTCCGGCAGGTCCGCTACTTGCAGGACACGCTGAACGTCCAGTACGAGCTCGGTGTCGCCCTGCTGGCCGAACAGGGTGGCGACCCGGCGCACCTGGACTGGCTGGACCGGACGACGGCGCGGGCCGGCTGCCTGGGAATGTGGCATCCGGACGAGCCGGAGAAGCTGGAGACGGTCGGGACCTTCCGGTGCCCGGCGGCGGACGGGAAGGTCCTCCCGGTGGATGAATTTCCGCCGGTCGAGCTGTTCGATCGGGCCGACGGTCCGGGCGGGGACATCGTGTTCACGGTGCCGGTACGCAGCCGCCTGCGGGACTGGGGGATGCTGGCAGCGGTCGGCCGAATCCAGTCGACGACCCCACCGGGCCGGGAGATGATGAACCACTCGGGTTCGCTGCTGGCAAAGGCCCTCGATTACCGGGTGGTCGAGGAACGGCTGCGTACGGCGGCGATGCGCGACCATCTGACCGGCCTGCCGAACCGGCTGCTCCTGGAGGACCGGCTCGCCCACGCGGGTCTGCGGGCGGCGCGCGAGCCCGGCTACCGGTTCGCGATCCTGCTGATGGATCTCGACGGGTTCAAGGCGGTGAACGACAGTCTCGGGCACGCGGCCGGTGACCAGCTGCTGATTCAGGTGGCGAGGCGGCTGACCGGGCTCTTGCGGCGCACCGATACGGTAGCCCGGCTGGGCGGGGACGAGTTCGTCGTGCTGATCGACGACGTCTCCGGGCCGGGCGGGGACAGTGCGGTCCGCGCCGGGATCGAGGCCGCGGTGACCGAGCCGTATTCGATCGACGGGCACGTCGTCGAGGTGGGGCTGAGCATCGGGTCGGCGGTCTCCGGTGACGGGTTGTCCGACCCCGACCTGCTGCTGCGGGAGGCCGACGCCGCCATGTACAAGGCGAAGTCGGCCAGCCGCCGACGATAGACGGATATCCGTGGAGAAGCGCGACGTGACGACCGACCAGCCCGGCCAGCTGGCTCGCCGGGGCCACCCCGAGGCCTGGCACGACCAGTGGACCGACCTCAACCATTTCCTCATGGTCTACAAGTTCGGGCTGGCCGAGATCAACACGAAGATCACGATCCTGGCCGAGGAACTCACCCACCGCGGCTCCGGCAACCCGATCGAGCACGTCAGCCCGCGTCTCAAGTCACCGGCCAGCATCACCGCGAAGGCGCGCCGCCTCAACTGCCCGCTGCACTTCGACGACCTGCGCTCCCGGATCCGTGACATCGCCGGCATCCGGATCGTGTGCAGTTTCGTCTCCGACGTCTACACGGTCGCGAACATGTTGACCCGCCAGCCCGACGTCAACCTGGTCGTCACCAAGGACTACATCGCCAAGCCGAAGGCCAACGGCTACCGCAGCCTGCACCTGATCGTCGAGATCCCGGTCTTCATGTCCGACCGGGTGGTCGCCGTGCCGGTCGAGGTGCAACTGCGCACGGTCGCCATGGACTTCTGGGCAAGCCTCGAACACAAGATCTACTACAAGCACGACCCGGACGTCGTACCGCCGCGTCTGCGCGACGAACTGACCGCGGCGGCGGAGGATGCCGCGCGTCTCGACGTCCGGATGGAACGGTTACACCGCGAAATTCACGGACCAAGACGCTGATTCGGTACGGCCACAGCGCCCGCCGAATCCACCCGGTCCCGCCGGCGCCACGCGAGGCCCGCGGCGGCCCCGGACCGAAACGCGTCCGCCGGGCTGATGCGATGGTCCAGATTTCGACGATCCGGCCGCCGTCACCGAAGGCCACCACCACCCCGAGCAGTGGCCGGCGGCCCCACCCGTGTGCTCCTCGGCCTCGAACGGAAACGTCGACACGACGTCCCGGAGCGCCCGCCGGGTGACGTCGTCGAGACGGGTGGCCCCACCGCCGGTCAGCACGCCGCGCGCTCTGGGCCCACGGCGAAAATGCGTTGCCCGGGCGGGGTGCGGATGCTGGGGTGAGCGCGTGGATCATCAAAAGGTGCTGGAACTGTTCGACCGCCAGATGCGACGCGAGATGCGGGCCGAGGGCGACGGGTCCCGGATCGAACGGGACGGCCCGGTCCTCCGGCACATCGGCACCGCCCCGGATGCCTGGAACGCCGTCGTCTGGTCGGACCTGGACGAGACCACCGCCGACGAGGCCATCGCCGGTTCGGTGCGCCGGTTCGCCGAACTGGGTTTCCCCTTCGAATGGAAGCTCTACGGCTACGACCGGCCCGCCGACCTGGCCACCCGGCTGACCGCGGCCGGTTTCGTGCCCGACGACGAGGAGACGCTGATGATCGCCGCGATCAGCGATCTGTCGCTGGACGTCACCCTCCCGCCGGAGGTCCGCATCGACCGGGTCACCACCCCGGCCGGCGTCGAGCTGATGGTGACCGCGAGCGAGCAGGCGTTCGGCGAGAACGCCGACTGGCTCCGCCACCGCCTGCTCGACCAGTTGGCCAACGACCCGGACAACGCCTACCTGTTCGTGGCGATGGCCGGCGACACCCCGGTGTCCGGCGCCCGCATGGATGTCAACGAGGGCACCGCCTTCGCCGGACTGTGGGGCGGAGGCACCGCACCGGCGTGGCGGGGCCGCGGCATCTACCGCGCCCTGGTGGCCGAACGAGCCCGGATAGCCGCCGCCCTAGGCTACGAATATTTGCAGGTGGACGCCTCATCCCAGAGCCGCCCGATCCTGGAGCGCCTCGGCTTCGCCGTACTGACCAGCACCACCCCATACAACAAAGCGGCGAGTTGAGGGCAGGCCGGTTGAGGCTGACGGACCTCAACCGGCGAACTCGTAGCGAACCTCGTCCACCGTCTCCTCAGCCTTGCGTCCGACCACGGCTTCGGCTCGCGCTTCAGACGGATTCAGCTCGCGCTTCAGAACGACTCGGCTCGCGCTTCAGACCGACTCGGCTCGCGCTTCAGACCGACTCGGCTCGCGCTTCAGACCGACTCGGCTCGCGCTTCAGACGGATTCAGCTCGCGCTTCAGACGGTCCGGCGAGTCCTTCTTCGCCGGCGAGTCCCCTTCGCCAGCGAGGCGAAGCGCCCGGAGAGCGCGTACTCCGTTGTGCCTCAGCCATCATCCGAGAAGCCCGTTGACCACCGAGGAGGTCTTGTTCCGTTCCCGGGCGGGCCGGAGGTGACCGCACCACCTGGCTTCAGATCCAGGCGGTGGTGTCGCCGACAGTCAGGTGGCCCGGCTGCTCGACGGTGGCGAAAACGCCGAAGGTCATGTCGTTGTGTTCGGCCAGAGCCTTCAGTAGGTCTCGGCGTTCCGGGGCCTGCTCCTGAGCCATGTCGATCATCGCGCAGCGGGTCAGCGGGCGGACCACTCGCAGCACCACGCCGGGGCCGATCCGCAGGCGGCGGCCGGTCCAGTCGTCCTCCGGAAAGCCGACACCCGGCACGTCGAGCAGCAGGTTGGCCCGGAAACGCAGCGGGTCGACCGGGGCGCCGTTCGACTCGGGGCCGGCCAGACCGGTCAAGGCGCGCAGGGCTGCGGTCGTGATCAGGCTGACCGGGCCTTCGTCGTGGTGCAGGACCGTCGCCTCCGGGGCCAGTGTGACCGGGCGGCCCAGGTGGTCGCTGATCGCCTGGTGACCGACCGGATCGTCGGCCGCGAAACGACGGCCGTCCGGCAGCTCCACCAACGGGACGGCGAGCGAACTGCCCGCCGGGACCCCAAGCGAACTGCCCGCCGGGACCGCGAGCGAATTGCCCGCCGGGACCCCAAGCGAACTGCCCGCCGGGACCCCAAGCGAACTGCCTGGCGGGACGGCGTCCGGCAGCGGGAGTGCGGCCGAAGCAGCATGCGGGACGGTATGGGCTCGCAGGTCGAAGAGGCCGGGCATGCGACGGAAGCGCCGGGTGTTCTTGCCGCTGCCGAACTTGCCGTCAGCGTCGCGGACCGCCCACAGACGGTCACCGGCCAGCCCCCGGGAGTCAGCCTCAGCAGCCTCGACCACCTCCCCGAGCAGGGATTTCACCGGGTAGCGACGTATCTCGACTAGTTGCACCCGCCGACAGTAGGGGATCCGGAAATCCGATTGTTAGGGTCGGCGGTGTGAGTGTGGTCATCGAGGTCGTCCGTTCGGTCACCGATGAGCTGCTGGAATCCTTCGGCCGGCTCCTGCCCCAACTGTCCCGGTCGGCACGGGTCCTCGACGCGGCGGCACTGCGCGGGCTGATCGAGTGGCCCGGCAACCACATCCTGGTGGCCAGGGTCGACGGCCGGATCATGGGCACGTTGACATTGGTCACCTTTCCGATCCCGACCGGGCTGCGTGCCTGGATCGAGGACGTCGTCGTCGACGAGGCCGCCCGTGGTCACGGGGTCGGCGCGGCATTGACGACCGAGGCGGTGCGGATCGCTCGGGCGGCGGGCGCGCGGACCGTCGACCTGACGTCGCGGCCGTCACGGGTCGCGGCGAACCGGCTCTACGAACGACTGGGCTTCGCGGTCCGCGATTCGAAGGTGTTCCGGTTGTCCGAGGCGACGGCGGAGCGGGCCGACACGGTGAGGGGCGCATAAAGCCCGGCGGCCGCGTCGCGGTCGTGAGGCCGGATCTCCTCGCGGGGTAGGTCCGGTTCGCGTTTGATGCGATTGTTGTCGCGATGGCCCGTACCCCTCCATGGGTTGGATTTGTCATCGGACACAACGGGGTTTGTGGGATTCCTACAACTAACGCTGCGCGACATGCATGATCCGGCCCATGGCTCGACCGGACAGTAGCCGGGAGGGTGGGGGTGGAGATTGCCAATGGGGTCAGGGAGGCTCGGCAAGTGTTCAGGCGTGTCGCGATCATCAACCGTGGAGAGGCCGCGATGCGGCTCATCCACGCCGTGCGGGATCTGTCCGCGGAGACCGGGACCCGGATCGAGACGGTCGCCCTCTACACCGACGAGGACCGGACGTCGACATTCGTGCGTGAGGCGGATCTGACGTATCCGCTGGGTCCGGCGGCCGCACGGCCCTACCTCAACCACGCGCTGCTGGAGCAGGCGCTCAAGGACACCGGGGCCGACGCGGCCTGGGTGGGCTGGGGTTTCGTTGCCGAGGACCCGGTGTTCGCGGAGTTGTGCGACCGGGTCGGGGTGACGTTCGTCGGCCCGAGCGCGGACGCGATGCGCAAGCTCGGTGACAAGATCGGGTCGAAGCTGATCGCCGAGGAGGTCGGTGTCCCGGTGGCGCCGTGGAGCCGCGGTGAGGTCGCGACCCTCGAGGACGCGCTGCGGGCCGGTGACGAGATCGGCTATCCGTTGATGTTGAAGGCGACTGCCGGCGGTGGCGGGCGCGGCATCCGGCGTGTCGATTCCGCGGCGGATCTGACCGACGCGTACGAGCGGACCAGCCAGGAGGCGCTGCGGGCGTTCGGCTCCGGCGTCGTGTTCCTGGAGCGCCTGGTGACCGGGGCGCGGCACGTCGAGGTCCAGATGATCGCGGACGGGCAGGGCGGCGCGTGGGCGCTCGGTGTCCGGGACTGTTCGGTCCAGCGCCGCAACCAGAAGATCATCGAAGAGTCGTCGTCGGTCGTGATGGCTCCCGAGCAGGCGGCCGAGCTGAAGGCGTCGGCGGTCCGCCTCGCGCTCGCGGTCGGCTACCGGGGTGCCGGTACCGTCGAGTTCCTTTACCACCCGGGTGACGGGCTGTTCGCCTTCCTCGAGGTCAACACGCGCCTTCAGGTCGAGCACCCGATCACCGAGATCACCACCGGCACCGACCTGGTCAAGCTGCAACTGCACGTCGCCTCCGGCGGCACGCTGGACGGTCCGCCGCCCGCCGAGCAGGGGCACGCTGTCGAGGCGCGGCTCAATGCCGAGGACCCGGACCGTGACTTCGCGCCGTCGCCGGGCCGCATCTCCCGCCTGGCGCTGCCGGCCGGCCCCGGCATCCGGGTGGACACCGGTGTCAGCGAGGGCGACAGCATTCCGGCCGCGTTCGACTCGATGATCGCCAAGATCATCGCGTATGGCCGGGACCGTGACGAGGCCCTCGGCCGTCTCCGCCGTGCCATGGCCGAGACCACCGTGATCATCGAGGGCGGCTCCACCAACAAGAGCTTCGTCCTCGACCTGCTGGACCAGCCCGAGGTGATCGACGGCAGCGCCGACACCGGCTGGATCGACCGGGTCCGCGCCGAGGGGCGTCTGGTCAGCCACCGGCATTCGGCGATCGCGCTGGCCGCCGCCGGCATCGAGGCCTACCTGGACGAGGAGGAGATCAGCCGGCAGCGGCTGCTCACCACCGCCCACGGCGGCCGCCCGCAGGTGCAGCACGAGACCGGCCGTCCCCTGGACCTGAAGCTGCGGGGCGTCGGTTACCGGGTGCAGGTGTCCCGGCTCGGGCTCAAGCGCTTCCGGGTCGGCATCTTCTCCGGTGCCTCTTTCGGGCACGCCGACGTGATCAGCGAACGGTTCGACGAGCACAGCGGTCAGATGTATGTGAACGGTCACCGATTCCGCCTGGTCACCGCCACACACGGGCCGATCCACACGATCGAGGTCGACGGCGTCACCCACCGGGTCAGCCGGGACGAGGGCGGCGTGGTCCGCTCCCCCGCTCCCGCCCTGGTGGTGGCCACGCCGCTCGCCGTCGGTGACGAGGTGGAGGCGGGCGCTCCGATCCTCGTGCTGGAGAGCATGAAGATGGAGAACGTCCTCCGGGCGCCCTTCAAGGCCCGGGTCCGTGAGTGCCCGGTCGCGGTTGGCAGTCAGGTCGAGACCGGGGCGCCGCTGATGCGGCTCGAACCGCTCGGTGACTCGGCCGCCGACGATGCCGCCGGTTCCACCGCCGCGCCGGTGGAGATCGACCTGCCCGCGGGCTCGTCGGCGGACCACGGGCTGGACGATCTGCGTGCCCTGCTGCTCGGATACGACGTCGAGCCCAGCACGAAATTCCTCGCCGACCACGGCCGGCGGCCGGCCGCCGAGGAGATCGACCTCCTCACCATCAGCGCCGACCTGCTCGAACTGAGCCGCAACAAGCCCGGTGACGACTGGAAGATCGAACCGGGCAACGCGGTCCACAGCCCACGGGAGAACTTCCACACCTACCTCCAGAGCCTCGACGTCGAACGGGCCGGGGTCACCACCGCGTTCCAGGACCGGCTGACCCGGGTGCTCGCGCACTACGGCGTGACCAGCCTGGACCGGTCCCCGGAGCTGGAGGACGCGGTCTTCCGGATCTTCCTGGCCCTCCAGAAATCGTCCGCGAACATCGGCGTCGTATCCGCGCTGCTCCGGCAGTGGATCGCGGGCTCGCCGCCGCAGGAGCCGCTCGCCGAACGGGCCGGCATCGCCCTGGAGCACCTGATCGAGGCCACCCAGGTCCGATTCCCCTCGGTGTCCGACCTGGCGCGTGGCATCGTCTTCCGGTGGTACGCCCAGCCGCTGCTCCGCCGCACCCGGGCCGAGGTCTACGCCTCCGTCCGCGCCGACCTGCGTCACCTCGACCACCACCCGGACTCGCCGGACCGCGACGAGCGGATCCAGCGCATGGTCGCCTGCTCGGAGCCGCTGGTCCGGCTCGTGGGCCAGCGGATCGGCCGCCCCGGTCGGGACCACATGCCGTTGCTCGAAGTCCTGACGCGCCGCTACTACGAAAACCGCGACCTGTCCGCCTTCTCCACCACGTCCGCCGGTTTCATGACGACGACACACACGGGTTCCTCGCGGGTGACTCGCGTGTCCGCCGCCGCCGTCGACATCACGGACCTGCCGGGGACGCTCGGGGCGGTGGAGTCGGATGTCGCTGACGTCTACGTCTCCTGGGACGGCCAGCCGGGCGCCGACGAGATGGCCGCCCAGCTCGGCGCAATCTTCGACGGGCTGCGGCTTCCGGGTACGCGGCGGATCACCGCGACCATCGCCGGCACGAGCGGCGCCGTCATGCACCACCACTTCACCTTCCGTGCCGACAAGGACGGGCACTTCACCGAGGACCGGCTGATCCGGGGCCTGCACCCGCAGATCGCGCTGCGTCTCCAACTCGAACGGCTCCGCGAGTTCGATCTGACCCGCCTGCCGTCCACCGACGAGGAGATGTACCTCTTCAGGGCGGTCGCCAAGAGCAACCCGTCCGACGAACGGCTCATCGCGATGTACCAGGTCCGCGACCTGACCGCACTTCGCGAGACCGACGGCCGGCTCGTCGCGTTGCCCGCTCTGGAGGAGGGCATCACCCTCACCCTCGACGCGATCCGCAACATCCAGGCGCAGCGTCCGCAGAACAAGCGGTTCGACACCAACCGGATCATGATGTACGTCTGGCCGGTCACCGAACTGTCCATCGACGAGCTGAACGCCCTGGTCCAGCGCATCCTGCCGACCGCTTCCGGGGCCGGACTGGAAGAGGTCCAGTTCATCGCCCGGCAGCGCCGCTCCAACGGGGAGCTGACCGAGATCGCGGTGACCATCACGCTGGAGCCGGGCAACGGCGCACACCTGCACGTGGGTGAGCCGTCCACCGACCCGGTGCAGCCGCTCGACGACTACCGGCAGAAGGTGCTGCGGGCAGCACGCCGGGGCACGGTCTACCCCTACGAGCTGACCGGTCTGCTGGGCAGCTTCACCGAGTACGACCTGGCGCCCAGTGGCGTGCTGGAGCCCGTCGACCGGCCGAAGGGGAAGAACTCGGCCGCGATCGTCGCCGGCGTCGTCACCACGCCGACCGACCGGTACCCCGAGGGCATCACCCGTGTGGTCCTGCTCGGCGACCCGACCAAGTCGCTGGGCGCGCTGTCCGAGCCGGAGTGTGCGCGAGTCATCGCCGCTCTCGACCTGGCCGCGTCCCTGCAGGTGCCCCTGGAGTGGTTCGCCCTGTCCGCCGGAGCCCGGATCTCGATGACGTCCGGTACCGAGAACATGGACTGGGTGGCCGCCGCCCTCAAGCGGATCGTCACGTTCACCCAGGACGGCGGCGAGATCAACATCGTCGTGGCAGGCATCAACGTGGGCGCCCAGCCCTACTGGAACGCCGAGGCCACCATGCTCATGCACACCAAGGGCATCCTGGTCATGACCCCGGACTCGGCGATGGTCCTCACCGGCAAGCAGTCGCTCGACTTCTCCGGTGGTGTGTCGGCCGAGGACAACTTCGGCATCGGCGGCTACGACCGGGTGATGGGGCCCAACGGCCAGGCACAGTACTGGGCGCCGTCGCTTCCGGCCGCTCGCGACGTGCTCATGGCACATTACGACCACACGTATGTCGCACCGGGCGAGACCGGTCCACGACCGGCGCTCACCACCGACCCCGCCGACCGGGACGTCTCCGATTACCCGCACACGATCGACGGCAGCGACTTCGCCACGGTCGGCCAGATCTTCTCCGCGTCCCACAACCCGGACCGCAAGAAGGCCTTCGACATCCGCACCGTCATGCGAGCAGTGTCCGATCAGGATCACCCGGTCCTGGAGCGCTGGGCCGGTATGGCCGACGCCGACACGTCGGTCGTCCAGGACGCCCACATCGGCGGCCGCCCGGTCTGCCTCGTCGGCATCGAATCCCGTTCGGTGCCGCGGCGCGGTTTCCCGCCCACCGACGGACCGGACACCTACACAGCCGGCACCCTGTTCCCCCGCTCGTCGAAGAAGACGGCACGCGCGATCAACGCCGCCTCCGGTAACCGCCCGCTCGTCGTCCTCGCGAACCTGTCCGGTTTCGACGGCTCCCCCGAGTCGATGCGCAACCTCCAGCTCGAGTACGGCGCCGAGATCGGCCGGGCCATCGTCAACTTCGAGGGCCCGATCGTGTTCACCGTCATCTCCCGATACCACGGTGGTGCGTTCGTCGTCTTCTCCAAGGCCCTGAACCCGAACATGACAGTCCTCGCCCTGGAAGGCTCGTTCGCCTCCGTCCTCGGCGGCGCCCCCGCCGCCGCGGTCGTCTTCTCCGGCGAGGTCAACAACCGCACCGCCAACGACCCCCGGGTCACCGAACTCCAGGCCCAGGCAGCAGCCGCTTCGGCGACCGACCGGGCGGCCCTCAACGCACGCCTCGCCGAGATCCAGGGCTCGGTCCGCGCCGAGAAACTCGGCGAGGTGGCGGCCGAGTTCGACCGCGTTCACAGCATCCAGCGCGCGGTCGAGGTCGGCTCGGTCGACGCCATCGTCAGCACGTCCGACCTGCGTCCCCGCATCATCGAGGCCATCGAACACGGCCTCAAGAGCTGATTCTCTGCCTGATTGAACGCGGCGGTCCGATTGCGGACCGCCGCGTTTCCTTTCCGGTACGACCCAACCCGGTCCCGTCCCGACACCACGACGAGGGCCTTTCCTCACTGCCGCACCACGCCCACCAGGTTTATGCGGTGCCACACCACGCCCGCCAGGTTTACGCGGTGCCACACCACGCCCGCCAGGTTTACGCGGTGCCACACCACGCCCGCCAGGTTTACGCGGTGCCACACCACGCCCGCCAGGTTTACGCGGTGCCTCACCAAGCCCGTCAGGATGCGGCGTCCGGGCTGTCGGCGCCCACCGACGCCGGGCCGGCCTCGCACCCCGGCGCGGTGACGGGCGGGTCTCGCGATCCACCGGACTCGGGCCGGGCGTGACTGCGGCCATCGACATCGCTTCAGTTCTCCAGGTAGCGGATGACCGCGAGAACGCGCCGATGATCGGTATCGGACGGCGGCAGGTCGAACTTGCCGAAGATGTTCGTCACGTGTTTCTCCACCGCCCTCTCGCTGACCCCGATCGTCGTAGCGATAGCGGTGTTGGACCGCCCCTGCGCCATGAGGGCAACCACCTCGCGTTCTCTCGGCGTGAACTCGGCGAGCAACTCACGATGCCGGCTCCGGCCGAACATCTGGGTGACCACCTGCGGGTCGAGCGCCGTGCCGCCGCCCGCGACGCGGTGCAGTGCATCGATGAAGTCGTCCAGCTGAACGACCCGCTCCTTCAGGAGGTAGCCGACACCCTCCGACCCACCGGCCAGCAACTCGGCCACGAAGGCGGTCTCCACATACTGCGAGAAGATCAAGACCCCGATCCCGGGGAACTCCCGTCGAAGCCGGATCGCCGCACGCAGCCCCTCATCGGTGTGGCCGGGCGGCAACCGGATGTCCACGATCGCCACGTCCGGCGCCTGGACGCCCACCGCCTCGAACAACGCGGGAACGTCGACGACAGCAGCCAGCACCTCGTGCCCGCGCATGGTCAGCAGCTGGGCCAAGCCCTCCCGCAGAATCGCGGAGTCTTCAGCGATGACGACGCGCATGTTCTCTCCTAAAGCTTCCCCCGAAGCCGGCCTCTCGCGAAGCCGGTCAGCGCCATCTCTCAAACTCGTAGGCAACGCCGATCGCCCACCGATACCGGCTTCCGCATGACGGCCCGCTACCCCGGAGTCGATCGCGAAGACAGAACCGACCTTCTCCTCAGTGGCGATCGCTCCGGTGGGAGCGGCTCTCCAGCCGGACATGGGATCTCCACGGTGACGGTGGTTGGACCGCCGGCTGGACTGTCGATCGCCAGGCGACCGTCAACCACCCCGACCCGTTCGGCGAGCCCGGCAAGACCGCCACCGGCTCGCTGATGCGCACCGCCGTGCCCGTCATCCTGAACTCGCAGGCGAAGGACGTCCTCCAACAGATCGACCCGGATCGTAGCCTCGGCAGCTCCACTGTGTCTCCCGGCGTTCGTCAGCAGTTCACAGACGGTGAAGTAGGCGATGCTCTCCAGCGCTGGCGGTGGTCGTCGCGGCAGGTCGATCTCGACCGTCACCGGCACGGTGCTTCCGGCGGCGACGGTGGCCAGGGCCGCCTCCAGCCCTGCGTCGAGCACCGGCGGATGGATGCCGCGAACGAGGTCGCGCAACTCGCCGACCGCGGTGGTAAGGGTGGTCTGGGCGGCATCGACCGCGGCCACGACCTGCTCGGCGGGGGCTTGAGCGCCGAGCAGCTCCCGAACGATCGCCAGATGCATACCGACTCCGATCAATCGGGCCTGAGCACCGTCATGCAGGTCCCGCTCTATCCGTCGCAGGGTGATGTCGGCGTCCTTGACCGCGCGGTCCCGGGAGTCCTGGAGATCGCTGATCCTCTGATTGGCCTGGCTCGGACCGAGCAGCCCGCGGATCAGCAACCGCTCGACAGCGAGCACCGACCGGAGCATCCAGGGGCCGAGGAGTAGAAGGATCACGCTGGTCACCAGGATGCCGACCGCTTCAGGCCCCAGCGTGCCCTCGTAGAAAGGCAGGTAGATCAGGCTGATCAACCCGTACATGTAGAAGCCGCCGGCCAGTGCCAGTGACAACACCGCCACCGGCGGCTTCACCAGTGCGTATGTCAGCACCCGCCAGCTGACCGGATCGCTGAGGATCGCCCGTCGCCACCCGAACAGCCCACCGGCTGCCACCCCGGGACGAGCCGGTGCCGGGACTCGGTCGCCGAGGAATCGGGCGGCCAGAGACCTCCGGCTCCCGCCGAGGCCGGCCGCACCGCGCAGCACGGCCGCGAGCAGCCAGGTGCCGAGCGGGGTCAACAGGAGCACGGTGCCGAGCAAGGTGCCCAGGACGAGGAGGACAAAACTCATGAGGTCGATCGGCAGGACCAGCAGGAGGTAGGCCAGTCCTTTACGCGAGCGACGGTCGAAGATCGTGGTCAATAGCTTCATCGCGGAGAAGCATCTCTCGGTCGGTCCACGGAATGCGATGGTGCCAGCACCCGAATCGATGGTTCGGGTAACCGAACTATCAACCGCGTGCCTGCCCGACTGTGCTCGGCCCGTTTCCCGGCAAGGCTCATTGCCATGCCTCGCATCGCCTCGATATCTCGGAAAACCCTGGTCGCAGCGTCTCTCGCCGGGCTGGGCCTGATCGGCGGCTCTCTTCTCGGCCCGGCGCGGGTGGAGCCGCCGGCACCCGCCGTCTCACTTCCCGCCTGGCTCGCCGAGCCGACCGCGCCGCCCGACCCGCAGACGGCCACTCCGGGGCAGATCGCGTCCTTCTTCGCCCACCTCACACCCGCCGAGTCGACCGGCCTGGCCACCCGCTACCCGGAGATCGTCGGCAATCTCGACGGCGCCCCGGTTGGGCTGCGCTACACCGCCAACCGGGCACGCCGTCCTCCCGAGCTCGCAGGGCGGCGGTTCCTCGTCTATGACGACCGAGGCGACGGCCGCATCGCCGAGGTTCTGGGCGATCTGGAGTCCGCGGCCCGTGTCGTGATCCTCATTCCGGGTGCAGACAACGAGTTGCCCGAGTTCGACAGCGGCCATGGTGGTGTGCGGCGCCGGGCACCCGCTTGGCAGGCCCGGCAACTGTATGACATGGTCCGCACCACCGACCCGGGCGCATCATTCGCGGTCATCGCCTGGCTCGGCTACGACACGCCGGAGGGCATCGACGTCGACGCCGTGCGTGAGGACCGGGCCGCCTCGGGTGCGGCAGCCCTCGACAGGTTCGTGGATGGTCTCGTTCTGGATCATCCAGACCGCTCGATCGTCATCGTCGGGCACAGCTACGGCTCCACCGTCGCCGGTGTCGCCGCACCCGAGCTCAGTGTCCAGGTCACCGACCTGATCTCGGTCGGCGGCCCCGGCATGGGGGTGTCCAGAAGCTCCGAGTTGGACACCCCGGCGAGGGTGTGGGCGTGCGCCGCTCCCGGTGACTGGATCCGCCGCGTCCCCGGTGTGCGCCTCCTGGGCCTGGGGCATGGCCGGCTGCCTTCCGACCCGGCCTTCGGTGCACTCCCCCTGCCCTGCGACGACGTGGACGGGCACGACGGCTACTTCGAGCCTGCCGCCTCGGCCCTGCCCGCGATCAGGGCGATCGTCGCGGATGACCGGGCGGCCGCTCTCCATTCGCGCGAGGGCGATGCGCTGGCAGTGGACGAGGGCACGATCGACGACCCGGCGGTCGACGATGTCACGACCGGAGACCCTAGATGATCATGGATGCTTTCGAGTTGCTCGCCCGTTGGGGCCGACCACGCACCCCGGTCCTCCGCCAGAGGAGGGCGAGACGATCTCCGCCCTCACGCGACAGCGACGCTGATCACGGTAGAGCCCGCAGCGAGAGCGCCGACTCAGGCCGGGACGGACCGGCTCAGCTCGTCCGCAAGGACTGACGACAACAGGGCCAGCCCTCGATACTCGGCAGACGCGAAGGGGTTGTCCACCCAATGTTCCATCCATTCCAGGCGGTCCAGTGCACTCTGAGTGCCGGCCTCGTCCGACCGGACCAGCGCCCCGATCACCTCTACAACCGGTGCTCGTGCGGATCCGGCGTACCGTGCGTGGAGCTCCTCGATCTCGGCAGTCGTGACCACAGCGGCTTCGGGGCACGCGGCACCGAGCGCCGCACGCATGTAGCGCGTCAACTCCGAGTCACTGTTGCAGGCCGCCAGCGTCGGCAGGACGGCCGCGACAGCAGCGCGAGCCGCGAGCGTGTCCGGAGTCTCAGCGGACGGAAGTCCCCGTGCTTGCGTCTCGCCCGTTGCCGATGCCAGGTGCCGGCGCCCCACCGTGGCGATATCGAAGAGGTCGGCGAGCAACCAGGCGCGATGAAAGTCGGTGACCCGCAGGTCGGCCGCGAGCGCGGCAAACAGGGGAACCCGCGCGGCGGTCCAGGGCATGCAGTGATCCTGGTGGAGCGCCTCGTTCAGCAGGTCGCCGAGGATGTCGTCCACCTCGGCGTCGGCCGATGCCTCGATCCACACCGTGTCGTCGCCGGATTCGGTGGCCAGCCGCTGGGTCACGTCTGCGATGACCGCGACTTCGGCAGCACCACGGGTCGTCACGAGGTGCTTCAGCGCGGGCGGTTCCGGCAGTGGCAGAAGCCGCGCCGAGGCGCTCGCGTTGACCGCGATACGCCGCAGCCCGGCCACGCCCGGGTCCAGTTCGTGGACGAGTCCTGCCCTGCTGAAACCCTGGATCTCGATATCCGCGGCACCGCTGACGCTGCTGCTCACTCCGCGATGTTCCCGGGCCAGTCGCGCAATCGCCCGTTCCTCGTTCCGGACCAGACCGTTGTCGTCCGTGAGGCTCATCGCCGGGTCGATGACCAGCGAGAACACCTGCCACTGTTCGACGAGTCCCGGGGTCGGCGGAGGCTGCCGGCCGTCGAGTTGACCGGCGATCCGGACAGCAACCAGCCCATGACCACGTTCGGCGAGCAGGTCGGCCACCATGCGGGCCGTTGCCTCGTCCGGCAGGGTCAGACGGTGCCTCTGGGCGAACGACTTGATCACCGCCAGAAAGTACCTCGCCGACGGTCAACTCAGGGACGACTCCATGGTGTGACTGGTCTCGACCGGGCGGAAGCCGAAACGCTCGTTGATCGCCTGCATGGCGTCGTTGGTCTCGGCGGTCCAGGTGTGCACGTGCCGGGTCCGCGGGTGCCGGGTCACGAGCTCGCGCAGATTGTGTGCCTTCGCCAGCCCACCGAGCCGATGACCGCGATGGGCACGACGTATGTAGGTGTCGTCCTGGTGCACATGGACGCCGTCGCTTTCCACGATCATCTGTGTGTAACCGGCCGGCTCGCCGTCGTCGGTGGTGACCACGGCGGTGACCAAGGCATATCCGATACTGCTGAGCCGCTGCTGGTTGGTGCCGACCCGTTCAGCGTCCCAGTTGGCCGCTTCCACATCGAGTTCGCCGGTCGGTACGTCGGCCTCCATCTCGCTGGTGAGCGCGGCGAGTGCCGGGAGCCACTCGGCGGGCATCGGGCCGTGCCACGAGTGCACCCGATAGCCGGACACCGGCTGGTCGTGGATCTCCAGGATCTGTTCGGGCACAGGCAGGTCGAGCACCAGCCGATCCTCGGCGAGTCCGGAGACGAATCCGCGGGCCAGCGCGAACCGTCCGCCCGGCCACGTCTCGAGGCTCGCACCCCGCGGGACGTGCACTTCGCCGCTGACGGTGGTTCGCCCAGTAGCGGCTGCCACCTGCGATCCGGTGTCCCACAGTGCGGCCCCGACACCCCGGCGACGGTTCGGAGCCGGCACGGCTATATCTATCGAGGCCCGATGCATGTTCTCCTGTCGCGCCCACTCGACGAGCATTCCGCCCACACACGTGTCGCCCTCCCAGGCGCCCCACGCCTCGCGATGCCGGTTCGGGTTGGTGTCGTTGGCGGCGAGCGACCGCAACTCGGTGTCCCTGGCGGTGACCAGTGCGGCGTGCCGGTCCGCTGTCGCCCCCGCGTGCCGGGCCTGGTACCAGGCCTCAGCTTCGGTCCCGTCGAAACTCGTCAGCTTCCGGATCTCCATCGGAGGGAGACTAGCGATGTCGTCACGGACATCGACAGTGATTATCTCTGGCGGGCGCTGTCCGACGCCGTCGGCCGAGACTCCGCGGAGTCGGGCAGATCCCAAGGTTGTTCCGGCAGACCACGGCTCGCCGTCAGGCGGTGGCGATGTCGAGCTACCACCGACGGGACCATTCCCGCGCCGACGGCGACGAAAAGCGTCAGCAAACCGAGCGCCGTGGCGCGCCACGGCCAGGATCCACCGGTGAGGCGCAGATGATCAACCGGGTACTCGGTGAATTTCGCGGTGGTGAGAGCGGTTGCCCGGTCGGTACGTTCGGCGAGGTCACGCAGCAGGGGATCGAACGAGAACTCGCCGTCCGGCCGCCTCGCGTGCGGCAGGGTGACGTCGAGACCACGTTCAGCGGCCCAGACGGCAAGATCCGGGCCGAGTTGGTCGACCCCGGGAACGATCAGGTGGTCCACCTCTGGCAGGCCTGCAATCATCAGCAAACCATGCCGGGACGTCACGGTGGGCTGAGCCGAAACGGGTTCTACGGCGGCGGCAAAGGACGTACCGGCGTATGTCTCGAAGGCTGCCGCGACGTCGATCTCACCGACGCCGCCGGTCAGGCCGATGCCGATGGTCGGTTGCAGCCACGGGAAGGCGGCGTTCAGCCCGTACGGAAGGTCCCCGATCGTCAGGCTCCGCTCCGGAATCCGGGTGGACGCTCCCGGCGCCCAGTCACGGTAGGACACCTCACGCGCGACACGATTGGCCTCGGCTGGTCCGGCGAGCAGTTCGATGAGGCGCAGCGATCCGGCCATGCCGGACGTGACACCGGCGGTCGTCACGATCCGCCCGTCCTCCACGAACCGCTCGCCCGCCACCCACGTGGTCTCCGGATGACGGTCGCGGAGCCCACCGAGACGTTGCCAGAAGGAGGTCGCACGACGCCCGGCCAGCAAGCCGCTGTCGGCGAGTACTTCCGAACCCGCACAGACACCGAGGAGATAGGCTCCGCGTGCCGCCTGTCCGGCAAGCCATTCCCGCAGCTCCGGATCCTGGTGGACGACGGCGGGCACAACCACCACGTCCGGTGCGGGCGCACCGGCGAATGTGTGGTCCGGCACGACTTGCAGCCCGCCGGAGAGTGGGATCGGCCGGCGTTCCGCGGCCACGGTGTAGACGAAGAACCCAGGCGTGCGGGCGAACGCCTCATACGGCAGCAGGGCGTCGCTGATCACCGTTCCACCGGTGCCGAGGAGTACCGCGACGACGGTCGCTCCGTCGGGCGCGCTGCGAGGTGCCGGCCAGTCTCCCATCGCCGAGCCGCCGGTCGGGTAGCTGTTGCTCATGGTGACCGCGACGCCGCCGATCACCGCACCACAGAGGGCGATCACCGCCGTGACCATTCCAAGCAGGACGCGAAGCATGACAGTCCTTTCCACGGTGGGAGGGGGAACGCAGACATGGCCAGGAGGGCTCCGAGCTGTGTCGGAACCCGTGGGAGAGCCGGAGTTCGCTCAGGCGGGACGAGCCGCCGACGGGGGCATGCCGTATCGGGCGCCATACAGCCGTCGGAAGTGGCGCGCGTCGCGGAATCCGCAACGGGTGGCGACCGCCTCCACCGTCAACGTCGTCTCGGCGAGCAGGTTCGCGGCGAGGTCAAGGCGCAGGCGCTGGTGGTACTCGAGTGGCGTGCACCCGGTCGCCGCGGTGAAAGCGCGACTGAGGCCACGGGGGGACAGGTTCGCCAGGCGGGCCAAGTCGTCGAGCGTGTGTGGGAGATCCAGGTGCTGGGCGAGATGATCCTGGACTCGGTGCACACCAGCGTGAAGGTGCCCACGATGTTCGAGGTAGGGGCTGACCTGACGCTGCGAGCCGTCGCGCCGCAGGTAGACGACGAGATCCCGGGCCACGGCCGCCGTCAGGGCTGGACCGTGGTCGTGTTCGATCAACGACAGGGCCAGGTCGATCCCGGCGGCGATGCCCGCACTGGTGCTGATCGGTCCGTCGTGGACGAAGAGCACGGCGTCCCGTACACGAGCCCGGGGATATCGCGAGCGCATCAGGTCGACAAGAGACCAGTGCGTAGTGCACCGCCGGCCGTCGAGGAGCCCGGCCTCGGCGAGAAGCGCCGCACCGGTGCACACCGATGCCACTCGCGCTCCCGACGGGACAGCGTCCCGGATCCAGGTCACCGCTGCCTCCGGGAGATCCGGACCGGACGCAGGCAGTCGCGGGCCGGGGACCAGCACCAGATCGCCGGGACCGACGACCGGCAGCGGCCCGAGCCCGGCCAGACTCAACCCCTGCGCCGACCGCACCTCGCCGGCTTCGGCGGCTACGAACTCCAACCGGTATCCGGCGCCGAGCTGCGCCGCCGCGTCGAACGCCTGCACCGGACCACCGAGATCGAGCAGGTTGACGTCGGGCAGCACCAGCACGACGACCCGGCCAGTGGCTTTGTTCTCGCTGCTCACAGCAATGACGCTAGGCGATCGACGCCCTCGGGAGGAGGGCTGTGAACGTCACCCACCGGACGGATCCGGCAGCGGTACTCTGCGTGGATGCCGCTTCCGGACCATCTTCAGCCGTTCGTCCTGCCGGTGGACACCGTGACCCCGGAGCGCCGGGGATCCGTCGACGTGTATCTGCCGGACACCGCGGAGCCACGGCCGGCCATCGTGTTCGTGCACGGCGGCCCGGTCCCGGCGGAGTTGCGCCCAACACCGCGCGACTGGCCGGTGTATCGGGGCTACGGCTCCCTCGCGGTGACCCGCGACGTCGTCGGGGTGACGCTCGATCACCGGCTACACCATCCCACCGCCTACCCGCAGGCTGCCGCCGATGTCATGGAGGCGGTTCGGCTCGCCCGCGAGTTGCCCCAGGTCGACGCGGACCGGGTCGCCGTCTGGTTCTTCTCCGGCGGGGGTCTGATGCTCGCCGATTGGCTGCGCACACCACCGGCCTGGCTGCGCTGCGTCGCCGCCACCTACCCGCTACTCACCCCGCTTCCGGGCTGGTCCGTCGATCCGGCGTTCCGGCCTCTGGAAGTGATCACCGAGGCGGCCGGCAAACCGAGCACGCCACCGATCGTTCTGACCCGCGCCGGTCTCGAACGGCCGGAGGTGGCCGCGGCGGTCGCGGAGTTCCTCGCGGCCGCCGGCGATGCACGGCTGGAGGTGATCGACGTGCCGAACGGCCGGCACGGCTTCGACATGCTGGACCACACGGAGGAGTCCCGGAAGGCGGTCGAGCTGGCCTTCGATCTCGTCCTGGCACATCTCCGCTGAAGTCTTGCGGAGGACGCAACAGATCGACGACCCCATCGTGTAGTCATAGGTATGAGAGGCAACGGGTTCGAAGCGTTCCTGCGGCAGAGCGCCCCTGCCCTGCTGCGTCTGGGGAACGCCCTGACCCTGGATCGGGCCGCCGCCGAGGACCTGGCACAGGAGACCCTGATCCGGGTCGGCCTGGCATGGTCACGGGTGCGCCGCGACGGCAATCCGGTCGGCTATGCGCAGCGCACCATGGTCAACCTGTACCTGAACGACCGTCGCCGGCAACGTCCGATTCCGGTCGCCGAGGTGCCGGACCGCCCGGGCGAGGACGCGGCACTGGCGTCGATCGACGACGCTGCGGTGGTCCGCCAGTTGCTGGCCGGCCTGCCACCGCAACAGCGGGCCGCTATCGCTCTGCGCTACCTGGCCGATCATCCCGACGACCAGATCGCCGCCGCACTCGGGTGCAGTGCCGGTTCGGTCCGCTCCTACCTGTCGCGGGGTTTGGCGACACTTCGTGGACGCATGACGGCGGAAGGCTGATTCACATGCCGGAGATTCTGAAGACGACCGATTTCGATCTACCGGTGACGGAGGAGTTCGTGCACCGGGTCCAGCGCGGCGTCCGCCGTCGCCGGACGATGCGGGTGGCCGCCGCGGGACTCGCCGTCCTCGCGATCATCGGCGTCGTGGCCGTCACGCAGACGAGGCCGGCACCCGGCCCGGTCACGGTCGCGTCCCCGGCGACTCCTGACGTGGATCGTCTCCTCATCGGCTACGTTCCCGCCGGCGTCCGACTCGACGAGCGAAGGAGCAGCAGCACGCTGATCGTCCGGCAGGACGGCACTGATGCCGTGCCTTCGGCGGGCCCGCAGGACCTGGACGTGATGGTGTCCATGCGCCGATTCGAACAGGCCAACGGCGGCTCCTACCTGTGGATCACGGTGTTGCGACCATCTACGCCATCGTCGCAGCCGGTTGCGGCGACCACCTTCAACGGCCTGCTCAACCGCTACCTGGCCGGCACGATCTCGGTCGAGACGTTCGACGTCCCGACCGGCAGAGCCCGCCTGACCAGGGCCTCTGCGGCTGAGTCCGCCGGCTACGGCGTGGTCATCGCCGGCACCGACCGCACCGTGATCACGATCGAGGCGAACGCCCGGGTTCCCGCCGACGTCCTGAAGGAGGTGGCCGCCGGCCTCATCCCCGCCTGAGCCGGGCATCCAGCCACGACAACAGACATGCGGCCTGCTCACGCTGCATCGTCCGCAGCCGTGGATCGCCGGGCAACGCACAGTCGCGCCACGCACGCCCGGCAAGCCCGGACAGCGCCACGTTCACATCCTCGGCGGGCACGTCCCGCCAGCACGATCGCCTCAGCACAGCCTCCGGATCGTGTCCGCACAACGCCAGGTCGGGCAGCAGCCGAATCAGGTCCGACCAGCCCGGAGCCGTCCACAGATGCGTCCAGTCGACGATTCGCAGTCGCCCGCCGGGTTCGCGGATCACGTTGTCCCGCCGCAGGTCACCGTGATGCAGTGCCACACCGGGCGCGAGCACTGCCATCCACCGAGCCTCCAGCTCGGCGAGCCGCGCCACCGGCGCGGAGATCGGCGGTGGTCGGCGTTTCCCGAGCGTCGCCCAATCCCCGAGCAGGGGCACAAAGTCGAGGGCGTACGGCCGGACGCCCGCAACCGGACACGGCTCGAGCCGCTCCCGCATCCGGGCGACGACCCGGAGCAACTCGTCGACATCGCCCGCCGTCCAGAAGTCAACGGTCACACCGTCGACGACTTCGTAGGCGGCGACCCGCCATTCCCCACAAGGCACAGCGCCGACCAGCGTCGGGCCAAGATCACCGACCGCGTCGGCCAGCACCGCACCGGCCTCCACCGCTTCCCCGAGCCCGTCCCCGACCGGCGCCGCTTTGACGAACAGCCGAGCACCGGACCGGCCGACAACCACGGAGGCGATCGACGGTGTGAACCCGGCTTCCGCGGCCCGCTCCCCCACGACGGGTTCCCCCAGCAGCCCGGCCACCACGTCCCGGACCGCCTCAGGCGCCGCACTCACCAACGGTCGCCGATCAACGCTCATCGCCACCACTGTAGACAGCCCAGCTGCCGAGGGATTCTCCAGGTAAAGCCGGAATCAATACGCTAACCGTATATTAAATCGCAGCGCCCCGGACGACGGTCAACAAGATCGCGGGCTCCTGGCGAGTCACCAGACCTGCACGAGCCGGCCGGCCAGCTCCGCATCCTCGATCGGATGCAGTCGCCTTGGACCACGACGGCCGGGCGTGATTGCCGTTCCACTCGACAAGGACCGGAGGCCGCAGCGGGGTTACAGCCGACCGCGCGAAAGCCGACCGCGCGAAAGCCGACCGCGCGAAAGCCGACCGGGCACGAACCAGCCAGTCACAGCGCCCAGGCAAGAACCGGCCAGGCCAGAACCGGCCAGGCCAGAACCGGCCGGACGTGCGAAGCGGCCCAACAAGATCCGGCCATAACCCACGACCCCGAACGCCGCCGCCCCTATGGGACGTGATCGACCGCGAGAAGCCAGTGCGAGGCGCGACGCTCAAGGGATAGGCCGATTCCCCAGAGGACGTCGCCGCTGGGTACGGCGTTCCAGGGAAGCAGCGCACGCGGAACCGCAACGCCAAAGAAGCTGACCCGCCGCTTGATCGCGTCGCCGAGGCGGCACCCCCAGACGACGCCTACAAGACGCTGGGGCACCCAGGACAGCGGCGCCCCACGACGGCGGACCACCCAGAAGGCGACGCTCCAAGGAGCGCCGCCCGCCGCAACTGCGGTCTTCCAGCACCGCCGCCGCCCAAGCCCGCCGCGAGTGCGCGATGAACTGCGGGAAGCCGAGAACGACGGTAAGGCGATCCGCAACGTCGACAAGGCGATCCGGACAGGCCGACGGCTCAGCCGAGGATCGCGGCGGCAAGCACGATACCGAGCACGGCCCCAGCAGCTCCCGCAGCCGCCGCATAGAAGCCGAGCGGACGATCGCCGATGAACCCTCCGACAAGGCCGAGAATCACCGCGACCAGGCCGAACATGAGCGGCCAGAAGAGCACGGCCAACCCCGCGAACACGAAGGCGATGATCGTGCAGATGCGGGCGGCGGTAACGTTCTGGCGGCTGGTGCTGTACGACATCTCGGGCTCCCTCCCCGGCGACAGTGCGATGCCATCTGTCTACCCAGGAGCGACGGTCACCATGCGCGACCACAACAGGGCCGGCCAGCACCCCACGACCAGGGCCTCGGCCGGAACAAGGCTCGGCCAACATCCACGACCAGGCCTCGGCCGGAACAAGGCTCGGCCAGCACCCGAGACCAGGCCCCTGCCACAACTAGGCTCGGCCAGCACCCGAGACCGGGCCCCGGCCGCAACGAGGCTCGGCGAGCAGCTTCCCGCCGGCTTCGCCGGCGCGGTCCATGCCTGGCTGCTCGACAGGGAACGCCGTGCCCGGCCACGTTCGCCGGCAAGCCTCTACGTCTACTTCTCGGTCGTCAAACCGGCCATCGAACGGTGGGCCGCCACCCGCGGCCATCTTCGGGAGGTCACTACGGCGGACGTCACGGCCGTGCTCAAGCCACGCCGCGGCCACCGGCACAACAACACGGTAGCCGCACTGCGGTCGCTGTTCCGATTCGCCAAGAGGCACACGGCGTCGTCTTCACCAACCCGACCACCCGCTTCAAAGCCGGCGGTGTCGAGCTCGCTCTGATTCCATTGACGGACAACGACATCAGCACCATCGAGATAGCCGCCACGAACCCGGCACAACGGCTGATCCTCGCCCTGGCCGCTGCCCACGCCGCCCGCGCCGGGTCGATCCGGCAGCTCACCCTCGACGATCTCGATCTGCCTTACCACCGTGGCACCCTGGCCGGGTACACCGAACGCCTCAGCGACATCGCCCTGCACGCGCTACGGGCCTGGCTGAAGCACCGCAAGACCACGTGGCCGCATAGCCCGAACCGGCACGTACTGATCTCCGAAAGAACCGCCATCGCCAAGACCCCGGTCAGCCAGATGCACCTGCAGCGGCAGATGCGCCGTCTCGGCGTCACGATCGACCGTATCCGTCAGGAACGCATCCTGCAGGAAGCACTGACCGCCGGCGCGGACCCGCTGCACCTGTCGCTGATGTTCCACTTGTCCGTGTCAAGAACCGACAAATACGCCGAGATCGCTCAATAAATGCTCGACGACGAGCAAGCTGACTGCTGATACGGCAGTCGTTACAGACCGGCGACCCGAGGTGTCGGTGTACGCCCTGTCCTGGCACTGGCAGGATCTCGTAACCGGAGATCGCCAGGTGTCCTGCGCCAGTGACCGGCTCAGGCTTCCTTGTTGTCGACCCATCGGCAGAACGGGTCCGCGGTGTCCTCGTCGCCCATTTCGGCGGGCTCCGACACGATTTCCAGCCCGGTCGACGGGGCGGTGACACCGAAGGTGCGGTACAGCCAGTCCCGGTAGGGCGCATTGACGATCTCGTGGTCGGCGTCCCACGGCTCGGGCGGCGCGCCGAACTCCTCGTTCCAGCAGATCTCCCGGTAACCGATCGCCAGCAGCCGCAGAAAGTCGACCGCATCGTCGGCGAGCACACACGTCATCGTCGAACCGCTGCCCGAACCGAGATGAACGATCCTGACCCGTCCCTCACCGTCGCGCCACAGCGCGGCCATCGAACCCTCGCCGCCCGTCTGCGCGAACGGCCACAACCGTGCGGCCGGATCTGGGATCGACTCGTCGAACCAGGACCGTGCGTACGAGAGGGTCTGCTCGGCGGTGTAGCCACGCAACTCGATCGAGGTGCCAACCCAGCCGTTGTCACTCAACGAGCCGTACAGATCCCCGTCGTGGCCTTTCACCACGAAACCCTGCTCGTCGACCCAGGCGAAGAGCAGGCGCAGCGGCTCCGGCAGGTCGAATCCGTCCGGCACCCGGGCCAGCGTCGTCTTGAGGAAGTCACCCACGTTCGGCAGCGTACGAGATCACCTCGCCCGGGCGCGGGCATGGCCGACTTCCACAAGGGGGAATGAGATCCGTCATCGAGAACCCGACGGTTTCCGGAGCCTCAGCCGCGTTCAGGCCGTGGGTTCATTCTGATGAGCCTTCACTCTCACGGAACTCACGGCGGACGATCCGGTAAAGCACACACACCCAGCCGCAACAGGGCTCAGACACACATGCGCACCCCACGAATCCCACCACGGCAGGACTCCGGCAGACGTCCGCTCCCCATGACCACGACCACGACAGGGATCAGGCGAGCATCCGCGCGAACTCCTCCGGCTCGATCACCGGAATGCCGAGCTGAGCAGCTTTCTTGGCCTTACTGGTCGTGGTCTCCGACGTGACCAGAGCCGTGGTCTTGGCCGACACACTACTGCTGGCCGAGCCCCCGAGCGCCTCGATCCGCTCACTCACCGTCGTGCGGGTGTAACCGGGAACCGACCCGGAGACCACATAGGTCTGCCCGGCCAGCGGTTTGGCCCCGCCGTCGTCGACAACCTCCATCGTCAGCCCGAACCCGGCGAGACGGTCGATGACATCCCCCATCGCGACCAGTCCGTCGACGACGTGCTGGGCTTTGATCAGGCCCATCTTGTCGATCTCGGCGATCTCCTCGACCGACGCCGCCCGCAACGCCGTCATCGACTTGAACCGGGCGGCCAGCCAGCGGCCGACGCTACGGCCGGTCATCCGGATACCGAGGCCGGTGACGACCCGGTTGAACGGCTGCCGCTTGCTCGCCTCCAGCCCAGCGACGATCCGCTCCGCGTTGGAACGGCCCAGCATCACCGTGCCACCGGCGACCGTCCGGCCGACCGGCAGCTCGGCGATGTCGTCGACGGTCAGCGCATAGAGGTCGGCGACGGTCCGGGCCAGCCCGGCCTCGATGACCGCGTCACAGAACGAGTCGCCGGCCCCGTCCACGTCGAGGGCCTCGCGGCTGCACCAGTACGCCAACGCGTTGGCCGCCGCGCACGAGGCGGTGTGGCAGCGCCAGAGCAGGCTCGACTTGTCCCACGCCTCACCGCACTGCGGGCACACCTCGGGCGCCACCCACGGGGTGAGGCCGTGTGGCTGGTCACCGATCGGTGAGGTCACCCGGGGGATGACGTCGCCGGCCCGCCACACCGCGACCTTCTGCCCCAGGGCCAGGCCCTGCTCGGAGACCCACTGCGGGTTGTGCAGGGTGGCCTTGGTGACGGTGGTGCCGCCGACGACGACCGGGTCGATGATCGCGCGGAGGCTGATCCGCCCGGTCCGGCCGACCCGCACCTCGATGTCACGCAGGTAGGTGGAGGCGGTGTCGGGCGGATATTTGAAGGCGACCGCCCAATACGGCGTGCGGCTGGCGAGCCCCAGACGCCGCCGGGTGGACTCGGCGTTGGCCTTGATGACGGCACCGTCGATCGGGAAGACCAGGGTGGCCCGCTGGCCGCCGATCAGCTCGATGGCCGCGTTGACCTCCTCGGCGGTGAAGCACTCCCCCGCGGCTCCGGTGATCAGGCGGCACGCGGCCGGGAAGCCGAGCTCCTCGGCCCGGTCCATCCGCCCGAGGTGGGTGCCGGCCGGGTCGACGCCGTCGCCGGTGATCTCGTAGGTGGCGAACGTCATCGGCGCCTCGTAGGCCCGGTCGATGCTGCGGATCGCACCGGCGACCGCGCCACGCGAGTTGACGAACGCCTTGCCCCCGGCGGCGACCCGGTTGGCGCTGGCGGCCTCGAAGTCGTCGACGGTCATGTAGACCTCGCCGCGCACCTCACCGGTCCACGGCGCGGGCAGCTCGGCGGGCAGCCCCGCGATGCCCCGGCGCGCCTGCGCCGTCACGTCCTCACCGGTGGCACCGTCACCGCGCAGTGCGGCGAGCGCCAGCTTGCCGCCGACATACTCGGCGCGGATCGCGAGACCGTCGAGTTTCACCTCGACCAGGCAACCGTCACCGCCGAGGGTGGCGACGAACGCGTCCACCTCCTCCGGCGTCTTGATCTTGTCGAGGGAGAGCATCGCGGTCGGATGCCGCACGTCGCCGCCGGCAGAGGCCCCCGCGGCCACTGCGGTGGTGACACCACGGTCGTCCCACTCCGGATGCTCGGCGATCGACGCGGCGATCCGATCGGCGAGATCGTCATATTCCGCGTCGGTCATCACCGCGTCGCCGGTGTCGTAATACGCCTGAGCCGCACCCCGAGCCGACTCGACCGCGGCATCGAAAGCAACCCGATCCCCAAAGGCAAGCCCGGCCGAACCAGACGCAAGCCCGGCGGAGCCGGAGGCCGGTCCGGCCGAGCCGGAGACAGCGCCGTCAGAGACGGCGACAGGACCCGCAGGCCCCTCGGGCGAGGCGTTTTCCGGTGAACGATTGACCATGCCCGAAGGGTACGGCGAGGGTCCGACAAAAATTCAGCTTCCCGACGACAGCCGCCAGCTGAGCCCCGACCGGTCCCGGGGCCAGGTCTCGAACCCGGGGAACTGCCGCAGGTAGCGCTCGCACCGCACGTCGAACGCCCCCTCCCCCGAGGCGAGCCGGCTCCGGCCGATCACCACCTCGGGATCCCGCATCTCCCACGGGAACCGCTGCAGCTGCTCATCGATGAATGACCCGTCGGAGACCCGCGCCACCGCCAGCGCCACACCGGTCGCGACCGTGACGCCCACACTGGTCCGGTTGGGGCTGACCACCGCATGCCGGCCGTGGTTGATCAGTTCCTCCGGATCGTCGCTGTCTGCCTCACCGAAGTCGGAGACCATGATGTGCACGCCGTCCTCGAACTCCGGCACCGCGACCCGGTAGAATACCGCCCCCTCACCCGGAATCGGCTGGCCCACCATGATCCCGCTCAGATCGGGCCCACCGTCGCGCACGACCAGCTCGGGCGGGTCACCGTGGAGAAGCTCACCCAGGACACGGCGGGTCCCTTCGAGCACCGCGGCGAGGGTCACCGGCCGGCCGAACTGTGCGGAGACATCAACGGACATGCCCGGAAGGCTAACCAGCCGACCGCAGCGGCGGCACCCGTTTTCCCGCGAGGAAGGACTGGATGCGCCGCACCTGTCCGGGCCGCAGCCCACGGCTCTCGTCCGGCGCGATGACGAGTGCCTTCCCGGCCTCCACCCACGCCGCGCACTCCCCCGCGTGGTGCCCGACCTCGACGTCGTCGGTCCACACGAGCAGCCGTCCCGAGGCGACGACCCGCCGGGCGGCGGCGATCTTGGCCTCGCAGGCGTCGGTGCCCTTGACCGGCGCGGTGAACGCCCGGGGCAGCGCGGGGAGATCGAGGGCGTCCTCGAGGGCGTCCGCGTCACTGCACCAGGTGGTGCACCAGGTGACCTCGGCCAGCCCTTCCTCGTGGACGGCCCGGATGGCGTCGACGAGGCGCCGTTCGTACCGGATCCGGTAGTCGTAGGCGTCGGCGGTGGACCAGACCTGCGCGACGCAGGGCCGCGTGTGCCACCACCCGGCGCGGAACGCATTGATCACGCCGTCGACGTCGAGCAACCAGACTGGTATCAATTCTTCCCCGAGAGCAGTGCTTGGATCCCGGCCACATAGTAGGGCGCATCGGTGTCCGGAAGGAGCAGCCGCTGCAGCACATACCCCTGAACGAGGCTCAACATGGCCGCGCCGACCTGATCCGGGGTGGTGCCGGCGGGCAGGTTCCCGGCCGCCTGCCAGCGCCGCGCGACCTCGGCGCAGTGCCCCCGGAGGCGGACCACGACGTAGGAGACGCGGGCGAGCACGTCCGGATTGCGAAGAGCCTCAGCCCATACCTGTACGGCCAGACGCGTCATGTCGACCCCGATGACCGAATCGTGGATGAACCGTTCGGTGATGGCCTGCACCATGGCGATCGTCACGTCGGACGGTGAGGGGACGGCGTCGCCGGCCAGCAACTCGCCGAACACCTCGTCAGCCGTCGACATGGCGAGATCGGCGACCGCCCCGATCAGCTCCTCCTTGCTGCGGAAATAGCTGTAGACGGCGCCGGCGGACAGCCCCGACCCGGCGATGATCCCGGCCATCGAGGTGGCGTGGAATCCGTTCTCGGCGAAGAGCCGGGCGGCGGCCGCGAGGATCTCGGCGCGGCGCTCGGCGCGGTGTGACTCGGTGACGCGTGGCATGCTTCCCAAGCTAAAACGAACGATCGTTCTTGACAAACGCCGCCGACCCGTGGACTCTCAAAAACGAACAGTCGTTCGTTAAACGGCGGGCGAGGAGCCGGCCACCACAGACAGGAGCCGACATGACCAGCGACAAGCCGTCGTCCTGGCCACAGGTAGCCGCGACGGTCGGGCTGCTCACGGTCATCATCAGCGTGCTGCTCACCGCCTTCGCCTGGCCGGCCGTGCGATCCACGGTCCACGACATCCCGATCGCGGTGGCCGGGCCCGCTCCCGCCGTCCAGCAGGTCACCGCCGCCCTCCAGCAGCGCCTCCCGGACGCCTTCGAGATCACCGCGGTCGACAACACGGCAGCGGCCGAGCAGCTGATCCGCGACCGCGAGGCGTACGGCGCGATCGATCTCACCACCGGAAAGCCGCAGGTCATCACGGCTTCCGCCGCCAGCGCGCCGGTGTCGCAGACCCTCACCGCCCTCGCCGCGGGCCTGGCCCAGGGCGAGACGCCGGCGGTGGCGGCCCGCGATCTGGTGCCCCTGCCCGCCGACGACCCGCGCGGCGCCGGCCTGGCCGCCGGTGCGCTCCCGCTGGTGATCGGCGGGATCATGGCCGCCGCCCTGCTCACCGCCCGCCTGCGCGGCACCGCGCAGCGGGTGACCGGCGCGCTGGCCTTCGCGGTCGCCGGTGGCCTGGCGATGGCCGCGATCCTGCAGTACTGGCTGGGTTCGCTGGGCGGTGACTACCTCGCCAACGCCGGCGCGATCGCGCTGAGCATCGGCGCGACCGCGCTCACTCTGCTCGGCCTGGAGTCCCTGCTCGGTGTGGCCGGTCTCGGCCTGGGCGCGGCGACCATGATGCTGGTCGGCAACCCGTTGTCGGGCGTGTCGTCCGCCCCGCAGATGCTGCCCGGCTGGTCCGGTGAGCTCGGCCAGCTGCTGCCGCCGGGCGCGGGCGGATCGCTGCTGCGCTCGACCGCCTTTTTCGACGGCGCCGCCGCGACCCACCCGATCGTCGTCCTGTCCTCCTGGCTCGTCTTCGGCGCGCTGCTCTGCCTGGCCAGCGCGCTGCGTTCC
>NZ_JBHSBL010000041.1:38555-44447 GCF_042650585.1 Actinoplanes subglobosus
CCCGCCGCCGAGCCGGCCGCGCGGGAGACCACGCCGGTCACGGTCTGACCGGCGCACCGGCAAGCGGCCGCCTCCGAAAGAACGGGGGCGGCCGCTTGCGGTCCCTAGAAATCGTCGTCGAAGCTGACGTTTCCGGAGACCCCTACCTGGTACGCCGAAACGCGCCGCTCGAAGAAGTTGGACAACTCCTGCACGTCCTGCAATTCCATGAACGCGAACGGGTTCCTGCTGCCGTAGATCGGGTCGATGCCGAGTGCGGCGAGCCGCCGGTCGGCGACGTGTTGCAGGTATTCGCGCATGTCACCGAGCGACATCCCGGAGACGCCCTGCTCCAGTAGGTCGGCCGCGAACTGGACCTCGCATTCGACGGCCTCGGCGAGCATGTCGCGGACCTGCCGCTCCATCTCGGCGTCGAACAGGTCGGGCTCCTCGGCCCGAACCTGGTCGACGACGTCGAAAGCGAACGCCATGTGCATGCTCTCGTCCCGGAACACCCAGTTGGTGCCGGACGCCAGCCCTTGCAGAACGCCTCGCGACCGCAGGAAGTAGACGTACGCGAACGCGCCGTAGAAGAACAGTCCCTCGATGCACGCCGCGAAGCAGATGACGTTGAGCAGGAAGGCCCTCCGGTGCTCCCGGGTCTCCAGCCGGCGCAGTTCGAAGACCGAGTCGATCCACTTGAAGCAGAACTCGGCCTTCCGCGCGATCGACGGGATGTTCTCGACAGCGGCGAACGCCTCGAACCGTTCCTGCTCGTCGGGCACATAGGTGTCGAGCAGATTGAGATAGAACTGGACGTGCACGGCCTCCTCGAACAGCTGCCGGGACAGATAGAGCCGCCCCTCCGGCGAGTTCACGTGCTGATAGAGGTTGAGGACCAGATTGTTCGCCACGATCGTGTCCCCGGTGGCGAAGAAGGCGACCAGCCGTGACACGAGATGCTGCTCGGCCGGTGTCAGCCGGGCCAGGTCGGCGAGGTCGGAATGCAGGTCGACCTCCTCCACGGTCCAGGTGTTCTTGATGGCGTCCTTGAACCGGTCGAAGAAGTGCGGGTACTTCATCGGCCGCAGGGTCAGGTCCATTCCGGGGTCGAGCAGCATTATTGGCAGGCCTCACACGATTCGGGGTTCTCCAGGGAGCAGGCCTCCGCGGTCAGCGCGGGAATGAGCGACACGGTCGCCTGCTGGATCCGCGTCGCCGGTCGCGACCGCAGGTAGTAGGTGGTCTTGAGGCCGGTTTTCCAGGCGTAAAGGTACATCGACGACAGTTTGTTGATGGTCGGCGCGGCCAGGAAGAGATTCAGCGACTGGGACTGGTCGATGAACGGGGCCCGGGCCGCGGCCAGGTCGATCAGGGCGCGCTGCGGCAGTTCCCACGCCGTGCGGAAGAGTTCCTTCACGGAGTCCGGGAGTTCGCCGATGCCCTGCACCGATCCGTCGGCCCGCTTGATCTGCTCGCGGATCTCCGGCGTCCACAGACCACGGGACTTCAGCTCCCGTACCAGATAGGTATTGATCTGCAGGAACTCGCCGGACATCGTCTCGCGCTTGAACAGATTGGAGACCTGCGGCTCGATGCATTCGTAGGCGCCGGCGATCGACGCGATCGTCGCCGTCGGCGCGATCGCGACCAGCAGCGAATTGCGCAGCCCGTGCTCGGCGACGGTCGAGCGGAGCGCTTCCCAACGCGCGGTCTGGGTCAGCGACGCGCCCCACAGATCCGGGTGCAGGTGACCCTTCGCCGCGCGGGTCTCGGAATAGGCCGGATGCGGCCCGGAAACGGCGGCGAGCCCGGCCGACGTCTCCAGCGCGGTCAGGAAGATCTCCTCCTGCACCCGCGTGGAAAGGGAACGGGCCTCGTCGGAGTCGAACGGGAGCCGCAGGGTGAAGAACGCGTCCTGCAATCCCATCAGTCCGAGCCCGACCGGTCGCCAGCGCGGATTCGAGGCCGCCGCCTGCGCCGACGGGTAGTAGTTGATGTCGATGACCCGGTCCAGATGGACCACTGCCGTCCGCACCGTCGCGCGCAGTCGCTCCCAGTCGACGCCGTCGGCGGTGACGTGCGCGCCGAGGTTGATCGACCCGAGGTTGCACACCGCCGTCTCCTCGTCGTTGTTCACTTCGAGGATCTCGGTGCACAGATTCGACAGGTGAATGGCGTTGCCCGGTTCGCCGGTCTGGTTCGACAGCGCGTTCGAGCGGTCCTTGAACGTCATCCAGCCGTTGCCGGTCTGGGCGAGCGTGCGCATCATCCGCCCGTACAGATCCCGGGCCTTGACGGTTTTGACCGCCTTCTTCTCCGCCGCCCGGTAGGCCTCGGTGAAGGCGTCACCGAACAGATCCGGCAGCTCAGGGGCGTCGGACGGGTCGATCAGCGACCAGTCCTCATCGGCTTCGACCCGGCGCATGAACTCGTCCGGAATCCAGTTCGCCAGGTTGAGATTGTGGGTCCGGCGTGATTCCTCACCGGTGTTGTCCCGCAGTTCCAGGAATTCCTCGACGTCCGGATGCCACGGCTCCAGATAGACGCACGCGGCGCCCTTGCGACGGCCGCCCTGATTGACCGCGGCCACCCCGGCGTCGAGGGTCTTCAGGAACGGGACGATGCCGTTCGACCGGCCGTTCGTGCCGCGAATCAGCGCGCCGCGGCCACGGATCCGCGACCATGCGATGCCGATGCCGCCGGAGAACTTCGACAGTTTCGCGACCTGGTGATAACGCTCGTAAATGGAGTCCAGCTCGTCCCTGGGCGAGTCGACGAGGAAGCACGACGACATCTGCGTGTGCCGGGTGCCCGAATTGAAGAGTGTCGGTGAGCTGGGCAGATAGGCCAGTGACGACATCAGCCGGTAGAAGCCGATCGCCTCGCGGGCGTCCGTCGACAGGCCGCACGCGACACGCAGCAGCCAGTACTGCGGTGTCTCGACGACCAGCCGCGACGTCGGGTGGCGCAACAGGTACCGGTCGGCGACGGTGCGCAGCCCGAAGTACTCGAACCGCAGGTCACCGGTGACGTCCACGGCGTCGTCGAGCTTGCGGGCGTTGCGGGCCACGAACGCGGCCGTCCCGTCACCGATCAGGCCGAGACCGTGCGCGTGACGGATCGACTGGCTGAAGCTCGCGACACCGTGGCCGCGGACCTCCTTGTCGACGTAGGCGGCCAGCAGCCGCGCCGCCAGCTTCGAGTACTGCGGCTCCTCACCGATCAGCTCCGCGGCCGTCTGGATCGAGAGTTTGTCCAGCTCGGCGGTGGTCGCGCCGTCGTACAGGCCGCTGATGGTCCTCGTCGCGACGCGCAGCGGATCGACCTCGTCGAGGTCGGTGACCCACAACTCGACCGCCTTGACGATCTTGTTGACGTCGACCGTCTCCAGGTCGCCGTTGCGTTTGCGCACCTGCATCACGTGCCGTCGCTGCTCCGGCACCGCCGTCTTCTGCGGCGTGAGTGTCATGCCCTCTCCTCGCGAGCGGGCGCGTGGGGGCGGACACCATCGGTCCCCGGGCATGCGGGGACGCTTCGGCGTCAGCCGTCCCACGCGGCCTTCGACCGCCGCACGCCACGGTGACGTGCGGCGCGCTGGCAGGTCTTCGGACTCGTGGGCGTCCAGCTCATCCCTACTGGCCGTCGCTTCCCAGGCCTCTCGCGAGGCCCAGTGCTTGATGACGGCGGTCGTTCCCACTCACCGCTGCGGGGCAGTCCCGGTTTTGCACCGGGTTCCCTGTTGCCTCGGGCAGGTCTGTGCGACCTGCCCGAACCAGCTGCGAGAGGCACTATATATGGCCACACTCGGCGACCGTCGACACCACATGGCGTGTCGCTTATATTGGCGGAACGTCAATAAGAGGGGTGGGACATGGACGCCGCAACCGCTCGCCGCCGTATCGCCGACATCCGCGCCGACGCCGGGAAGACCACGATCGACGAGCTCGACGATCTCTGGGCCGCACTGCCGACAACTGGGCCCGACGAGATCCTCGGCTCCTGGCGGGGCAGCGAGTTCGTCAGCGGCCACCGCTTCGAGGGCTACCTGCCGAAGATCCGCTGGCACGGCAAACGCTTCACCTCCCGTACCGACGTCGCCCCGCTCGTCTGCCGCGACGACGACGGCAACCTGTTCGACGACGTCGAACGGGCCAAGGGCGGCGCCGCCCTCTACGCCGTCGAGTTCCGCGGCGAGACGACCGCGACCATGGTCTACGACGGCCAGCCGGTCCTCGACCACTTCAAACGCGTCGACGACGACACCCTGCTCGGCGTCATGAACGGCAAGGGCGTCCTCGACGACGGCCGGCACTACTACTTCGTCCTCGAGAGAGAGTGAGCCGGTGCGCATCCGGGCAGCGCTCGTCGAAACGGCCGGCGGACCGTTCACCCTCCGCGACCTCGACCTCGAACCGCCGCGCACCGACGAGGTGCTGATCCGGGTCACCGCGGCCGGCATCTGCCACACCGACCTCAGCATGCGGCGCCGCTGGCCGGCCCGGATCTCCCCGATGGTCTTCGGCCACGAGGGCGCCGGCGTCGTCGAGGCCGTCGGCGACGCGGTCACCACGGTCACCGTCGGCGACACGGTCGCGGTCAGTTACCGCAGCTGCGGTCTGTGTGAACTGTGCCGCGGCGGGCATCCGGCCTACTGCCTGCTCAGCGATCTCAACATGCGCGGCACCCGCGCCGACGGCAGCACGCCGCTGAGCAGCGGCGAAGACAAGGTCTTCGGCAACTTCTTCGGCCAGTCCAGCTTTGCGACCCATCTGCTCGCCCATCAGACCAATGTGGTACGGGTACCTAGCACCCTGTCACCCACGGTAGCCGCGCCGCTCGGTTGCAGCGTACAGACCGGCGCCGGGACCGTCCTCAACGTGCTCCGCCCCTCCCCCGGCGACACGGTGCTCGTCTTCGGCGCCGGAAGCGTGGGCCTGTCCGCGGTGATGGCCGCCGTCTCGCTGGGCTGCGAGGTGATCGCCGTCGACCCGGTCGGGGCACGCCGCGAGCTGGCCGTCGCATTGGGCGCCACCGGCACCGAGCCCGAGGCCGCCCACCACGCCATCGACACCACCGGCCGTCCCGACGTGATCGCCCAGGCCCTCGGCCTGCTCCGCCGTCGCGGCACGCTCGCCCTGGTCGGGCTCGGTACCAGGGCGGAGTTCGACATCATGACCGTGATGTACAACGGCCTGCGCATCCGCGGCGTCATCGAGGGCGACGCCACCCCGGCCACGTTCCTGCCCCAGCTGGTCGACCTGCACCGGCTCGGCCGTCTCCCGGTGGAGAAACTGATCACCGAATACCCGTTCGAGGCCATCGAATCAGCCGCGCAGGACGCCGCCGCCGGAAAGGTCGTCAAACCGGTCCTGACTTTCGGGTAGACATTGATCCATGACGTATCCACCACCGCGGTATCACGGGATCACCGGCGAGAAGAGCGCACTCCACCGGCCCGCGGACACGCCGCCCGAATTCGTCTACCCGAACAACGGCACCAAGGTGCACTACCTGGCCACCGGCGCGGCGACCGGCGGGCTCTTCGGCCTCTACCGGTGGGAGTGCGGGCCCGGCGTGACCGGCCCGGATCCGCATTTCCACCGTACGATCAGCGAGTCCTTCTACATCCTGTCCGGCGTCATGAACATCTACAACGGCGAGAAGTGGATCGAGGCGGAACCGGGCGACTGGGTGCACGTGCCGATCGGCGGGATCCACGGATTCAAGAACCGTTCCGGAGCACCCGTGTCGATGCTGCTGCACTTCTCGCCGGGCGCCCCGCGCGAAGGTTACTTCGAGGGCCTGGCCCACCTGGACGAGATGTCCGACGAGGAGCGCACCGAGTTCTACCTGAAGCACGACAACATCTGGCTGGACTGACCCACAGCCCGATCGGCGGCCGCCGTCACA
>NZ_JBHSBL010000041.1:44469-191194 GCF_042650585.1 Actinoplanes subglobosus
GCCGTCACATCGCGGCCGCCGTCACATCGCGGCCGCCGTCACATCGCGGCCATCCCGAAACCCGCCACCGAGGTGCGATCCGGCAGTCGGGCCGGGTCACGGCCGTGCCTGAGCGGCCTCCTCCACCTCGGCCAGGATGGTCGTCGCACCGGCCGCCGTCGCCAGGGCCCGCGCTTCCGCGATCATGCCGCTGGTGTCGCGCCCTTCAGCGGCCGCGATATAGATGAGACCGACCAGGTTCGCCGCGACGCCGACCGGGAATCCGTGCTCGCGGCGCAGCGCCGTCGACTCCTCCAGCAGCTCCCGGGCCGCGGTCAGGTCCCCGGCCCGGTGACGGGCGACGCCGAGATGCCGCAGCGCGAACGACCGGGTCATCGGATCCCCGAGAGCCGCCGCCTGCTCGAAGAACGGCACAGCCTCGGCGTCGTCCTGCCGAACCACCTGGTGATGGATGCCCATCCAGCAAAGCGCCTCCGCCTCACCGTGCACATCGCCGGCCTGCCGGAACAGGACAATCGCCCGCTCGATCAGCGACGACTCCGCCGAGACTCCCTGGGCCGAGGAATCGGAGACGCTCGCGGCCGCGGAGACGCTCGCGGCCGCGGAGACGCCCCCGGCCGCGGAGACGCTCGCGGCCGCGGAGACGCCCCCGGCCGGGAGAGGCTCGCCGACGCCGGTCAGGAACCGGGCGTGCGCCAGTTTCGCCCGGCCGAGACAGACCTCCGCCTCCTGAACGGCAAGCCGCCGATCAGCCCCGGCCAATCCACTCGTGTCCCCGCCGAACGCGGCCCGGTCATAGGCGGCCATCCGCGGAAACCGTGGCGCCGCCGGCCGCACCAGTTCCTTACGCATCTGCTGAGTGGTGACGTGATAGCCGGACGTCCGATAAAGATCAACAGCTGTCGGATTGGCCCCGAAGACGTTGAGTTCCAGAGCCTGAGCCCCGTGCTCCCGGGCCACGCCCTCCCCGGCGGTGAGCAGAGCCCGCCCCAGCCCCCGGCCGCGCTGCCCGGCGACCACCTCGATGTCGTAGAGGAAGGCGCACCCCGGAACCCGGCGCGGATGCTCCAGTCCGATCCACAGTCGCCCGATCGGCTCGCCGCCGACCACACCGGTCAGGATCAGCATGCCCTCGGTGGCCGCACCGTCCGGCAGCAGCCCCGCGGTCTCCGCACGGGCCCGCTCGTAGGCACCCTCAGCCGGCCAGTTACCGGCCGTGACGTGCTCGGCCGCATAGTCGGTGGCCAGGTCGTGCTGCCACTGGTCGTACTCGGTCTCGGTCATCGGCCGCACGGTCACCTCGGTCATTCAGAAAATCTTAGGGAGTTCGGTAGAAACGGTGGGGTCCCGTTCGTCATGGGGGTGTCCGTATGGAGCACGGAGAGGAGAACGAGGATGAAGTACCTGATGCTGGTGTGCGTCGACCCGGATTTCACGCCCGGACAGGACGACGGGAAGCCGGAGGTCGACGACTGGGCCGGTGAGATGGACGGCAAGGGGATCCGGCTGATCGGTGACCGGACCCGGCCGGCGAGCGCGGCCACCACGGTCCGCGTCCGCAACCGGGAGGTGCTGGTCACCGACGGCCCGTTCATCGAGACGAAGGACGTGATCGCCGGTTTCGACGTGCTCGAGTGCGACGACCTGGACCAGGCGATCGAGGTGGCGACGAAACACCCGATGGCCTGGACCGGTGCGATCGAGCTGCGGCCGGTGTGGCCCTGGGGCGATGAGTAACGACATCGCCGCGGCCTACGCCGACGGGTGGGGCCGGATCGTCGCCACGATGATCCGGCTCACCGGTGACTGGAGCCTCGCCGAGGAGTGCGCCCAGGAGGCCTTCGCGACCGCGTTGCGGGTGTGGCCGGAGTCGGGGACACCCGATCAGCCGATCGCCTGGCTGACCACGGTGGCCCGCCGGACCGCGATCGACCGGGTGCGGAGGGCGGCGGTGGAGCGGGCGAAGCTGCGGGAGGTAGCCATGGAGCCGGAACCGCCTTACAGCATCGACGCGGAGATCCCGGACGAGCGGCTGGAACTCATGTTCACCTGCTGCCATCCGGCGCTCTCTGAGGAGGCACAGGTCGCGCTGACGCTGCGCAGCGTCGCCGGGATGAGCACGGCGGAGATCGCGCGTGCCTTCCTCGTGCCGGAGAAGACGATGGGGCAGCGGATCTTCCGCGCCAAGCAGCGGATCAGGCACGCGGGCATCCCTTTCCGGGTGCCACCGGCCCACCTGCTGCCGGAGCGGCTGTCGACCGTGCTGCACGTGCTCTATCTGCTCTTCAACGAGGGTTACTCCGGTGACGGTGAGCTGTGCCGGGAGGCGATCCGGATCGGGCGGACCCTGGTCACGCTGATGCCGGACGAGCCGGAGGCGCTGGGCCTGCTCGCGCTGATGCTGGTGCAGGACGCCCGGCGCGAGGCCCGGACCAGCGCCGACGGCACCCTGCTCACGCTCGGCGATCAGGACCGGGCCCGGTGGGACCGGGAGCTGATCGAGGAGGGGGCCACGCTGTGCGAGCGGGCGCTGCGCCGCGGACGGGCCGGGCCCTTCCAGCTCCAGGCGGCCATCGCGGTCTGTCACGCGACGGCCCGCAGCCTGGACGAGACGGACTGGCCGCAGATCGCCGGACTCTACGATCACCTGCGCCGAGTCGCGCCGGGCCCGGTCGTGGACCTGAACCGGGCGGTCGCCGTCGCGATGGCCACCGGCCCGGAGGCGGGACTCGCGCTGATCGACACGATCGACGGCCTGGACGCTTATCATCTGCTGCACGCCACCCGCGCCGATCTGCTGTGCCGGGCCGGCCGTGACGACGAGGCGGCCGGCAGCTGGCAGCGGGCGCTCGACCTGGCCCCCACCGAGGCGGAACGGCGCCTGATCCTCGAACGGCTGGCGGCTGGCGCGTAAGGGATCCCTCACGAGCCGGGCGCCAGCAGAGTCGCGGCGAAGCGGGCCTCCAGCAGCGCCGCCCATCGCGCCACCGCGGGCAGGCTGACGACGAAGACCAGGGCGACGAGGCCGTGGAAGACTGCGTTGGTCAGATAGCCGTCGCCGAAGCCCAGCATCTCGGGCAGCTCGGTGCTGTCGCTCGGCAGCGCCCAGCCCCAGAGCACCCAGGTCAGCCCGCCGAGGGCCGCGGCCCACCAACTGGCGACCAGGGTGAACGCGATCGAGCTGGGGATCCAGCGCAGTGCGGCATGGGCCAGGTCGCGCCAGGTCTGCGCATCGGCGAGCACCGCGAACAGCCGCGACGGGACGGTGTCGGCACCCGCCGGCCGATAGGCGGGAGCGGAGATCTCGCGCTCCAGGACCGGCGCGATCCGCTCGCGCTCGGCTGCCGCGAAGCCCCGGGCCTGCATCAGGGCGAAGAACGCGAGCGGCACACCCACCCAGAGCACCGCCAGCCCGACACCGACCGACAGCGCGGTGACGCAGACGAGAATCGCGGCCAGCGCGTGTGGCAGGCCGGTCAGCACATAGCGGGTGTCGGCGGCCAGCCGCGGCAGGACCCGAGCGACCGGGGCGGGCGTGAGAACCGGGTCGAGCTGCGTCGTCGTCATGCCCTAGACGCTAGGCAGTCGACGATCCCTTGGGGATACAGCCGGCCATAGTCTCGGGGGTAGTGCTGGCACTACCCCCGGGCTCCGGAACGACCGCACCCGGCTCGGCCGGAACGACCGCGGCCGGCTCGGCCGAAACGACCGCGACCGGCTCGGCCGAAACGACCGCGACCGGCTCGGCCGAAACGACCGCGACCGGCTCGGCCGGAATGGACGCGATGCCCGCGAGGATCAGCACGCCACCGGCCATCTGCAACGGCGTGAGCTGCTCGCCCACCACGATCCACGCGAGAATCGAGGCGAACACGACCTCCAGCAGCCCGACGAACGACGCCAGCCGCGACCCGAGCCGCCCCGATCCGAAGATGCCGGTCGCATAGGCCACCGCCGTGCCGAAGAAGGCCACCACCATCAGCGGCACCCACCACGCGACGACCGCCCCGAGCAGCGGAACCGTCCCGAACCGCATCTCCATCGGCACGACTCCGGCGAGCCCTGCGGCACCGAGCGTGAGCCCGCCGAGCAGCAGCCCGGCTCCGGCGAGCGCGACCGGCGGCAGCCCGTCGGACGGCCGGGCCGCGACCACGAAGTAGACCGCGCACCCGACCGCCGCCGCGAACGCGAGACCCACCCCGACCGGGTCGACGGCCCCGAGCGCGCCGGGCCCGATCACCAGCACCAGACCGCCGATGGCCAGCACCGATCCGACCAGCACCATCGGGCGCGGCACCCGCCGGGTGGTGACGGCGACCCAGATGACCAGCAGCAGCGGCGCGAGATATTCGACGAGCAGGGCGGTGGAGACGGGGATGAGCCGGATCGCCGCGAAGTAGGTGAGCTGCGTGAACGCGACCGCGATGACACCCATCCCGGCGATCCGCCAGCGGCCCCGCCACAGCGCGTCCCACCTGCCGCGCAGCGAGAACAGCACGAGCGGCAGCAGCAGGATCCCGGCGACGATCGCCCGGGCGGTGACGGCGGCGGCCGGCGACCAGCCCGCCTCCAGCAGCGGTTTGATGAACGCGCCCGAGGTGGCGAAGGTGGCGGCCGAGGTGACCGCGGCGGCCAGCCCGACGAGCTGCGGCGACTTCACGACGACCCCCAGTGATGGGCTAAATTGCTTATGCCCCTGACGCTAGGCCGCCCTGGATAAGGAGTCAAATTGCTTTTTGCCCCTGACACAGAGGAGGCGCTGCACTTCGTCGTGGACCTCGCCAACACCGCGCCGGGCGCCTCCCGCAGCGGCGACGACGAACTCACCACGCTCGATCAGCTCGACGGTCTGCTCGTCGCCTACTCGGGCCGCAAAGATCGCGACCAGGCCGAGCTGGAGGCCGTCCGGGAGACCCGTGACCTGCTACGCGACGTCTGGACTCTGGACCGCGACGCGGCGGTCGAGGCGGTCAACCGGATGCTGCGCGAGGCCCACGCGGTGCCCTATCTCACCCGCCACGACGGCTCCGACTGGCACATCCACGCGACCGGGTCCGACGCGCCGCTGGCCGAGCGCATCCGCGTCGAGGCCGCGATGGCCCTGATCGACGTCATCCGCATGGACGAGACCGGCCGCCTCCGCGTCTGCGACGCCGACGACTGCGCCGGCCTCTTCATCGACCTCTCCCGCAACGGTTCCAAACGCTTCTGCTCGGTCCGCTGCGGCAACCGCGTCAACATGACGGCGTTCAGAGCAAGAAAAACCACCATTCAGTACGGCCAGTAAGGTCCCCGGGCTACACCGCGACGCAGGCCCCACCTCCCGGCCGAAACGCGACCGCCGGGCCGAATGCGTCCGTCCCGCTCACCCCGGGACCAACCGAGCTCGCGCCGCCCAGCCCATGCGAGGTGCACCCGGAACAGCTCGTCGAGCACCAGCACTCCGGCTTCCTCCCCGCCGGACCACGCGACCAGGTGCCCGGGCCCCGCCACAACGACCGACCCCGCACTGCCCGCGGCCAGCGCGGAATCGCAATATCGCCGACGTTCGAGATCCGCGGCCGGCGCTCGCGGAGATTCAGAGGCAGGCCGGGGCAGCGGATACACCGAGGTGCGGAAGTCGAGGGTGGCCGAGATGATGGCCGAGACGCCGGATGCGGAACCGGTGGGATCGGCTCGGCATCCGGCGCGGGGTGTCAGGGCGTGCGGACGTTGTCCAGCAACGTGTTCACCAGGGCGGACACCGTCGCGGGGTCGCGGACCGTCGCCACCAGGTAGCGGCCTGAGGACAGTTCGAAACGGACGCCCGGGCCGCTGCGCATGATCAGGCCGCGGCCTCGGCCGTCGAGACTGTTGCGGTAACCCCAGCCGCCCCATTCGAGCATGCGCACCGTGGTCGGGGCCGCGGAGACGATCTCCCGCATCGGCACCCGGACCCGCGGCCAGGACCACGGGCCGAAGCCGATGGTCACGCCGCGCGCGTCGACGGTGAACCGGGTCCGCATCAGCAGCAGCACGCCGGCCGTGGCGAGCAGCAGCGGCACCGCGGCCCAGAAACTCACGCCGACGACCAGGCCCACGGCCGCCACCAGCAACGGAACCAGGGCGATGAGCGCGACCCGGGGCAGCGGTGACGTCTCGTTCCAGGCGGCCCGCTGGCCGGGGGCCAGGTCGAGCCGGGCCAGACCGGCCGGCGGCCGGGAGTCGGCGGCGGGCTCCTCCGGCGCGGTCCCGCAGGCCCGGGCGACCAGCACGCCCCACACCGCGGGGGCGAGGATCAGCAGCATGATCTGCCAGGACGGGCTGGGCACGTCGGTGGCAACGGCCACGTCGAGGGAGAGACCGGCCGTGACCAGCCAGATCGCGGCGGTGCCGGCGGTGATCGCACCGGCGGCACCGATGACGGCCCGGCGGACCCGCCACCGCGGTGCCGGTGCGAGTGCCGCGACGAGGGCGGCGACCACCGCGACGGCCGCCATGGCGACGAGCGCGGTGACCATGGCGCTGAGGGTGGTGGTGTCTTCGACGCGCCCGGCGAAGTCCCAGTGGCTGGGCAGCGGGTCGGGTAGGCGGTCACCCCATAGCCGTTCGGTCAATGGCACCAGCGCCGCCGGGACCGCGGCCAATGCCACGGCCGGATGGAAACGGACTCGATCGGTCATGCCAGCCTCCGTACTTCGTCCACAAGTTCCTCGACGTCCAGTCCGAGTCGCCGGCCGGCGTCGAGCAGGTTCTGAACCGCGTCGACCAGGCGGGCCCGGTCGGCGGCGTCGCCACGGCGGACGGTGGCGCCGCGGCCTCGGCGTAGCTCGATCAGGCCCTCGTCACGCAGCCGCGCGTAGGCCCGCAGGATCGTGTGCATGTTGACCTGCAACGACTCCGCCAGGTCGCGGGCGGCGGGCAGCCGGTCGCCGGGTGCGAGGGTGCCGGCGGCGACCGCGCCGCGCACGTGGGCGGCGATCTGATCGGCGAGGGGCACCCCGGACGCGGGGTCGATGCGAACCAACATGTTCGCATTCTATGCGAACAATCAAAACAAGCGCCACCCCGTAAGGGCGTACCGCGCGTACACGGTGATCGATACGATGGGTGACATGGTGTGCCCCACCTGCGGACTCGACAACGATCCGGACGCGGCCCGCTGCGCCCGATGCAACTCGACGCTGGCCCACGCGGCCACCACCTACTACGCGCCGCCACCACCGCCGGAGCCGTCGCGGCCGAACCGGGTTCCCCTGATCGCCGGGGCATCCGTGCTGCTGGTGGTCCTGGCCGTCGCGGCGGGGATCTACTTCCGGACCAACGGGACGGACGATCCCGGGCCGCAGCCCACCGAGGCACTGCCGACGCGTACCGAGGCGACGACCGATCCGGTGCCCGCTCCGACGACCACGGAACCCACCGTGGACCCGACGACGCCGGCGACCACGGCGGCCGCCGACCCGCGGGCGCAGGCGGCGGCGTTCGACGCGGTGCTGTCGCAGAGCGTGGCCAGCCGGCGCAAGCTCAACCTGGCGATCGAGCAGGTCGGCCAATGCGACGGCCTGGCCGCGGCGGTCGCGGACATCCGTGCGGTCGGCGACGAGCGTCAGTCGCAGATGGAGACGGTGCGCAACGCCGATGTGAGCGCGCTGTCCGGCGGCGAGGAGCTGCGGGCCGGCCTGCTCGAGGCGCTGCGGTACGCGTGGGAGGCCGACCAGGGATTCCTGGCGTGGGCCGAGCCGACCCTGTCCGGCGGTTGCGGCGCGGCGGACGACTCCGGTTACGACCGGGGCCGGAGTGCCTCGACCAGTGCCGGTGCGGCGAAGCGGGCGTTCCTCACCCGGTGGAACCCGGTGGCGAAGGCCAACGGCCTCCGCGCCCGCTCCGCCGACGACATCTGACCGGTCAGGACGACCAGACCTGCACGACAGCCGCCGCGATCGCGCTGACCGCGGAGAGCGCCTCGGTGGCCGTCCGGAACCGGCCCAGCTTGTGGGCCAGCTGGCCGAGTGCGTGGTCGACCCGGCCGCGGGACTCGACGGTGGGCCGCTCGATCGCCTGCTCGATGATCACGATCTCCGGCTCCACCTCGGCCGGCGCGGGCGCGGCACGGCGGATCGTCTCCAGGTGCTCGAGGATCTCGTCGCGCTCGTCGCCGTACCGAAAATTGTTGGTCTGACTGACCGTGTTGTTGTCGCCGAAGACCTGCTGTCCACCGTGGAACGTGAAGTTCTCGAAACGCTGCTCAGCCACCACTGCCTCCGCCCGGAGCCTTCGGGAAGTTGGTCTGGTTGATGCGGTTGTTGTTGCCGAAGATCTGCTGGCCGCCGCTGAACGTCTTGGTACTGAAGTCGAACGACACGTTCGCCGCCTTCATCCGGAACTCGCCGGTGTCCACACCGTGCTCGTCCAGGAAGTTCAGCACCTCCTCGACGACCGCCTTGTCCAGCAGTGAAATGTACTTCGCCGCGTCCAGATGGTTCAGGAACTTGTCGATGGGATAGTCGGCGCCCAGGTCGCGGACGCTGAGGTCGGCGCCGTAGTCGTGGAACCGCAGCTCCTCGGCCTCGCGGGCGGACTTGGCCATCCGGCCGGACAGGCGGAACGCGTCCCACCCGATCTGGACGAACCAGAGCGGGGCCAGCAGGTTCTCCCGGACGAAGTTGCCGAACGTGGCCGCGGCGGCGTAGGCCGGGGCGCGCTCGGGTCGGAGGATGTCACCGAGCTGGTAGAACCGCTGGACCTCGGGCATCACGGTGGCGACGAACTCGACGTAGAGCATGCCGCCCTCGACGGCCAGGTGCACGAACGCCGTGACGGCCACCCCACTGTCCTGTGCGGGCAGCACCGGGCGCCGGCCGGGTGTCTGGATCTCCTTGCCGTGGGCCGGCACGACGGCGCGCAGGTAGTAGCGCATGCCACCCTGCGGGCTTCCCTCGATCGCGGCGAGCGTCTCCGGTGAGGCCTGGGTGTACGGCGCCCGCGTGTTCGGATCGATGAGCGGATCATCCGTACGCCGCCAGCCGTTGGCCACCACATAGGGCACCACGAAGACGTTCGGCACCTTCTCCCCGTCACTGAGCGCCGGCGAGCGCAGTGCCACGATCGCCTCGGCCACCCGCCGGTTGAGGACCGCCCCGTCGATCCGGATCCTGCCGGTGGCCTTCTCCTTGTCGGCGGGGTTGAGGGTGACGGCGAGGTCCCAGCCGTGCCGGAACTGCCCGGCCCCGAGGAAGGGATACCGGTCGTGCACCGACATGTTGCCCCGTTGCATGCCGGCCACGATGGCGAGCCGCCGCTCGACCCGGGCGTTGGCGCTGCGCGGCGCGCTGTTCGGGGTGCCGGGCGCGAGCTCGGTGATGATGACGCCGAGGACGTGCCGGCGGGACAGGAACAGCACCGCGAACATCGCCGCGGTCAGCACCACCGGGTAGAGGAAGTCGAGGTAGGTGAACCCGAAGTCGTCGCCCCCGAAGTCACTGCCGTAGTAGTCGCTCCCGGAACTGCCGAACAGGATGTCGCCGATGTCGCCGGACATGCTCTGGACCAGCCAGTAGCCGCCGAGGCAGAGCACCGAGAGCGCGATCGCCGCGATGATGCCCATCCGCACCTGCGGCGGCAACCCGCCGAGGATCCGGGAACGGAACCCGACGACGATCCCGCAGAGCAGGAGCCAGCCGATCGTGGCGATCGGGCTCAGGCAGAAACCGACGATCAGAACGATCGTGACCAGCCCGTACCGCAGAAGAAGTAGACGCCGCGCCCGCAGGCTGTGCCGGACCACCGGATCGAGGTCGAAGCCGTAGGACGGTGGCACCGCCTTGCGCTCGGACTCGAGGACCTCCCGGATGACCACATTGGCGAAGGAGATGTCCAGATAGGGCGCGGCGGAGAGATGCCTGGTCGTCGCGCTCATCGTCTCGGGTTGCCGATAGGCGGGAGTGCTCAGCAGCGGCTGGGCGTGCGGATCCGGATCGACCATCTCAACCCTCCGGAGTGGAATGAGGATGGCCAACGTATCGACTCCAGCGAGTGACGCAACTCCCCCGGTCGGGTGATCGTTCCGGCCGACACGGCCGTGGGAGCGCTCCGGCGGGTCAGGGCTGGCGGAAGAACCCACCGGTCGACTCGCCGCCGGGCGCGCTCGCGATGCAGTGCAGCATCGTGTCCGCGCCGACCGGGATCGGCCACACGTCGCGCTGCCATTTGCGGGTCTTCGTCGGCTCGCTGCTGCGTGACGCCATCGCCTGCGCCGAGCACGCCTCCGCGATGCCGGACCGCTCGATCAGCGGGTCCGCGTCGGAGATCCGCACCCCGCCGGCCGGCATCGCGACCGCCCGGAACGTCTCCCAGTAGTGCGGCTCGGCGCAGTCCACCGGGCGCGGCGCGACGGCGACACCGCTGTTGGCGACCAGACCGCCCCAGCACATCGGCTCGACGGGGCAGTACGCGTCGCCGCAGGACACGAAACCCTGTGGCTCCCAGTCCTGGCCCTGCTTACCGGCCGGTGACGAGGTCGAGGGCATCTGCATGACGGCCTCGCCCTCGTCGTCCGTCGACAGCAGGCCCCAGGCCAGGACACCGACGACGGCCAGCAACACCACGGACAGGGCGGCCAGCAGCAGGGGCAGGCGGCCGGCGGCGGCCGGAGCCGTGGCCGGCACCGGAGTGGGTGTCCGCGCGGAGGCCGGCGCGTCGGTGAGCACCGACTCACGGGCGGCGGCACCGAACGCGGCCGCCGACGGCCAGCGGTCCCGCGGCTCGATCGCGAGGGCCCGCTCGACGACCGCCTGGACGCGCACCGGCAGCGTGACCTTGATCGTGCGCGGGCCCTCCTGCAGCCGCTGGAGGGCCACCGCATACGGGCTGTCGCCGACGAACGGCTTCTCCCCGGCCAGGCACTCGTAGGCGACGAGGCCGAGCGAGTACACATCGCTGAGGGCGCCGGCGGGCTCGCCCTTCACCTGCTCCGGGGAGAGGTAGGTGGGCGTACCGAGAATGGCGCCGGAAACGGTGAGGCGGCTCGCGGCCTCGTGCCGGGCGATGCCGAAGTCGGTGATCACCACCGATCCGTTGCGGCGGACCAGCAGGTTCGCCGGTTTGATGTCGCGGTGCACGAGGCCCTCGTCGTGGACGGCCTGCAACCCGATCGCGGCCTGCTCGATGAGCCGCATCGTCTCCTCGGGCGCGATCCGCCCCTCCCGGCTCAGCCGCTGCGCCAGCGACTCGCCGTCGACGAACTCCATCACCAGGTAATGAACGCCCTGGTCGCGACCGAAGTCGTGGATCGAGGCGACGGCCGGGTGGTTGATCCGGGCCATCGACGTGGCCTCCGACTCGAACCGCTTGGCGAAATCGGGGTCGTCGGCGACCGTGGGCAGCATGACCTTGACCGCGACGGTGCGCCGGAGCACCTCGTCGACGGCCAGCCAGACCTCCCCCATCCCGCCCGCGCCGAGGCGCCGCTGAAGGAGGTAACGGTTCCCGAGTCGCCCACCGGCCTGAAGCACCGCGGCAGCTTAGCGGTCCGCCGGCGTCGCGAGGTATCCGGTGAGCGCCCTTTTCAGCTCCTGGACCAGGGCGGCACGCTCCGGCTCGGGAGCTGCGACGATGCTGCCCATCAGCGCGGCGACGATCTGCACGGCGACCGTCGAGGTACGCCGCACGTCGTCGTCGGGCAGCTCCGGCGAGCGGGCCCGCAACAGCGACCCCACACGGTCGGTGACACCGGTGTGCAGTGACTGGCCCTTCTCGCCGATGAGCACCTTGGCGCCGGGGTGGGTCACGTGGAAGAACACCAGGGGGTCGACCACCCGGGAGACCAGGTCGGGCAGCGGCAGCCCGGCCACCGCGGTGTCGTCGAACGAAGCCGCGTGCGCCTCGCGCAACTCGGCGAGCAGCCGCTCGGAGAGCGCGTCGGCGATCGCCTGCTTGTTCGGGAAGTACTGATAGAGGGAGCCGGGTGACATGCCGGCCCGCGCGGCGATCGCGTTGGTCGACGTCCGGTCGTAGCCGGCCTCGGCGAACAGGGCGGATGCCGCGTCCAGGATCTCGCCGATGCGCTGCCGGCCACGCGCCTGCCGTCTGACCACTGTGCACCGTCCTTGACGAATACGAGTGATCGCTCGTATTCTCGTTTCACGAGCGACCGCTCGTATTCATCGGGAGCTTATCAGGGGTGAGTCCTGTGCTCTTCCGCCATCGACGCCTGATCCTGCTGGCCGCCGCCGTTCTGACCCTCGGCCTCGCCGCCGTCGCCGCCGGTGCGATGAGTGTGCTGGTGCTCAGTCGCTGGGAGGCGCCCGGCAGCGAGTCCGTCCGGGTGCAGGAGCCTCTCGCCCGCGAGCACGGCACCGGCAACGCCAACCTCGTCCTGCTGGTCACCGGCGCGATCGACGACCCGGCCGTGGCGGCCGCCGCGACCACCGTCGCCACCGAGCTGCGCGCCGAGGACGCCGTGCTCGACGTCTGGTCCTACTGGTCCCGCGGTGGCGACCCGACGATGCGCAGCGCCGACGGCCGGCACGCGCTGATCCTCGCGCACGTCACCGGCGACGCCACCAGCGCACGGCAGCACATCCGGGAGCGGATCCTGCCCGCCTACACCCGCGACACCGGCGTGATCACCGTCGCCGTGGGCGGCGCGGAGGCGGTGGCCGGCCAGGTCAGTCAGCAGGCCACCCGCGATTTCCTGCGGGCCGAGCTGCTGATCGTGCCGGTCATGATCGCGCTGCTGGTCGTCCTCTACCGGCGGGTCCGGCTCGCCCTGCTCACCCTCGGCGTCGGGCTGCTCGCGGTGATCGGCACCCTGGCCGGGCTGCGCGTGCTGGCCGGATACACCGAGGTCGCGACGTTCGCCGCCAACATCACCCTGGTCATGGGCATCGGCCTCGGCATCGACTACAGCCTGTTCGTCATCGCGCGCTTCCGGGAGGAGCTCACCGCGGGCGCGCCCGTTCCGGCCGCGATCACCACCACGGTCCGCACCGCCGGCCGCACGGTCGTCTTCAGCGGGCTGACCGTTGCCACGTCACTCTCGGCGCTGCTGCTGTTCCCGTTCGCGTTCCTGCGCTCGTTCGCCTACGCCGGCATCCTGGTCGTGGCCCTGGCGGTGCTCGGCGCCCTCACCGTGCTGCCCGCCGCGCTGGCCGTCCTCGGCCCACGGGCCCTGCGACGGAGCCCGCCGCCGGTGCGCGACGACGGCTTCTGGACCCGTACGGGCATCCTCGTCATGCGCCGGCCCGTCCTGTTCACCGTGCTCGGCCTGCTGATCGCCGGTGTCCTCGCGGCGCCCGCGCTCGGCCTGCGGCTGGGCCTGCCCGACGACCGGGTGCTGCCACCGGCCGCCTCGACCCGGCAGACGTATGACGTGATGCGCGAGGTCCTCCCTACCGAGCCACAGGACGCCCTGCACCTGTTGACCACCGCGGCCGGCTCCGCGGACTACGCCGCCGCCGTCTCCCGCGTCCCCGGGATAGCCCAGGTCAACTCACCCGCCGGCGTGTTCGCCGCCGGCACCCGCACCGGCCCCGCACCCGCCGGGATCACCGGCACCCGGCTGGAGGCGGTCCCCACCCGGGAGGCGCTCTCCGGCACCGGCACACCGTCGCTGGTCGCCGCCGTCCGCGCGGTCCCGGCACCATCCGGTGCCGCCGTCCAGGTCGGGGGCTACCCGGCCGAGCTCACCGACTTCCGCACCATGCTCACCGACCGCATCCCGCTGGTCGCGGCCGTCCTGCTGGCCGTCTCGTTCGGCGTGCTGTTCGCGATGTCCCGCAGCCTGCTCCTGCCGCTGAAGGCCACGGTCCTCAACCTGCTGAGCCTCGCCGTGATGTTCGGCGTGCTCGTGACGGTCTTCCAGGAGGGCTTCCTGGCCGGCGTCCTCGGCTTCACCCCGATCGGCACCCTCGACCCGGCGTTCCCGATCCTGATGTTCTGCGTCGCCTACGGCCTGTCCATGGATTACGAGGTGTTCCTGCTCTCCCGCATCAAAGAGCGCTACGACGCCACCGGCGACAACGACCGCGCCGTGCTCGAGGGCCTCCAGCGCAGCGCCCCGCTGGTCACCGCGGCCGCCACGATCCTGGCCGTGTCGTTCGCCCTCTACGCCACCGGCGACGTGATGTATCTCCAGATGGTCGGCGTCGGTACGGCCGTGGCCATCCTGGTCGACGCGACAGTGATCCGGGCGATCCTGGTCCCGGCCCTGATGCGCCTGGCCGGTCGGGCCAACTGGTGGCCGGCCGCCGCGCCCACCCCAGCCCCGGTCCCGGCCACCCCGGCCGCTCCCCTCGCCACGGCCGGCAGCTGACAGCCGGTGCTGGGGCCCCTGGGAGTGACCCCAGCACCGGTGGATCAGCTGGCGTCGGCCAGAGCGGCGAGGGCCTGGGCCGCGCGGAAGTACTTGTTGCGGCCCAGCTCACCGATGGTCTTCACGCCGAGGGCCTCACGGATCAGCTTGCCGCCGTTCTCGCTCACTCCGGCCAGCGCCTCGACCGGGGCGTTCAGGACCTCCTCCAGGCTCTTGTCCTGGTACGCCTTGTCCAGCACCTTCTGCAGGTCGGCGGTGACAGCCACGATTCCTCCACGGAATGTCGAGAGTGGATCTTCCGGGCGCGCAGCCTACTTGATCTTTTTCCGGTGGTTTCGGGCAGTAGGGTGCAATGAGCAGACCAGCGGAAACGACCTGAACGGAGGCCATGGTGCCCGCTACCGAGGCCGACCTGCTCGCCGCCGAGCACCGCCTGCAGCAGGCGCAGCGCGACGGCGACGTCAGTGTGCTCGACGAGTTGCTCGACGACCGCCTGATCGCGATCGGGCCGGATGGCACCCGATTCCGCAAGGCCGACGATCTCGATGCGTACCGGTCCGGCAGTTCCAAGATCGACACGCTGGTCGAGGAGGACCTGGAGGTTCTCGTCGCCGGGCCGACCGGGGCGACGTTCGCCCTGTGCGCGGTCTCCGGCACGTTCAACGGCTCGCCGTTCACCGCGCGGCTCCGCTACGCCCGAACCTGGACCCACAGCGACAAGACCGGCTGGCGAATCGTGGCCGCCCAGCTCTCCCCCGCCTGATCCTTCCGCTCCTCCCCCTTGCCTGAGCTCGCCAGGGACAGTGGTGACGCGGCCACCGGAAATGGCGTCGCCCGGTGGCGCACTACGGCGCGACCGGGCGACATCAAACGACGACGACGGGCGGTGTCGGCCCTCGACCTCAATCTCGGCCTCATCCGGGGCGAGCGCCTGCGTCAAGCCCAAGCCAGAACCGAAGCCAGAGCCGAGACCGAAACCGGAACCGGAACCGGAACCGAGACCGAAACCAGAGCCGAGACCGGAACCGGAACCGGAACCAGAGCCGAGACCGAAACCAGAGCCGAGACCGAAACCAGAACCGAGACCGAAACCAGAACCGAGACCGAAACCAGAACCGAGACCGAAACCAGAACCGAGACCGAAACCAGAACCGAGACCGAAACCAGAACCGGAACCGAAACCAGAACCGGAACCGGAACCGGAACCGGAACCGGAACCAGAGCCGAGACCGAAACCAGAGCCGGAACCGGCAGGCGGGATCAAGCGAAGAGGCGGCCCATGTTCTCCGGGGCGAAGAACTCGACCGGCGACGTGACACCCGAGTTCAGGCGGGTGAAGGCGTCCATCTTCTCCTGGTTCCCGGCGATCGCCATGACCAGCTGGACCATCTGCTCGTCCGGCGGCTGGAGTGACGCGATGCCGAGGGTCATCTGGTAGAACGGCATCGCCCGGGCGTCTCGCCGCGCCTGGTATCCGGGCAGGTCGTCGGCGACGATCGCGTCGGCGAGGAGTTCGGCGTCGAGGAACGCGTCGGTGATGCCCTGCGCGGTGATGTAGTCACGGCAGTAACCGGCGTCACCGACCAGCGCCCATCCCGGGCCGTGCGGCACCCGGAAGTAGTTGTGCACCGACGCGCCGACCCACCGGGACTCCTGCTTGGCGTCCCGGAACCGGTCCGCCCAGGCCGGGGCGCTGTCGAACATCGCGGCGAACGTGCCGTCGATGTCGTTGCGGTGCTCGGCCAGCTCGGAGTGCGGCCAGCCGCCGATGACCATGGTGAGGTCGTCGTTGGTGGGGCACACCGCCCAGCCGCGGCCGGGACGGCTGTACGCCTCGAACGTCCCGTCCATCGGCAGGTTGCTGAAGTAGGAGTAGTAGCCGACGGTCAACGGCGGCCGGTCCTCGTAGAGGGGGGCGTCCACGGCTTTGGCGACCACCGAGTTGCGTCCGTCGGCACCGACCACGAGGGTGGCGTGTTCGACCGTGCCGTCGAGGCCCCGGATGCCGGTGACCCGGCCGTCGTCGTCGACGAGCACCTCCTCGACCGTGTACCCCTCGCGGATCTCGGCACCGGCGGCCGCGGCCGCGTCGAGGAGGATCTTGTCGAGGAGGACGCGGCGGGGGGCGTACGCGTAAGGGTTGTCGGGTGTGCCGGGCGCACCGGAGACGGTGACCGGCCCGAAGTCGGTGCTGTAACGGCTGACCGGCGGAACGCCGGTGGCGACGACCTGGTCGAGAACGCCCCACCGCTGCAATGCGGCCACGCCCGGCGGGTGCAGGACGTGGGTCGACACCGTGTCGCTGGGGAACGTGTCCCGGTCCACGAGCAGAGTCCGATATCCGCGCTTGGCGAGCAGCGCGGCCAATGGCGACCCGGCAACCCGAGCCCCCACGATGATCACATCGTAAGAAGTCATACTCTCCCCTAGCCGATCTTGTGGCCATAGTGGAGGTTCGGGCCGCCGCTGTCGATGGCCCGCCCGGAGGTTATTCTCGGCCGCATGCCCAAGCGTCGATGGATCATCACCGGGCTGGTGGCCGGGCTGCTCGGCCTGGGGATCGGCGCGACGGTGGTGGCCGCCCCGTCGATCGCGGCGATCGCCTGCCCGCAGTGTTACGGCCTCTCCAGCGTGGGCGACGGCGTGTATGCCGAGCGTGACGACGAGACGTACCGGACGATCATAGCCGCGGCGCAGCGCCGGATCGGTGACTTCTACGGTGAGCGGACCTCCGACGCGCGGGTGCTGATCTGCGCGACCGCCGAGTGTTACCGGGGCATCGGCGGTGGCGGTGAGAAGGGGCAGGCGTTCGGCCGGTGGGCGCTGCGGCTTTCACCCGACGGGGCGAACGAGACGATCGCCACCCACGAGCTCGCGCACATCGAGCTGCACAAGCGGCTCGGGTCGGCCTTTGACGCGGTGCCCGACTGGTTCGACGAGGGTCTCGCCGTGCTGATCTCGGACGACGTCCGCTATCTGGGGCCGGAGACCGGCGGTGACCGGTGCCTCGTCCCCTACGAGGAGGCGGCACCGATCACCGACGCGGACTGGGCGACCGCCGGGCCGCCCGGCGACGACCACAAATACCTGCTGGCGGCCTGTGTGGTGAGTCGCTGGGTGACCGATCACGGCGGCCCGCCCGGCGTCCTCACGCTGATCACCGACCTGCGGGACGGGAAACGGTTCAGCGAAGTTCAGTGACCCGGTCGGCCCACCGGGCCAGCAGGGCCGGATCGTGCGAGACCACCACCACGCCCATGCCGGTGGCCTCCTGCTCTTCGCTGATCACGGCCGCGACCAGGGCCTGCGTGGAGGCGTCGAGCATCGTGGTCGCCTCGTCGCACAGCAGGTAGCGGGGCCGGTGCACGAGCGAGCGGGCCAGGCAGGCACGTTGCAGCTGGCCGTCGCTGACCGCGTGCGGCCGGCGGGCCAGCAGGTCCGCCGTCAGTCCGGCACGGTCGGCGAGTTCGGCGACCCGCCCGGCGATCCGCTCCCGTGGGTGCCGGACGGCGCGCAGCGGTTCGGCGATCAGGTCGGCGAGGGTCAGCCGCGGGTCGCTCGCGGCGCGGGGACTCTGGAACAGGACACCGATTCCGGTACGGACGGCCGCCGGCACCCGATGGCGGACACCGATGATCCGTTCGCCGTCCAGGGTCACGTGCCCGGCATCCGGTTGGTGCAGGAGCGCGAGCACCCGTACCAGTGTTGACTTGCCGCAACCCGAGGGCCCCCGAAGCCCCACCGTCTCGCCGGCGGTGACCGAGAATGACACATCGGTGAGGACCTGCCGGCCGCGATATCCGGCGCTGACGCCGTCGGCGACGAGACTCATGCGGGCACCTCCGCCATGCTGAGCGGGTGATGGCAGGCGACCGGCCCGGCCGGTTGGATCACGCAGGCGCTGCTCACACGCTCGCAGCGGGCGGCGAACGCGCATCCCTCCGGGAGAGCGGTCAGCATCGGCGGATGGCCGGGGATCGCCCGGAACTCGCGGTCCGGCAGAGCATTCAACAACCCTCGGGTGTACGGGTGGCCCGGCGCCCGAAACAGATCATCCGCGGCCCGGTGCTCGACGATGCGGCCGGCGTACATGACGGCGAGGGTGTCGGCGACGCGTTCCGCCGCGGCCAGGTCATGGGTGATCAGGAGGACCGCGGCCCCGTCGTCACAACGCCGCCGGAGCAGGTCGAGGGTGTGTTCGACGAGCGGCCGGTCGAGCCCGCTGGTCGGTTCGTCGGCGATCAGCAGAGGCGGGTCACCGGCGAGCGCCAGTGCCGTGGCCAGGCGCTGGGCCATGCCCCCGGACAGCGCGAACGGGTACCGGTCCAGGTCCTCCGCGTCGAGCCCCGCGTCCCGGGCGACCCGGTCGGCGAGTCCGGGGTCACGGCCGTGGGCCGCGAGAGTCTCGGCGAGAAGTCGCCGGCCTCGGCGAACGGGTGTGAGCGCGGTGGCTGGGCTCTGCGGAATGAGCCCGACGCGCCGTCCCCGGATCTCTCCGGCCAGGGTCTTCTCCCCGCACCCCAGCAGATCCACCGAAGCGGCACCGCGGCCGGGGGTGGCGCCGGGCGCGTCGAGGGTCAGTGTCGCCCGGCCGGTCACCGTGGCGTTGGCGGGCAGCAGGCCGAGCAGGGCGTGTGCCAGCACCGACTTGCCGCATCCGGATTCGCCCACTACGGCGAGGAGCTCGCCCGGGCGTACCGCCAGATCGATGTCCGTCGCCGCCTGGACCACCGCGTCGCGGAGGTGGAAGCGGACGGTGAGCCCGGAGATGGTCAGCAGTGGGTTCACAGGTCGAGCTCCGCACGGACTCGGGGATCCAGACGATCACGCCAGCGGGCGGCCAGTGCCGCGATGGCGAGAGTGACGACGACGATGACCGCGCCGGGGACGATGCTCGCCCACCAGGCGCCAGTCAACAGCGAGCGTTGACCGTCATTGATCATGTTGCCGAGGGAGGCCAGATGGGGTGGGAGGCCGAGTCCGAGGAAGCTCAGCGACGTCTCGTGCCAGACGGCGTGCGGGATCATCAGGGTGGTGGCCAGCGCGATCTTCGGGAGGACGTGCGGGAGCAGGTGTCTGGTGAGGATCCGGGTGCGGCCCGCTCCCCCGGCGACGGCGGCGTCGATGAACGGGCGGGTGCGTAAGGACAACAGTTCGGAGCGGACGATCCGGGCGGTGGACAGCCAGTGGGTCAGGCCGATCGACAGGATCACCGCGCCCAGGCCGGGCCGGAGCATCGCCACGATGAAGATGCCGAGCAGCAGGTGGGGCAGCGCCGCGATGGTGTCGACGACGCGCATCAGGGTCCGGTCCACCCAGCCACCGAGCAGGCCGGCCAGTGCGCCGACGACACCGCCGACGAGAGTGGCGGCCGCGGCGGCGACCAGGCCTACGAGCAGGGAGACGCGCAGGCCGTAGAGGCTGCGGTGCAGTACGTCGCGGCCCAGGTCGTCGGTGCCGCCGGGATGAGCGGCCGACGGCGGCAGCGCGACCCGGTCGAGGGCGACGGCGCTCTGGTCCAGCGGCACGACCAGGGGGACGAGGAGGGCGGCACCGACCGCCACCCCGAGCACGACGGCGGCGACACCGGGCCGGGCACACGCGAGGGTGCGCCGCCACGTATGGCCGGAACGCACCTCGGCGGAACCGGCGGTGTGGGGTGGGGCGGGGTTGCGGAGGTCAGCCATCGATCCGGATCCGGGGGTCGGCGGCCGTGTAGGCCAGGTCGGTCAGCAGGTTGGCGGTCAGGACCACCGCCGTCGTGATCAGGGTGATCGCGGCCAGCAACGGGAAGTCGCTGCCCAGTGCCGCCTGCACGCTCGCCGCACCCAGCCCGGGCAGCGAGAAGACCGTCTCGACGAGGACCGAGCCCCCGACGAGTTCGGGCAGGTGGGTGCCGACCAGCGTGAGGAACGGCAGGAGCGCGGTCCGCAGCGCGTGGCCGAAGAGGACCGTCCGCCCGGCCAGACCACGGGCCCGGGCGGCGAGCACGTGGTCCTCGCGCAGGCTCTCGGCGACCGCGTCGCGGACGAACAGGACGAACCACGGGGCCTGGGAGATCGCCAGGACGGCCACCGGCAGCACCAGATGGTGGGCGACGTCGGTGAACGTCGCCGAGGTGGCGCGGACGTCGGTCAGCCCGCCGGCCGGGAACCAGCCGAGCGCCAGCGCGAACACCGCGATCGCGGCGAGCGCCAGCCAGAACACCGGCATCGACTCGACGGCGTACGCGACGGCCCGTACCCCGCGGTCGAGGATCCTCCCGCGCCGGTAGGCGGCCAGGGTGCCGATCAGGAGGCTGCCGGCCAGGACCACGGCGAGGGTGACGCCGATCAGCAGGAGCGTCCCACCGGCCCGGTCGGCGATGACCTCGGTGACCGCCTGGTGCCGGGACGTGGACCATCCGAGATCCCCCTGGACGAGGTTGCCGAGCCACCGCAGGTACTGGACCGGCAGCGGATCGTCGACGCCCCAGTTGTCGCGGATCTGCTGGAGGTTCTCCTCGCTCGTGGTGAACGCGGCGGCCCCGGCGTACTGCATGGCCGGGTCCATCGGGGAGGCCGCGCCGAGCAGGAACATGCCGGCGGTGGTGGCGAACAGGACCGGTACGGCGACCGCGAGCCGCCGCCGGACGACCCGGATCACCGCCGGGTCCAGGTGTGGATGTTCCACCACAGGCTGTTGGCGACGTCGTGTTCGTGCGCCTCGACCCGCGGGGCGACCCCGGTGATGTCGTCGCGGACCAGGTAGGTGTGGCGCAGGTAGGTGAGGAACACCCACGGCGCGTCGGCGGCCAGCTGCCGCTGGAAGGTGGCGTACGCGGCGGTGCGCTCGCCGGTCCCGGCGTTGTCGCGGCCGTCCTGGAGTGCCTTGTCCACGATCGCCGACCGGTACGAGCCGGGGTTGAAGAAGCCCTGCCCGGCGAACCGGGATCCGAACAGTTTGTAGGAGACGAAGTCGGGGTCGTACGGCGTGCCCCAGCCCATGATCAGCGCGTCGGTGCCCATCCGGGGCTCGATGGCGTCCCAGGTGAGACCTTCCGGCCGGATCTCGATGCCGGCCTTCTTCGCGTCGGCGGTGACGGCCAGGGCGAGTTCCTTGCGCAGGCTGTCGGTGGCCGGGTACATCAGGGCGAACGTGGCGCGCTGCCCGCCCTTGGCCCGGATGCCGTCGGCGCCGGCGACCCAGCCGGCCGCGTCGAGGTCGACCGGGGCGGGGGTGGTGGCGACGTGGAACGGCGAGGTGGGTGGCACCGGTCCGTACGCCGGATCGCCGGCCCCGCCGAGGACCCCGGTCACCATGGCCTGGCGGTCGACGGCCGCGTCCAGGGCCTTGCGGATCGCCGGGTCGCCGGTGACCGGGCCGCTCATCGGCAGCATGACGCCGCGGTAGTCGGCGGTCGGCACCCGGTGCACGGTGTGACCGGGCGACGCGGTGGCGAGTTTCGGGGCGAGCTCGACGGCGTCGAACTCGCCGGCCCGGGCCCGCTGGGCGCGGACGTTGTCGTCGGCGACGAACGCGACGATCACGCCGCGGTTGGCCGGCCGGCCGCCCCAGTAGTCGTCGTTGGCGGCGAGGACGAGACGGTCGCCGGGGGTCCAGGAGGTCACCCGGTACGGCCCGGTGCCGATCGGCGCCCGGTTGAACGCGGCCTTGTTGACGTCCTGGCCGCGCAGCACCCCGGCGGGGACGATGCCGAGGGTGAGCCGCTGGAGGAACGGGGCGTACGCGTACTTCAGCGTGAAGTGCACGGTGGACGGGTCCGGCGCGGTGACGCCGGCGAGCATGTCCAGGTCGGAGCGGAGTGTCGAGTCGACGGCCGGGTCGAGCACCGCGGTGTAGGTGAAGACGACGTCGGCGGCGGTCAGCGGGCTGCCGTCGTGGAAGGTGACCCCGGTGCGGAGCTTCGCGATGACGGTGCGGCCGTCGGCGGACACCGTGGGCAGCGCGGCGGCGAGCGCGGGAACCAGTGCGTTGTCCACGTCCCGGGCGACGAGGCCGTCGTAGACGAGGGAGGCGCCGTCGGTGCCGTACCCGAGAAGGGGGTTGAGGGTGTCCGGCTCGCCGGCGGTGGCGACGACGAAGGTGTCACCGGCCGATGTGGATCCGGTGGTGGCCGGCGCCGAGCAGGCGGTGAGGGCCAGGAGGGTGACGGCGGCGGTCCCCAGGAGACGAAGCATGCCGTCATGATTCTGTAGTTGCACATGAGTGGCAATAAGCCGTGATCGTTCCGACGGTTCTATTGCAAACTCTTGGCAACTACAGCAGGATGGGCACAGAAACGCACCGGGCGCCCCCGCCGCGATGATCCACAGCGAGGGCGCCCGGTGACGTGACGACTAGGCGCGGGCGTATCTCGGCACGTACTCCTGGCCGGAGATCTTGCCGATCGCCTCCATGATCGCCTCGGTGGCGGCCCGCCGCTCCCGTGCGTTCTCCGGGTCGGTCGCGATCGCCGCGAGCTGCACCGGCTTGCCGAAGACGACCCGGACCCGGGCCGGCCGCGGGACCACCGAGCCGGGCGGCAGCACCCGGTCGGTGCCGAACATCGCCACCGGCACGACCGGCGCCCCCGATTTCAGGGCCAGCCAGGCCACCCCGGTCCGGCCGCGGTAGAGGCGCCCGTCCGGCGAGCGGGTGCCCTCCGGGTAGATGGCGAACGCGCTGCCGCCGCGCAGCACGTCGAGGCAGGTGTCGAGCGAGGCCACGGCGGCCCGCTTGTCGTCCCGGTCGACGGCGACCTGCCCGTCACGGGACATGAACCAGGACACGAACCGCCCGAACGGCCCGCGCCCGGTGAAGTACTCGGCTTTCGCCATGAAGGTGACGTGCCGTGCCACCGCCATCGGCAGGAACGTCGAGTCCGTGATCGACAGGTGGTTGGAGGCGAGGAGCACCGGCCCCGTGGCCGGCACGTGCTCGGCCCCCTCCACCCGCATCCGGACGACCTTCTTGACCAGTTCGTACACGTCCGCCCTCTCCGTGAACCCCGCTGACCCAGTTCATTCTCGTCGGCTCGCACAACCGTGTGGGGTCGTACGCCTTACCAACTGCTACACACCGCCGATGGCTTGGGTGATCGCCTGGATGAGGTGGGTGGCGATGACCGGCCGGTCGGTCTCGACCACGATGGTGGGCCCGAGCCCGAGCGGCTGCGCCTCGGCGGCCCAGCGCGGCCAGTCCTCGGCCAGCCGCCGCTCGTCCTCGTGGACGGCGTGCCGACCCCGGGCCCGGTAACGCTCGACGGCGACCTCGGGCGGCACCGAACACCAGATCTCGACAATACTGCGCGCGCCGGAGCGGGCCACACCCTCGGCGGCGAACGCCAGGTCGCGCGGGCGGAACCACCAGCTCTCCACGATGACGACGCCGGGTGTCGCGGCCGCCAGCTCCCACATCACCTGCGACGCGACCCGGCCGAGAGCGCCCGGCGGGACACCGGGGACGGCGGCGGCCATCGCCTCCTTCAGGGCGTCCTTGCCGATCAGGGGTACGCGCAGCGCGGGCGCGAGCCGGCCGGCGAGGGTGCTCTTGCCGGAGCCGGGGAGCCCGTTGATCAGAATCAGCCGCTGCGCCACACGGTGAATGCTGTCATCCGCGCGCCGATCCCGGCACCGATCACGCGGTCAGGAGATCCTCCCCGGCATCCAGGGAACGCCAGACCGGCCGGCTGCGGCACTCGGCCATCACGGCCCACCGGGCGACGACCCGGCCCAGGTCTGCGACGAACTCGTCGACGACCTCGTGGGTGACGCCGGGCATGCAGATGATGTGGCAGAAGTCGCCGTCGACCGACAGCACCCAGCCGAACTCGGCGGTCAGGGATGCCGGCGGGGTCTGCAGCACCACGGTGAACGCGTCCGGGTGACGGTAGACGGGCCAGCCGAGGGAGCTGATCCGCTCGACGGCGTACGCGGCGATGCGCCTGGCCCGCAGCGCCCGCGCCTGGTGGCCGTTGCGGCCGTACATGGCGATCGCCGTCCACAGCAGGGCCGGCGCCTGGCCGCAGCGGGAGCCGAGGATCGTGCTGTCCAGGGTGGCGGTGTAGCTGATGTGCTCGCCCCGCTCGACCCGGACGCTGTCGCGCATCACCACGACGCCGCACGGGATCGGCGTACCCAGGAACTTGTGCCCGGAGATGGCGATGCTGTCGATCGGGCTGCCGGCGCCCAGGCCGAGCGTGCCGTCGAGGGCGAGCGGGATCCCGGACAGGGCGGCGTCGACGTGCACGTGGCGGCGGGTCACGCCGTACGCGTCGAGGATCGTCTCGATCCGGTCGGGCTGGTCGACGGCCTCCCACAGGGTGGTGCCGGCGGTCGCCACCACGATCGCGGGACGCCCCGAGTGCCGGGCCACCAGCTGCTCGAAGTGGCCGTAGTCCATCTCCCCGTACCAGCTGTCGCGGACCAGGGCGACGTCGTGCTGGTGGATGCCGAGCAGGCTGGCGGTCTTGCGGATCGAGTAGTGGCTCGCATGGGTCAGGTAGAGCACCGCGTCCGGGTAGCGGTCACGGGCCACCCGGAGCGCGGCGATGTTGCTCTCGGTGCCGCCGGAGGTGACGTACCCCCAGCGGTCGTTCTGCGGCAGCCCGACGACGTCGGCGAACCACCGGACGACCTCGACCTCCAGCGCGTTGGTGTGCGCGGCACCGGACGGGGCCGTGCCGGGGTCGCCGACGTTGTTGAAGAGCCGGGTGAACAGACCCTGGGTCCGGCCCCAGTCGATGTCGGTGGCCGCCGGGAACCCGATCGTGCGGCGCTGCGCCTGGTCCGCGCGGGCGATCATCATGGTGAGGACCGCGTCGACGTCGGCGAGTCCGGGGGCCCGGTCCAGCCTGATGGCTTCGGACCAGTCCCCCGGCCATATCGCGGGGGTGTCCACCGGATTCACCAGACCTGGCCGTGCGGGTTCAGATGGTCGCTCAGCGTCCGGGCCAGGTCCTGGAACGCCGGCCAGGCCTGGCGCAGCTGCGCACCGAGCTTCTCCGGGACGTTCTGGGTGGTGGAGTAGACCTGGGTCGCGTCGAGCGGGTTGTTGCAGATCAGGTCGTTGCCCCGGCCCCGGCGGTTGTCGTCGCGGACCACCCTTATCTCCGAGCCGTCGACGAGTTGCACCGCCCCCTCGCCGGGGACGTAGCTCATCGCCTGGAGGCTGCTGATGCCCGAGCTGAGCAGGACCGGGACCACGTCGTACCACTGCCGGCTGTCGGTGTTGAGGGTCTCCATGCCGATCCCGACGTAGCGGGTCGGTGTCGACGGGCGCTGGATGTCGCCGACGTTGACCATCAGATAGTCCGGGTCGCGGGGATCCCAGACCCGTCCGGCCTTCTCGTGCTGGGCGATGAAGGTCTGGGCGGTGGCGTTCAGTCCGGTCAGGAACGCGACGAGGTTGTCGTACTCCGGGCCGGCGTAGCCCCACCGGGACGCGCTGAGGACCTGATAACCCAGGTGCTGCGAGGGCGCCTCGGTGATGAAGAACAGGGTGACGCCGTGCGGGGCCAGCGGCTGGTCCCGGGAGTGCAGCCGTTCCAGCGCCCGGGTGACGTGGATGGCGTTGATCCCGCGCAGGCTGGTTCCGGCGCTGTGCCGCAGGTAGGCCCAGCGCCGGTCCTCCGGGCTCGGGCCGCCCTGCGGCGCCTGCCACTGGGGGGTGGGCGGCGGCGCGGCGTGCTGGTGCCAGGCGGGCTGCTGCTGGTACTGCGGCGGCTGGTACTGCTGCTGCGGGACGGGCTGCCCCCAGGGCGGGTTCGAGGAGCCGTCGTCCCAGGAGGGCTGAGCATGTCGGCCGGGGATGTTGTACGACATGGGATCTGGGTTTCCCTTCGCGGGGCTCAGAGGTCGATGCGGTCGGGGACCGCGTACACGCTGGGCACGCCGTGACTGATGCCCTCGTAGACCTGTGGCCGGGAACGGCGCAGGATCAGCGCCCGGCAGACGCCGGCGATCGCGGCGACGACGAGCAGGGCGGGCAGGGCGTACGGAGCCAGTGAGCCGGGCTCGGCGCCGACCAGGGCGTCGAGTTGAAGGAGCATGGTGACCAGGATGGCGATGCCGAAGGCCAGGCCGAACAGCGGCGCGACGGTGGTGGCCCAGCCGCTCTCGCCGGAGTCGGTGTTTCGGGCGAAGTACCGCAGCGCGGCCGCCGCGGAGATGATCAGCAGGGCGAGCAGGCCCATCGCGCCGACGGTGCTGGCCCAGCTGAACAGGGTGGTGGCCGGGTCCGCGCCGGAGATCGCCCACGCCAGGACGACGACGGCGGCGAGTGCGTTCTGGGCGCGGCTCGCGCCGACCGGGGCGTCGGCCGCGGTGCCGGCGCCGGTGCGGTACAGGAACTGGTGCAGGACCTGCTCGCGGCTCATCGCGAACGCGTACCGGTTGATGATGTTGTGGAAGCTGATCAGCGAGGTCAGGATGGCCAGGAGCAGGATGACCACACCGAGGATGCCGAAGACCGGGTGCACGCGGTCGGAGAGCAGGGTGACCGGCAGGTTCTGGTCGGCCGCTGCGGCGGCGGCCACCTGGTCGGAGCCGGTGGCGGACTGCAGGGCCCAGGCAGCGGCGGTGTAGACGCCGATCAGGCTGAGCGCACAGATCATCATGCCGCGGCTGATCGCCTTCCCCCGCTTGCCCTCGCCGCTGTCCTCCTCCTCGATGAACGCGGCCATCCCCTCCGGGCCGGTGTACGCGGCCAGCGTCAGGGCGACCGCGAGGCCGAGGCCGGGGACGCTCAGGCCGGCCGGGTCGAAGGCCGCGCTGGGGATGCCGTCGGCCGGGTCGAGGAAGCCGACGACGACGAACAGGCCCACCACCAGCAGGGAGAGCACGAGAACACCGAGGACGATCTGGGTGGAGAGCACGATGCGGCGGGTGCCGAGGACCGTGACGATGCCGATCGCGACGGCGGCGAACAGCCACCACGCCCCGATGCCGGTTATCCCCGACAGGATCGAGCCGAACAGGCCGTAGAGGCTGATCTGCAGGGCGTTGTACGCGAGGAGGGCCACGAAGCCGGCCGCGACGCCGCCGGTCGCGCCGAGCCCGCGCGCGGTGATCGCGTAGTAGGGGGCCGAGTGCGGAACCGCCCGGACCATCGCGGTGTAGCCGACGAGCAGCAGCGTGATGACGCCGCCGACGAGGGCGAACAGGAGGGGAAGCGCGGTCACCTCGGAGTTGGCGTAGGTGGCGACGATACCGCCGACGAGAACGACCATCGGGGCGGACGTGGTGGCGCCCAGTGCCCAGGCAGCGCCCGCAGTGACCGTGCGGCGGGCCATGGCCGCGGCTACTGTAGCCATGATTATCTATCTCCTTGAGGGGGGAAGGAGTTCGGCAGGAGAGTGCCCACTGTGGACGGTGCCAGAGAGTAGTTGGTCCCGTTCGGCCTCCTTCGCCAGGGTCGTGCCCTCAGTTGATCAACTGAGCCGGAAGAACCTTACGCGTTGAAGAACGGATATGGCTATCAGTGACGTTCAATGCACTCCATGCACGGCAATCACCTTCGGTGACCGTTATCGCCGGTAACACCATCTTCAGCAGGTCAGCGGCTCGCACGTGCATCGGAACGTGCAGGTATTCGAAACCATCGACACCCGCCACACGCAGGAATCCGTGGGCGGTGCCCGCACGGGCGATGGAAACCGATCTTCAGCGCTGAAAGAATCGTCGACCACAGACCGTGACATCACTTTTCGATCTCACCGCATAGGATTTTCCGCACCGATAACTGGAGGCAGAGCCGATGCGGGTCCACCACCTGAACTGCGGCACCATGCGGCCCGCCCGGACACCCGGCGGCCTCGTCTGTCACGTCCTGCTCGTCGAGACCGACGACGGCCTGCTGCTCGTCGACTCCGGTTTCGGTCTGCGCTGCGCCACCGACCCGGCACGCCGGATCGGCACGGCACGCCACCTCATCAAGCCGGTCCTGGACGTCTCCGAGACGGCGTCACGGCAGGTGGAGCGTCTCGGTCACGATCCCGCGGCGGTACGGGACATCGTGCTCACCCATTTCGACGCCGACCACTCGGGCGGCCTGGCCGACTTCCCGCAGGCCCGGGTGCACCTGACCGCCGCCGAGTCGGACGCCGCACAGCGCCCGCGCACCTTCACCGAGCGGCACCGGTACCCGCCGGCCCAGCGCGAGCACGGCCCCGACCTGGTCGAGCACCACCCGGAGGCGGGCGACGTGTGGCGCGGTTTCGCCTCGGCCACCGAGATCCGGCCCGGGGTCGTGCTGATCGCCCTGCCCGGGCACACCCGGGGTCACGCCGCGGTCGCCGTCGACGCCGGGGACCGCTGGATCCTGCACGCCGGCGACGCTTTCTACCACCGCGGGCAGATCGACGGGAGCACCCCGAGCCCCCGGATGCTCGTCGCCTCGGAGCGGATGATCGCCTACGACCGGGGGCTGGTCGCCGCCAACCACGCCCGGCTCGCCGAGCTGTGGGCGGCCGCCGCCCCGGACCTGATGATCGTCAACGCTCACGACCCGGAACTGCTGCGCCGCGCCCAGGCCGGCTGACGGCCGGAAACGCCGGAGCCCGGCCCGCCGTGTGACGGCGGGCCGGGCTCCATGATGCCGGGACGTCAGCAGGCGCCTTCGACGACCTTCGGCTTACCGCTGGTGGTCGCCGGGACGATCACGCAGGCGACGCCGGTGCCCGAGTTGACCTGGGCCACGCCGGTCCGCACGACCTTGACCTTGATGCTGCCGAAGGAGGACTCCTCCGCGGCCTGCTTCAGGTACTTGGCGGGCTTGCCGCCGTCGGCGAGCGCGGAGAGCACGGCCTGCTGGCCGACCAGCTCGGCCCACACCTTGGCGTCGCCGCCGCTGGTCGCGCCGCCCAGGTCGGTGTCCTCCAGGCCGGCCAGGCCGGCGCCGACCTCGCTGATCGCCTCGAAGATCGGGCCGACGTCGAGCTTGGTCACGTTGTCCGGCTTGGTGATCTCGGTGCTGGTGGAGATCTCCACGCGCAGCGAGGCCCGGCCGGTCGCGCCCTCGACGAACTGGAGGAAGTTGACCTCGAAGGCCTTGAACTTGCCGTTGTCGACCCACAGGTCCAGGACGATCGGCTTGTCCGCCGGGGCCTTGTCGAGGCTGTCGCCGACGGCCTCCTTCAGGGTCGCGGCCTGGTCCTTGTCGGCGATCTTCTCGATCGCCTCGACCAGCCGCTTCGCCTCGGCGTGCGCCTTGACGGTCGTCGAGGTCACCGTGAGGTGGGTCTTGTCGTTGGCGTCACGGACCACGTCCGCGCCGTTCAGCAGGTTCTCCGCGCTGGTCTTGAACTCGGCGGCGAGCTTCTCGCTCTCCTCCTGGGTGGTGGGAGCCGCGCTGGCGCCGGTCAGGCCCTTGGTGAACTCCTCCACGTCGGACGCGGCGATCGAGACCCAGGCACCGTTGACGAGCATCTCGACACCCGGGATCTCACTGCTGATCTCACCGGCCATCTGGTCGAACTCGTTCGCCGGCACGCCGAACTTCGTGGCGATCTCCCGGACCGGGACCCTGATGTAGGCAACCTCGTCGACGACCCGGATCTCGGTGCCCGCGAGGCCGTCGATCGTCGCGCTGATCAGCGCCTTGTCGTCGTTGACGCCCTCGGCCGCCTTGTCCCACGCGACGGTGAAGGACGAGTTGTAGATCTTGCGCAGGATGTCGGCGTCCTCATCGGTGAAGCCGTCCTCGCCGGACTCCTTCTTCGCCACCGCGATGAGGTCGTCGACGCTGCCGCCCGCCTTGACGGTGAAGCCAAGCTTCTCCGCCGCGCCGAGGTCCTCCGCGGCCTTCTTCAGCTCGAGCTTCGGCTCCAGCTGCTGAATCTGGTTCGCACATCCGACCGTGAGGGCCAGGACGGCGACGCCGGCGACCGCGCCGGCAGTAAAGCGCTTCATGCGCAGAGATCTCCATTCGAGAGGTAGGCGACACTCCCCCGGTGCCGCGATCTGGCAGTGTACGAGGACCCCTCAACGAGATGCGCGTCAATTCCCCCGGTCAGGGTCGCCCGGCCGCCCAGTTCCGCCACTCGGATCGCCAATCGCCACCTTCCGCCCGATGCAGCCAGGCTTTCTGCGCGGCCGCGCTGGGCACATCGGCAGCCAGGCCGGTGACCCGCAGGAGAATCTCCGAGATCGCGCGTTCACGCAGCTCAGCGTCATCCCGGAACCACGTCGTCTCGCGCTGCAGGCAGGACGCGAGGGCGACCATGGCACCGATCGCGCGGTCCGCACGCTCCGCGTCCCGATCGTCACTCAGATCCATTTGCCGCAGCACGGCGGCCTCCCACAATGCGCCCGCGTAAACCGGCGAACCCGGCATCGGACCGCCCTCGGCGACCCATTTCGCGTGCTCGATATCACGACACAGAATGGTCTCGATCAGAACACGATGCGGTTCACCCGGGGGAATCGGCTCGGGACTATAGGGCGGAGGAACCGGGGCCGGCACCGTGGCGAGCCGGTCGAGCATCGGAACCGGGTCGGTCATCGTCTCCACGGCCACCTCGCCGGTGATCCAGTCCTGGCTGAGCACGGTGATCCGGACCCCGTCGACGTCGCACCGCACCGCCCGCCACCGCGCGCCGGCCCGGATCGTCTCGGCCCGCTCGGCCCGGCCGTCGACCAGGACCGTCGCCGGCTCCTCGACCCAGGTGAGATCGGCGTAGCGGCCGCCCTCACGCCGCACCCGCTGCTCCAGCAGCAGACGCAGCGGGGCGACATGGCCGCGCGCCGACTCGACCTGCACCCACGGCCCGTCCGGCCGTGAATAGTCCACCTGGACCGCGGCGATCTCGCCGTCCTCCTCCACGAGGTTGCCGAACAGCGCCTCACACGGCTCCACGGCAGCGGCCAGCGCGAAGACGCGCAGCCCGCTGTCGTGGATCTCCCTGCTGATCCTGGCGGTCTGCCGGGAGAACCTCTCATCTGCCATCGAAGCAGACTAATGTCTCCGCCTCGCCGGCGTCAGCCGCCGACGTACTCCGCCAGGTGCTCACCGGTCAGTGTGGAGCGGGCCGCCACCAGATCGGCCGGGACGCCCTGGAAGACGACCTTCCCGCCGTCGTGGCCGGCGCCCGGGCCGAGGTCGATGATCCAGTCGGCGTGCGCCATGACGGCCTGGTGGTGCTCGATGACGATCACCGACTTGCCCGAGTCGACCAGGCGGTCCAGCAGGCCCAGCAGCTGCTCGACGTCGGCCAGGTGCAGGCCGGTGGTCGGCTCGTCCAGGACGTAGACGCCGCCCCGGTCACCCATGTGGGTGGCCAGCTTGATCCGCTGCCGCTCGCCGCCGGACAGGGTGGTCAGCGGCTGCCCCAGGGTCAGGTAACCCAGGCCCACGTCGACCAGGCGCCGCAGGATCGCGTGCGCGGCCGGGATACGGGCCTCGCCCTCGGCGAAGAACCTCTCCGCCTCCAGCACCGGCATCGCCAGGACCTCGCTGATGTCCTTGCCGCCGAGCTTGTAGTCGAGGACCGACGCCTCGAACCGCTTGCCCTCGCACTCCTCGCACGGGCTGGCCACCCCGGCCATCATGCCCAGGTCGGTGTAGATCACACCGGCGCCCTTGCAGGTCGGGCAGGCGCCCTCGGAGTTGGCGCTGAACAGGGCCGGTTTCACCCCGTTGACCTTGGCGAAGACCTTGCGGATCGGCTCCAGCAGGCCGGTGTACGTGGCCGGGTTGCTGCGCCGGGACCCCCGGATGCCGGTCTGGTCGATCGCCACCACGCCGTCGCGCTTGGCCACCGAGCCGTGGATCAGCGAGCTCTTGCCGGAGCCGGCCACCCCGGTCACCACGACCAGGACGCCGAGCGGGATGTCCACGTCGACGTCACGCAGGTTGTGGGTGGCGGCGCCACGGATCTCCAGGGTGTCCTTCGACGTGCGGACCGACGGCTTCAGCTTCGAACGGTCGTCCAGGTGACGGCCGGTCACCGTCCCGCTGGATCGGAGGCCGTCCACCGTACCCTCGAAACAGATCTCTCCGCCGGCTGTGCCGGCGCCCGGACCGATGTCGACCACCCGGTCCGCGATGGCGATGGCCTCGGGTTTGTGTTCCACCACCAGGACCGTGTTGCCCTTGTCGCGCAGGCGCAGGAGCAGCTCGTTCATCCGCTGGATGTCGTGCGGGTGCAGGCCGATGGTCGGCTCGTCGAAGACGTAGGTGACGTCGGTCAGCGCCGACCCGAGGTGCCGGATCATCTTGGTGCGCTGCGCCTCGCCGCCGGAGAGCGTGCCGGCCGGACGGTCCAGCGAGAGGTAGCCGAGGCCGATCTCGACGAACGAGTCGAGCGTGTGCTGCAGTTTCTCCAGCAGCGGGGCGACCGACGGCTCGTCCAGGCCGCGCACCCAGCCGGCCAGGTCGCTGATCTGCATCGCGCAGGCGTCGGCGATGCTGACGCCCTTGATCTTCGAGTTGCGGGCGTGCTCGGCCAGCCGGGTGCCGTCGCACTCCGGGCAGGTGGTGAAGGTGATGACCCGCTCCACGAAGGCCCGGATGTGCGGCTGCATCGCGTCGACGTCCTTGGACAGGAACGACTTCTGGATGCCCGGGATCAGACCCTGGTAGGTCAGGTTGATCCCGTCCACCTTGATCTTGGTGGGCTCCTTGTGGAGCAGATCGCTCAGCTCACGCTTGGTGAACCTGCCGATCGGCTTGTCCACGTCGAAGAAACCACAGCCCCGGAGGATCCGGCCCATCCACCCTTCCATGCTGTACCCGGGGATCGAGATGGCGCCCTCGTTGATGGACTTCGTCTCGTCGTACAGCTGGGTCAGATCGAAGTCGTTGACGTTGCCCCGGCCCTCGCACTTCGGGCACATGCCGCCGGTGATGCTGAAGCTCCGCCGCTCCTTGACGGTGGCCCCGGCCTTCTCGATGGTCACCGCGCCGGCCCCGGAGATCGAGGCGACGTTGAACGAGTACGCCTGCGGGGAACCGATGTGCGGATCACCGAGGCGGCTGAACAGGATCCGCAGCATCGCGTTGGCGTCGGTGGCGGTGCCGACCGTGGACCGCGGGTCGGACCCCATCCGCTCCTGGTCGACGATGATCGCCGTGGTCAGGCCTTCCAGCACGTCCACGTCCGGGCGGGCCAGGTTCGGCATGAACCCCTGCACGAAAGCGCTGTACGTCTCGTTGATCAGCCGCTGCGACTCGGCCGCGATCGTGCCGAAGACCAGCGAGCTCTTCCCCGAGCCGGACACCCCGGTGAAGACGGTGAGCTGGTGTTTCGGGATCTCGACACTGACGTCCTTGAGGTTGTTGACCCGGGCGCCGTGCACACGGATCGAGCGATGGGCGCTCAACAGTTTCTCCCCCTTGAAACTCAGCTGTCCTGGAGCAGTCCGAGAACGTTACCGTCGGGATCGGTCACGGTGGCGACCCGACGGCCGGGACCGACCTCTTTCGGGGCCTCGGCGACGGTCGCGCCGGCCGCGGTCAGCTCGGCCAGCTTGGCATCGATGTCGGAGACATGCCAGTAGGCCACGGTTTGCTTCGCCCCACCCGGAACCAGGCCGATGTGCTGGCCGGACACGTCGTAGCCGACGTAGTACGGGCTGTCGGCGGTCGGTGACGCGCCCAGCAGCGCGGAGTAGACGGCCTTGGCCTTCTCCAGGTCGGTCACGGGGTGCAGGACGGTCTTGATGCCTTCGTTCGTCATGCCAGTCACGCTAGGTGCTGGCACTCCGGTCCCGCTTCTTGATTCCTGATCAGGTGAGCTGGTTGATCCGGACCATGTTCCCCGCGGGGTCGCGGAAGGCACAGTCACGCACCCCGTAGGGCTGGTCGGCCGGCTCCTGGACCACCTCGGCGCCGGTGGCCTGCAACCTGTCGAAGGTCTGCTCCAGGTCGGTGGCGCCCAGCACGATCCCGGCGTAGCTGCCCTTGGCCATCAGCTCGGCGATGGTCCGGCGCTCGCTGTCGGTGATGCCCGGGTCGGCGGCCGGCGGGGTGAGCACGATCGAGGTCTGCGGCTGCCCGGGCGGGCCGACGGTGATCCAGCGCATGTCGCCGTAGCCCACGTCGTTGCGCACCTCGAAGCCGAGGCCGTCGCGGTAGAACTCCAGCGACCTCTCGTGGTCGTCGGCGGGCAGGAAGGTGGAATGGATGACGAGGCTCATGCTTGCCTGCTCCTGACCGGTCGGGTCGCCTGTTTCACCACACAGCCGGGCAGCCCCTCGGCCTGACCCGGCGCCATCCGACGGTACGCCCCCGGCGAGACACCCACCAGCTCGGTGAACCTGGTGGTGAACGTGCCCAGCGACGAGCAGCCGACCGCGAAACACACCTCGGTGACGCTCAGATCGCCCCGACGCAGCAGGGTCATCGCCCGCTCGATCCGCCGGGTCATGAGATAGCTGTACGGCGACTCGCCGAACGCCGCCTTGAACTGCCGGCTCAGGTGCCCGGCCGACAGGTGCACGTGCCGGGCCAGCGCCTCGACGTCGAGCGGCTGGGCGTAGTCACGGTCGATCCGGTCGCGGACACGACGCATCAGCACGAGCTCGCGCAGCCGGGCGTCGGTCATCGGCCCAGAGTAGTTCACCTGACCTCCACCTCTTTATGTGAGGAGTCTTTTATATTCACGTTCACCGATACAAGGAGGACGTGTGCGAATCATCCGCTCCATGGCGGCCGGCGCCCTGCTCGCGGCGGCTCTGGCCACCCCCGCGCAGGCCGCGCCCAGCCGGGCCGAGATCGCCCTGCGCTGGGCCCCGATCCACTACCAGGACGTCGACACGACCGGCTCGCACGCGCTCGCCGGAAAGAGTGACTACATCACGCGGTACGACTTCGACGGGAACCTGAACGGCCGGGACAACTGGGACAACGCCGGGACGAACACCGACGCCGCCGTCTACTACTCCGTCCTGGAGACCGGCACCCACTACTACCTGACCTACCTGTTCTTCCATCCGCGCGACTGGATCGACCACCCGTTCTTCGAGACCGAGCACGAGAACGACGGCGAGGGCGTGCTGGAGATCGTCGAGAAGGACGGTTCGGAGTACGGCAGTCTCAAGGCCGCGGTCACGGTGGCGCACAGCGACTTCTACTCGTACAAGCCGTCGGCCAGCGGCTGGGCCAACGGCGCCGAGACCATCGACGGGACGCTGCAGCTCCAGTCGTCGCCGCACGACGCCTTCCAGCACCCGGTCACCGCCCAGGAGCGCGGCGGGCACGGGCTCAAGGCGTGGCCGCAGTACGACATCGACGGCGACGGCGTCGTCTACTACCCGTCGCTGAGCGTCTCCGAGTCACCGAGCGGCGCCAACGACCGGGACGTGCGTTACCAGCTGATCGACATCTTCGCCGGTGGCGGGCTGTGGGCGCAGCGCAACACCGGCAGCCTCTTCGCCTCGCTCGGCACCTTCGCCGGCGACACCTCGGGCGGGTGCGGCACCGGCACCTTCTCCTGCGGCACCAACTCGGCCAACGCGCCGTGGGGCTGGGACGACGGCAACGACGTACCCGGCCGGGGTGAGATCGCCACCGACCCGGCCAAGCTCGCCGCCTCCTACTTCAGCGCCACCGGGACGCTGTCGCGGACGTACACCTACAACCCGTACACGGCCGCGGCGGCCGCACTGAAGGCCGCACAGTCACTGCCCGCGGTCACCGACTGATCGTGCGCGGCGCCGCCGCCCGAAGCCGGCAAGCGGCTGCGGGCGGCGGCGGGGTGCCCCAGCATGGGGGCATGGCTGAAGTCGTCGTCGAGATCCATGTCCCGCTGACACCGGTCGCGGGGCTCGGACGGGGCGCCTACCCGTACCCCTGGATCGACCGGATCGAGGACTTCCTCGCCGAACTGGAGGAGGACGGGACGGTCGAGGTCCCGGACGACGGCGAGGAGTTCGGCGACGTCTACGTCTTCCTGCTGGCCGGGGCGGGCGAGGCGGACCTGCTGGCCGCCGCGTCCCGGGCCGTCTCGCTGGACGACGTGCCGGACGGGGCGTTCGCGATGGTCACCGACGACGAGGCCGCGGAGTGGGGCCTCGGCCGCCGGGTCGACCTGCCGCTCAGCTGACCTGGTCGGGCAGGACGGCGAGCCCGGACCGGGCGACGATCTCCTGCAGGGCGGCCACGTGCCCGGCGAACGCGTCGTGACCGGTGGCGCTCAGCCGCACCGACGTGCGCGGGCGCTTGCCGACGAACGCCTTGCGGATCTCCACATAGCCGGCCTCCTCCAGCGTGGTGAGCTGCTTGGACAGGGCCGAGTCGGACAGGCCCAGGCTGTCACGGACGAACCGGAAGTCGGCCCAGTCGGTCGCGGCCAGCAGGCTCACCAGGGACAGGCGGGTCGGCGCGTGGATCAGCTCGTCGAAACGGGGCGTCACCGCGAGCCCGCCAGCGGACGCGACAGCATGAGCCTGCGCAGGTAGGACATCAGCAGCGGGCCACCGACGGCGAGACCGGCGGCGACCGGGACCGCGGCCAGCAACGCCGGGAACGGGGCCGACAACGCCTCCAGCAGGAACCCGAGGGCGACACCGAGCGCCGTCAGACCGGCCGCGAACCCGAGGATGGCACCGACACCGCGGCCGCCCAGCAGGCCGAACCGCACCTGGACCCGCGTCCTGCGCACAACGGCGACGATCACGGCACCCAACCCGAGCACGTAGCCGATCGTACCGACGGCGATCACCCAGCCGATGCCGCTCTCCACCGCGCCGATGAACAGCAACATCAGGCCGCCGATGGCCGGCCAGAACCAGCGGGGCACCAGGTTGGTGTCGACGACCTGCTCACGGCGGGCGCGCACCTCGGCCAGGGCGAGCTCGGCGTCGACCGGTGGAATGTCCATCACTTCCCCCTTCGGAATGTACTTGCCTACCAGGAAAGTACAGGGTCACTTTCCCGATAGGCAAGTACTTTCCTTGCGGCGCGGAGCGTAGAGTCGACGAGTGGACAGTGGAGCGGTGCGGCTTCGCCCGATCGAGGCCGGCGACATCGAGGTCTTCTTCGTGCAGCAGGGCGACCCCGAGGCCCAGCAGCGGGCGAATTTCCCCGGCCGGGAGCGGCAGGCGTTCTTCGACCACTGGGAGAAGCGGGTGCTCCCCGACCAGACGTCACGGGTGCGGGCAATCACCGTCGACGGCGACGTGGCCGGCAACATCGTGGCCTGGTGGCAGGACGGGCGACGGCTCATCGGCTTCTGGCTGGGCCGCGAGTTCTGGGGCCGCGGCGTCGGCACACGGGCGCTGACCGCGTTCGTCGGCGCCGGACAGGAGGAGACCCGCCCGCTCTACGCCGAGGCCGCCGTCCACAACGTCGCGTCGATCCGGGCACTGAAACGCTGCGGCTTCGACGAGCTCGAGGTGATCCGCGAGGGCGCCGACGAGTTCGTGGTGCTCAAGCTCGGCTAACGGCGCGGCACCCAGAACTCGACCTCGGTGCCCTGACCGGGTGAACTGTGGATGCCGGTGGTGCCACCCAGATCGGTGATCCGGCCGCGCATCGACTGGACGACGCCGAGACGCCCGGTGCGGGCGGCCTCCTCCAGCCGCCCGGGGGCGATCCCGGTGCCGTCGTCACGGACGGTCACGCGTACCCCGTCGCCCTCGTCCTCCAGCAGGATCCACACCCGGGCGCCGTCGCCGGCATGCCGGCGGACGTTGTCGAGGGCGGCGTGGACGGCCGCGATCAGCTCCCCGGCCGGCCCGGCCGGCAACAACACCGGCGTGGCCGGCGCCGACAACTCCACTCCCGGCAGGGCGAGCGCGAGGTTCAGATCCTCCTCATCGGTACGGCCAGGCGAACCCCCTCCACGCAAGAGGTTGCGCAACGCCGCCTCCTGCTCTCCGGCCAGTGCCGCGAGCTCGCTGCCGCTCTCCCCGCGCTGCACCATGGCCAGCACCTGCAGCACCCCGTCGTGGATGGGCCGGGCCAGCCGCTCCCGTTCGGCCGCGGCCGCCTCCCGCCGGATCTGCTCCGCCCGCTTGCGTTCCTCCCAGCGCTCGGTCAGATACTGCGCCACCCCGATCCCGGCGACCCCGGCCCCCGCCACCAGCAGCAGGAACCCCGACGAGTCGATGTGACCGACCGGATTGAGATACGACGACTCGGGCAGCCCGTCAGCGTTCACATAGGTCACCTGCACGGTCTGCATCCCGGCCGTGAACAGCACCATCGTGAACGGCCCCAGCACCGCGGGCACCGCACCCGTCCGGGTCAGGGCCGGTGCGATCGCCCCGATGCCAGCCGTGCCCGCCGCACTCATCGTGACCAGCAGCACCAGCCCCGGCACCAGATGATGCTGCTCGGCCAGCTTCTCCGGATCACCGGTCGTCGCCGACCAGGCGATGAACACCGTCGTGGCCGCCCCCACGGTCAGCACCACCGCACCCACGACCCGCCACCGGGTGGCCACCACCGCCGCCCCGATCGCCACCCCGGCCAGCGCCGCCAGCCAGCCGGCCGGCCCGTCGGGACGGGTCGCGGCGATCCCCAGCAGCACCGGCCCGGAGATCGCCACCAGCAGGGTCGCGGCGGTCGACGCACCGGCCAGACTCCACAGCCCGGCCACCGCCGCAAGCACTGCCACCAGGGCAAGCGTGATCGCCCCGACCATCGCGACCTCGGCGAACCCGTGCCGCTGGAGTGCAGACGTACCCACCCCGAACAGGTCGGCGATCTGCTCGGTGCTGAGCCGGGACAGCGGCAGCGGCACCGCCGTCGCGGCACCGGCCGCGAGCACCAGCCGCAGCCGGGACCACCGCCACCACGGTCCGGGCAGCGGACCGGCCGCGGCGGCGTCACCCCGCCACCAGCGCAGCAGCGCCGGTACGACAGCGGCGAGACCGGCGACGAGCAGGCCGATGTGCCAGTACCGCAGACGCTCGGTGCCGAAGATCCAGAAGCTGCCCAGCAGCGCCGAGGCGAACACCAGCGCACCGGCCGACAGCCCCGCCACCACCGAACCGGTGCCCGGGCGGCGGCCGTGGATCAGGCTCTGCGCGCAGCCGAGCAACCCGACCACGGCCAGCGGATATCCGGCGGCGCCGACGATGTGAGCGACGGTGCCGAGGTCGGCGACACCCAGCCACCGCAGGACGGCGAGCGACCCGGTCAGCCCACCGGCCGTCACCAGGTACGGCCACCAGCGGACCAGCACCAGGGCGGCGAAGCCGGCCACCACCGGGGTCACCGCCACCAGCCAGCCCAGCCCGCGATAGCCGCCGCGGGACGGGGAGACGGTGATCGGCATCAGCCCGAACCCCTCGAGCCCCCGGGAGGTGGCCACCGCGATGATCAGGGCCGCGCCGGCGCCCGCGAGAACCGCCCGCCACCGATCGCTCATGGACGCGATCTTGACCGATCGGCGTCGATCGCGCTACCCGCCCCCGGATGCGGCAGCCGGGCCGGCGGGCCGTCCGGACAGTGCTCGAAATGCCACCACTCGTTGTCGTACATCCGGTAGAGCCCGTGACGCCAGCCGTGCCGTTCCAGCCAGAGGGCGCCTTCGGTGGGGCGTACGTCCATGGCCGTCCCGGCGACGTGCCGCGACTCGCCCGGAGGCAGCACCCACCGCCGCGCCGCCGCCACCGACCCGCTGCGCCGTACCTCCTCGGCGTAGAGCGACGCCTGCCGCGCCGCCGTGCGGTACCCGGAGGTGAGGCCGATCAGCTCACCGTGCCGCCACAGCGCCCGGGTCCGCGCCGCCTCGAACGCCTCCCGCGCCGCCGGTTGCAACCCGTCCAGGTCCTCGGCCGGAAACCGCAGCGACAGCGCCCACCGGCAGGCGGTCCGACGGGCCCGGCCGGGAGCGACCAGACAGGCGACCGGCGACAGCAGATAGGCCACGGCCCGGGTGACGGCACGATAGACCGGATCACGACGGCGTTCCTCAGACATGAGAAGAAGATCGCCGAATGTGGAGGCCGGAGCATGAGTACCCGTACTCAATCCGGTATGAGTACCTACTGGGCGCGACCGGGCGCCGCGTGCGGATCGAGGGCGCCCGGCGCCGCCCCGTGGGTGGTCACCTGGTCCATCCACCGGTCGATCAGGCGGCGGGCGAGCAGTGAGTACGGCTGGTCGTTCCGGCGCATCCGGGCGAGTTCCCGCATGTCCTCGGCGAGGATCTCGTCCAGGACGAGCGCCGTACGATCCGTCGGCGGCAGGCCGTCGAGAAGCTGCAGGATCTGCGCGACCCGAGCGATCCGCAGCCGGATCCGGCGCAGGAGTTCCTTCCTTTCGAAGACCAGTCCGTTCCGGTTCAGGGCGTAGACCTGGATCGACGCCTCGGCCCGCCGCCGCACGAGACCGTCCGTGGCCAGGGCGGTGATCAGGCCGTCCTCGGTGCAGTCGAGGAAGGTCTCCGGATCGTCGGCGCACGGATCGAGCAGGAGAGGAACCTCCGACACGATACCGGCGGCAGAGGTGGCGCGGGCCGAACCGGGATCCAGGGGGAACTGGTCCTGCTTGCCGATCGCGTGGATACGGCCGGCACCCACGTCGACGTGGGTGCGGCGCCGGTTGCAGTCGATGCAGCTGGGCAGCAGGTTGCTCCAGGACGCCGCGAGCCAGTGGTAGGCCGGCCGGACGGGAGGGCCGGCAGCGTCCTGCACCTGGGCTTTCGGTCGCCAGTGCTCGACGTCCATCGGCTGGGTCGCGGCATACCGGGTCTCGCAGTAGGCGCACTTGCCATGGAACAGCGCGGTCAGCGCATCCTTGATCTCCCGCTCGCGGTAGACGGCGAACGTGAACGTCCACGCCTCCGGCTTCTTGCCGTCGGCGACCCACCTCTCCAGGGATTTCCGGGCGCGTGTGGCCTCCCGTACGCCCTTGCCCCCAGCGTCGGTGAGGATCGCCGGGGCCGGCACCCTCGCCCGGTCCACCCGGATCACTCCCGCACGTCCTCGTCCTGCCGGGCCAGCGTCCACAGCTGCCGTGCCCGCCGCAGGGTCGACTCCTTCAGTTCCGGATCCTCCCTCCCCGTCGCGCGTTCGCCGGCCAGGAAGGAATCGATGGCCTCGTAGACGAGCTGGTCACGGCGGCTGTGCCCGAGGACGCCCTGTGTCTGGAGTTCGAACGCCAGCCGTTCCCTCGTGTCCTGTTGCTCCGGCGTCAGGCTGGTCTCCGGGATCGCCAGCAGCTCGTAGTACTCATCGAACTTGGCGTCGAGGTCAGGATCGAGCGTGGATCCGAGACCGAAGAAACGCGACGTGAGCAACTGGTCGACACGCATGTCCGTCGGAGCGGGCAGATCGGTGGTGGCGAACGCCAGACCCTGCGCGTCCCGCCGCATCAGCACCGTCTCGTGCTCCTTGACCCCGCGGAGGCAGAGCGGCTCATGGGTCGAGGCGATGAACTGCATCCCCGGCAGCATCTCCCGGAGCCCGGTCACCAGCCGGAGCCGCCACCGGGGGTGCAGGTGCGCACCGAGTTCGTCGAGGAGGACGATGCCTTCCGCGAGATCGGGTTTCGGCCACAGCCGGGTCACCATCTCGAGGATGTCGATGACGGTGGCGAGAACCGACTGCCATCCGGTGCTCAGCTCGCCGAGGGGGATCCGCCGGCCTTTCTCGGTCACCCAGACGCTGGTCCTGTTCCGGTGGAGCCACTGCCCGGCAGGCAGGCCGAGCAGATCGCGGATCGCACCCGCCACGTAGTCGAAGGTCGGCGGTTCCGCGTCGATCAGCCACTGCTCGGCATCGATGAGAGCCCGGGCGGGCCGGAACAGGCCCTCGACCCGGCCCCACTCCTGACCGGCGGCACTCGGCAGATCCGGCGCCGGAAGCAGCCGTGTCTCCCCATATGCCAGCACCAGGGTCTGCGGCTCCTCGGCGTTCTCGTACTCGAAGCCGTGATGGGTGAATCGGAGCGTCCGTTCCCGGGTGGAACCACTCAGCCGGACACTCACCGACCCGCTGCTCACTCCCTGCGACCGGCGGATGAAGACCCGGGCGTCGAGGCCGAGGCGCTCCACTCCGTCCCGGCCGATCAGGGCGAGGGTGATCGCTTGCAGGACGGTGCTCTTGCCGGCGGCGTTCTCGCCCAGGAGGACCGTCCACGGCGCCGTCCTAGCCGCCGAGCGGGTCAGATCGAGGTCGAGTTCCCTGATCGCCTTCACGTTGCGGATCGACACGTGCTCGACGTACCGCCGGAAGGCGCGGTAGGTCTCGGCGTCGCCCGGCCGGGCCAGACTGAAATCCTCCTGATCAGCGAGGAACTCGTCATGCGGCACCGGAGGAGTCTCCCGGTCGGGAAGCGGCGGCGTCCCCGTCCCGTCGAACAGCGCACGCAAGTGCGGCGGCAGGATGTCATGGAATTCGCCGACGATCTGCCGGGCGAGCGCGACATACGGCTGCTCCTCACGGACTGCCCTCAACAGCTCCCGCAAGGGGCCGGCCACATCGTCGGCAGCCGGCCCCTCGAGGTTGTCCCACACCGCGTGGAGGAGACGGGTCAGCCCGGCGGCGAGTCGCCGGCGTTTCTCGACGAGCTCGGGACGATTGAGACCGGCCAGGGTGATCGTCGTCTGGCCCCGGAGGGTGAGACCTGCGACTTCGCCGGTGACCTCGAACAACAAATGATCTTCCGGCCGGTCCCGGCACGGGTCCAGGAGCAGTGGCAGTTCCTCGGCGAGTTGCTCCGCGGATGCCTCGACGGGAGCCCGGGAACTCTCCGTCTCCAGCGGGAACCTGCCTCCCCTGCCACTGGCAAGGTGGCGGTTGCAGAACGCGCAGGACGGATAGAGGTTGTCCCACTCCCCGGAGAGCCACCAGTAGTGGTCGGGAAGGAACGTGCCGTCGGAGTGCACCACACCGCCCTCGGGGCGGAAGTGCATGATGTCGTCGGCCGGGCTCTCACAGAACGCGCACTTACCGTGGAACAACCGGAACAGAGCCTCGCGGACCGCCGGCGCCCGGTAAGCGCTGAATTCGAAGCGGGATTGCCGACGCAATTCCTCCGGGACAGCGAAGTGGTTCCTCGCCCGTTCTCGCTCCACGGCCCATTCCCGTATCAACTCCGGAGGGGCGGGGACCCTGAGACGGTCGACGCGGATCACGCTGATGAGGGTAGACCTCAGATGTCCAGCCCGTGCTCGATGGCGTAGCGGACCAGTTCGACGCGATTGTGGAGCTGGAGTTTGCCCAGCGTGTTCTGTACGTGGTTCTGGACCGTGCGGTGCGAGACCACCAGCCGGTCGGCGACCTGCCGGTAGCTGAGTCCCTTCGCGACCAGCCGCAGCACCTCGGTCTCGCGGTCGGTCAGCTGCGGCCGGTCGGTGTCGGCGGCGGGGGTCGCGGCCAGCCGCCGGTACTCGCCCAGCACCAGCCCGGCCAGCCCGGGAGTGAACACGGCGTCGCCCTCGGCGGTGCGCCGGACCGCGTCGAGGAACTCGTCACGTCCCGCCGACTTGATCAGGTAGCCGTTGGCGCCGGCCTTCACCGCGTCGAGGACGTCCTGCTGTTCGCCGCTGGCCGAGAGCATCAGGATGCGGACGCCCGGCAGTGCCGCGAGCAGCCCGCGGATCACGTCGACACCGGACAGGTCCGGCAGTTGCAGGTCGAGGACGACGACGTCGGGGGCAGCGGCCGGGGCCACCCGCACGGCCTGCGCGCCCTCGCTGACGGCCGCGGTGACCTGGTATCCGGCCTCGGTCAGGTCGCGGGCCACCCCGTCACGCCACATCGGGTGGTCGTCGACGACCATCACTCGTACCGTCACGGGCTCACCGTAACCGTGCGCTTCCTGATCAGGTGCCCGGCCAGCCCGATCGCCGCGACGCCTGCCGCCGCGACCAGGGCGAGCACCGCCGACGCGACGAAGTGGCCGTCGCCGTTGCCGGCCGAGGACAGTGGCAGGCCCCTGAGGATCCGCAGCCCGGCGACGGCGAGGACACCGGCGAGCGGCCCGAGTACCGCCGGAACCGCGCCGGACGGGGCCAGGGCGGGCGTGATCGCGCCGAACACCGCCACTACCGCGGCGACACCCAGGACCAGCAGGGGGTACGCCCGGACGTCCGGCGTGGTCTCCGTCAGGACCTGGATCCGGACGATGCCGCGGGTCAGCACCAGCGTGACGGCGGCCGCGACGCTCAGCACCACGGCACCGGCCACCCTCCAGCGGGTGGCCGCGACCGCCACTCCGAGCGCCAGCCCGCCCGCGGCCGTCAGCCACACGAGCGGCCCGCTGTCCTGCAGGCTGCCGATCGACACGAACAGCGACATCGCCACCGCGACCAGGATCGCGGCACCGGTCAGGGTCCCGGCCAGCGCCCACCCGCCGCTGAGCGTGGCCAGGAGCACGACACAGACCAGGGTGAACGTGCCGACGACGAGATAGCCCCGGTCGGGGTTGTCGCCGGGTGCGATGAGCCCGAACAGTTGGCTGCCGTACACGCTGACCGGGATGCTGAGTGCCGTCACGAGCCCGGCGGCGACGACATGCCGGGCGCCGTCCCACCCGGGCGCCGGTGCGGCCGCGGTGTCTCCGCGGCCCAGTGTCCACAACGCCGGGAGCAGCGCGACCGTGCCGACGACGACCAGCCCGACCATCCAGCCGGTGATGGACGGGCCCTGGAGGATGAAGACCGCTCCGGCCAGCGCACCCGCGAACGCCGCCACCCCACCGACCAGTCCCGCCACCGGGGCGCCCCGCTCGCGCAGGCTCTGGGCGCAGCCGAGCGTGCCGATCAGCGCCAGCGGGTAGGGGACTTCGTGGAGCAGCAGCATCATCGCCGACGGGTACAGGGAGGTCTCCTGTCCGGCGGCCACCTCCTGGATGACGATCAGGCCGCCGCACAGGCCGGCGGCCAGCAGCAGGTACGGCCACCAGCGCAGCAGCAACAGGGCACCGACGACGGCCACGATCGGGGCCAGCTCGTAGAGGTCTCCGAACGGGGAGATCATCACGTCGTGGTAGGCGGGAAGGAGACTGTGGGCGTAGAAGGGTGCGGCCGTGACGGAAACGACCATCGCTCCGCCGGTACCGGCCAGCACTGACCGCCACTGATTCATGGCGGCGATCATGACTGATCCGTAGGCGGCGTGCTGCCCCGTGCGGTGTACGGTCGGGGGCATGCGCGTACCGACCGCGGTGATCACCGCCGGCTCCCTGATCGGCGGCTGGCAGGTCGCCCGCCGCACCGGCATCCGCCCGCTCGGCGGCGCCGTCCTGGCCGCGGGCGGCATCCTCGCCGGGCGTGAGTGGGCCCGCCGCACCGGTCCGGTGACCACCGGCGCCCTGGTCGCGACCTATCTCGGTGCGTTCGCCCTCTCCCACCCGCTGGCCCGGCGCATCGGCTCCTGGCCGTCGGTGATCGCGGTCTCCGCCGTCACGGCCGCTGTCTCCTACGCGGCCGCCGACCGCCGCGCCTGACCGCCGGCTCCACCCGCCGCGTCCACCGTCGAGGATGATCCGCCCCCGGCGTCTGGAGCGCGGCGATCTGGTGGCCCTGGTCGCCCCGGCGGGCCCGGTCACCGAGCCGCAGGCCGACGCCGCCGCGGCGATCCTGACGACCTGGGGGCTGCGCACACACCGCGGCCGGCACGCTCTCGGCAGGCGGTCTTTCCTTTCGGGTACGGACGACGAGCGCCGCTCCGACATGAACGAAGCCCTCCGGAACCCGGAGGTCCGGGCCGTCCTCTGCCTGCGGGGCGGCTACGGAACCCAGCGGATCGCCGACGACCTGGACTACGCCGCCGTCCGTGCCGACCCCAAGCTGGTGATCGGCTTCTCCGACATCACCGCCCTGCACCTGGCGCTGTGGCAGGAGGCCCGCCTGGCCACCCTGCACGGCCCCACCGGCAGCACCCTGCTGAACGACCCGCGGACCACGGCGGCCGCCCGGCAGGCTCTGATGACCACGGAGCCGGCGACGATCCACGCCGAGTCCGCCGTCACCGCACCCGCCGTCACCGTGCCCGGGCAGGCTCGTGGAACCCTGCTCGGCGGCAACCTGACCCTCCTGGCCGCGTCCGCCGGCACCCCGCACCAGCCCGGCACGACCGGTGCGATCCTGCTGCTGGAGGAGGTCAACGAGGCCGCCTACCGGGTCGACCGGATGATCGTCCAGCTGAAACGCTCCGGCTGGTTCGACGGCCTGTCCGGTGTGGCCGTCGGCTCGTTCACCGCCTGCCCCGGCGCCGGCGAGGTCCTGGCCGAGCACCTGAACGACCTGGGCGTCCCCGTCCTGAGCGGCCTCCCGATCGGCCACGGCCGCGCCCAGATCGCGGTGCCTCTGGGCACCCCGGCCCTCCTGGACGCCACCGCCGGAACCCTGACGGTCCAGCCCGCCGTCCGTTGACCACAACCGGCAGGAGGGGAGCGCGGGCCGGCGCCGCAGATCAGTAAACCAATAAACGGACAGAATGGCATATGTCAGGATGTTTGTATGCCGCTGTCCCGTCGTGCCCTGTTCAGCGCCGGCCTTCTCGGTGCGATCGCGCCCCGGCCCGATGGGAGCGGCCCGGGACCCGCGGCGCCGAGCCCACCCGCTCCGGGCGGTCCGCATCCGGTCACCACGAGCCGGACTCCCGGACCCACCACGGCGGACTGGCAGGCCCTCGCCGCCGGGCTCGAAGGCAGCCTCGACCTGCCCGGGACCGACTCCTACGACCAGGCGCGGCTGCTGTTCTCGCCACGGTTCGACACGATCCTGCCGCCGGCCATCGTGCGCTGTGCCGGGCCGGACGACGTCGCCGAGGCGATCCGGTTCGCGGTCCGGGCCGGGCTGCCGGTCGTGCCCCGGGGCGGCGGGCACTCCTATGTCGGGGCGTCCACCACGGCGAGCGGGCTCGTCCTGGACGTCCGGCCGCTGCGGACGGTCGGCTACGACGCGGCCACCGGAACCGCGACCATCGGCGGGGGCACCACCCTCGCCGATGTCTACACCGGGCTCGGCGCACACGGGGTGTCGGTTCCGGCGGGCACCTGCGGGGGTGTCGGCATCAGTGGTCTCACCTCCGGTGGCGGCATCGGGGCGGCCGCCTCCGCCTATGGCCTGACCTGTGACGGCGTCGTGGCCGTGGACGTGGTGACCGCCGACGGCCGACACCGGACCGTCGACTCCGAACGGGAACCGGACCTGTTCTGGGGTCTGCGGGGTGGCGGCGGGGGCCGGTTCGGGGTGATCACCTCGTGGCGGATGCGCACCCACCCGGCCGGGATCACCGGGTCGTACCAGCTGACCTACCCGTGGGCGGACGCCGCGGCGGTCGCTGCCGGATGGCAGTCCCGGATCGGGGTGGCTCCGGACAGTGCGTGGTCGACCTGCCAGTTCGCCGCGGACGGTGGGGGCGCGTTGTCCGTACGCATCGCGGGTTATGTCCTCGATGGCGACGCGGACGGTGAGGTGACCGCCCTGGCCCGGGCGATCGGACGGGAACCCGCCACCGCCGTGGTCGAGCGCGAGCCGCATGTGCGGCTCCTTCAGGAGCGGGCGGCCGGGGCGGCGCGCGGCACGCATGTGATCGGCAGTGAGATCTTCGGTGCGGCGCTGCCGCCGGCCGGGGTGGAGGCGCTGCTCGCGGTGGTGCGGGCGCGGGCCGCCGGGCGACGGCCGGGCCTGGCGAAGCTGAAGCGGATGACCGGTGCGCCGGCGCGGGTCGCGGCGGAGGAGTCGGCGTTCCCGTGGCACGGCTCGCACAGCATGCTGCAATGGCTGGTGGATCTTCCGGCCGCCGAGCCGGCGTCGGTGGCCGACGGGTACACGTGGATCGAATCCGGGCATCGGGCGATGGCACCGTGGTCGGCCGGGCGTTACGTCAACTACCTGGAGCCGGGGCCGATCGATCCGGCCCGCTATCACGGCGCCCACCTCGACCGTCTGCGCCGCCTCCAGGCGGCGACCGACCCCGAGAGCCTGTTCCGCGTTCCCTACCGCCTCTGAGTCTTCACCACCGGGGTTGATCGCGCGTCGGGCGTGAAACCCGCGGTCCGGTCGCGGTTTGTCGCTGGTCGGGGTGAGGAGGATGGCCGGGTGTGCGAACGACTTCTCTGTGGGAGGTGTCCGGTCGGCACCCGGAGGCGGTTGCGGGCGCCGTCACCGCCCTCCTGGGGGCGGTGAACGCACCCAGACCCGACGACGGGTACATCCGCAGTTTCGCCGCCCCGACCCGGATCCGGTCCGCCGGGCAGCTTTTTGTGTCCACAGTCAGGGTGGATTTCCGGTCAGACCGGCGCAGCGGCATAGGATCCAGCTTATGGCTTCTGATCTCGTGGAGCGTCTCGGCCTGGAGCCCCACCCCGAGGGCGGGTGGTACAGGGAGACCTGGCGCTCCCCCGTCATGTTCGAGCCGGACGGCTACGACGGGCCGCGGCACTCCGCCACCGCGATCTACTTCCTGCTGCACCCGGGCGAGCGATCCGCCTGGCACGTGGTGCGTTCGGCCGAGCTGTGGTTCTGGCATTCGGGTGGCCCGCTGCTGCTGCGCCGCGGCGGTGCCGGCGAGGTGCCCGCCGACGGTGACGAGGTGCTGCTCGGGCCGGACATCGCCGCCGGGCAGGAGCCGCAGATCCTGATCCCGCCGGGTGTCTGGCAGTCCGCCGAGCCGGCCGGCACCGACCCCGTCCTGGTCAGCTGCGTGGTCTCCCCGGGCTTCGACTTCGCCGATTTCCGCCTGCACTGACCGCGCGGGTCAACGGTTCCAGAACCAGCGGCGGTTCCGCCGGTGACGCCAGGTCATCTCGTCGGCGATCATCGACCGGACGCTGGCCACCGCGATCGTCAGCGCGTCACGCATGCCCGCGCAGGTCCGGCAGTCCGCTCCGCCGTCGCACTCGGTCCGGTGGTCGAAGGCGATGTCGGTGATCACCCGGTCCAGAGCGGCGCACGCATAGGTGCCCCGGTCGTTCGGGTGCTGCCGGGCCAGGATCTCCCGGAACGCCGCTATCTCGTCCTCGCCCGCCGCGTACAGGTGGGCGGCGCTCTCCACCTGCTCCAACGCGTCCCGAGCCGGATCGTTCACCTGCAAGGCACTCCCCCAAGGCCAGGTGACGTGTGGACGGTGACCCTACCGCCACACCGGTTTCGCCCACATGGTCCGGACAGCCGATCATCCTCATCGAACAAACGACTCCTTCCGGGTGAGCGCCCGGAACCGTATCAGCACGTCGCGGGCCCGATCGACCCGCCGTACGCCAGGCGAATCGCATCGACGACCGCCGACCCCGGACCGGGACCGTCCCCGATGGACCCGGACCTCATGAACGACCGGGACCGGAGACCGCGTGGCGCCGGCCGCGCAACGGCCTAGGCGACGCGGAAAAGCCCTGGTCGAAGCGGGTTCGCACGCCATCCGGACCGCGCTGCCGATCAGCTTCCCGGCTGGTCTTCGATCAGCGGCCCGGCACTCGGAGCCGGCCACCGCCGCCTCGCTCGTGACTCGCACCACTGGACCTCCCGGCCCAGAATGCGGAAAACCCCGGACACGTGACGGTCCGGGGTTTCTCCGACAGCGGTCAGCGGGTCGACTTGACCGACTCGTCGTCGACGGCGTGCTCGCTCTCCTCGATGCTGACGACCAGCGCGTCCACGTCCTGGCAGATGGTCTGGAATTTCAGCATCGCGGTCCGCAGCTCGGCGAGGTGGGCGGCCTCCTCCGGCTCCCCGGCGGACGCCTGCGCTTGCAGGGTCGAGACGGAGAGGATGTTGGCGGCGGCGGTGATCACCGTGCTCTTCGACGACTTACCGAGAGTAACGATCTGGTTGGCGGTGGCGACGTCGAAGTCGTATCCACCCTCACCGAGAGTGGCCTGGTTGGCGATGCCACAGACGGCCGCGGTGGCTTCGTCGAGGCCGCTGATGCTCACCGCCGGGGCCGCGGTGGCGGCTGGGGCGACGGACTGTCCGCTGGTGGCGCAGCCGGAGATCGCCAGAAGGGTGCTGGTGACGACGGCCACGGTGGTCTTTCCTCGCATGACCGGGAGGCTACCTGCCCCTTACCGCCCACTGCCGTGGCCCCCGCGCGGATGTGACGCAGTCGTCCGCATAGTGAGAGTCACGCACCGTCATAGCGATCCGGGCAACGATTACGGGAAGTCATCAGACGGGATGTGATGGGATGTGGCGTGACCTTCGAAGCGCTGCCCGCGCCGCCGTCCCGCGCGCCCGATCTCGCCGACGACTTCACCGGCCCGGCCCTGCGGGACGACCTCTGGATCGATCACTACCTGCCGCACTGGAGCACCCCGGAGCGGTCGAGGGCACGGTATGACCTGGACGGCGACGGACTGCGCCTGCGGATCGACGACGACCAGCCGGACTGGCGGCCCGAGGACGCACCGCTGCGCGTGTCGAACGTGCAGACCGGGAACTTCGCCGGGGCCGCCGGTGAGGGCCGGGGCACCCACCGGCACCGGCCGGACGGGCTGACCGTCCGTACGCCGGGGACGACCCGCCTGCTCTGGACGCCGTCGGCCGGTCGGGTCGACGTGACGGTGAGCGCCAGCACCGACCCGGGCGCGATGCTGGCCGTCTGGCTGGTCGGCAGCGAACATCCCGGCCCGCGGGACAGCGGAGAGATCTGCGTCTTCGAGATCGACGCCGAGGCGGTCGGCGCGGCGACGACGGCCCGGATCGGAGTCAAGGCGCACCACGACGACCGGTTGCACACCGACATGACCGAGGTGTCCGTGCCACTCGATGCGTCCCGCCCGCACACGTGGACCGCGATCTGGGGTCCGGCCGGCACGGTGATCGGCTGCGAGGGCCGGATCGCCGGACGATTCCGTCAGGCGCCGGACTACCCGCTGGTCCTGATGATCGACATCTTCGAGACCGGCGGCCGGTCGGCGAGCACCGCCTATCCGAAGACGGCCCGCGTCCACCGGGTCCGCGGCTGGGACCTGACCTGACCCGCATCTTCGTCGTGGGTGCCGGATTCGGGGGGTTTGAAGGTCTTAAGGTCTGAGGGGTGACGGACGTGACGCAGTGTGCGCGGACACGTTTGCGGGTTCCAGCCGCGTCGTAGTGCTGGAGTGGGAAATGAGACGGCACTCTCGGCGAAGGCGGATCGCGGCATGGAGTACGAAGATCTGGTCAGGGCGGTCACCACGGCGGTGGCGTTCGCGGTGATGCTCGCCGGGCACTACATCGGTGATCATTGGGTGCAGACCAGTGGCCAGGCCTACGGCAAGGGTCTCGACAACGCCGGCTGCGTGCGGTCGGTGGCTCTGTGGCACTGTGCGAAACACGTCATGTCGTGGACCGCGACCACCACGATCTTCCTGCTCGGCGCCGCCTGGTGGCTGCGCCTGCCGCTGGAGCCGGGCTGGCTGGTGGCCGGCATCGTCCTCAACGGCGTCACCCACTTCATCGCCGACCTGCGGACCCCGCTGATCCGTCTGGGCCGGTTGCTGGGCCGTGGCGGCTACCTCGACCACGTCGGCGTGGTCCGTCCGTCCGGCGCGGCGACGAGCGGCCCCGGCACCGGCCTCTTCGAGCTGGACCAGGCCTGGCACATCGGCTGGCTCGCGGTGTCCGCCCTGATCATCGCCGGCCCGCCGGCCTGACCCTCACCGCGGCGGCCGCCGGGAGCGTCCCCGCCGTACCATCATGATCAACCTCAGCGCCGGCGCCAGTTCGGTATCGCCGCACTGATCGCGACCACACTGGCCACCACGAGCGCCATGGTGATCAGCACCCTCGCCTTGTCCAGTGGCCCGACGCTGTTGACGATACCGATGATCTCCTGGGCGGCCGTGCCGAGGAGGGCGCCACCGGCGATGTTCAGAACGGTCTTCCACACCGGGGCGTCAGCACGTCGGAGCCTGTCGGCGGCTCGGTTGATGTGGTTCTTGGAGACAGCATCCAGGTGATCCCGCTTGGCGATGGAGATGGCCTCCTCACCAAGCTGGCGAAAATACGTCGTCTGACTCTCCACCAAGGCGATGGCCGCAGGCTCGGAGAATCCCTCCATCTTCAGATCATCGAGTTTCCGCTCGAGTTCCGCGGTGGCCTTGTTGAGCGCGACCGTATCGACGATGCGTTCCAGCTTGGGAACCTCGAGGCGCCCGAATTCCCGGCGCTGGGGCAGCTTCCGCGAGTGGTGACCCTGAGCCATCGGATCAGGTTGCCGATCCGTTGGTGTCTCTGCCACGGGACTTCGGACTCACCATCGGCAGCTCACTCAGAAGCCGGAGCTGGACGTCACGAATGAACGGCGTGATCCGCGCAGTGGAGACGCTCGGTCCCGGATCGGCGGGCACGCGAACCGCCAACCTCGGAAGGTGGAGCGAATCGGGCGAGAAATGGACGACCACCGACAGGGAGAGAACGATCAGGGAAGCGACGAACAGCGCGAACTTCCAGTACTCCGGCCCGCCGCCGAGAAGGAAGGCGGCGGTGAAGAGCGTGAGAAAGGCAGCCCCGAACACGGCGACTGCGGTCCCGACCTTCTCTCCCGACATGTGCCACAGGCTATGTATCGACTGCATGCGATGCAAGGCACCCCTGCCGGATGGAGGGCGGCGGTGGCTCTCCGGGGCCAGTATCCTCTGTGGATGACCGGGAACCTGGACACCGGACGGCCGCATCCCGCACGGGTCTACGACTTTCTGCTGGGCGGTAAGGACAACTTCGCCGCGGACCGGGCGGCCGCCGCCGAAGGGCTCCGGGTCAACCCGAACGCCGCCACCGCGCCCCGGGAGAACCGGGCGTTCCTGCGCCGGACCGTGCGGTTCCTGGCCGGGGCCGGGGTCCGGCAGTTCCTCGACATCGGGACCGGGTTGCCCACCTCGCCCAACGTGCACGAGGTCGCGCAGGCCGTCGAGCCGTCGGCGCGGGTCGTCTACGCCGACAACGATCCGCTGGTGCTGGCGCACGCCCGGGCACTCCTGACCAGTTCGCCCGAGGGGCGGACGGCGTACGTCGACGGGGATCTGCGTGATCCGGCGGCGATCCTGGCCGGCGCCCGGAAGGTGCTGGACCTGGAGCGGCCGGTCGCGGTGCTCCTCCTCGCGGTGCTGCACTTCCTGGAGGACCACGACGATCCGTACGAGGTGGTCGCCGACCTGATGTCCGAGCTGCCCTCCGGCAGTCACCTGGTGATCTCGCACATCACCGCCGACCACGATCCGGAGGCGTGGGCGCGGTTCGGCGCGATCATGCGCAGGCAGGGGATTCCCTCCCGCCTGCGCGGTCACGCCGAGGTGTCCCGGTTCTTCACCGGCCTGGAGCCACTCGATCCGGGGATCCTGCCGATCGCCCGGTGGCGCCCGGACGGGCCGGTCGAGTTCACCGATGCCCAGGTCGCCCTCTACGGCGGGGTGGCAGCAAAGCCGTAAAGAGGGCCGGTGGGACCCAACCCCCGGTGGTGAAGACTCAGAGGTCGGGGCGGGCGTTCACCGGTGAATCTCGCATCCTGTCTGTTCAGGTCGACTCGTCAAGGATCGCCCCGTGACGAGGACCGTCTGGAGCACCCGTTGCCAGATCGGGTACGCGTGGCGCCCCTCGACAGGGCGCCGACCGCACCCGTCATCGGGTCTGGGTGCGATCACCGCCCCCAGGAGGGCGGTGACGGCACCCGCATCCGGCTCCGGGTGCCGACGGGACACCTCCCACCGAGAAGTCGTCCGCATACCAGGCCAGCGACGAACCGCGACCGCACCGCCGGTTTCACCGCCCCGCGCGATCAACCCCCGGCGGTGAAGACTCAGAGGTTCTTGAGCATGTCCTCGAAGTTGGCGGTGAGGGCGAAGGGGTCGGTGACCACCGCCGGTTCGCGGCGTTCGGTCTCGCGGGCGAGTTCGGCGGCGGCCCGGTCGATGCGGGCGCGCAGCGGGCCCTCGACCGAGTTGGCGCCCCAGTCGTCGCTGGCGGCGAAGACCGACGTCGGGATGATCGCCGCCCGCAGGTAGGAGAAGAGCGGCCGGAGCGCGTGCTCCAGGACCAGCGAGTGGCGGGCCGTCCCGGCGGTGGCGGCGAGCAGGACCGGCTTGTCGACGAGGGCGTCCTTGTCGAGGACGTCGAAGAACGACTTGAACAGGCCGCTGTAACTGGCGGAGAACACCGGCGTCACCGTGATCAGGGCGTCGGCGGCGGTGACCGCCTCCTGGGCCTGCTTGAGTGAGGTGCCGGGGAAACCGGTCAGCATGTTGTCGGTGATCTCGTGGGCCAGGTCGCGCAGCTCGACGAACTGGACGTCGAGGGTGACGCCGAGCCGGGCGGCGGCGCCGCCCGCCGCCGCCGACAGCTGGTCGGCGAGCAGACGGGTCGACGACGGCTGGCTCAGGCCCGCGCTGATGACGACGAGCTTGCGCTGCTTCATGCCTTCACTTCTTCCTTGACCTCACGGGCCGCGAGGAGGGATGCGTGGGTGGGGGCGTCCGGCACGTGCGCGGGCTTCAACAGAGCGAACTCCTTGCGCAGCACCGGGACGACCTCGGAGCCGAGCAGGTCGAGCTGCTCGAGGACGGTCTTGACCGGCAGGCCGGCGTGGTCCAGGAGGAACAGCTGGCGCTGGTAGTCACCGACGTACTCACGGAAGCCGAGGGTCTTGTCGATGACCTGCTGCGGGCTGCCGACGGTCAGCGGCGTCTCGCGGGTGAAGTCCTCCAGCGACGGGCCGTGGCCGTAGACGGGTGCGTTGTCGAAGTAGGGCCGGAACTCCTTGACCGCGTCCTGGCTGTTCTTCCGCATGAACACCTGCCCGCCGAGGCCGACGATGGCCTGGTCGGCGGAGCCGTGGCCGTAGTGCTCGAACCGCTGCCGGTAGAGCTGGACCATCCGCTGGGTGTGCGACGCCGGCCAGAAGATGTGGTTGGCGAAGAACCCGTCACCGTAGTAGGCGGCCTGCTCGGCGATCTCCGGGCTGCGGATCGAGCCGTGCCAGACGAACGGCGGGATCTCGTCGAGCGGGCGCGGGGTCGAGGTGAAGCCCTGCAGCGGGGTACGGAACTTGCCCTGCCAGTCGACGACGTGCTCGCGCCACAGCTTGTGCAGCAGCGAGTAGTTCTCGATGGCGAGCGGGATCCCGGCCCGGATGTCCTTGCCGAACCACGGGTAGACCGGGCCGGTGTTGCCTCGGCCGAGCATCAGGTCGACGCGGCCGTCGGCGAGGTGCTGCAGCATCGCGAAGTCCTCGGCGATCTTCACCGGGTCGTTGGTGGTGATCAGCGTGGTCGCGGTGGACAGCTGCAACGTCGAGGTCTGCGCGGCGATGTAGGCCAGCGTGGTCGTCGGCGACGAGGAGAAGAACGGCTCGTTGTGGTGCTCACCGAGCGCGAAGACGTCGAGGCCGACCTCCTCCGCGTGCTTGGCGATGGTGACGATGTCCTTGATGCGCTCGGCCTCGGTCGGGGTCCGGCCGGTGGTCGGGTCCGTCGTGATGTCGCTGACGCTGAAGATTCCGAACTGCATGACCGGCTCCTGGACTGATCGGCCGGGAATCTGACTTCCCGGACTGCCCCGCACAACGCGTTTGACTCGGCAACTATTTCAGATTCAAACAACTTGGGCAGCGGCGGGGGTCACAGCCGGGTTCTCTCAGGTGCCCTCGCCACGATCAGCACCACACCGGGGGCCGCCACGACCGCGCCACCGGCCAGGCACAGCAGCAACACCGCGGGGTCTCCCCGGCCGATCAACAGCCAGACGAGGTACGCCACCCCCAGCACCGCCAGGACCAGCAGCACGGCCCGGGCGACCGTCTCGACCGGAGTCCGCGCCACCACCAGCGCGACCACCACCAGCGCCAGGACCAGCACCGCGCTCGTCACCGCGGAGACCGCCGCCAGCGCCGGCGAACTGTCCCAGCCACGCACCGCCGACGGCATGCAGCCGAGGATCAGCAGGTACGACGCGGGCAACAGCCACCAGACCCCGCTCCGCCCCCGCCGCACCGCCCGGAACACCCCGGCACCGGTCAGCACCAGCCCACCGAGGAAGACGCCGAGCGCCGCCGCGGCCGCCCCCGGGGTGTCGTCCGTCATCACCGGCGCGTCCCCGGCCGGAAGAGCGATCGGCGCCTCGTCCTCCGGGAGAGCCGGAAAGCCGATCCGCCGCCACGAACCGGTCTCGTCCCGGATCGCGAACCCGTCCCGCCCGTTCGCCACCACCAGCACGTGACCGGCGGGGACATCGAGCACGGCCAGCGACACCGACGCCAGGTGGGTCGAATCCTCGTAGGGGTAGCCCTGTTTCAGCACCGACCACTGCGCGTCGCTGAGACCCCAGTACTCCCGCCACGGGCCGTCCCCGGTACGGCTCTGCACCGCGATCCGGTGCTCCCCCGTCACCCGGTAGCAGACCACCGGAACCGACCGGGCGCAGTCCGACGTGGTGACCGGCGGCGCCGACGGCCCCGGACTGGCATCCCGCCGCCACGCCGGCAGCGGCTCGGAGTCGGCGAACGTGCGCCCGCCGTCGTGACTCACCGACCAGGCCGGCTCGTACGCGTCGTGGGCACCGAGATGGATGGTGTCCCCCTCGACCACCACCGCGAACGCGCCCGGCGTCGGTGTCGCACTCGTCGCCGCCACCCCGAACAGCGCCGCCGGCAGGACCACTGCCAGCCGCAACGCCCGCAGCCAGCGCCGGGCGGGCACACCGGTCAGCGGCCGGCGGGCGGTCCACCAGGCGATCGCCAGGAACGGCAACGCCAGCAGATCCGTCCGGTCGGCGCGTACGAGCGAGGGCGTGATCAGGCTCCAGGCCTCGGACGCGAGGCGGGCGCCGTACCCCCAGAGTTTGACGAACGTGAACCCGCAACCCACCGTGACGATCGCCGCCACCGCGACCCGGCGGAACGGCATCCGCGGCGCGATGAGGCCCGCCAGGGCCGCGAGCAGCGGCGGTGCGAGCACCATGCCGGCCACGTCGCTGAGCTTGCCGGTCACCCAACCCGGCCAGGCCGATTTCAGCAGATGGTCATTGACGACGAGCAACGCCAGCGCGGTCACCGTCACCGGATGACACAGCCAGGCGAGCGCTTTCCCCCGATCAGCGTTCACAGTCGACACACTGTCAGCGGTGGGTCACGGTCAGATCGCGATTCCGGCGGTACGGCTACCCGGTGCAGAGATTGGCGCGGGCCGCCTTCACGATCGCCTTGGCCGTGGCGGTGTCCACCGCGAAACGGGCCGCCGCGTTCCGGGTCACCTGAGCGGCGGTCTTGCCCTGCTCGGTGTCCTGGCAGATGCCCCGGCCGAAATCGAGGGCACTCTCGTTCGCCGCGGCCTTGGCGTCGGCGGCGGCCACCTGCTCCAGGAACGTCTTCTGCTTGCTCGACAGCGGCGCCGCCTCCTGCCCCGGCGCCTGCGACGGCTCCGGAGTCACCCACTCGCCCCCGTCGTCGTCGCTGCACCCGGCGAGCCCACCGGCCACCAGCGCCGCGACCATCAGCATCCGCCCTGCGCGCACCTGTCCCCCTGATCTCCGTCCCGGCTCACACCGGCGGGCAAGACTACAGCGACCGGGCCGCGGCGCGCCCGGGCCCACCGGCCGTTCCCCCCTCACCGTCCCCCGGCCACGGGCCTCACTACGCCACCCACCGTGACCGGCACCCCACCGGAAAGCCGGATCAGATGGCCGGGATGACACAGCGGCCGGTCAGGTCATGAGCTGCCAGGCCGCCGCTGAGGCGCCTGCGGTGACCAGCACCGCGACCGCCATCGAGCCGAGCCACGTGCGGCGGGCGGCGGCCTCGGCACCGGAAGCGGCCAGGGCGGTGACGGTGCAGGTCACCGCTACCCCGACGGCGAGGAACGGGCAGAAGAACGCCGGAAACGTGAGGATCGAGGCCGGTTCGAGCCAGGCCAGCACGACCGGCGGCACCAGCAGGATCGCGGCGGCCGGCAGCAGGGCGGGCAGCCACCACCAGTGGCGGCTGGCACCGGAACGGCGCAGCGACACCACTCCGGCCACGGTCAGCAGGAACCCGGCGATCAGGGCGATCACCGTCACCACGAGCGGGCGGCTCAGCGGGTCCGGCCCGGTCGGCAGGGCCAGCGGGGCCCGGTCCCAGGGGAAGGCCGGGAACCCGATGCGCTCCCACCGGCCGTCGGTGGCGCGGACGGCGAACCCGTCGCGCCCGTTGGCGACCACCACCACATGACCGCCGGGCACGTCCTGGACGGTGAGCGCCCTCGACGTCAGGTCGCTGATGTGCTCGGAGTCGCCGTACTCCCGGTACAGGGCACGGCGCTGGGCGTCGTCGACGCGCCAGCTGTCGGTCCACGGGCCGCCGCCGGTGCTGCTCTGCACCGCGAGCGCGCCCGTCACCACCCGGTAGCAGACGCCGTCCCGCGAGCACGCGACCGCCTGCGGTGACGCCGGTTCCTCCGCGTCGTCCCAGGTCACGCCACCGTCCCGGCTGACCGACCAGTCGTCGCTGTAGGCGGATCTCTCGCTGGCTCCGACATAGACGGCGTCACCGGACACGACAGCGAGGTCGGCGAGCGGCCGCGGCGCGGGACTGGTCGCGGCGACCCCGGCAAGAGCAAGCGGCATCAGTACGGCCACCCGCACCGCCCTGGTCCAGCGCCCGGGCCCGCCCTCCGTGCGGCGCTCGAGCGTCCAGCCCTCGGGCCTGACCCTCGCGCCACGCCCGAGCGTCCCGTACCCGAGCCAGGCGCCCGCACTGTGCCGGAGAGTCGACCACGCGCCGGCCAGCAGGGGCAGGACGAGCAGGTCGGTGGGGTCCGCCCGGATCAGGGACGGGGTGAGGGTGCTCCAGGTGGAGGACGCGAGCTCTGCCCCGTACGCCCACATCTTGACGAACGTGAACCCCACGCCCACCGTGACGATCGCGGTGACGGCGACCGCGCGCAGCGGCAGTCGAGGGGCGATGAGGCCCGCCAGGGCCGCGAGCAGCGGTGGCATCAGCAGCATGCCGGCCGCGTCGCTGAGTTTGCCGGTCACCCAGCCGGGATGGGTCGCCTTGAGGACGTGATCGTTGATCACCAGCACCGCCAGCGCGCCCATCGTCACCGGATGGCCGAGCCACGCCGATGTGATCCCCCGTGTCGTGTTCATGATGGACACCGTGACAACCGGTGGTCACGGGGCCGACACAACGGGATTCCTATTGGGTGCGCGCCGCCCCACCGGCACGATGTGTGCATGTGCACTGAACCGAAAGTAACGCGCCGGGCCGCGCTCGCCGGAGTCGCCGGGCTCGCCGCAGCCGCCGTGACCGCCGAACCCGCCGCCGCGCACTCCGGGCGTGGCCTCCGCGATCTCACCTACCCGCTGTCCGAGAGGTTTCCGGCGTTCAGCCCGGGTGAGGAGGCGGTCCGCCGTACCGTCACCACGGTCGAGGACGACGGCTACTACATGCAGGAGTGGCGGATCATCGAGCACATCGGCACCCACGTGGACGCTCCCGCGCACTTCACCGCGGGTGGCCGGACCTCGACCGAGTTGCGGCCGGACGAGCTGATCCTGCCAGCGGTGGTCGTCGACATCGCGCGGCGGGCCGCCCACGACCCGGACACCGTCGTGACCGTCGACGACCTGCTGGCGTTCGAGCGCCGGTACGGCCGGATCCCGGACGGGGCGGCGGTGCTGATGTACTCCGGCTGGGGCTCCCGGATCGGTGACGCCGGCGCCTACCGCGGCACCGACGCGGCCGGGACGCTGCACTTCCCCGGTTTCGGCACCGACGCCTGCGAGTGGCTGCTGCGGCGCCGCCGGATCCGCAGTCTCGGCGTCGACACGCTCAGCATCGACCCGGGCGTCTCGGAGAGCTTCGACACCCATCTGGCGCTGACCGGTGCGGACCGTTACGGGCTGGAGAACCTGGCGGGGCTGGACCGGTTGCCCCGGACCGGCGCGACGATCTTCGTGGGGCTGATCCCTTACGAGGGCGGGTCGGGCGGGCAGGCCCGGGTGCTGGGGACCTGGTGACTCACCAGGTCACCCCGATGGTGGTGAAGAACCAGAGGGCCGACGTCAGCCACAGTCCGGCGACCGCCGTCAGGACCAGCCCGCCGGCCATCGGGAGTCCCCAGCCGTGGCTCGGGCCCGGTCTGCTCAGCAGCAGCATCTTCGTCACGAACACCCCGTAGAGCAGGCAGCCGAGCAGCGAATGCGCCAGTACCCGGGGCGTGTCCGACCGCAGGCCGAACGTGTAGAGGCAGTGCACCGCCACCGGGATCGACAGCAGCAGCGCGAGCCGGCCGCTCCAGCGGTGTACCGCCCCTGCCCACGACGGGCCCGGCAGCACCCGGTAGATCGCCAGCGCCGACAGCAACTGCACCACGAGGAACGCGGCCACCCCGGTGGCCAGCCACACCTTCAGGGCCTGGACCCGCAGGAACGTGTCCACGTCGGAGGTGCCGACCGGCTCGTGCAGGCGCCCGTAGACACCGAGACCGACCGCGACCCCCACACCGGCCACCACGGGCAGCCACACCCTCGGGCTCAGAATCCCTCCCCGGTGTCCACGTCGATCGTGGTCGCGCCGGTGACGGCCTGGCCGTCGATCGTGGTGGCGCGGGTTGCCGGGTCCAGCAGCGGGGCCGGGCCGGGGGTCTCGCCGCGCAGCAGCACACCCACCTGCCGGCCGTCCGGCAGCACGATCCACGACCCGTTCACGGTGGCGCCGCCGACCCGGCTGCTGAGCCGGTAGAGCCCGGACGGCTTGCGGACGACGCCGATCTCGAAGCGGTGCGAACGGCCCTCGATGGTGACCTCGCCGGCCGCACGACGGGCGTCGAACAGGCCGGTGATCTTCGTGTTGTTCTTGCCGGTGAGGCTGAGCAGCCCGTTCTTCGCCGTCCCCTTCAGCCAGGCCTCGAGACGGTCGCCGTCACAGATGTAGGCGATCGCCTGCCCGTCCCGGATCGAGATGGCCAGCGTGCCCGCCCCGTCGTCGACCTTGCCGGCCATCGTGACGCGGAGTCGTTCGGCGGCCGGCGTGTTCAGCGGCGGCAGGGCCACGTCGTCGGTGGGCGGCAGGGTCTCGGCGCCCCGCTCCACCGGTGTCACCGCGGGCGGGATGCTGACCTGGGTGACCAGGTTGCCGGTGCGCGCGCCGGCCGAGGTGGTCAGGTTGAACCCGGCCACCACGGCGGCGACCACCAGACCCGCGGCCAGCGTGATCAGCGGGCCGCGGCGCCAGCGCCGGCGTTGCCGCGGGGCCGGCGGCGGCTCGTAACGGCCGCTCTCCGGCAGTTGACCGGCCCAGCTGCCGAGGGTGTCGCGGGGACCGATGAAAGCGGCGCGAGGAGAGGATTGCGGCGCGGTGTCACGCGGCCCGGTGAAGGCGGCGCGAGGAGGCTGCGGCGGGGCCGGCGGCGGATAGGTGGGCTCCGGCAGCCGCGGCGGAGGAAAGCCCAGTGCGAGAGTGGGCGGCTCGGCATCGGCCAGCGGGTACCCGGCGACCGGAGGGTGTTCCGAGCTGACGGCGGCCGGCCCGATCCGCTGCCCGCTGGCGGCGAATTTCTGCAGGTAGACGGTCACCCGGGCGGCCGGCGGGCGGCGCCGCGGATCGGCCGCCAGACAGTCGCGGGCCACCGGGCCGAGCGGGCCGGGCAGCGCCGACGGGTCGCCGGTGGGACGGCCGGTGGTCAGCTCCAGCAGCAGCACGCCGAGCGACCACACGTCGGCGGCCGGGGTCGGCGGGCCGCCCTGGAAGATCTCCGGCGCCGTGTACCCGGGGGTACCGCCGGCCGCCGCGTGGTGCCCGCCGCCGAGCAGGACCGCCACTCCGAAGTCGGTGATCCGGATCTCCGGCGGCATCGAACCGCGGACGACCAGCATGTTCTCCGGCTTGAGGTCGAGGTGGACGACACCGCGCTCGTGGGCGAAGGCCAGGGCGGCGGCGGTCTGCGCGGCGACGGTGACGACCTCCGGCGGGGTCAGCCGGCCGCCCCGCATCGACAGGTAACGGCGCAGGTCCGGACCGTCCACGAACTCCATCACCAGGGCCAGGGTGCCGCCCTCGACGATCAGGTCACGCACGCCCACGATGGCCGGATGGCTCAGAGCGCGCAGCGCGGCGTCCTCACGGAGGAACAGCTCCCGGACGCGGCGGTCGCCGGCCAGCTCCGGGCGCAGCAGTTTGGCCGCCAGCACGGGACCGCCGTGCCGGCTGGTCGCGCGCCGCACCACCGCCATGGCGCCGCGGCCGATCTCCTCGTGCAGCAGGTACTCCCTGCCGAGTGGTTCGTGAGCGGCCATCCCCGTACCCCTTGCCCGTAGATCGGCTAAGCCCCACCGACTGTCATAACCACGTCGATCTCTCTCCGGTTCAGCACCACTGGCAAATGCATTCTTCTATAAGACGCTGATCGATGGCGAGGATTGTCTAGCCTGAGTTGGTGCTGCTCGACGGCCCGTTCACCTATCCCGAGGTCGGCGCGACCCGGGACGCCCCGCTGCCCGCCGGATACCGGCAGGTGCTGCGCGACGTCGAGGTCGGCGCCGGCCCCGACGTGTTCGCCCGGGCCGCCGAGGCGCTGATCACCTTCGGGATGCACCGGGGCGCCGGGCTCCGTGTCGGTACCCGCGCACCGGCCGTGCCCGGCCTGCCGGTGGTGATCCGGATCGGGGCCGGACCGCTGCGGATGACCGCGCCGTGCCGGGTCGTCTACCGCATCGACCAGCCCGACCGGCAGGGGTTCGCCTACGGCACGCTGGACGGGCACCCGGAGTGCGGCGAGGAGGCGTTCGTCCTGCATCTCACCGGTTCGGGTCGGATCCGGTTCCGGATCACCGCGTTCTCCCGGCCGGCGAGCGCGCTGGCCCGGCTCGGAGGACCGCTGACCACTCTCGCCCAGGAGATCGCCACCGCGCGGTACGTCAGGTCGATGCGGCGCCTGTCACGCCCGTGACGTCAGGGCCCGCAGCAGGTCCATGGCCGGGCCGTCGACGATCCGCGAGGTGTCGCTGAGCACCACCACGCCGACCCGCCGCTCCGGGTCGAACCCGGCGAACGCGAACGCCCCACCGGTCTGCCCGTTGTGGAAGATCTGCAGGTGACCCCCCTGGCTCTCGTGCAGCCGCTGGGCCATCCAGCCGAGACGCACCGTCATGAACGGGTTGATCCGGTGTTCGACGCCGAGCGCCAGCCCCACCGCCGCGGTCACCGGGGACTCCTCGAAGTGCGCGCGGACGAACCGGACCAGGTCGGTCACCGTCGACCGCAGACCGCCCGCGCCGGCCAGGTCGACCAGGTCCCACGGCTGCACCGGGCGGCCCTTGGCGTCGTGCTCCGGCGCGACCGGGCCGCCCACGCCGGTGGCGGTCAGGCCCAGCGGGGCGCTGACCTCCCGGGCCACCAGGTCGCCGTAGGACAGGCCGGTGTGCCGGGACAGGGCCAGTCCGAGCAGGCCGGCGCCCAGGTTCGAATACCGGAACCGGGTGCCCGGGGTGTGCGGACGGATCCGGGACAGGTTGGCGATCAGGTAGTCGGCGGTGCAGTGCGCGTACGGATCCGGGGTGTTCGGCCGCAGCAGCGCCTTGATCAGCATCCCCTTCGGCAGGCGCGGCAGGCCTGCGGTGTGGGTGGCCAGGTGTCGCAGCGTGATCCCGGCCGGCGCCGGCAGGAAGTCGGCCAGCGGCTGGTCCAGCCGCACCTCGCCGGCCTCCACCAGCCGGGCCAGGACGAGACTGGTGAACACCTTCGTCACCGAGCCGATCTCCAGGCGGGAATCCGCGGTCAGCCCTCCGAACGCCTGGATCTCGGTCACCCCGCCGGTCAGCGCGGCGACGACGGCCCCGCGGCGGTTCGGTGTCAGCTTCTGGACGGCCTGGCGGGTCAACTCGTCAAGGTCGGTCACGGCATCCATTCTGGGGTCCGGGAACAACCGGACGCACGGGTAGTGTGCTGATTTCGGGCCGGTACCGCACGACGGGGAGCAGCATGGACGACCACCGGTGGATGAGCCGCGCGATCGAGCTGGCCAGCCGCTGCCCGGCGTCCACGTCGGCGTTCTCGGTCGGCGCGGTCGTCGTCGGGGGTGACGGCATCGAACTCGCCAACGGCTGGTCCCGCGACTCCGACCCGCAGGTCCACGCCGAGGAGTCGGCCCTGATGCGCGTCGACAGCCGCTCCCGGCTGCGCACCGCGACCATGTACAGCACGCTCGAACCCTGCTCCAAACGCGCCAGCCGCCCGCACGCCACCTGCACCGGCCTGATCATCGCGGCCGGCATCCCACGGGTCGTGATCGCCTGGCGCGAACCGGACCTCTTCGTCACCTGCGAGGGCGTGGCACTGCTCATCGCGGCGGGGATCGAGGTGGTCGAGCTTCCCGATCACGCTGCGGCGGCGCGTGCGGCAAACGCCCATCTAGCCCTCTGAGGGGTACGCACCAGGGGCCCCCGACCACAACGACGACCGTTCCGGGCCTACACCGCGACCGCCGCGGCCCGTCCCGGCCGCGAGGCGGCATCCGGGCTGAAGCGGTCCCGCACCCCCCGGTGACCACCGCTCCCCGCCCGGAACCGCCTCGGGGGGCGGGACCGCCGCGGACGTCGCCTCGTAGCCGACGGGACGGTCGTGGTGATTTCGGGTGCTTTGTCGTCCGTACCGAATAAAAAATCGGACGCCGAGGGCTGAACGTCTCACCCGGCCGATGCGTACTCACTGTTACCAGGGCCACGTCCTGGTTCGTGAGGAGGAGATCATGACGGTCCAGGAACTGCACCCACGGGAGGCGCTGCACCACACCGGCGCGATCGTGCGCAGCCGGCGGTTCGCGACGCAGTTCGAGGTGGACGGACATGTCCTGACACTCGGCGTCGAGCCTGGTGTACGCGGTGGCCTCTACTATCTGCCGTCCGCGCCGACCTTCGACGACGGCACGCCGGTTCCCCGCGAGGTGGCCGCCGGACTGCAGTCGGTGATCGAGGAGGTCGAGCGGTTCTGGGGTCGCTGGCCGGAGTTCCGCGCCATCCTCTGATCACTCACGGTGATATGTCGGGGGGTGGGTCTAGCCTCTGGCGCATGAGGAAGCAGTTGCGGACCGGTGACGTCGCGATCGCGCCGCTGCCGGGTGGCGGTTTCGGCGCCTGCCAGGTGTCCGGTTTCGACGGCGAGTCCGTCGTCGTGCACGCGCTCGACTGGTTCTCCCCCGAGCCACCCCGGCTCGACGACCTGCACGGCGCCGGCCCGGCGATCCTGCGGCGCCACCGTTTCCGCGAGCCGATCGCGCAGACGTCGGTCGCGCCGCGATATCACCCGCTGCCACCCGACTTCACCTGGCTCGGCAACCTGCCCGTCCCCGCCGGCGTCCCCACCGATGTCAACAGCATCTCCACCTGGGACTGGCCGTTGATCGCCGTCGTCCTCGACCGCGCCTGGGCCGACCTGCCGGCGGAGGTCCGCGACGCCTACCGGCTGTCCCGCGGCGCCGACCCGGTCACCGTCGATCTCGGTGACGGCCCCCGGGTCGAGACGGCCGCCCTCGGTGTTCTCGATCTGGCGTCCTACCCGGTCGGCCGTCCGGTGGACTGGTCGGTTCTGGAGCGGCTGCCCCGCTGCACTCAGATCAGGTGGTCCGGCCCCGACCGGGGCCTGACGGCGGCCTTGGAGCGGCATCCGCTCATCGGTTCGCTGGTCTGGTTCGACGCGCCGGAGACGGTCGACCTGTCCCGCACCCGGGTCGTGCACCTCACGATCCGCGGCGACGCGCTGCGTGAGCTCAATCTGCCACCCCGTTTCCGCAACCTGGCGATCGACGGCATCGCCTCGGCCCGCACGGTGCACGCCCCCGACGACGGCCGCTGGCTGCACCTGAACCTCTTCGAGGCGACCCCGGCGACGGTCGCCCCCACCGGTCTGTCCCAGGTCCGGTCACTGTCGATCGACGGCGCGGGCGTCCTCCCCGCCGGAGTGGTCACCGCGTTCCCACAGACCCACACGCTGACGCTGCGCCGGTCCTCCGCCCCCGGCCGCCTGGACACCCCGGCAGCGCTGACCGAGTTGCCCGGCCTGCGGTTGCTGACGATGCTCGACGCCTACGCGCTGGACGCCGAGACCTTCCCCGACCTCCCCCTGGACAACCTGGTGATCGACGGCCTGAGAGCCTCCACGGCCAGAGACCTGCGCACCCGCTTCCGCCGTTCCCCGGTGACGCTGAGGTTGAGCGGCGCCAAGGCAGACCGCTGGCTGGCCACCAACATGGACAACCCGTTCCGCGACTGGTCCGACGACAACACCCGCGCGGGAGCCGCCGCCTGCCGGGCCTATGCCACGGCACTCCGAGCACTCGACGCCCTGCCCAGGCTCGCCCCACCCCCACCGACCTCAGCCGGTCAGGCTGCCGGGGCCAGGCCCTCGACATCAGCCCGCGAGACCGGCTCCCGACCATCGACCGACGCGGCTGCGGTCGCTCACCCCGCAATCGCAGCGGTCGAACCCGTGCTGCGCGAGCTGGTCGACAAACTCAACGCCCTCGACGAGAAGTTCGACATCATCGACACCATTCGCCGCGAGGAGGCGGGCGACGCGTTCATGGCACTCGCCGCCCGTGCCGGGATCCCCACCACACTGGCCGACGAGTGGTTCGACACCTGGCGCGACTTCTGATCATCCGCGCGCCCAGGCCCCCGAGGCTGCCTCCAGCCACCGCGGGGCGAGTCACCATCAGGCAGCTCAAGCACGCCACCGCCCGGACCCCACGCAACGCCCTCACCCGGCCCCACCCCCGCGTCACACCCGGATCCCACCCCGCGTCACACCCGCAGCCCGCCCCGCGTCACACACGCAGCCCGCCCCGCGTCACACCCGCAGCCCGCCCCGCGTCACACACGCAGCCCGCCCCGCGCCACACCCGGATCCCGCCCCGCGCCACACCCGCAGCCCGCCCGGCGTCACACCCGCAGCCCGCCCGGCGTCACACCGAACCCCACACCCCGCCCCGCCGGACTCCAGCCAGCACGAGGCGAGTCACCATCAGGCAGCTCAAGCACGCCACCGGCCGGACCCACGCAACGCCCTCACCCCGGCCCACCCCGCGCCACACCCGGATCCCACCCCGCGCCACACCCGCAGCCCGCCCGGCGTCACACCGAACCCCACACCCCGCCCCGCCGGACTCCAGCCACCACGAGGCGAGTCACCATCAGGCAGCTCAAGCACGCCACCGGCCGGACCCACGCAACGCCCTCACCCCGGCCCACCCCGCGCCACACCCGGGCCCCACCCCGCGTAACACGCGGAGCCCGCCCCGTGCCACACCGAACCCCACACCCGCCCCGCCGGACTCCCACGCCCGCGTCACACCGGACCCCACACCCCGGCTCCGACTGGATCCCGGCCCGCGCCGTGCCACCCGGTAGCCGTCCGGCAATCCCTCACACACCGCCACCGGTCGGACGCGGAGGTTGTCCACGCGCGTGAATCCTGGTCGGCTGGGATGGCGAGCAGGAAGGGGCTGTCGAGTGGCTGTTGATCTTGTCCGGCCGGCTGCGCCCACTGCCTCAGGCGCGCGGAGACACCGCCGAGAGCCCGCCGGGCCGCCGTGGCTGGCTGTCAGCGGTGCCTCGAGGCGGTCGAGACAGCGGTGACAGCCAGCCGACAAGATCCACGACCGGAACGAATCCGCAGGTGACCAGCGCCCCCACCATGAACGATCACCGGGTTGACCTGCCCGATCTTGACCGCTTGACCACCGCTTTCGGTGGTAAGTCGATCAAGATCGGGCAGGGCGGTGACCGTTCGCGGTCACCGCGGTGAGCGCCGTTTCGACGGCACGGATACGGCCGCCACCGATATTTGGATTTTCCCGGGCCAGCGGTGAGCGCTGCATCGAGGTGGTTGGTGCAGCGCTCACCGGACATGTCCTTGACGGATAGCGATGGTGCGAAGTCGGGTGCGGGTTGAGCGGGTGCGAAGGCTGGCTTGGTGCTCGGCCATTCGGAGCCCGGCCTGGCACCGGACGGTGTCCAGCCCGCCCTGGGACCGGACGGTGTCCAGCCCGCCCTGGGACCGGACGCTGCGCAACCCGCCCTGGGACCGGACGCTGCGCAACCCGCCCTGGGACCGGACGCTGCGCAACCCGCCCTGGGACCGGACGCTGCGCAACCCGCCCTGGGATTGGACGGTGTGGAGCCTGGCCCGAGATTGGACGGTGTGGAGCCTGGCCTGGGACCGGACGCTGCGCAGCCTGGCCTGGGATTGGACGGTGTGGAGTCGTGGTCGGAGCTCGGCGCGTGGAGTTCGGGCCGGGAACCGGGTGGAGGGATATTCGGGCCGGGTGGGGTGAGAAATGCTGGGGATCGGGGTGGGTCGGGCGAGATTCGGCCGAGTGGTGGGTGTAGCGGGGTCGATGTGGCGGACGAATTGGGTCGAAGGTCGATGGGGTGTCCGAGTTGGAGGTGCGGGGCTGGGGTGTGTGGTGGGGTCAGAGCTGGGTGCGGAGTTGGTTGACGACTGTGGTGGCTGTGTCTGCGGGGATGGCGAAGCCCAGGCCTACGCTGCCGCTGCTGTCTCCAGTGGTGGCGATCGCCACGTTGATGCCGATCACCCGGCCGGAGGTGTCCACCAATGCTCCGCCGGAATTGCCCTGGTTGATGGGGGCGTCGGTCTGTAGCAGGCCGGTGAGCTTTTCATCTCCGGTGTCGACGCTGCGGTTCAGGGCGGAGACGATGCCTGAGGTGACGGTTCCCTCCAGGCCCAGCGGTGCGCCGAACGCCAGGACCGTGTCGCCCACCGCGACGCTGTCGTCGGTGGCGAACGTCGCCGGGGTCAGACCGGACAGGCCGGTGGCCTGGACCAGGGCCAGGTCGTGGGTCGCGTCGGCGGCCACCACTTTCGCCGGCACCGTCTGGCCGTCGGCGAGACGCACACTGACCGAACCGTCCGCCTCGATGACATGGTTGTTCGTGAGGATCAGGCCGTCCTCGCTGAGGATCACCCCGGAGCCCAGCGACGACGACCGGGAACTGTCGACCAGGACGGTAACGACGCTGGGCTGGACCTTGGCGACGATCGGGGCCAGGTCGGAGGTCTCGGTGATCGTGGTCTCGGCGGCCGCGGCCTGTGCCGGGCGGGAGGCCAGATAGTTCTCGGTGACGAAGGCTCCCGCGGTGCCGCCGCCGGCCACCAGGACCAGGACCGCGGCCCCGCCCGCGAGCCGGCGCTTCCACCGTGGGTCCCGAGGATCCCGCACCATCACCGGCGGAATGTGCGTCGGCGGCAGGTCGTAGGTCACCCGATGCCGCCCGCCGTATGGGCTCTGCATTCCCTGGCCGCCGTAGGCCGGGTCGTCGTTCCGGGTGGGGCGCGTCATCAGGTCCGTCATGTGATCGAGACTGCGCCCCGAGTTTGTTCCGCAGCGGTGAGAGGTCTGTGACTTCGCTGTGCCCGGCCGACAAGGAGCCGAAGGTTTGGACGAAGCCGCCGAAGGCCCGGACGAATCACCGGGGCCGGACGCAGCAAACGGAGACGTGGACGAAAGCGGCCGGTAGCACGGTCGGGCGGCCGCCGGTAGCCCGTCCGGGTGGCTCCGGCGCGGCAACGCCGAACGTCGGCATCGGCGTCTAGGGTCGGCCGGGTGTTTCTCCCCCAGCCGTTCCCGGGCGACCCCGCATCTCTGCTCATCCCCGACCCGGTCCCGCCGGCATTCGCCCTGATCGCCGACCCGGCGCCACCCGTGGCCTGCGATGGCCCCGAGTTCACCTCCGTCACCGGTCCGGCGACGGGAGCCATCGACCCGGTGGCGATAGGCGCCCGGGCGGGGGACGCAGTGCCGGGAGGCGCACGGGCCAAGGACGCAGTGCCGGGAGGCGCCCGGGCCGGGGAGGCGATGACGGCGAACGGCGAGCGGGCGGCGGCCGGTGGTGATGGTGGTGATGGTGGTGGTGGACGGCCGAACGGTGAGCGGATCGGGCGGTCCCGGACCGCGGTCGAGCGGCGCCCGTTCGGGCCGACGATCAGTGAGCCGGCGGTGGCGTTGCGTCGGGGCCGGCCCGCCGCGCTGCGGGAGGCACGCTGATGGGCGGCACGTATCCGATGGCACGGGACCGCGTGCCGGGTACGAGGCGGCGGGCCGGACTTACCGCGGCCGGAGCGGTCGTGGCGGTGCTCACGGGATGTGCGAGCTCGCCCCCCGTACCGCAATGGAAGGATCCTGAGCCAGCGGTGAGTGCCGCGGCGCCGACGGCGGGTGAGTTGTTCGTGCAGGCCGTGCGTGGGCAGTTGTCGCAGGTCACGATGGATCTGCGGAACGAGGAGATCACCGAGATGGGTGGGCAGGCGTGTGCCTCGCTCGCCGCCGGGCATGAGCGCAAGGAGGTCGCGGCGGAACTCGGCGAGTACGGCCTTCCGGACGCCGACGCCCGTGAGCTGGTCAGTCTGGCCCGTTCCACCCTCTGCCGGAGCTGACCGGCGCGACCTCCGACTTTCGGCCTTCCGGAGTGCCGGGACAGCCGACGCCGGAAGTGGGATTGATGTTCGCCACAGTGCCCTCGCCTGCCGGAGCGGCGTTAAGCGCTCTGACGGCTCCGGGTCGTGCGCGGGGGTCGGCCGAAAGTCGCAGAGGCGCACAGGGTTTGGAGACGGCGGTCAGATGTTCGGCACAGGCACGGCACGGATGCTGGGATCACCCACTACACGGGAGGTCACGATGTCCGCACGAGGAATGCTCAGTCTGGTCGGTAACGCCGTCGGTGGGCTGATCGGCTGGTCGGAGCCGGTTCCGCCGGCCGATCCGGAGGTGCTGCGGGCGCTGTTCGCCGATCTGGGGGTGCGGGTCGGGCCGGATGAGGCGGAGCTCGCCGAGGCGGTCCGCTACTTCCAGGCACGGATGGGGCTGCCGGCCGACGGCGAGGCGGGCCCGCGCACGGTTCACCTGCTGGCCCGTTATGCGGCCGAGGCCCGCGAGATCACCCAGATCCAGGCCGCCTGAACCACCCCGTTTCCAGGGCGATTTGTCCGTAGTTGTCAGTAGTGACGGCGTCGACAGGCGGCGCCGGACAACCGGAGGACGTCATGGGAGAGCGCACCATCAGCCGCAAGGCCTTCACCACTCTGGCCGCCGCCTGCGCCGTCGCGGCGCTCGCTCCGGCCACCCCGGCCACCGCGGCACCGGCGGTGGCCACGTCGATCACGCTCGACCGTTCCGGCGGCTTCGCGGGCCGCCAGGAGACGTTCACCGTCGACGGCACCACCCCGGGCGGCCGTCCGTCCCTGCGGATGACGAGCACCCCGCAGTTCCTGCGGCTGCGCGGCTCCTACCAGCCGAAGAACCCGTGCTGCGACCGCTACGCCTACGAGCTCACGGTCACCTACCGCGGCGGGTTCCGCAAGACGGTCTCCACCGTCCAGGGCACCACGGCGCCGCGGATCCTGTGGGACGTCATCGGCGAGGTCGAGCGGGTCGGCACGTCGAGCCGCTGACCGGTTCGGGACCTAGGTCCCGTCCTCGGCGCGAAGCCTCAGCACCGGTCCACGGACGGCGATGGTGGCAGGCGTCGGTACGAACGATCGGGAGGCACCATGCCCCAGTCCATCGCCGGCCGCGTGCTGGCCCAGGTCGTCCGCGAAGGCTTCCGGGCACACGACGCGGTGATCCACCCATTCGGCGCCGGTGCGCCCGACGGCCCCGGCGACACCGGGGGACTCCTGGTCACCGGGGTGCCGTTGCGGATCGACGGCTATCCGGCCGGGATCCTGTGCCTGCATCACGAGCGGCCCCTCAGCCCCGGCCTGCACTGGCTGCTGGCCGAGGTTGCCGTACAGATGGGGCATCTGCTCAGCGACCACGCCCTCGCCGATGACCGTTTCTACGAACTGATGGCGCTGGCGTCCCGCGCGGCCGTGGCCACGGAAGAGTGATGCCGGCGCCACTCCGGTGTCGCTAGGGTGGGGCGCGATGAACGACCAGTTGATCACCTTCTACGACGACGCCACCGGGGAACGGACCGGCCTCACCGCCTCTGAACTGGGCGAATGGGTGTCCGCGACGGTTGACCTGCTCACCGCCGGATGCGGGCTGCGGCGCGGCGACCGGGCCGGTGTGTTGCTGCCGCCGCATTGGCAGACCGCGACCGTGCTTCTCGGGGCGTGGGCGGCCGGGATCGAGGTGTCGTTCCGGAGCTGGGCCGCGGCAGGATTGTCGCCGGACACCGGGCCCGCCCTCGACGTGACCTTCGTCGAACGGCGGCGCGTCGGCAGCTGGCTCGAGGACGTTCCACCGGCCGGTCATCAGTTCGTCCTGGGGCTGGCGCCCGACGGTGGTGCCACTTCGGACGTACCCCCTGGTTATCTTGATTTTGCGCCCGCGGCGCGGGCACGTCTCGGCGCACCGCCACCACCGCAGAGGGTCGAGGCGGGTGCGGCGGCCACCGTCGACGGCACGACATTCGGGGAGTACGGCGCAGCCGCGGCCGTCGTGGCGACAGCCCGGGGCATCGAACCCGGCGACCGGATCCTGGTCGACACGGCGGCCTGCGAGGAGCCCCTGATCTGGCTGATGGCGCCGCTCACCGCGGGGGCGTCGATCGTGCTCTGCGCCAACCTCGACCCGTCCCGCCTCGACGAACGGATCGGAACCGAGGGCGTCACCCGGCTGTTGTGACTGTTAGCCTGCCCGGTCGTGGGACATGACATCACCGCGCTGATCGTGCCGGAGCCGTTCGACGACGCCGTGGCCCGGGAGTGGGACGTGGCGGGGGTGCCGCTCGGACACGGGCTGCGCCTGGTGCACATCAGCGACTCGTATGTCGCCTATCAGCAGCATCAGCGCGGCGTGATGACGGATCTCGACCTGCCGAACGATCTTCCGGACGACTTTCCTCGCGGGGCGGTGCTCGCCGACTTGGCGTACGCGGTCACCGGCCGGCCGGCGGTCACGTTCGCGCTCGTGATGACCGAGTACTTCGGTGGGGTCGGGGAGCAGTGGGCGGTGGCGTTCGCCGATGGGCGGCGGGTGGCGGGGGTGGCCGACGTCAACGGGGCGCTGGAGGTGCTCGGTGTGCGGGCGGCGGCGGGAATGGATGCCTTCGACACCGTCGGGCTGTCGGAGCAACGCCGTGCCCCCGAATCCCTCGACCGGTACTGGGACCTCTGCAAGGAACTGGGCCTCTGAGACGCATGACGGGGATGACGATCGTGTTGACACATGCGCGCGCCGCTGCTCTCGCGGCCTTCGCCCTGATGCTGGCCGGGTGCACGACGGCGGCGGACCCGCAGCCTGCGCCCGCGCCGAGCGCAAGCGGCGTCGAAGGGCTCACCGGCGAGCAGATCCTGGCGGAAGCGCGGGCGGCGGTCGCCGGCGCCCGCTCGTACGTCTTCGAGGGTTCCCGGACCGTCGGCCGTTTCAAGGTTCTCGGCCGTTACCGGATGGTGAACGGCGACACCACCGGCACCATGTCGATGGGCGGACGGATCACCCGGTTCACCATCCTCGGCGAGGACCAGTACCTGCTCCCGGACGACGGTTTCTGGGAGATCCTCGCCGAGCGCCCCGGCATGGCCGACGCGAAGCGCGAGGCGGCCGGGCGTTGGGTGCGGATGAGCACGTCGGACGTGACTGTGGAGCGTCTGCTGGGCCAGCAGGCCATGATCACTGATCTCGATCCGGCCGGCCCGCTCGTCAAAGGAAAGGTGTTCGGCAGCGGTGGCGATTACTGGATCGACATGACGAGCGGCACGGACCCCGCATGGCGGGCGGGGGTGGCCACGACGGGCAAGCCGTACCCGACTCACTGGACCACTGCCACCTCGCAGGTCGATCTCACGAACTTCGACACCGAGTTCCCGGAGATCACGCCGCCCGCGGAGGACCAGGTCGTCGACCTGCGGGAGCTGACGGCCTGAGACGGGCTGTCGCCCGATGTGCGATTCGCCGCAATGGGCCTTGATCTGCGCCGAAAGACTTCAGGCTCCGCGGGGCGGGGTGAACCGGTCGCAGTCGACGCCCTCGGCCAGGCCCAGGCTGTCGCCGTTGCACAAACGGATCGACGGCAGGGACCGGCTGCCCCAAAGGCGGTTGACCGCGGCGCGGAAGGTCGCGGTTCCGGTACTGCACAGGGCGCCGACGGTGTGCCACTCGATGCCGTCGGCGGGGCCGTTGCGGGTCACCTGGAGCACGCCGCACGGGGCCTGGCCGGTGACCTTGAGCGAGACGGTGATCTGCGGAGCGCTCTGGAGCCGGGTGTAGGAGCCGGTGGCCACGGCGCCGGGAACCGAGATCCGGAACGGCAGGGTAGCCGGGGCGGCGCGCTCCACCAGCACACGGTCGGCGCGTCCGGGCTGATCATCGGCCGGCGCCGCCTGCCAGACGTCGTCGCTCTCCCGTTCCATGCCGGCGGTCGCGGTGCCCGGCGATGTATCCGGGCCGCCGGTGATCGCGGTGCCGGGCGCTGCCTGTGGGGCGGCGGCCGGGGCGGGGCGGGTCAGCTCACGAACCGCCGCGGACGCGGTGGCGGGCAGGATGAGCAGGGTCGAGGCGACGATGACGCCGCTGATGACGCGAAAGGTCAGTGACTTCTTCATCGTCTTCTCCCGGTGCCGGCTGCGTTGGTCCGGCACCATCCTGGCGGCACTTAGCGCCTACAAATCGGTAAATCGCCGCCAGTTTCGGACATCTCACTCTAAAGAGTCGAGGGCCTTCCGCATACAGACCCGCGGCCACCGATCGAGCCCCGCCGCCACCTCATGATCGCGAACGGCCCGAAGCCCCGGCGGCAGCCCAGCCTCGTCCATCACCACGAACCCGCACCGCCGGTAGTAGGGCGCGTTCCACGGGACCTCGGCAAACGTGGTGAGCGTCAGCGCCGGAGCCCCGACCCCACGTGCATACCCGGCCGCATGATCGATCAGCGTCATCCCGACACCCCGCCGGGAGAACCGCGGATCAACCGACACCTGCTCGACGTGGACATCCCCGTCCAGCAGGTCCGCGATGAGATAGCCGACCGGCCAGCCGGCCTCCTCGGACGACTCCGCCGCAACCCAGGCCCGCCCCGCACTCACATACGCGGCCAGAACCTCGATCGGCAGCGGCTCGTGATCGGCGATCTCCGGCATGCCGATCTCCCGGAACAGCACTCCGGCGGTCCGCTCGATCTCCCGCAGGGCAGGCAGTTCCTCGACACGCGCTTCCCGGATCCACATCCGCCCGATTGTGCACCGGCCTGCCGCGGTCCGAAACGCGATTTCCACCGCGGCGGCCCCGAGGGATCCCCGACGCCTCACTGGTCGAAGTCGATCACCACCTCGGGTGAGGCGGCCAGGGACTGGCAGGTGAGGACGAACCCTGCCGTGACCTCGGCCTCCTCCAGCGCGAAGTTGCGCCGCATCGTCACCTCACCGTCGGTGACACGCGCCCGGCACGTCCCGCAGACCCCGCCCTTGCAGGCGAACGGCAGGTCCGGCCGCGATTTCTGGGCACCGTCGAGCAGGGTCACACCATCCGGCACCGGTACGGTCGTCCTGCGCCCGTCGAGCACCACGGTCACCTCACTGCGCGGCCCGCCGTCCACCGCATCCGGCCGCACGATCGGGGGCGGCGCCTCGTCCACCCAGAAGAGCTCCCGATGCACCCGCCCGGCCGGCACCCCGAGCTCACCGAGAACCGCTGTGGCGTCGGTGACCATCCCGAACGGCCCGCACAGCCACCAGTGATCGACCGCGGGCACATCCACCAGGAGCGGAACGAGCGCCCGCAACCGGTCCGCATCCAGTCGTCCACTGAAGAGCTCGGACTCCCGCGCCTCCCGCGACAGCACATGCACGAGTTCGAGCCGGTCGGGAAACCGGTCCTTCAGATCGGCCAGTTCCTCGGCGAACATGACGGTGTCCGCCCGCCGGTTGCCGTAGAAGAGCGTGACCTCGGCCCGCCCCGCCGCACCCCGAGCAGGGCCGGGCCACCCGGACGACCGGCCTGCGAGATCCGGCCACCCCGAAAGCGCCGCCCGATCCGGTGCTCCCGACAGAGCCGCCAGAGACCCTCCGGAGTCGGAGTGCGCCATCGCGAGCCGTCGCTCCGGCACCCCATCGGCCGCTCGAAAGGTGTCTGAGTTACGGCCCGCGAACTGGCCCCGACCGAACGGCCGACCTTGACCGTGCTCCGGCAAGACCGGCTGCTCGAGCAGGGAGGCGGCGATCGACAGCACCGGCGTGATACCCGAACCGGCGGCGATCAGCACGTGCCGGCCGCCCGCGGCGAGGTCGGGTGTGAACGTCCCGGACGGCGGCGCGACGTCGACCAGGTCGCCGGCCCGCAGGTCGTGCACGATCCACCGGGAGATCCGCCCGCCCGGCACCTCACGCACCCCGATCCGTGGTGCGGCGCCCGCCGGCGCACAGATCGAGTAGGTGCGCCGCTCACCGTCACGGTGCACGGTCAGCGACTGCCCCGGACCGAACCGGAAGTCGGGCGCCAGCTCGGGCGGAACCTCGAACGTGACAGCGACCGCATCGGCACACAACCGGTCGACGGCGGCGACCCGCAGTGGCTGGAATCCGCGTGGTGGCATCTCAGATCTCCCGCACGTGTTCGAAAGGTTCCCGGCACGCGGGGCATCGGCGCAGCTCACGGCAGGCGGTGGCGCCGAACGCCGCGAGCACCTCGGTCGACGGCTGCCCGCAGCGGGGACAGGCGACAGCGGTCCGCACGCCCAGGGTGAGCGGGATGGGCCCGGCGGCACGGACGGGCGCCGCCCCGGGCGGGGCGATGCCGGCCTCGGCGAGCTTGCGTTTCCCGGTTTCGCTGATCCAGTCGGTGGTCCAGGCGGGCGCCAGCACGGTACGCACCTCGGCTCGCCCGAATCCGGCCCGCCGCAGCGCCACCCGGATGTCACCACGAATCGTCTCCATGGCCGGGCAGCCGGAATAGGTGGGCGTGATGGTGACGAGCACCCCGTCGTCGTCCTGCCGAACCTCCCGGACGATCCCCAGCTCCGCAAGCGTCAGCATGGGCAGCTCCGGATCGACGACCGCCGCGACCACATCGGCCGCCGTCGCCGTCACCACGACCCTCCGGGAAGCGCCCGCGCCAGCCCCTGCATCTCGTCGAGGATCTCCAGCAGCCCGGGTGTGTGCACGCCGTCCCGCCCACGATGGGCCGGAGACCGGGAGGAGGAAGCGGGGCCGAGCGTCGCCGTGGTCAGCACATAGCCCCAGACCTGGTCGAACGCCTCCCGCAATGATCCCGGGTCCACGGCGACCCCGGACTCGGCGAGACGGGTCACGACCGGATGCGGCTGGAACAACTCACCGAGCAGCGGCTCCAGCGCCGCGACCGCGGCCACCATCCGCTGCCGCGACAGCTGGGTCCCGTCGCCGAGCCGCACCACCCACTGCGCCGCGTAGTCCCGGTGGTAGGTGACCTCCTTGACTCCCTTGGCCGCGATCGCCGCGAGCATCGGGTCACGGGATGTGCAGAGGTGTTGCAGCAGCTCGAGCCGCCAGACCGAGAACACGCACAACCGGGCGACCAGGTGCGCGAAGTCGTCGTCGCCCCGCTCGGCGAGCACCACGTTACGGAACTCGGGCGCGGCCCGGCGCATGGCCAGATCGTCCTCGTCGCGGTCGCGCCCCTCGGCCTCACCGGCCCGGGTGAGCAGCAGTCGCGCCTGCCCGAGCAGGTCGAGCGCGATGTTGGCGATGGCCAGCTCGTCCTCCAGCTCGGGCGCACGGGTCACCCACTGCTGCAACCGGTGCGACAGGATCAGCGCGTCGTCACCGAGCATCAGGCAGTAGGCGGCGAGATCGTCCCGGTCCACCCCGTCGGGCAACTCACTGGAGACCCCGGCGAGAGGATCGCTGAAGCCGGTCCCGTACGCCCACCGGGCATCGTCCTCATGATCGGTGAGCGCGTCGTAGGCGTCGTCGAATGCCATGATCGGACCCTCAGATGTGCGGTACGGAATCGGGGATCGCGTAGTGCGTGGGATGCCTGTACACCTTGTCGCCGCTGGGCTCGAAGAACGACTCCTTGGCGGCTGGATCGCTGGCCACCACCGCGTCGGACCGGACGACCCAGATGCTGACGCCCTCGTTGCGCCGGGTGTAGAGGTCACGCGCGTGGTGCAGCGCCATCTCGTGGTCGGCCGCCCGCAGCGAACCCACGTGCACGTGGTTGAGCCCGCGCTTGGCCCGCACGAACACCTCGAACAGCGGCCACTCGTGACTGGTCATGACGTCCCTTTCGCCGCGTGTGCCGCGGCCGCCTCGCGCACCCAGGCGCCGTCGGAGTCGGCCTCGCGCCGCCGCCGGATCCTCTCCTCGTTCATCACGCCGCCGCCGGTGATCACCCGTTTGAGCTCGGCCCAGTCGGGCTGCCCGAAGTCGTGGTGACCCCGCTCCTCGTTCCACCGCAGCTCAGGGTCGGGCAGGGTGACACCGAGCGCGGCGGCCTGCGGCACCGACATGTCGACGAACCGTTGCCGCAGCTCGTCGTTGGTGTGCCGCTTGATCTTCCAGGCCATCGACTGTGCCGTGTTGGGTGACTCGGCATCGGGGGGCCCGAACATCATCAGGGACGGCCACCACCAGCGGTCGACGGCGTCCTGCACCATGGCCTGCTGCTCGGGCGTGCCCCGCATCATGGTCATCAGCAGCTCGTAGCCCTGCCGCTGGTGGAAGGACTCCTCCTTGCAGATCCGGATCATCGCCCGCGCGTAGGGCCCGTAGGAGCTGCGGCAGAGCGGGACCTGGTTGCAGATGGCGGCGCCGTCGACGAGCCAGCCGATCACGCCGACGTCGGCGAACGACAGGGTCGGATAGTTGAAGATCGACGAGTATTTCTGCCGGCCCTCGATGAGCCGCTGGGTGAGATCGCCCCGGTCGGCGCCGAGGGTCTCGGCCGCCGAATACAGATACAGCCCGTGGCCGGCCTCGTCCTGCACCTTGGCGAGCAGGATCGCCTTGCGGCGCAGCGTCGGCGCCCGGGTGATCCACTCCCCCTCCGGCTGCATGCCGATGATCTCGGAGTGCGCGTGCTGCGCGATCTGCCGGATCATCGTCTTCCGGTAGCCCTCGGGCATGTCGTCGGCCGGCTCGATCCGCTGGTCACGAGCGATCGCCTCGTCGAAGGCAGTCGAGGCGGTGGAGGCGGTCATGAGGACGCCACGTGACGACGGGACTGGAGGGTGAAGAAGCGCCCGGCCACGAACCAGTCATCGGTCAGCGAGGCGGTCGCCGCCGGGTTGGCGCCGGTGCCGTGCAGGTCGCTGAACGCCGCCGTCTGATTGACGAACACCCCACCGGTCAGGTTTTCTGACAGGTGGACGCCCGCGTCGAGAGCGGCCGACCGCGCACTCTCCAGAACAGCCGGCGAGGTCGAGTGGACCAGCGAGCTGAGAGCGCCGTGTGCCCGCACCGTCTCGGTGAACAGGGCGAGGCTGTGTGGCGTGGAGTCGGTGGTGATCAGGTAGGACACCGGGCCGAAGCACTCCCGGGTGTAGGTCTTCTCATCGGCCGCGTCGAGCCGCACCACCACCGGGGTCCGGATGGTCGCCCCGGGGAACTGCTCGTCACCGACGGCGGCCGACGGGTGCACGACGCCCGGCCCGGACGCGGCCTCCTCCAGCCGGCCCAGCACCCCGTCGTTGACGATCGCGCCGAGTGTCCCGGCGGCGCGGCGTGGGTCACCGAGCAGTTTGTCGAGAGCGGCGGACAGGTCGGCCCCGAACGCGGCGACGTCGCGGTGACCGGCGTCGGTCTCGATGCCGTCGCGGGGCACCAGGATGTTCTGCGGAGTGGTGCACATCTGCCCGCTGTAGAGCGACAGCGAGAAGGCCAGGTTGCGCAACAGGCCCTGGTAGTCGTCGGTGGAGTCGACGACGACCGTGTTGAGCCCCGCCTTCTCCGTGTAGACGACGGCCTGGCGGGCGTTGGCCTCCAGCCAGTCGCCGAACTCGCTGGACCCGGTGAAGTCGACGATCCGCACGTCGGGGTGGGTGGCCAGGGTGCCGGCGATGTGGTCGCCGGGCTCCTCGGCGGCGAGTGTCACCACGTCGGGGTTGAGCCCGGCCTCGGCCAGGACCTCGCGGCAGACCTGCACGGTGATGGCGAGCGGCAGGACCGCGCCGGGGTGTGGCTTGACGATGACCGGGTTGCCGGTGACGAGGCTGGCGAACAGGCCGGGAAAACCGTTCCACGTGGGGAAGGTGGTGCAGCCGATGACCAGGCCCACGCCACGGCCGACGACGGTCGCCGTCTTCTCCATCGCGAGGTCGCCCTTGGTCCACGAGGTCTGCCCGGGCAGCCGGGTGGTGGCCGCCAGTGCCACGGCGACGGCCTCGAGGCCACGGTCGAGGGCGTGGGTGCCACCGGCCTGGAACGCCATCACGAAGGCCTGGCCGGTGGTGTGCTGGACGGCGTGGGCGAGCTCGAAGACGCGCGCGTGCAGGCGGGTCAGTATCTCGGCGGCGACGCCGGCACGACCGGTGGGCCCGGCGTCACGCCAGCCGGGGACGGCGGCGCGGGCGGCCGCGACGAGCGCGAGCGGGTCGGCCTTGGGATAGCTGACGCCCAGCTCGATGCCGTAGGGCGAGCGCTCGGTGGAGACCGAGCCGACCGCACCGGGCACGTCGACCGGGAACGGCTTGCCGAGCAGGGCGGTGAAGGCACGGTCGCCGGCGGGCGCGGCCTCCTCGCCGTAGACCTTCTTGCTCGGCGACTCGGGGAACGCCGACCAGTAGTCACGGGTCGCGGCCGCCGAGACCGCACGGTCGAGCAACTCGCGATGGGTCTGGTGGAGCTCAGCGGGACTCGTCATGCCCTCCATTAACCGCCCGATCGGTCGGTAAATCAAGTCGGATCGAGGCGCTAGATTCTGCCGATGGAGAACAGCCGCCGCCGGGGCCGGCCAGGCCACGATCAGAGCGCGGTGCTGACCGCCGCCGTCCGGTTGTTCAACACCCACGGGTACGACGCGACCAGCATGTTCGACATCGCCGAGTCGCTCGGGATCACCAAGTCGACGCTCTACCACCATGTCAGCAGCAAGGAGCAGCTGCTCACGATGGCCGTGGACCGGGCGCTGGGCGCGCTGGAGGACGCGGCGCGGGAGGCCGTCGGCAGCGGGGACCCGGCGACCGTACGGCTGAGGCTCCTGATCCGACGCAGTGTCCTGGTCCTCGCCGAGCGCCTGGAGTTCGTCACCCTGTTGTTGCGGGTGCACGGCAACACGGTGGCCGAGCAGCAGGCCGTGGCGCGCCGCCGCGCCTTCGACCGGATCGTCACCGACCTGGTGAAACAGGCGCAGGCCGAGGGCGGGGTGCGCGCCGACGTGGACCCGGCGACCGCGGCCCGCCTGATCTTCGGCATGGTCAATTCGCTGATCGAGTGGTACAGGCCGGATCGCGGTGCGCCCGAGTCGATTGCCGACACCGTTTCCGACCTTGCATTCGACGGATTGCGTTCGCGCTGACCCCCGCCCGGGGGATCGCCTGATACACGCTTTGTTGGCACCATTTGCCAACAACAGCGCCGCGCGGTGTCAAAGACTTGTCCGCACCGTTTGCGCCCGCTGCCTAGGGTGACCGCTGAGAGACACCTACTGTTGCGGCCCATTTCGCGGTTCAGCATGCGCAAAATGCGCCGAAATCAGGCTCACGAAAGCGTAGGTAATCATCATGCCTCGTCTCGGACACGGCCGATCGATCTCCGACGATGACATCGACAGGGCGAAACGGGAACTCGCCGAGTTCGCCGCCCGCTCCCCACTGGCGTTCGCGCTGGCGCCGCCGGTGGCCACCCACCCCTTCGACCTGCTCTTCCCGACCTTGCAGGAGGACGAGGCGAACCTTCTGCCACGGTTACCGGACACCCCGGCCAAGCTGAAGCGGCTCGGGCAGGCGATGACCGACGACGACAGCCGGCCGGACGACAGCCCGATCCCGGCCGCCTACACCTATCTCGGCCAGTTCATCGATCACGACATCACGCTGGAGATCGACGACAAGAAGGCCGGTCTCGGCTCCGGCGACATGGCGGTGCTGCTGGACCCGGGGATGGCGCCGCTGTCGCCGGAGCAGATCCGCCGGGTGCTGCGCAACCAGCGGACCGCCCAGCTAGACCTGGACAGCCTCTACGGGCCGCCGGCACCGCGCGACCCGAACAACGCCGACCGGATGCTGATCGGCAAGGTCCACAAGATCACGCTGCAGAACCCGCCGGCACCGAACCCGCCGCCACTGGCCCGGCCGAAGGGCAAGGGCGACGACAACGACCTGCCCCGCGAGCCCCGCAACGCCGATCCGAGATTCGACCGGGCGGCCCTGATCGGTGACCCGCGCAACGACGAGAACACGATCATCTCGCAGCTGCACGTGGCATTCCTGAAGGCGCACAACAAATTGATCGACCAGGGGCTGTCGTTCCGTGACGCCCGCCGGATCCTGCGCCAGCACTATCAGCACATCGTGGTGCAGGACTTCCTGAAGAAGGTCGCCGACAAGTCGATCGTGGACGACGTCGTGACGCATGGGAACAAATGGTTCAACCCGCACGCCGAGCCGTTCTTCATGCCGATCGAGTTCGCCGTCGCGGCGTACCGTTTCGGGCATTCCATGGTCCGTAGCCTTTACAACTTCAACTCGAATTTCAAGACCAACACCCGGCCGCCGGGCAGTCTGGACCTGCTGTTCACGTTCACTGCTCTGAGCGGCCAGCTCGGTGAGGATCTCGGTCTGGAACCGGCCGAGAACCTGCCGGAGAACTGGATCATCGAGTGGGAGAACATCGTCGGCCCCGGTGACGCCGTGATGAAGACCCGCAAGATCGACACGAACCTGGCCGCGCTCAACGGCGGCGCACTGTTCCGCCTGAAGACGACCACCGGTGCCCCGGAGGCGCCCGCCGACGCGGGCCGGCTCGCGGTGCGCAACCTGCTGCGCGGCTACCGGCTGCGGCTGCCGACCGGCCAGGCGGTCGCCGACCTGCTCGGTGTGCGGGTGCTCAGCAAGGACCAGATCCGGCAGGCGGCGGGCAACGACGCCCAGCGTGCGGCTCTGGACGAGAGCGAGTTCCTGACCCGCACACCGCTCTGGTACTACGTGCTGGCCGAGGCGAAGGCCCTGCACGACGGCGCGCACCTGGGCCCGGTCGGCAGCACGATCGTCGCCGAGGTGCTGGTCGGCCTGGTCCGCCGCAGCGAGGACTCGATCCTCAAGCAGCCCGGCTGGCGCCCGACCCTGCCGTCGGCCAGGCCCGGCACGTTCGAACTGGCCGACCTGCTGCGGCTGGCCGGGGTCCTGCCGGGCGGTCAGCCACCGCGGACCTACACGGTGCAGCGCGGCGACAGCCTCGCCAAGATCGCCCGGGAGCAACTCGGTGACGAGGCCCGCTGGCCGGAGATCTTCGTCCTCAACCGGGCCACCGTCCAGAACCCGAACCGGATCTTCCCCGGCCAGGTCCTCTTCCTCCCGCCGGCCCAGTCGTCCGGCCCGATCCCGAGGCTCTACACGGTCAAGGCCGGCGACTCCCTGTCCAGGATCGCCCGCGAGAAACTCGGCGACGAGAGCCGCTGGCGCGAGATCTTCAACCTCAACCGGGACGTGATCTCCGACCCCGACCGGATCTTCCCCGGCCAGGTCCTGGTGCTACCACACTGACGGTTCCGGTGGAGGCCGGCTCACGGTCTCCACCGGCAAGATCAAGACCATCAGGGGATACGGCCACGCATGCACCGGCCACGCAAGAGGCGTCGTCGTCTCCCCGGTGCGATCAGAGACCCCCTGGTCGCAGGTGGTGGCGCTGGTCGCGTTTGCCCGCCAGGTACTCGGCCCGCGCGTCACGGGTGCTGTGCAACGTGGCGACCTCCGCGACCGGCACCTCCCACCACGACTCCGACGCGGGCGCCGACGGAGCCGGGTCGGTCTCGATGTGCAGCACGGTCAGCCGCTCCGCCTCCCGGGCCTGCTTGATGCCCTCGACCAGGTCGGCGATGCTCCGGCAGCGGATCACCGAGGCGCCCAGGCTCTCCGCGTTGGCGGCCAGATCGACCGGCAGCCGGGGACCGTCGTAGTCGCCGCTGCGCGGATTGCGGAACCGGTACTCGGTGCCGAACCGCTGCGACCCGACCTGCTCGGAGAGCCCGCCGATGGACGCGAACCCGTGGTTCTCCACGATGATCACGATGAGTTTCACGTTCTCGGCGACAGCGGTGACGATCTCCTGCGCCATCATCAGGTAGGAACCGTCCCCGACCAGCGCGAACACCTCCCGGCCGGGTTCGGCGAGCTTGATCCCGAGGGCGCCGGCGATCTCGAAGCCCATGCAGGAGTAGCCGTATTCGACGTGGTACTGCTTCGGGTCGCGGGCCCGCCACAGCCGCTGCAGGTCGCCGGGCAGGCTCCCGGCCGCCTGCACCACCACGTCACGGGCGCCGCACGCCTCGTTCACCACCCCGATCACCTCGGCCTGGGTGGGCAGATCACCCGGCGTACCCCGGCCCCGGAACGCGTGATCGACCGCCGCCCGCCAGGCCGCCACGTCGTCGGAGAAGTCACCGGTGAAACGGCGGCCGTGCAGGGCCGGCAGCAGCGCGTTCAGCCCGGCGCGGGCGTCACCGACCAGCGGCGACGCGGACAGTTTCCCGGCGTCGAACCCGGTCACGTTCAGGTTGACGAACCGCACGTCCGGGCGCTGGAACGCCGTCCGGGACGCCGTGGTGAAGTCGCTGTAGCGGGTACCGACACCGATCACCACGTCGGCGTGACGGGCCAGCCGGTTCGCCACCGGATTGCCGGTCGCGCCGACCCCGCCGACCGCGTTCGGATGATCCCAGTTCAGCGCGCCCTTGCCGGCCTGGGTGTCGGCGACCGGGATGCCGGTCTCCCGGGCGAACCGGTCCAGGGCGGCCGACGCCTCCGAGTAGATCACTCCCCCGCCGGCGATGATCAGCGGCCGTTGCGCGCCACGGATCACGGCGGCCGCCCGCTCCACGGCGAGCGGATCCGGCATCTGGCGGGGCACGTGCCAGACCCTCTTCGTGAAGAGTTCGTCCGGGTACTCGTACGCCTCCGTCTGAAGATCCTGCGGTAAGCAGAGGGTGACCGCACCGGTCTCCACCGGATCCGTGAGGACCCGCATCGCGCTGAGCAGGGCGTGAGGCAGCTGCTCGGGCCGCCAGATCCGGTCGAAGAACCGTGACAGCGGCCGGAAGGCGTCGTTGACCGAGACGTCACCGGCCCGCGGATCCTCCAGCTCCTGCAGAACCGGGCTGCTCGCGCGGGAGGCGAAGACATCCGACGGCAGCAGCAGCACCGGCAGCCGGTTGACCGTGGCCAGGGCCGCGCCGGTGAGCATGTTCGTCGAACCGGGACCGATCGAGGCGGTGCACGCCATCGCCGACAGACGGTTGCGCATCCGGGTGTAGCCCACCGCCGTGTGCACCATGGCCTGCTCGTTACGGGCCAGGCGGAACGGCATGTCGGGCGCACCGGTGCGCTGCGCCTGCAACAGCGCCTGACCGATTCCGGCCACGTTGCCGTGCCCGAGGATGCCGAGGAAACCCGCCACCGCCCGCTGCTCGACACCGTCCCGTTCGGTCCACTGGTTCGCCAGGAAACGCACCACGGCCTGGCCGACGGTGAGCCGCTGCTTCACGATCGCCTCTTCCCCCGCACTATCGCCCCTTCCCCCGCACTATCGCCTCTTTTCGCGGACTGAGGTAAGTGGCAGCCGGGAGTCGACGCGCTCGGCGGCCCACCGGCCACGCACCCACCCGTGCGCCGGGTCGTCGCGGACCAGCCAGCGCCGTTCGCCGGGGCCGGCCATCACGTTCAGGTGGTACAGGTCGTAGCCGGGAGCGGCCATCGACGGGCCGTGCCAGCCGTAGGGGATCAGCACGACGTCGCCACTGCGCACCTCGGCGCAGACGTCGATCGGGCGGTCCGGGTGGCCGTACACCCGCTGGAATCCGCAGCCGTGACCACCCGCCGGGGAGGCAGCCACCTCGAAATAGCAGATCTCCTCCAGGCTGCTCTCGCCGTCGCCCTGCTCGTCGTGCTTGTGCGGCGGGTACGACGACCAGTTGCCGCCCGGGGTGAGCACCTCGCAGGCGATCAGCCGGTCCGTCTCGAACGACTCCGGGGTGCAGAACCGGTTGACCTGATGGCTGGCATGGCCGGCGCCGCACAGGTCGACCGGCACGTCCTCGGCGGCACCGTAACGGAACGGCAGGGTCCGGTCCGCGCGGGCGGCCGGCAGGGCGAAACGTCCCCCGTTCGGGGCGCGCAGGGTCACCTGCGTCTGGCGGGGCAGGTACGCGAAGTCGGTGACGCGGGAGAAGACCGAGCGGCGGCCGGTGAGGGTCAGCCGCTCGTCGTCGCAGGCGACGTCGCAGCCGCCGGCCAGCGGGAGGACCAGCATCTCGTCGCAGCCGGTCGGGAACCTGACCCGGCCGCCGACCGGGAGATGTACGACCCGCAGGCCGCAGTAGTCCCAGCCGGCGTTCTCCGGGGTGACGACCACGTCGAAAGGGCGCTCGGCGGAGCTGCCGCGCGGGACCAGCGGGTTGACCCTCGTCATGGCGCGCTGTCCGACCGTTTTCCGGTTGTTGCCCGCTCGGCCGCCTTCTGCCCGGCCGTCTTCTGCCCGGCCGCCGCGAGGCGGCGATCGCTCCGGCAACGCTGGCGGAGCGCATCGCCGCCTCGAGGGGTCATGCGCGGTCCCTTCGCCGTCTGTCACCCAGCGGTAATGGACCGGCGACGCTGGGTTCGGGCCTGGTTTCGATGTAATTACGCAGCCCTCTCCGCGTCAATACCGGGTTTTGTTGCGGACGCAAGTAATCCGGCGTACTGTTGCCGTAATTAGTTGAAGCTTCAACGGAGGCCGCCATGCGGATGCCCGCCCTCTTCCTCAGCCACGGTGCCCCGCCCCTGGTCGACGACCCCACCTGGGTGGCCCAGCTCCAGGAGCTCGCCGCCGAGCTCCCGCGACCGAAAGCGATCCTCGTCGCCTCGGCCCACTGGGAGTCCGCGCCGCTGATGCTCGGCGCCACCTCGACGGTCCCGCTGGTCTACGACTTCGGCGGTTTCGCCCAGCGCTACTACGAGGTGCAGTACCGGGCGCCCGGAGCGCCCGCCCTGGCCGACTCGGTGCGCAAGCTGATGCCGGACCACCAGACCGTCGCCCAGACCACCCGCGGACTCGATCACGGTGCGTATGTGCCGCTGACCGTCATGTACCCCGACGCCGACATCCCCGTCCTGCAGATGTCGCTACCCACCCTGGAGCCCGACGAGCTGCTCGACCTCGGCCGCCGGCTCGCCCCGCTGCGCGACGAGGGTGTGCTGATCATCGGTTCCGGGTTCACCACTCACGGGCTGCCGTTCCTGCGCGACTGGCGCCCCGAGGCGGCCGCGCCCGGCTGGTCGCGGGAGTTCGACGCATGGGCCGCCGAGGCCCTGTCCCGCGGCGCCGTCGACGAGCTGGCCGACTTCCGTGAGCGCGCTCCCGGCATGCCCTACGCGCACCCGACGATCGAGCACTTCGCGCCGATGTTCCTCACTCTGGGTGCATCAGAGGACCCCACGCGGGCGCCGGATCAGCCGATCGACGGCTTCTGGATGGGCCTCGCGAAGCGGTCTTTCCTCGTCGGATAGGCCGTTTCTCAGCATGTTTGCAGAATCTTTGGGGATCCTGTGAAGCATGCTTGAGGTCTCCGCGCTCGGGTGGATCGTCACCATCGGTGTCATCGTCGCCCTGCTCGCCCTCGATTTGACTCTCGGGGTGCTCCGTCCACACGTCGTCGGCTTCCGTGAAGCCGCCGGTTGGTCGATCTTCTACATCGCCGTCGCCATCGTCTTCGGCATCGTCTTCGGGAGCGTCTACGGCTGGGGCCACGGCACCGAATACTTCGCCGGCTACATCGTCGAGAAGAGCCTGTCGGTCGACAACCTCTTCGTCTTCGTCATCATCATGACCACGTTCGCCGTACCCGAGAAGTACCAGCAGGAGGTACTCACCTTCGGCATCATCATCGCGCTGGTGCTGCGGGTCATCTTCATCGCACTCGGTGCGGCCCTGCTCAGCATGTTCGCGTTCATGTTCCTGGTCTTCGGCCTGATCCTGCTCTACACCGCGGTCCAGCTGTTCCGGCACCGCGACGAGGATCCGGACGTGGGCGAGAACGCCCTGGTCAAGGCCGGCCGGCGTTTCCTCCCGGTGACCGACGACTACATCGACGGCAAGATGGTCACCAGGATCGACGGCAAACGCATGGTCACGCCGCTGTTCCTGGTGCTCCTGGCCATCGGCGGCACCGACCTGCTGTTCGCCCTCGACTCCATCCCCGCGGTGTTCGGCGTGACCGAGTCGGCCTACATCGTCTTCGTGGCCAACGCTTTCGCACTGCTGGGCTTGAGGGCGCTGTTCTTCCTGGTCAAGGGCCTACTCGACCGCCTCGTCTACCTGTCGACGGGCCTGTCGCTGATCCTGGCCTTCATCGGCGTCAAGCTGATCCTGCACTGGGCGCACAAGAGCATCAGCGAGTCCGTTCCCGAGGTGGCGACCCCGATCTCGCTGGCCGTCATCATCGGAATCCTGATCGTCACCACGGTCGCAAGCCTGATCAAATCCAGTCGCGACCCGTCGCTGAAGGCGCATCCGGGCAGTCTCCGGGCAAGCTCCAACGACCAGCAGCACGCCAAGAACTGAATCCACCGATGCGGGGGCCCTCACCGGCCCCCGCTTTCTCTTTCCCGCCTCATCCCCCGGCGCCACCCGGGCCGCCCAAGCCTGCACCACATCCACCACCCGCCACCCGCCACCCACCACCCGCGGCCCTCCGCCCGCCGCACCGCGCCACCCATCCCCGCACGCGCCGCCCGCCGCATCACGCCACCCATCCCCGCACGCGCCGCCCGCCGCACCGCGCCACCCATCCCCGCACGCGCCGCCCGCCGCATCACGCCGCCTGGCACTCGCCGCCTACCGCCGCACCACACCGCCTGCCGGCGCCGCACGCCGCCCGCCCACACCGCCGCCCGGACAACCCGGGGGGCTCTCTACCAGGGCATCCGGGCGGTCGCGTTCGACGGCTGATCATCGTTCAAGGCCCCGGACACCGCTGGGCACCGCGACTGTCTGGGCAAGGTCCGCCACCACAACGGCGAGGCCTGTTACCCGAACCTGTTGCTGATGGCCCCTGCTCGAGACCGACACCCGCGGCCTGCTCCCGCCCGGTTCGGACCCACCGGGACCGCGTGGCTACGACGGTCGTATTTGCGCCACCGGGGCGGCTTGAGTCGGACCCATCCCTGCCTGTCGATCACGGCTTGAACTGGCCCCATTTGTCGGTCTCTAGCGGGACTTTCTGCTGGTAGCCGGTGGGGCCAGATCCAACCGTCACGCCGGGGATCTTGGTGGTGAAGCCGCTTGAAGCCATCCCGGTGGGGCCATGTCACACCGTCGTAGCCAACCGCGCGTGAACCCGTCTACGCCACCGCCCTGCTGCCGCCTCGACCATCCCGACGCAGCGCACCTCGCTCCCGAGATACCCGCCCCTCGCGTCCTCGACATGCCAGGCCGCCTACACAGGGCCTACACCGAGCCGGCCCAACCCATCCCGTCGCGCCTCGCCCTTCGCCCTTCGCCCCTCGCCCCGGCCCTTCGCCCCTCGCCTCTGGGCCCCGGCCCCCGGCCCGCTCGCCCTTCGATTCCGTCTCCGCCCGCACCACGCCATCGGCGTCAGGGCCTTTTCGGTCCGCTAGGGTCCTCGGATTACCGCTACGGCCCGACCCGCAACCGAAACTCTGTGTGATCAAATCGGTGCTGCGGCCACCGTCCAATACAGACGGTGACTGCAGCCCTGCCGTGGGCACTGTGCCAACCACAACCGTTACCGGTGACCAGTTGTGCACTCCATGCAGGCACCGGAAAAACGATCTTCATGAATGATATTTTCCGGACCGCACCTCGACGGTCCCGCCAGACGAGCGAACTCACCGATCGTGAGGTTCAGGTCCTCACGCTGGTGTCACACGGCAAGACGAACAAGCAGATCGGCGCCGTCCTCTACCTCAGCCCGGCGACGATCCACAGCCACCTGAAGAAGGTGTTCCGCAAATTGGACGCCAACGACCGGGCACACGCAGTCGCCCAAGCGTTCCGAGCCGGAATGCTGCAATGAGAGCCAGGTTCACCGCAACGGCAGCCCGCGTCATCGCAACCGCAGGCCGGGTCACTGCGCAGACGCCCGAAGCAGCAGGCCGGACAGCCCGAGACACCGCACGGACGGGACCGGCCACAGCACGGACGGAGCCAGCCGCTATCCGGACAGGGCCGACCGCGGCACGCACATGGCCGACCGCAGCACAAACAAGACCGGCCACAGCACGCACATGGCCGACCGCAGCACGGACAAGGCCGACCGCAGCACGCATATGGCCGACCGCAGCACGGACAAGGCCGACCGCAGCACGCACATGGCCGACCGCAGCACGGACAAGGCCGGTCTCTGCGCCGACGGCCCGGTCTGTCACAACGGCGGCCGCTTCAACGGCAGCGGCCGGATCTGTCGGGTCGGTCACGCACTCCCACCCGGCCAGGCTCTCCTGGCCGTAACCCATCATCAGTGTCCGCACCGCACCACTCCGGACCGCGGGCGCATCGGGCGCCCGCGGTCACGGTGTGCGGTCATCGTTCGTCTGGGGACTCCGACTCGCTGGGAACCGCTGTATCGGATGGCTGCGGGCGGCGTGGGCGCGGAGCCGGGCGCCGGGCGGCCCTCGGACGGGCAGCCGGCCCCTCGGAGGTGGCTGACGAATCGGGGACGGCTCCGGAACCGGGAGCGGATCCGTTCTCGATGGTGCCGTTCTCCGTCGAGGGTATGCCGGTCACCGGCTCGGAGGCCGCTGGGACGGCGGTCTTACGGGGGCTGCTCGTCCGAGCGGGGGCTCGTTTACGGGGAGCCGGCGCGGGGCGGGACGCTTCAGCCGTACCCTCGCTGCTGTTTGAAATCCCACCTGGACCTTGACTGCCGCTGATGGTCTCGCCCGCCGCGGTCGCGCCGCTCCCGCCAGCGGGTTGCGTGTCCACCACTCGGTCACCTGCCACATTGCGATCATTTTCGGTCGCGGAATCCGTGGTCGCCTGGTCCGCGGGATGCGGATCAGCAGGCGTCGTGTCAGTGGTGGAATCCGGGTCCGCGGCGGGGCTCGCCTCCGTCGCGTCGGTGGAGCTCGCGGCGGTGCGGTCCGGGGCCGCCGCGTCAGGCTGGCTGCCGGTCGCGGAATCCGCGACCGATCCGCCTACCGCGGGGTGCGCGTCGGCCGTGTTGCCGTCGCCAGCTGGCGACGAATCCGGTGCGGTGACGGGCTCGTCGGTGATCACCGCGGGCGGGGACTCACCGGGAGCGAGCGGCGGATGACCGGTTCCGATCACGGCGTAGACGTCCGGACGTTCGCGGCGCAGCTTGCGTCCCCAGATGATGCCTGCGACGAGCGCGGCCAGGAACGACAGGATCGGGGACCAGACCTTGGCAATGTTGTCGGTGTCGAGAAGGACGCTGAAGAAGGCCACCGTGAGCAGCAGGACCAACGAGAGGAAGACCGCCGCGATCCATGGGGCGACCGCGCGGCGCCAGCGGGTCTCGCCGTGTTCGCCGCCGCGGAAGAAACGGACGACGGCGAAGGCGGCGATGGTCATCAGGACCAGGACGCCGAGGCCGCCGGAGACGGTGCCGAAGAAGAAGAGGTCGGTCGTCGGGTCCCACATCGCGATCGCGAAGATCACCAGCACGACCACGGCCAGCGCGGACTGCGCGGTCGATGCCGCCACCGGAACTCCGCCTCGGGTCCGGGCCAGTGCGGCGGGCAGGACGCCCTCGCGGGCGACGGTCAGCGCGTAGCGGGCAACGGTGTGGTGGAAGGCGAGCATAGCGGCGAACAGGCTGGTGGCAAAGAAGATACGTCCGAGATCGATCAGAACGGACGGCAGGTAGGGGTCGGGGAGGAAGAAAAAGAGGTCATCGAGATGCTGGCCGGCGATCACGACGATGTTGTCGGGCCCGGCGACGACCGACATCGCCCATGCGGTCCCGCCGTAGAGGAACGCCGCGACGAGCAGGGTGTAGCCGATGGCACGGGCGATGGTACGGCGCGGATCACGGGCCTCAGCTGCGTAGACGAGCGGCGCCTCGAACCCGACCATGCCGGCGATCGCCGCGACGAGCAGTGACACGCCGCCCGCGGTGGCGATCAGACCGGGGTTCAGGGTGTCGAAAGTGATCGTGCCGCCACTGGGATTACCGAGCATCGCGGCGTCGAAGATCAAAACAATGAGAACCTCGGCGCAGACCAGTACGGTGAGAATGCGCGCGTTGAGATCTATGTCCAGCCGGCCGAGAACCGAGATCAACGCCCAGCCGATCAATGCACAGATGATCCACGAGATCTCGATGCCGAAGATCGATAATGCGTTGTGGGCGGCCACCCCGAAGGCGCCGTAAAGACCGATCTGCATCGCGTTGTAGGCGACCAGCGCCACGAAGGCGGTGCCGACGCCGACCGGCCGGGAGATGCCGATCGACGCGTACGCGTAGAAGGCGCCACTGTTGGGAACATGCCTTGCCATCGCGGCCAGGCCGACCGCGAACACTCCTAGAACGGCGGCGACCAGCATGTACGCCACCGGAATGCCCTTTTCCTTCACCTCGCCGTAGCCGAGCGGAAGGGCTCCGGCGACTACGGTGAGCGGAGTCATCGCGGAGACCGCGATGACGAAGATCGGCCAGGTGCCGAGCTTCCTTTCCGGTTGGGACATGGCGCCTCCCGTGTCGAATCGACTCTGAATCGATGACCGGCCTCCATCATGGCCCTCACAGCGTTCAAGCGATACAGAAAAATGTCGATCATGAATTGGTCGAGATCTCCGGAAGTCCTCGTTTCACCCTGGCGGGCACCATTTTGATCATCGCTTCGCCAAGGCGCCGTCGGCGTCCCGGGTCGGCATCACCCTGTTGCCCGCCTTGGACCGCCACCGGGATTTCCGATGAGGCGCCCCCGCATTCATCGGAACCCTCCGTGGCCGCTCGTTTGGGCGTCTCCGGCTGGGGTAGGTTTCCGGGATGCCACTCGGAGCGCAGCCCCGCGGCCGTCGCGGCACGGTCGAGGAGCCCTACAGCCCTCTCAATCTGCGGTTGGTCCTCGCCTTGGTCGGCATGGTCGTGTGCGCGATCCTGGCGACGCTGCTGTTGCGTGCCGGCTGGACGGTCCCCGGTTGGCTGCTGGCTGCCTGGTCGGCGGTCGCCGCCGTCGACGCCGTGGTGATCCAGTTACGCCGCCGGGCCCGCGCCCGCACTGAGGGCGGCCGCAAGCACTCCCTGTTCGAATGAGGCTTCGCCCGCCTGTGCCATGATCGCTGAAATGACGATCAGGTATCCAGCACCATTGACTCCCGGCGACCGAATCGGCATCACCGCCCCCTCCAGTGGGGTGGCCGACAGCCTGCAACAGCGCCTCGACGTCGCTGTCGAAACGGTGCGGAGCCGTGGTTACGAGGTCGTCGTCGGCGAGTGCATGAGTGGTGACCGGCACGTGAGTGCGCCGGCCCCGGCCCGCGCCGCCGAACTCACCCGTATGCTCACCGACCCGGCGATCCGCGCTGTGGTGCCGCCGTGGGGCGGGGAGACCGCGATCGATCTGCTGCCCCTGCTCGACTGGGACGCCATCGCCGCGGCCGAGCCCACCTGGATCGTCGGATACTCCGACATGTCCACGATCATCACGCCGCTGACACTGCTCACCGGCGTGGCCACCGTGCACGGCAACAACCTCATGGACACCCCGTTCCGCCCGCCGGCGGGTCTGCTCTCCTGGCTCGACATCGTGACGCTCCCGGCCGGCGGCACCTTCACCCAGACGCCACCCGGGCGCTATCGCGACAAGGGCTGGGTGGATTACCAGCAGAACCCCGGGGCCGACGAATTCGAACTCGACGCGGAAGGCGCCTGGACCAGGCTCGACGGGTCCGGCGACGTGGACGTCGAGGGGCGGCTGATCGGCGGGTGCATCGAGACGCTGTGCAATCTGGCCGGCACCCGTTACGCCGACACGGCCGGTCTCGCCTCGGACGGGCTGCTCGTCTACGTCGAGGCGGCCGGCGACGACGCCGCGACGATCTGCCGCAATCTGCACGGCATGCGGCTCAACGGTTTCTTCGACGGCGCGTCCGCGGTGATCGTGGGCCGGACCAGTGCGCCGCCGACCGGCACTCTCACCCAGACCGAGGCGGTCCTCGACGCACTCGGCGGGCTGGGCGTGCCGATCGTCGCCGACGTGGAGTGCGGGCACGTCGCCCCCTACCTCCCCCTGGTCAACGGTGCCCGCGGCCGGCTCGTCCTGACCGGCGACCGGGCCGAGATCATCCAAACCCTGGACTGACATCTCAGGCCAGCCCGGCGTCGTGCACCAGCAGCGCGACCTGGACGCGGTTGTTCAGGTCGAGTTTGGTGAGCACCCGGGAGACGTGGGCTTTCACCGTGGCCACCGACATGTGCAACTCGGTGGAGATCTCCGCGTTGGAGCGGCCCTGCGCGATGGCGAGGGCCACCTCCCGTTCCCGGGCGCTCAGTGTGGCCAGCAGGTCTTCGGCACGATCACGCTCCCGGTCGGGTGGCCTCCCAGCCGCGACGTGCGCGATCAACTGCCGCGTGATACTGGGTGACAGGGCCGCCTCGCCGTGGGCGACGCGCAGGACCGCGTCACGGATCTGGCCGGGCGGGGTGTCCTTGAGGAGGAACCCGCTGGCCCCGGCCCGCAGCGCCCGGAGCACGAACTCGTCGGCGTCGAACGTGGTCAGCACCAGCACCTCGGGCGCCCCGGACTGCCGTCGCAACGTCTCAGTGGCGGCAAGCCCGTCCACGCCGGGCATCCGGATGTCCATCAGCACGACGTCGGGCCGGTGGCGGGCGACCGCCGCCGGAACCTCGGCGCCGTCGGTGGCCTGACCGACCACGCTGACCTCGTCGTCACCGGACAGAATCATCGACAGACCGGCCCGCACCAGCGGATCGTCGTCGACGATCAGCACCCGAACCGTACTCATCCCGGTCCGTCCATCTCCACTACCCCCGTCATCACTCCTCTTTCCATGAGCCCGGTCTTGCCGGGAAGTCCGCCGGCCTTTCCAGGAAGTCCACCGGCCCTCCCGGGAAGACCGCCCTCCCAGAAGACCGGTGGCCTTGCCGGTAAGACCGCCGGCCCTCCCAGAAAGACCGCCGGTCTTACCGGGAAGACCGCCGGCCCTCCCAGAAAGACCGCCGGTCTTACCCGGATGCCCGCTGGTCACGACGCTCCGGCCGGCCATGGCAGCCAGGCGGTGAGCACGAAATCGTCGTCGGTGCGGCCGTGGTCGAGCCGCCCGCCGGCGAGCATGGCGCGCTCGGCGAGACCGATGAGGCCCATGCCGGTGCCGGGGATCGGCCTGGCCGGCACGGTGATCGGCATCGGGTTGCGGACCTCGATCGTCAGGCCGTTGCCGGCCTCGCCGCCGACGGTGACTCGCACGGCGGCTCCGGGCGCGTGCTTGCGGGCGTTGGTGAGCCCTTCCTGGACGATCCGGTACGCCGCCCGGCCGGTCGCCGCCGGAACGGTCTCGGGCGCGGGGCCGATCTCCAGCCGCACCCGATTGCCGGCCAACCGCGACTCATCGGCGAGTGCCGGCAGCGCACTCAGGGTGGGTTGTGGCCGCTCCGGGGTCTGCTCGTCCTCCGGCTGCCCGGCACGCAGCACACCGATCACGGCACGCAGGTCCTGCAATGCCTGGTGGGCGCTGGATCGCACGACGGCAGCGGCACCGGCGATCTCCTCCGGTGGGGCGCCGGGCCGGAACTCGAGCGCTCCCGCATGCAGGCTGAGCAGGGAGATCCGATGGGCGAGCACGTCATGCATCTCCCGGGCGATCCTGGTCCGCTCGAGAACCCGGGCCTGGGCGATACGCAGCCGCTGCTCGGACTCGGCGCGCTCAGCCCGGTCACGCCAGGTGACGATCAACTGGCGACGGCCCCTGACGATCATGCCCCAGAGCGCCGCGATCACGGCCATCACCGTGCCCCACCAGAACGTCTCCCAGTAGCTGAGCCCCTCCTCCGGACGGGCCGTGGAGAAGACAGCGGTGGCCGCGACGACCAGCCCGACATAGCCCGCCAGCACGGCGAACCGCCGGTGCACGCCGACGGTGAACACGACGATCAGCAGGGTGACACCGCTGGCCATCGAGAACGTCGCCAGCACCAGGAGATAGACCGCCAGCACCGTCAGGAACCGGCGCCGCCACCAGAGGCCAGCCGCGGCGATCGTGGCCGTCACCGCATCGGTCACGACGAGCCACATCGGCGTGGCGCCCCAGGTCTGCGTCGTCGCCGAATGGGGGTCGAGCATGACCAGGGTGATCAGCACGGTGCAGCCCATGCCGAGCAGGAAACACAGACTGTCGACCGCCCAGTCGCGGGTGGACCGGCGGGCGGCCAACGGCCCGGCCGGGTCCGCGGCCAGCGCGGACGGCCACAACCAGCGATATTCCGGCGACGGCAATCCCACGCGGTCGACTCTACGGGCGGGCGGACATCCCCCGATACCGACCAAAGTCGATGGTCTGACCTATACCAAGGTTTCGCGGCATCGACTCTTGGCCGACGCGGTGGCCACCCCGTCTCGCTCACGCTGGGTTGCATGATTGTGGTTGAGAACCTCACCAAGGCGTACGGGCCACAGCGCGCCGTCGATGACGTGTCGTTCACCTGTGAGCCGGGCACGGTGACCGGTTTCCTCGGGCCGAACGGCGCCGGCAAGTCCACCACCTTGCGGATGATCTGCGGTCTGACGCCGCCGACGGCAGGCCGGGCCACTGTGGCCGGGGTGCCGTATCGGCGGCTCGGCAACCCGGGGCGCCACATCGGTGTGTTGCTCGACGCGTCCGCCCAGCATGCCGGCCGCACCGGGCGGGAGGTGCTGGCGCTGGCGGCGATCACGATGGGGCTGGACACCGCGCGGGTGCCGGAGCGGCTGGCCCGGGTCGGGCTGGACGGCGCGGCGGCGAAACGGCGGGTGCGAGCGTATTCGCTGGGCATGCGGCAGCGACTGGGCCTGGCGTACGCGATGATCGGTGACCCGGCGGTGCTGGTGCTGGACGAGCCGGCGAACGGCCTGGATCCGGAGGGCATCCACTGGATGCGCGGGCTGCTGCGCGGTTTCGCCGACCGTGGCGGCACGGTCCTGCTCTCGTCGCATCTGCTGCACGAGGTGGAGGTGGTCGCGGACCGTCTCGTGGTGATCGGCAACGGCCGCGTCCTCACGCAGGGTGACAAGGAGGCGCTGCTCGGAGCCGCCGGGACGATGGTGCGGACCACCGACCCCGCGGCGCTGGACGCGCTGTTGCAGCGGATGGGTCTGACCGGCACCCGGTCGGCTGACGGCAGCGTGCTGGTGCCGTCGGATCCGCAGACCATCGGCCAGGCCGCGGCCGAGGCCGGTGTCGTGTTGCTCGAGCTGCGACCGGCCGGTGCCGGCGGGCTCGAGGAGATGTTCCTGCGCCTGACCACGGGCGCCGAGCCAGAGGGGGCGCACCGATGACCACGATGACCGACGCCATGCCGACCGCGGTGCCGGCGACAGCCGCCGCCCCGGTGCCTCTGAGCCGGCTGACCCTGGTCGAGCTGCGCAAACTGGCCGATACCCGGGCCGGCATGTGGTTGCTGATCGTGATCGGCCTGGCCACCGTGGCGACGTCGGCGATCCTGCTGGGCTGGGCCGACGACAGCGAGATCACCTTCGCGGCGCTGTACGGCTTCGGGCTGGTGCCGTCTGCGGTGCTGCTGCCGGTCCTCGGCATCCTCTCGGTGACCAGCGAGTGGTCACAGCGCACGGCCCTCGGGACCTTCACTCTCGTGCCGGCACGTGCCCGGGTGATGGTGGCGAAGGTGGCAGCGGGGTCGCTGATCGCGGTCGCCGCGACGGCCGCCACCGCGGTCCTCGCCGCGGCAGCGAATCTGCTGGCTCTGGCATTGGGCGCAGACGGGTCGTGGAGTCTGGACCCGTCGATGATCTGGCAGAGCCTGCTGCTCCAGGTGATCTTCGTGTTGATGGGCAACGCGTTCGGCGCGCTGCTGCTGAATACTCCGCTGGCGATCGTCGTCTTCTTCGCCCTGCCGACGGTGTGGTCAATCCTGGGCGGGAGCATCAAGGCGCTGGCCGACGCGGCCGCGTGGCTGGATCTCAACGTGACCTCGCAGGCGCTGGGAGAGGCCGACATGACCTCCGGCGAGTGGGGCCGGCTGGCGGTATCAGCTGGGGTTTGGGTGGTCCTTCCGCTGGTCCTGGGGACGATGCGAGTGCTCCGCCGGGAGGTTTCCTGATCCACAACGGCCGGTGTTGGCGTCACGATCCGGCGATCGGAGGTAGCGTCCCGAGACGTGACGCGTACCCTATTTGCCAGCTTCGCGGCAATCACCGCTTCCATACCGTTATTTGCCGGCCCGGCGCCGGCCGCGCCACCGACCGTCCCCCACCCGGCGCCGACCACGCCGGCCCCCTCGTTCGATGGCGAGATCCTCGAACCCGACCTGGACCGGCTCACCTTCGAGGGTGAGCCGCTCCCGGTCCCGAGTTATGAGCCCCGGCCCACCGGCCGGATCGCGATGCAGGCCCCCGAGGTCGGCACCGTCCGCAGCTGGGCCGGGCTCAACTCGATCGACGGCGATGTCTATCGCAAGGACTACACGTTGCGCAGCATCGGCAAGCACATCGAGGTGTGGGTCGCCAACGACCTGGCCTTCCCCGCGGACGACTGTCGCAAGAACTCGACCGAGATCAGTGACGAGCAGATCGCCGCGCTGGTCCGCGAGTTCGACGAGGTCATCTTTCCCCGCGAGACCAAGGCCTTCAGCACCCCACCGGATCGCAGCGGCACCAACGCCGCCCTGCCGGGCGATTTCACCGGGGCCGGCGACCGCACCGTCACACTGGTCGACAACATCCGCGACGACAACTACTTCGACTTCCCGAAGCGTCAGACCTACATCTCCGGATTCTTCTCCGAGCAGTTCAACGAACTGTTCGACCGCAACGTGATCACGATCGACGCCTACGACTGGGCGCACCGCACCGGGCCCGACCCGAAACACGACCCGGCCGAGGACCCGTGCGTAAGCCGTCCGGCCCGCCCCCGCATGTACGAGTCGACCTTCGCCCACGAGTGGCAACATCTGCTCTCCTACTACACCGACCCGGATGAGGAGGTGTGGATCAGCGAGGGCATGGCCGACTATGCGCAGAGCCTCGCCGGCTACGCCGACACCACGGTGGGGGTACGGCATCGCGGCTTCGACAACCACATCGTCTGTTACCAGGGCTTCGGCAACATCAAGACCGCTTACAACCCGAACCCGCGTGACTGCGGCGGCCCGTCCAACTCGCTGAACCTGTGGACCGAGGGCCAGCCGGACGAGATCCTCGCCGATTACGGCATCACCTATCAGCTCATGCTCTATCTCCACGACCGGTTCGGCGCGAAGCTGCTCACCGCGCTGCACCAGGACAAGGAGCACCATGGCCTCGCAGCGGTGGCGGCCGCCCTGCCGGAGGGCGTCGATCTGCACGAGGTGCTGCACGACTTCCAGATCATGACGCTGGTCGACAAGGTCGCCGGCGACCCCGGCGGTGTCGTCAAGGGGGTCGAACGGCGGAGGGTGACGGCCCGGAGCCTGCGCTCCACGGTCAACCTGGACAACCCCTCCGCCTACGGCAAGGCCGGCGCGGCACCCAACGGCGCCGATTACGTGCGCCTGCCGCACGGCTGGCGGACGGTCGGTTTCGAGGGCGCCCCATCGCTTCCGCCGATGCCACTGGCCTGGACGATGGACGCGGGGATGCTCTTCTCCGGCAACACCCCGGACACCGACTCGGCCGCGGTCCGTCAGATCGACGTGCCGACCACCGACCCGGTCCTGCGGTTCACCACGACCTACGGGCTGGAGGACAAGTTCGACTACGGATACGTCACCGTGTCCGCGGACGGCGGCAAGACCTTCCAGATGCTGAAGGGTGACACCACGGTCGAGGGCCCGCTCGGCGAGGCGATCACCGGCAAGGCCGCGGACGTCACCCTCTCCTACGACCTCGAGACGTATGCCGGCAAGACGGTGCTCCTGGGTTTCCGATACGTCAGTGACAGCGCCGTGAGTATCGGTGGCTGGCACATCAAGGACGTCAGGGTCGGCGCCATCGCCGCCGGCACGAACAGCCTGGACGGCTGGAAGTCGCCCACCGAGATCCGCCCGACCCCGGTGCACCACTGGCAGGTGACGCTGGTCGGCCTGGCCCGTACCAAGGTCAAGGTGGTCCCGCTGGCCGACTATGCCAAGGTCCGCCACTATCCGAAGGTGGTCGCGATCGTCTCCTACGACGAGCCCACCGGCACTGTCACGCAATACGCCCCCTACACCCTGACGGTCGACGGCAAGCCCTTTGAGCCTGGTCCGTAGGCCGGAACCTCGCCGATCTGCCCGCCACCGCGCCCGGGTGGCGGGCAGATCGCCTTTCCGTCATTGACAGTGTCACAGTGACAGTGTCATTGTCGAGTCATGTGGACGATGGAGCAGTTGGTCGAGCGGGTGAGCGCGGCACTCGCCGCGGAATATCCCGGTGCCCCCAACGGCCGCGTCCGAGAGGTTCCCGACCGCAGGTCGATCCGGTGGTATACGACGATCGGCTTGGTCGACCGGCCACTCGGCACGCGTGGGCGCACCGTTCTCTACGGGCCGCGTCATCTGCTGCAGCTCGTCGCGATCAAGCGACGGCAGGCAGCCGGCCGCACCCTGGCCGAGATCCAGGCCGAGCTGGCCGGAGCCTCCGCGGAGACCCTTGCGACGGTCGCCCGGGTGCCCGATCGACTTCTCGACACCGACGGAGCGGTGGCCCCACCTTCCCCGTGGCCGAGACCCTCGTTCTGGAAGGCAGCACCCGCCGAGCCGGACGGCCTTGTCGTCGGCGTGCCGGCCGGGTTCTCCGCCGACGCCTCATCGCCGCTCGCCTCGCCTGTCATCTCGCCTCAGGCAGCGGCTGATACGTCGTCTCCGCTCCCCGACGGCGATGCCTCGCCTCAGGCCACCGCTGACCCCTCGCTCACGGCCGCCGCGGAGACCTCGCCTCAGGCCACCGCCGACCATGACGGTCCGGCGCGGCGCGGCACCGTCCGGCGAGAGCTGGCCGATGCCATCGATGCGCTCGTCCCGGCCGGACAGCCGGTTCCGCCGCTGATCACCGGTGTTTCCCTCGGCGAAGGCGTGATTCTGCTGCTTCCTCGTCACACCGCCGACCTCGACCGCGACGACATCGTCGCGGCAGCTCGTCCTCTGCTCGACCTGCTCGCGTCCCGCGGGCTCACCGATGGGAGAAACGCATGATCATTTCTGTGAACCCGATGGGATCGGCCGAGCTGGAACGCCACCGCCAGGTGTCCGACGCCGGCCTCGGCACCTTGCTCACCGACCGCGGCAACCTGCCGCTGGACCGTCTCGACGTTCGTGCCTCCATCAGCGGCCTCCTCGTCCGCACCGAGCTCACCACCGAGTTCGTCAACGCCCATGACACGGCGCTGGAGGCCACCTACGTCTTCCCGCTGCCCGACCGCGCCGCCGTCACTGGCATGACGATGACCGCCGCCGACCGGGTCGTCACCGCCGAGTTGCACGAGCGGGGCGCCGCCCGGGAACGCTACGACCAGGCCATCGCCGCCGGCCAGCGAGCGTCCATCGCCGAGGAGGAGCGGCCGGACGTCTTCACCATGCGGGTCGGCAACATCCTGCCCGGCGAGCGGGTCACCGTGCAGTTGCGGCTGGTCGGCCCGTTGGCGTATGAGGACGGTGCCGCCACGTTCCGCTTCCCGCTGGTCGTGGCTCCGCGCTACGTGCCCGGTGTCCCCCTTCCCGGCCCGTCCGCGGGTGACGGCCAGCAGCAGGACACCGACGCTGTTCCGGACGCCTCGCGCATCTCGCCGCCGGTCCTGCTGCCCGGGTTCCCCAATCCGCTGCGGCTGTCCATCGGGGTCGACGTCGACCCGGCCGGCTTGGAGCTCGGCGAGATCCGGTCCAGTCTGCACACCGTCACCGAGCAGGGCGGGACCCTGCGGATCGCCCCGGGCGAGCGCGCCGACCGTGACTTCGTGCTGCGCCTCGCCTACGCGCCCGGCTCCGAGTCCGCCGTGGCGGTGCCCGACGACGACGGCGAGCAGGGCACCTACCAGCTCGTGGTGCTGCCGCCGGAGCCGGCCACTCCGCCGCGCCCGAAAGACGTGGTGCTGCTGCTGGACCGTTCCGGCAGCATGGGTGGCTGGAAGATGGTGGCCGCCCGGCGCGCCGCGGCCCGGGTCATCGACACGCTCACGGCCGACGACCGTTTCGCCGTGCTCACCTTCGACCACGAGGTCGACCGTCCGGCCGGGCTCGGGTCCGGCCTGGTGGAGGCGACCGATCGGCATCGTTACCGGGCCGTCGAGCACCTGGCCCGCGCCGACGCCCGTGGAGGCACCGAGCTGCTCAGTCCGCTGACCGCCGGGCTCGCGCTTCTGGCCGACAGCCCCGGCCGTGACCGCGTGCTGGTCCTGGTCACGGACGGCCAGGTCGGCAACGAGGATCAGATCGTCAAGCAGGTGACTTCCCTGATCGGCTCGATCCGGGTGCACACCGTCGGCATCGACCGGGCCGTCAACGCCGGTTTCCTCGGCCGTCTCGCCGCGCTCGGCGCCGGCCGCGCCGAGCTGGTCGAGAGCGAGGACCGTCTCGACGAGGCGATGGAGCACATCCATCGGCGGATCGGAGCACCGGTCGTCACCAGTCTCGCCGTCACCGCCGACGGGTTCACCACGCTCGACGGCACACGCACCCCCGTACGCCTGCCGGGCCTTTACCCCGGGGTCCCGCTCGTGATCACCGGTCGTTACACCGGCTCGGTGCAGGGCGCTCTTTCCGTCACCGGGCGGACCCGAGACGACCAGGAGTTCCGGACCACCGTCGCGGTCCGGCAGCATGCCGAGCCGGCCGTCACGTCGCTGTGGGCGCGTGCCCGGCTGCGCGATCTTGAGGATGCGTACGCGTCCGGCGATCAGTCGCTGGAGACCGAGATCGTCGGCACTTCGCTGCGGTTCGGTGTGCTCTGTCGGTTCACCGCGTTCGTGGCGGTCGACGCCCGTGTCGTCAACGAGGGCGGCGAGGCCCGGCGGGTCACTCAGCCGGTCGAGATGCCGTCCGGCTGGGAGAGCCCAGCTCCGCCGGCTCCGGCACCCTACTTCCTGGCAGCGTCGTCACCGTTCCCCGGTTCGATGGCCCCGTTCGCGCCGGCCGCGGCACCGCCCATGCCGCCTCCCTTTGCACCGGCGCCGGGCGCACCGAAACCCGGCCGTCCCGGCTTCATGCCACGCGCCAAGCGTGCGGGCGCAGCTGATTCGCCGGCCGCTGCGGGCGCGGCGGGCGCGGCCGGCGCGGCCGGCACGGCGGGCGGAGTCTCTCCGGCGGCCGACAGTGCGTGGGCCGGCGGTTCAACCGACGGGTTCGGGGGTTCCGGCTCCGACGGTTCGGCTTCCTCGCCGGCCGGCAGCGGTGGCGCGCCGCAGCCGCCGTCCGGGCCGGCGCTGTCCGGGCCCGCCGAGGGTGCTGCTCCATCCGGTGCGCTGCCGCGAGGGTTCTCCAGCATGATGCGGCGTTCCCGCTCGGGTGCAGCACCCGCTCAGGCGAAGTCGCGGGGCGCAACAGCGGACGGCCTGCTGGTTGACGAGCTGCGCGAGGTCGCCGCCGTCGAGGTGTCCCGGCTGCGCGACGCTGCCGACCAGCCGGCTCTCGACCGCCGTGACCTGCTCGACGACCTGGTCAGCCGCTTGGCCGTCCTGCTCGAGCCGGTCGCCGACGCCGATCTCGACCCGGTCCGCGACCTGATCGGCCTGCTGCGCGGCGACGGCCCGCTCGATGAGAGATGGGCTGCGGCGATCCGGGTTCTGGAGGAGTTCGCCACCGGCAAAACCGCTACGAAGAGCTCGTTCTGGAAGTCCTGATAAGCCCTCACGGCCACCAACGGCGTAGAAGTCCCACAGCCACCATCAGCGCGGAGGTCCACGGCCACTAACAGCGTAGAAGTCCCGCGGCCACCAACGGCGCGGAGTCCATGGCCACCAACGACGTAGAAGTCTTGCAGCTACCACGGCGGGGGTGAGGGCCATCGGGGTGTCTCAGGAGCCGAGCAGCGGAGTCCACGGTCACCAACGGCGTGGAGTCCCACAGCCACCAACGGCGGAGATGTCCCGCGGTCCCAATGACGTGGAGGTCTCACGATCCATAGCCGCTTGAAGGGTTTGGAGGCGGTCGGCAATCAGCGCCCTCAGGGTGGCAAGGATCCGACGCGGAGACGCGGCTCGCACGGGCTGGGCATTCCCGGTCCGGGCGAGCCGCCGATCCGACGGCAGGTCCCGCACACGTGGAAACGCGGCGCCATGCCGGGTGCTGCAGCGCTGTGAAGCCGCCACGCCGGGTGAGTCCGGATTGCGGCCCGATGCTCAGGTGCGGTGTTCGCGAGGGAATGCGTTCTTGGGCTGCGGTGATGTGGTCAGGGGTGGTTCGGGTATCCGAGAGAACGACGTACATCAACCTAATGGGCCCCCCGCCCGTCGCTGAATGACGGTAAGTTGGGCCACCGGTACGGGACCGGGGGTGACAACGCCACGTGGGCGAGGAACTGGGCGAGGATCGTGATCCGTTGCTGGTGCGTCCGTTCGTTCTGCCGGACGGCGACCGGCAGGAGGCGCCTCGGTCCACGTCGACCTGGCCGGTGGATCAGCGGGCCGGAGAGATGCCGACCCAGTTGCTGCCCACCGTTCCCGATGTTCTGGCGGTCGAGCCGGCGCCGGACGATCTGGAGGGCGGCCGACGGCGCCGGATGCTGCTGCTCGCCGGGGCAGGGGCGGTCGCGGTGGCCACGGTTGCCGGGTATGCGCTGCTCCGGCCGGGTGAGCGGCCGGAGACCTGGGTGTCCGTACCAGGGCAGTCGCTTCCGGCCGCGGTCGGGCCTGCCAGGTCGGCCGGGGTCAGCCCCAGCGGGTTTCCCAGCGGCGGCGAAGGCAACGACGGGGAGCAGGGCGGCTCCGGGGAGGTGACCGGGTCGACCCGGGCGCCACGGAGTTCGTCGGCATCCGCGGACGCGGGCGAAACATCGGCGCGCCCGTCGACTGGGTCGCCGGGCAGCGACTCGAAGACCACCACCCCGGTCGCGCCGGTCGCCCCGATCGACCTGACGCCGACGTCGGCGGCGACCGGGAGGGGGCTTCTGGTCACCGGCAATGGTCTGTGTCTCGACCTGCGCGGCGGCGCAGCGGCGGAAGGTCGTGAGGTGCACATCGACGACTGCAACGGCACGAGCCCGCAGCGCTGGCAGCTGAACTCCGACCGGACGCTGGAAGTGCTCGACATGTGCGCCTACCTGGTGGGTGACGGCACCGTCGAGCTGACAGGCTGCGACGGGCGTACTACCGCGCAGTGGCAGCTTCTCCAGGACGGCACGCTGACCAACGCGGCGAACGGTCGATGCCTCACCGACCCGTACTGGGGTGCTCGCCCTGGCAACGGTGTGATCGTGACCGCATGTACCGGCGGCACCAACCAGAGGTGGACGTTCCGATGATCGGTGCGCCCCATGCACGGTCGACCGCCCGCCTCACCGTCCCACCGCTGCCGTCCCACCGCTGATAGCCCGCCGCTGACCGGGCGGGTTGTCAGGCAAGAAACCTTGTGATGAGGACATGGAGTCAGCCCGAGAATTCGTCAAACCCGATGCGATGCGAAGGGCGATACGGCAGCTGGACCGCGCGATCAGTCGGGCCGCGGACGGTGGGGTGTGAACATCGCAGGGTCAGCCAGGCCGCGGGCAGCCGGGAGGGAGTGAACACCGCGCGGTCAGCCGAACTGGGCGTGGCGGAATGTGAGCCCCACGGTCAGCCGGACCGAAACCACAGACGGACCGAAACCACAGACGGACCGAAACCACAGACGGACCGAAACCACAGACGGGCCTTGCAGAGGTGTGGTGGGGAGACAGTGGATCTGGGGCGCGACGGGAACGAATTTGTGGTTCGGTGGGGCTTGGGGTTACTGGGTGTGCTGGAGTGGGAACGGTGTGGAAGGCGGAAGGGTGTGCAGAGTGAAAATGTTTCTGATTTTCGTAAAGTGATCGAATCCTCAGGCCGAAACACTAGTGATCATCTGGTTCCTGACTCTTAGGGTCATCTGGTGATCTCCGCGCCTCTTCGCATCGCCCTGCTGTCATATCGAAGCAAACCGCACAGCGGGGGGCAGGGGATCTATGTCCGGCACCTGTCGCGGGAACTCGTCCGGCTGGGGCATCGGGTGGAGGTGTTCTCCGGGCCGCCTCTTCCGGAGCTCGATGACGGGGTGGAACTGACGGTACTGCCGAGCCTCGACCTCTATCGGGAGCCGGATCCGTTTCGGACGCCCACGTGGTCGGAGTTTCAGAGCGGGATCGATGTGCTCGAGTGGACCGCCATGTGCACGGGGGCGTTTCCGGAGCCTTTGACGTTCTCGTTGCGGGCTTGGCGGCATCTGCGGGAGCGGCTCAGCGAGTTCGACGTGGTGCACGACAATCAGTGCCTCGGGTACGGGCTGTTGCCTCTGAACTGGTCGGATACGCCTCTGGTGGCGACGATTCACCATCCGATCACCGTTGACCGGGACCTGGAACTCGCGGCGGCACCGGACTGGAAACGGCGGATGTCGTTGCGCCGCTGGTATGCGTTTACGCGTATGCAGGGGCGGGTGGCGCGGCAACTGCCGTGGCTGACGACGGTGTCGCAGGCGGCGCGGGACGAGATCGTCGAGGCGTTCGGCGTGCGGGCCGAACGCCTGCGGGTCATCGGGGTCGGCGTCGACGTCGACACGTTCAGCCCGAAGGCAGACAAAAATTCCGGAAGCACGACGGCGACCGTCGGCCACGCCGCTGCCACGACCGCAACGATCAGCGAACCCGGCGCCACGACAGCGACCATCAGCGAACCCGGCGCCACGACAGCGACCATCAGCGAACCCGGCGCCACAACAGCGACCATCAGCGAACCCGGCGCCACGGTAGCGACGATCGAGGGAACCGACGGCGGCGTGGCGGCGGAACCCGAGGCGGTCTGGCGCAGCGCGCCGGCCTCCGGGGGACGGGTCGTCGCGGTGGCCAGTGCGGATGTTCCGCTGAAGGGGCTGCCGGAGCTGATCGAGGCGGTGGCGAAGCTGCGCGCCGATCACGATGTCGAGCTGGTCGTGGTGGGTTCGGCGCGGCCGGACGGGGCTGCGGCGCGGGCGATCACCCGGCTGGGGCTGGACGATGCGGTGCGGTTCGTGTCGGGGATCTCCGACGGGGAGTTGGCTGATCTGTTCCGGTCGGCGACGGTCGCGGCGGTGCCGTCGCGGTATGAGGGTTTCTCGCTGCCGGCCGTGGAGGCGATGGCGTGTGGAGTTCCCCTGGTCGTGACGACGGCGGGGGCGCTGCCCGAGGTGGCCGGGCCGGATGGGCTGGCCTCGCTGCATGTGCCGCCGGGTGATCCCGGTGCGCTGTCGGCGGCGATCGGGCGGCTGCTCGACGACGAGGCGCTGCGCCGCCGGCTGGGTGCCGAGGGTCGCCGCCGGGCGGTCGAGCATTTCACGTGGCGGCGGACCGCCATCCGCACCGCCGAGTGGTATGCCGAGGCCATCGCCGCGCACCGCACTCGTCGCAAGCCCCGCGCCGGCAGCGCGCCCGCAGCCCGGCCGGTGGAGGCCGGAACACGCGAGTCCCGCATCAGATAACGCCACCGGAGGGTACCGCTCCGGAGGGTACCGCTCCGGAGGGTACCGCTGACGCCCTTGCGGGAAGCGCACGCCGGAGAAGCACGGCCAGAGCGGACAACCGGAGGCACCGCCCGGCACGCGCAAGACGAAAGCCAAGGCCGGAGGGCACAACCGAAAGCACAACCGCAGGGAACGACCGAAAAAGGCACGGCCCCAAAGCACGACCGAAGGGCACTGCCGGAGGGCACAGCCGGAGGGCACAGCCGGAGGGCACAGCCGGAGGGCACAGCCGGAGGGCACAGCCGGAGGGCACAGCCGGAGGGCACAGCCGGAGGGCACAGCCGGCGACGGCCGTACCGGAGGACGGGGTCGTACCGGACGACGAGAAGGAACGGGCACCGGCAGGAAAGCCGGGAAGCGCGAGACAAGACCCCACAACGGGGTGACCGGATGGAAAGGGCAGGTAGGGACACATTGTTGACCGTCGACTACGACCGGCTGGATGTTCGGCCGGGGATGCGGGTTCTCGATCTGGGTTGCGGCGAGGGCCGGCACACCTTCGAGGCGTACCGGCGGGGCGCTGACGTCGTCGCCCTGGACCTGAGCGCCAAGGACCTGGCCACGACCGCGTCCTGGTGTGTGGCGATGAAGCTGGCCGGGGAGGTTCCGGCGACGGCCAGTTTCACGACGGTTCAGGGTGACCTGTTGTCGCTGCCGTTCCCGGATGCCAGCTTCGACCGGATCATCGCGTCGGAGGTGCTGGAGCACATCCCGGACGACGTGACGGCGATCCGGGAGATGACCCGGGTCCTGAAGCCGGGCGGGCTGGCGACGGTGACGGTGCCGCGCTGGCTGTCGGAGCGGGTGTGCTGGGCGCTGTCCGACGAGTACCACGCCAACGAGGGTGGGCACGTGCGCATCTACAAGGAGGACGAGCTGTCCGACCGGCTGCGTGCGGCGGGCCTGACGGTCACCGGCAACGACTTCGCGCATGCGCTGCACAGCCCGTACTGGTGGCTGAAATGCGCCATCGGTGACGCCGGCCTGACGAAGGCGTACCACAAGATGTTGGTCTGGGACATCACCGACAAGCCGGTGCTGACCCGGGTGCTGGAGCAGGCATTGAATCCGCTGATCGGCAAGAGTGTGGCGATCTATCTGAAAAAGGAGGAGGTGACCGTGGGTGTCGGTGCCTGATCTGCCGGGCGTGCTGAGCGCCGACGACATCCGGGCCACGGTCGCCAGCATCGCTGCCGGGCAGGAGGATTCCGGGGCGATCCCCTGGTACGCCGACGGCCAGCTCGACCCGTGGGATCACGTCGAGGCGGCTATGGCGCTGGACGTGGGCGGCGAGCCGGGGCGGGCGGAGGCCGCCTACGACTGGCTGCGGCGTACTCAGCGCGCCGACGGCAGCTGGGCGTCACGCTACGAGAACGGGGTGGTCGCCGACCCGACGGCCGAGACCAATCACGCCGCCTATCTGGCGGTCGGCTGCTGGCATCATTTCCTGTGCACCGGCGACGAGGACTTCCTGGTCCGGATGTGGCCGGCGATCCGCGGGGCGCTGGATTTCGTGACCGGCTGTCAGGCGCCGGGTGGGGAGATCTGGTGGGCGGCCGGTGACGAGGTGGCGCTGCTGACCGGGTCGTCGAGCATTCATCAGGCGCTGCGCTGTGGTGTGGCGATCGCCGACCGGGTGGGTGAGCCGCAGCCGGACTGGGATCTGGCCGCCGACCTGCTGGCGAACGCCATCCGAAAGCAGGCGATCGGCAAGCATCCGGCGGCGTTCGCCGACAAGGACCGGTTCTCGATGGACTGGTACTACCCGGTGCTCGGCGGCGCGCTTCGCGGTGAAGCGGCGAAGCAGCGGCTACGGGACCGGTGGGACGAGTTCGTGGTGCCGGGCCGTGGTGCCCGCTGCGTCTCCGACCGGCCGTGGGTGACCGGTGCGGAGACGTGCGAGCTGGCGCTGGCGCTGGACGCGCTCGGTGACCGGGACGCCGCGACCGAGCTGGTCGCGGCGATGCAGCACCTGCGGGAGGAGGACGGCTCCTACTGGACGGGGCTGGTGCTCACCGACGGGGTGCGCTGGCCGGTGGAGCGGACCACGTGGACGGCGGCGGCGGTGGTGCTGGCCGTCGACGCCCTGCATGCGGCGCACCCACGGTCGGGGATCTTCAGGACGCCGGGGATCGCCGAAGAAGTCGCAGCGAACCGCAGCCGGTGAGCTCCACGTAGTCGCCGGATTCGAGCGCCTTGCGGTAGATCCGGTAGGGCGCCTGCCCACCGTCGGCCGGGTCGGGGAACACGTCGTGGATGGCGAGGACCCCTCCGGCCGCCAGGTGCGGCGTCCAGGACGCCAGGTCACGCTGCGCGGACTCGTCGGTGTGGCTGCCGTCCAGGAACAGGAACGCCAGCGGTGCCGCCCACAGCGCCGCGAACTCCTCGGCCCGGGCGACGACGGCCACGACGACGTCCTCGGCGCCGGCCGCGGCGATCGCCCGCCGGAAACCGGGCAGCGTGTCGATCTTGCCGAGGTGCGGGTCGACGAGTCCCGGATCGTGGTACTCCCATCCCACCTGGTGCTCCTCGGAGCCCCGGTGGTGGTCGACGGTCACGACCTTCCCGCCCCGGGCCCGGGCCGCAGCGGCGAGGTACAGCGTCGATTTGCCCAGGTAGCTGCCGACCTCCAGGATCGGACCGTCGGGTGCGGCGAGCGCGGCCTCGGCGAGCGCGCGCCCCTCGTCGGCCGGCATGAAGCCGGCCGCCTCGACAGCGGCGGTCAATAACTCCTGGTCCAGCACGATTCCCGGCGACGACATCGCGTCATCATAAGATCAACACCGTTTGGTCGTACGCCCGGAGCCGTCACCAACCGCAACCCACGACGAACCGTGAGGTCACCGCGACGTGGCGACGGCGCAAGGCCGCAACGCGGCCGCCGGGGCGAGGCGTCGCTCCGGGAAACCTCCTGCCTCGATCCGCCGTCCGAGGCGTCGGCCCGAGAGGCACCGCAGCCTCGCGCAGCACCGTGACACCGGTCCCGCCGGCCGGCGGCAGCGTTCGAGGAGAACCGCAGCACCGCGGCATCGATCCCGTCGGCCGGCGGCAGCCTTCGGGGAGGAGCGCTGCACCGTCGTGGCGTCACTCCAGGATGATCGCCCGTGCGGCCGCCTCGTGCAGCACCGTGGCGTCGATCTCGGTGCCGGACTCGTCGATGCGGTAGCCGAGCCAGGCGACGAAGAAGGTCAGCGGCCCCGCCGGCGGCAGCGGCCACACCCAGTGCGCCACGTCGAAGCGCCGCCCTCCCCCGCCGCCGCTGTCGGGCAGCAGCAGTGGCCGCTCCGGGTTCCGGTCGCCGGACCGGAACCCGTGGTGGTGCAGCGCCCGCGGCGGTCCTCCTCGCGCAGGACGGCGGCGACGGTGAACGCGACCCGTTGGGGTGGGCGATCAACCCGGTCGGGGCGGCGGCCCAGCTCGATGACCGCCCGGCTCAGTGCCCGCCGGCGAACGTCGGCCGCACGTAGATGATCACGCGGTCGGCGGCGTCCTTGGGCACGGCCGTGCCGAACGGGGCGTCGTAGCGCTTGGCCAGCTCGACGAAGAACGCGCCGGTCGGGTCGGGGTCGATGTGGTCGACGACACCACGGATCTCGACATACCGGTACGGGTTGTCCTGGTCGATGATCGAGATGGCGACCGCCGGGTTGGCCGTGATGTTCTTGAACTTCTTGCGGTAGTTCGTGTGCGTGAACTTGAGGAACTCACCGTCCCACGCATACCACATCGGGTTGACCTGCGGCGTACCGTCCTCCCGGATCGTCGCGAGGTCCGCGAAGAGCGGCCGCTCCAGCAGGTCGATCAGGTCGTCGGGGATGCTCGTCATCAAGGTCTCCTCAGTAGATCGTGGCCGGTCCATGGTGCCTCGGAAATGTAAACAGCGCCGCCCGGCCTGGTGCCGGACGGCGCTGTTCCTTCCCCCCGGAAGGACTACTTGCCGCGCCGCTTGTTCAGGATGTCGAACGCGACGGCGGCGATCAGGACCAGGCCCTTGATGACCATCTGCCACTCGGGCACGACGCTCATGATGGACAGGCCCATGTTGAGTACGCCCATGATGAGCGCGCCGATGATGGCGCCGGTGACCTTGCCGACACCGCCGTTGACCGCGGTTCCGCCGATGAAGGCGGCGGCGATGGCGTCGAGTTCGTAGTTCTGCCCGGCGGCGGCGACCGCCGACCCGGCGCGGGCGGTGGTGATGACCGCGGCGACACCGGCGAGCAGGCCCATGTTGACGAACAGCAGGAAGTTGACCCGCTTGGTCTTCACGCCGGACAGCATCGCGGCGGGCAGGTTGCCGCCCATCGCGTAGATGTGCCGGCCGAAAATCGTGTTGTTCATGACGAACGAGTAGAGCAGCACCAGGAACGCGACGATGATCAGCACGATCGGCATGCCGCTGGCGCTGTTGCCGAGCAGCCAGGTGAGGTAGCCGACGGCGGCGACCGACACGACGATCTTGCCGATGAACGCGGCGAACGGCTCGGTGCGCAGGTCGTTGCGGACCAGCTCACGGCGGGTGCGGACCTGGCTGATCACCAGGCCGGCCGCGGCGATCGCACCGATCAGCACGGTCACCGAGTCGAGGTTGCCGATGAACCCGAGCGAGTTCGGCAGCGCCCCGTTGGCGAGGGCGTTGAAGTCGGTGGGCAGACCGCCGACGGTGGTGCCGACGAAGTAGATCGCCAGACCACGGAACAGCAGCATGCCGCCGAGCGTGACGATGAACGCCGGGATGCCGACGTAGGCGACCCAGAAGCCCTGCCACGCGCCGACGATGCCGCCGAGGATGATCGACAGCGCGACCGCGAGCGGCCAGGCGATGTCCCACTCCATGATCATCAGCGCGGTGATGCCGCCGACGAACGCGACCACCGAACCGACCGACAGGTCGATGTGACCGGCCACGATGATCATGACCATGCCGATGGTCAGGACGAACACGTACGCGTTCTGCTGGATCAGCGACACGACGTTGTTCGGCAGCAGCATCAGGCCGTCGGTCGCGAACTGGAAGTACAGCGTGATCACGACGAGGGCCGCGACCATCACGTACTGCTTCAGGTTGCCGCCGAGGTAGGCGGCGAGCGAGCCGCCCTCGGTCTTCTTCTTCCCGGAGCCGGGCGAGGCCGCCGGCGCCGGAAGGGTGGTGGACGCGCTCACCGTGTTGCTCCGCTCTTCTCCTGGGTCATGTAACGCATGAGGCTCTCCTGGGAGGCCTCCGCACGGGGCAGCTGACCGGTGATGCGCCCCTGGCTCATCGCGTAGATCCGGTCGCAGATGCCGAGCAGCTCGGGCAGCTCGGAAGAGATCACGATGACGGCCTTGCCGGAGTCGGCGAGCCGGTTGATGATCTCGTAGATCTCGTACTTGGCGCCGACGTCGATGCCCCGCGTCGGCTCGTCGAGGATCAGCACCTCCGGCTCGGCGAACAGCCACCGGCTCAGCACGACCTTCTGCTGGTTGCCGCCGGACAGCTTGCCGACCTGCACGTCGACGCTGGGCGTCTTGGTGCGCATGTCCTTGCGGAACTGCTCGGAGATGGTGACCTCCTTGGCGGAGTTCACGACACCGAGGCGGGAGATCTTCTTCAGCCGCGCCGCGGTGGTGTTGCGCTTGATGTCCTCGATCAGGTTGAGGCCGTAGTGCTTGCGGTCCTCGGTCGCGTACGCGATGCCGTGCTCGATGGCCGCGGCCACGTTCGTGATCGACACCGGCCTGCCGTGCAGGAACAGCCGGCCGGAGATCCCGGTGCCGTAGCTGTGCCCGAACACGCTCATCGCCAGCTCGGTACGGCCGGCGCCCATCAGCCCGGCGATCCCGACGATCTCGCCGGCGCGCACGCTCAGCGACGCGTCGTCGACGACGACCCGGCTCGGGTCGTTGGGGTGGTGCACGGTCCAGTTCTCGATCCGCAGGATCTCCTCGCCGACCGTCGACACGTGGTCGGGGTAGCGGTTCTCCAGGTCACGGCCGACCATCGAGCGGATGATGCGGTCCTCGGAGACCGGCTCGGCGCCGTGCATGTCGAGAGTCTCGATGCTCTGCCCGTCACGGATGATCGTCGTGCTGTCGGCGATCGCGGCGATCTCGTTGAGCTTGTGCGAGATGATGATGGACGTGATGCCCTCGGCCTTGAGCTGACGCAGCAGCTCCAGCAGGTGAGCGCTGTCCTCGTCGTTCAGTGCCGCGGTGGGCTCGTCGAGGATGAGCAGCTTGACCCGCTTGGACAGGGCCTTGGCGATCTCGACGAGCTGCTGCTTGCCGACACCGATGTCCATGATCTTGGTGTCCGGCTGCTCGTCCAGGCCGATCCGTTTCAGCAGGTCGGCAGCCTGCCGGTTGGTCTGCGCCCAGTTGATGACGCCGCCCCTGGCCCGCTCGTTGCCCAGGAAGATGTTCTCCGCGATGGACAGGTACGGGCTGAGCGCGAGCTCCTGGTGGATGATGACGATGCCGCGCTCCTCGGAGTCACGGGTCGTCCTGAACTTGCAGGTCTCGCCCTCGAAGACGATGTCGCCCTCATAGGTGCCGTGCCCGTAGACACCACTGAGCACCTTCATCAGGGTCGACTTGCCCGCACCGTTCTCACCGCAAATGGCGTGGACCTCCCCGCGGGCCACGCTCAGCGTGACGTCCGAGAGCGCCTTGACGCCCGGGAAGGTCTTGGTGATCCCCCGCATCTCCAGGATCGGGGTCGTGTCGTTGTCCATCGCACAACTCGCTTGCTCTAGGTGAGACGAAACCAGAGTCCGGCCGGGACCGGCCGGGCCCGCAGAAGGTGGGCCCGGCCGGAGTTGCTACCTACAGGCCGAGCTTGTCGGCGGTGTAGAAGCCCGAGTCGACGAGCTTGGTCTTGACGTCGTCCTTGACGACGACGACCGGCGGGAGCAGGTACGCCGGGACGACCTTGACACCGTTGTTGTAGGTCTTGGTGTCGTTGGTCTCGACGGTGCCGCCCTTGACGATGCCGTCGATCATCTTGGCGACCTGGTCGCCCAGGGTCCGGGTGTCCTTCCAGACCGTCATCGACTGCTTGTCGGCGAGGATGTTCTTGGTGTTCGCCAGGTCAGCGTCCTGACCGGTGATGATCGGCCAGTCGACGCCCGGCTTGTAGCCCTTGGACTCCAGCGACTGCTCGATGCCCAGCGCCAGCGAGTCGTTCGGGGACAGGACGACGTCGACCTTCTTGCCGCCGGTGTAGAACGAGTTCAGGCGGTTGTCCATCTCGGCCTGCGCGGTCTCGGACTTCCAGCCGGTGATGGAGACGGTCTTCCAGTCCTCCTCGCCGGCGATCTTCTTGCCGGACTGGATGACCAGCTTGCCGCTCTCGACGTACGGCTTGAGGACGTCCCACGCGCCGTTGAAGAAGAACTTGGCGTTGTTGTCGTCCGACGAGCCGGCGAAGGGCTCGAGGTTGAACGGGCCCTTGCCGTCCTTGAGGCCCAGCTTCTCCTCGATGAACTGACCCTGGAGCTTGCCGACCAGGTAGTTGTCGAAGGTGGCGTAGTAGTCCACGTTCGGGCTGCCGTTGATCAGCCGGTCGTAGGCGATGACCTTGACGTTCGCCTTGGCCGCCTTGTCCAGCACCGGGCCGAGCGCGGTGCCGTCGATCGAGGCCACGACCAGAACCTTCGGGTTCTGGTTGATCATGTTCTCGAGCTGGGTGATCTGCTGGTCGACCTTGTTGTCGGCGAACTGCAGCGAGGTCGTGTAACCGGCCTTCTTCAGCAGGTCGTCGAGGTGCGCACCGTCGTTGTTCCAGCGCTCGAGGCTCCGGGTCGGCATCGCGATGCCGATCAGGTTCGAGGTGGAGGAGCCGGAGCCCGACTCCTCGCTGTCGCGGGTGCTGCTGCAAGCGGAGGTCGCGGCCAGGGTAGCGGCCAGAGCGACGGACGCGAGGACCCGGAAGTTCTTGGACACCTCGACGTCTCCTTTCTATCGGGCCCGCTGCCGGGCCTCCGAAGCTTTCGATTTGTTGCTGCGGACAACATACGACTCTTACGAGAGAGTTTCACGAGGGGGTTCGTAACGGCTGCGTAACACTCCCCGTGACCGAGGAGGCGACGAACTGCCCTGAAGAGGCGTTCAGCTAGCACGTTCCGTAACGAGCGCGGATCATCGTATTTGTTGGCCACAGCGACTAATCAACGGGAGGCACGGTTCGGGACCTCCGGCCCTGCCCCACATGGCCCCACCGGGACCACGCTGAGGACCATGACCTCCCGGACGGCAGTCCTCGCCCACGCGGCGCGCCTGGCCCGGCACGCCCCCTCGATCCTCAACACACAGCCCTGGCAGTGGCGGATCGGCCGGCACACCGCCGAACTCCGTCCCGACCCCGCGCGCCTGCTCCCCCACGTCGACCCGCAGCAGCACCTCACCCTGCTCAGCTGCGGCGCCGCCCTGCACCACGCGACCGTCGCCGCCCACGCCCTCGGCTGGGACGTCCTCGTCGAACGCGGCCACGACCCCCTCGCCCGCCTCGTCCTCGGCAACCCCGCCGAACAGCGCGACGCCGACCTCGCCGCCGCCATCACCCGGCGCCACACCGACCGGCGCCCCTTCGGCGCCCAAACCCCCAGCGACGAGATCATCACCGAACTGCGCGGCGTCGCCGCCACCCACGGACTGCACACCCACCTGGTACGCCGAGACGAGATCCCCCTGCTCGCGGCCACCATCGCCCGAGCCGCCTCGGACGCCGCACACCGGCCCGGGCACACCGCCGAAGTCGCCCACTGGACCACCGGTGCCTCCTCGGGCGGCGGCGTCCGACCCGTACCGATGCGCGCCCTGCACGGCCCCGCCACCGGCGACGGCGACATCGGCGCCCGGTACCTCGTCCTGCACGGCACCGGCGACACCCCCGCCGACTGGTTCCGCGCCGGCGAGGCCCTCTCCGCCCTCCTGCTCACCGCCACCGTCCGCGGCCTCGCCTGCTCCCCGATGAGCGAACCCGTCGAGGCACCCTGGCCCCGCGGCCTGCTCGCCACCCTCGTCGGCGAGCCCTGCCACCCCTACCTGGTGATCCGCTGCGGATACCCGGTCGACGACGAACCGCCCCCGGCCGCACCACGGCGACCGGAGGCGGAGACCACCACCTACCTCATGGGTGCATCGACGCGCCCTTGACGACCTTGTCGACGGTGTTGCGCGGCCCGTACACGGCGATCCCCACCAGATCCAGATCGCCCGTCGCGACCGCGCGCACCGCCTCCCGGTTCGCCGCGTCGTGCCCCGTCGCGAACAGATCCGACGTGAACACCGCCATCCGCACCCGCCCCAGCCCACGGGCGTGCGCCGCCGACAGCAGCTCCTTGCCGCCCTCGAACACCATCACCGGCTGCCGGAACATCGGCAGATACGCCACGTCCCCGCCGTCGACATACGGTTGACCGACCACCTCCGGCACCACCGACCCCAGGCCGGACACCAGGAAAGCCGTCACGTTCAGCCGCTGCCACGGCGCCAGGTCATCGCGCAGCAGCACAGCGATCTTGTTATCGAACCTCATGCGTCACATCGTCACGACAAGCCTCCCACCAGGTCTTGTACGATTTTGACGTGCACCGCCTGGAAGCCTGGCGGCCACCACTGACCGGCGTGGCCGAGATCCTGCACGCCCACTTCGACGACCACGCCTACCCCATGCACGCCCACGACACCTGGACCGTGCTCCTGGTCGACGACGGTGCCGTCCGCTACGACCTGGACCGCCACGAGCGCGGCGCCTACGGCGACCTGGTCACCGTCCTGCCACCGCACGTCCCCCACAACGGCACCTCGGCACGCCCCGGCGGCTTCCGCAAACGCGTCCTCTACCTCGAACAGGACCAGCTCCCGGCCCGCCTCGTCGGCGCCAGCGTCGACACGCCCGCCATCACCGACCGCGCCCTCCACCAGGCCGTCTCCCGGGTGCACCGCTTCGGCATGGCACCGCACCAGTACCTGATCTCCCGCCGCGTCGACGTCGCCCGCCGGCTCATCCTCACCGGCGCACCGCTACGCGACGTCGCCACCGGCAGCGGATTCCACGACCAGCCGCACCTCAACCGGCACTTCAAACGCATCCTCGGCATCAGCCCCGGCCGCTACGCCGTCACGGCACCGTCCAGTCCAGCACCGGCGTCGCCTGCAACGTCACCAGAACACACATGACCAGCAGCAACCCCAGACTCCAGCCGACCACCCGGCGGAAGATGTCGCCCTCCCGGCCCGCCATCCCGACCGCCGACGCGGCGATCGCCAGGTTCTGCGGGCTGATCATCTTGCCGAGCACCCCACCCGAGGAGTTCGCCGCCGCCAGCAACACCGGATCCAGCCCCGTGTTCACCGCCGTCTGCACCTGCAACGCCCCGAACAGCGCATTCGCCGACGTATCGGAACCGGTCACCGCCACGCCGATCCACCCGAGGATCGACGACAGGAACACGAACAGGCCACCCGCCTGCGCGAAGAACGCACCGAGCGTCGCCGTCTGACCCGACTGGTTCAGCACGTACGCCAGCGCCAGCACCGCCATCACCGTCACGATCGCGTGCCGCAGCTCCACATAGGTCCGGCCGTGGGCCCGCACCGCGGCACCCGGCCGCACCCGCAACACGAACGCCGTCAGGATCCCGGCGACGATCATCAGCGTGCCGGCCGCCGGAAGCCACCCGAACGTGAAGTTCGTCGAGGCCAGCGGCTTGCCGTTCGCACCGAGCACATCCAGGCCCGGCCAGGCGAAGATCACCGTCCACGGTTCGGCGGCCAGGGCTTTCCGGACCGGCGCGAGGTTCGCGACGGAGAAGATCGCGATGATGATGAGGTACGGCGCATAAGCGCGCACCACCTCCCCGGCCGGATCCCGCCGCACCGCTCCCGCCCCCACCCGGACCCCGCCGCCCTCCCGCACCCCGGCCGGCTCCGCCCCCGACTCACCGGTCCCCCGCGTCCCCGCCTCGCCGGTCCCCCGCATCCCCGCCTGCGTCACGCTCTCCCCGGCGGCGGTCGCGTGCAGATCGGGCGAGGCGGACGGCCGCCACACCCGCAGCAGCAGAACGACAGCGGCCGCCGAGACCAGGGCGGCGACGATGTCGGTCAGCGGCACCGAGATGAAGTTCGACGCGACGAACTGCGCGACACCGAAGGTCAACCCCGCGACGAGAGCGACCGGCCAGGTCTGCCGCACACCCCGGCGCCCGTCGACGACAGCCACGAGCACGAGGGGTACGACCACCGCGAGCACCGGAGTCTGCCGGCCGACCATCGCGCCCAGTGTGTCGGTGGTGAGCCGCGGATCAGCGACCGCACCCGACGTGACCGTCCCCAGGGTGACGATCGGCGTGGCCAGCGCCCCGAACGCGACCGGCGCCGTATTCGCGATCAGCGCCACCGCCGCCGCCTGCAACGGCCGGAACCCGAGCGCCATCAGCATCACCACGGTCACCGCGACCGGCGTCCCGAATCCGGCGAGCGCCTCCAGCAGCGCCCCGAAACAGAACGCCACGATGATCGCCTGAACCCGCATGTCCGGGCTGACCCGCTCCATCGACCGGCGCAGCACATCGAAGTGCCCACTGACGACGGTCAAGTTGTACACCCATATGGCATTGATGACGATCCACAGAATCGGAAAGAACCCGAACGCCGCCCCCTCGGTCGCCGACAGCAGAGCCTGCCCCACCGGCATCGCATACACGACCACCGCCACGACGAGCGCCACACCGAGCGAGATCAGCCCGGCCAGCCAGGCCCGCATCCGCAGCACGCCAAGCAGAACAAACAGCGTGACCAGCGACAACGAGGCAAAGATCGCCGACAGCGCAACAGATCCCGCCACCGGATCAGTCACGATCGTGAGCTGTTCAAACATGGCAGCCATCCAGGTCCATCGATCACCTTAGCCGCAATCTAGCCCCTTCCCCACAAACCGCAACCGATCCCTCACCACCCACTCAGACCGGCCCCGGCGGCGGACCGCCGGGGCCGGGCGGGTGTCAGGGCTGCATGGCCTGCCAGATGCGGTCGGCCGTGTAGGGCAGGTCGGTGAGACGGACGCCGATGGCGTCGCGGAGGGCGTTTCCCAGGGCGGGCGACACCGGGTTGTACGGCGATTCGCTCATCGACTTGGCGCCGAGCGGCCCGATCGTGTCGGTGGTCTGCGCGAAGTGGACCTCGGTCTGCGGGACGTCGGCGAACGTGGGCAGGTGGTACTGCCGGAATGCGGCGGTCGTGACCTGGCCGGACGCGTCGATGTCGACGTGTTCGGCGAGGGTGGCGCCGAGGGCCTGGGCGACGCCGCCCTCGATCTGGCCACGGAGCTGGAGCGGGTTCATCACGGTGCCGGCATCGGCGCTGTGCACGGACCGCAGGATGCGCAGTTCGCCGGTGTCCGGGTCGACGGCCACACGGAACCACTGGGCATTGAAGGCGACCGACCGCGGCGTACCGTCGAAATGTCCGCTCTCGCTCAGTGGCGCGAGGCCGGCCAGGCTGATGCCGGCGACGCTGTCGGCGGTGAGGCAGCCGATCTCGGAGGGTGAGCGTTCGGCGGCGGCGAGGATGCGGGCGCGCAGGGCACGGGCGGCGCGGAGGACGGCCTGGCCGGCGACGACGACGCCGGTGGAGGCGAAGGCGCCGGTGTCGTGGCGGACCACGTCGGTGTCGGACTGGCGGATGACGACCCGGTCGGGGGTGGTGCGGAGTTCGTCGGCGACGATCTGGGCGTGCACGGTGGTGCTGCCGTTGCCGAATTCGGCGGTGCCGACGGCCAGCTCGTAGCGGCCGTCGGTGAGCAGGGTGACGGTCGCGTCGGCGAAGTGCCCGCCGGGCGGGCCGGCCGCGATCATCGCGATCGCCATGCCCTCACCGACGAGCCAGCCGGGCGGGGCCTCGTCGACGGTGGCAGCGGCGGCCCGCATCCGGTCGAGGCACTGGTCGAGGCCGTAACTGGCGATGCCCAGGTCGGGGACGTGCCCGCCGGGGGCGGTGAGGTCGTCACCGGGACGGACCACGTTGAGTTCCCGGAACGTGACCGGGTCCATGCCGATCATGCGGGCGAGCTCGTCGACGACCTGTTCGACGGCGAAGGTGACCTGGCCGAGCCCGTAGCCGCGGAACGCCCCGGCCGGCACGGTGTTGGTGTAGACGGTGACGGCGTCGGTCCGGATGTTGGCGCACTTGTAGACGGCGACGGTCTCGTGGCAGCCGTGGTGCATCACCGACGGGCCGTGGTTGCCGTAGGCGCCGGTGTTCACCAGCACGTTCAGTTGCAGCGCGGTGATCTCCCCGGCACGGGTGGCCCCGGCTTTCACGGTGATGACGAACGGATGCCGGGTGGTGGCCGCGGTGAACTGCTCGGCCCGGGTGTACTCCCATTTGACGGGCCGGCCGGTCCGCAGCACGGCCATCGCCACCAGGTCCTCGACCAGCATCTCCTGCTTGCCGCCGAAGCCACCGCCGACCCGTCCGGCGACCACCCGGACCCGGTCGCGGGACAGTCCGAAGAGCCGGGAGACGGCCCGCCGGGTCAGGAACGGCGTCTGCGTGCTGGACCGGATGACCAGGCGGTCGTCATCGTCGAGCCACCCGACCGCGCCGTGTGTCTCCAGGCTGGCGTGCTGCACGCGCGGGGTACGGAACGTCGCCTCGTAGACGGCGTCGGCGGACGCGAACCCGGCCTCGACGTCACCGATCCCGGCGTGCAACTCCCCCACCACGTTGGCGTCCACCCGCACGATGCCCTCGGCGATCCCCTTGCCGGCGTGCACGAGCGGCGCGCCCGGTTCCATCGCGAGTTCCGGGTCGATCACCGCGGGCAGCACCTCGTACTCCACGCGCAGCCGCCGGACGCCCTCCTCGGCGGCGGCCTCGGAGGTGGCGACGACGGCCGCGACCCGCTGGCCGATGAAGCGGACGATCTCGTCGAGGACGCGGGTGTCGTACGGGTCCTCGGCCTCGTTCTCGTGCTGGGCGGTGGAGAACAGCCGGTCGGGGGCGTCCTTGTGGGTGAGGACGGCCTCCACCCCGGGCACGGCGAGCGTGTCGGACGTGTCGATCGACAGGATCCGGGCGTGGGCGTGCGGGGAGCGCAGCACCTTGAGGTGCAGCATCCCGGGGACGTCGAGGTCGAACGTGTAGCGGGCGGTTCCGGTGACCACCTGTGGCCCGGCGGGGGCGCCGAGGTTCGATCCGACGGCGGAGCCCCTTGCCGGGCATACGGCCGACGGCCTGCCGTTGACCGCGTCGGTGATGGCGCGATAGCCCGTACATCTGCAGAGGTTGCCCTTGAGGGATCGCGGCAGGTCGGCGCGGTGGTCGTCGGTGAGGGCCGCGGTCGTCATGATCATGCCGGCGGTGCAGAAGCCGCACTGGAAACCCTGTGCGTCGAGGAAGTCCTGCTGGACCGGATGCAGGCCCGAAGGGCCGGCGAGGCCCTCGATCGTCGTCACGCTGCGCCCCTGTGCCCGGAAGGCCGGGTAGACGCAAGAATGCACCGGTTTGCCGTCGACGTGCACGGTGCACGCGCCGCAGTCGCCGGCGTCGCAGCCCTTCTTGACCCCGAAGCACCCCTCCTCGCGCAGGTAGGTGCGCAGGCACTGGCCGGGCCGTGGGGTGCGGTCGTGCGATGTTCCGTTGATCTCGATGGTCATGTGTCTTGCCTTCCTGCCGGCCGCCGGGTGCAGCCGGAAGTACCTGGTCAGGAGACGAGTTCGGCCCTGATCTGGAGCGCGTAGTGGCGGGTCAGGTGACGCCGCCAGACCGGCCGGCCGTGCACGTCGTCGACGTGGTCGGCAACCGGAATCGTTTCGAGCGCGGCCTCCACCTCGGCCGCCGACGGCGGCGAGGGGAAACGGAAGACGTACGGCCGGCGGGTCGCGGCGGTCACCGTCAGTGACACAGCGCCGTCCGGGTCGGCCCGGCCGATCACCAGGACGGCCGATCGGCCATGACGATGCAAGGACCCTCTGCGGTACGCCGTACGAGCCCCCAGCGGACCTGAGGCGATGTGCACGGCCCGGAGGAACTCACCGTCGCGCAGCACGGTCGTCCCCTCGCCGGTCACGAAGTCGGCCGCGGGCACCCGCCGTTCGCCGCCGTCCGGCCCGACCAGCACACACGTCCCGTCGAGGGCCACGGCCAGCGAGATCATCGGCCCGGCCGGGAGCGCGGCGCAGAGGTTGCCGCCGACCGTGGCCACGTTCCAGATCTTGAACGAGGCCAGGAACGCGTGGCAGCACTGCAGCACGATGCCGTGCCGCCCGAGCTTGTCGGCGAGCTCGGCGATGGTGCAGGTGGCCGCGATCTCGACTCCGTCGTCACGGACGGTGACCGGTGGCCAGCCGGCGGCGGCCAGGTCCAGGAGCCGGGTCACGTGCGGGCGCGGCTCGCCGAGAAGGGCGGTCCCCCCACCCATCCAGGCGTCGCCGGGCCGCCACTGACCGGGCTGGGCAGGGCTGATGACTTCGGTGACGGTGTGCAGATCCACGAAATCACGCTACGCGTCTCATGTTTCCGTTCTCAGCGATCTCCGAGGGCCTTCCGGAACCTGTCTCCTGTTCCCATCGATCGGGACCTTCGGCCCTGATCGTGCGTGAAGTCCCTGGTCAAGAGTGGGCATCGACGTCGGGGAAAGGACGCCAGTGGACGCGCTCGATCTTTCGCGGTGGCAATTCGGAATAACCACCGTGTACCACTTCATCTTCGTTCCGATAACGATCGGGCTGTCGGCGCTCGTGGCCGGCCTGCAGACCGCGTGGGTGCGCACCGGTAAAGAGAATTACCTGAGGGCCACGAAGTTCTGGGGAAAGCTCTTTCTGATCAACTTCGCGATCGGTGTCGTGACCGGCATCGTGCAGGAGTTCCAGTTCGGCATGAACTGGTCGGCCTACTCACGCTTCGTAGGCGACATCTTCGGTGCGCCGCTCGCCATCGAGGGGCTGCTCGCGTTCTTCCTGGAGTCCACGTTCCTCGGCCTGTGGATCTTCGGCTGGGACCGGCTGCCCAAGCGTGTGCACCTGGCGACGATCTGGATCGCGTCGATCGGCACGATGATGTCGGCCTACTTCATCCTGGCCGCGAACTCGTGGATGCAGCACCCGGTCGGCTGGACCATGGGCGACGGCCGGGCCGAGCTGACCAGCATCTGGGCGGTGCTCACCAACTCCACGACGCTCGTCACGTTCCCGCACACGATCACCGCCTGTTTCCTAACCGCGGGCGCGCTGCTGCTCGCGGTCAGTGCCTGGCACCTGCGGCGCGGGAATCAGGACGACGTGTTCCGGCCGTCGCTGCGGCTCGGCGCGTGGGTGGTGCTGATCGCCGGGCTTGGCGTGCTGATCACCGGTGACCTGCAGGCGCGGGTGATGACCGAGCAGCAGCCGATGAAGATGGCGGCCGCCGAGGCCCTCTACGAGAACACCTCGTCCGCGTCCTTCTCGATCTTCACGGTCGGGTCCCTCGACGGATCAGAGGAGCTCTATTCGGTACGGATCCCGTCGCTCCTGTCCTTCATGGCCACCGGTGACCCGTCCGGTGAGGTCGAGGGCATCAACGATCTCCAGGCCGAGTACGCCGCGAAATACGGCGAAGGTGACTACGTGCCGAACGTGCCGGTCACCTACTGGTCGTTCCGGCTGATGATCGGGTTCGGGGCGCTGGCCATGGTGATCGCGGCGGCGGCACTGTGGTTCACCCGGGGTTCGCGCAGCCCGCGGTCCCGATGGCTGTGGATCGCGGCGGTCGCCACGGTGGCGATGCCGCTGCTGTCCAACTCGTTCGGATGGATCTTCACCGAGATGGGCCGGCAGCCGTGGACGGTGTTCGGCCTGTTCAAGACGGCTGATTCAGGCTCGCCCTCGGTCTCCACCGGCGAGGCGGCCACCGGACTGATCGTCCTGACCGTTCTCTACGGGATCCTCGCGGTCATCGAGATCGGGCTCTTCCTGAAATACGCGGCCGCCGGGGCTCCGGAGATCGCCCCGGAAACCGACGACGCCGACAAACCGCTCGCGTTCGCTTACTGAGGGGTCATGGAACTCACCACCGTCTGGTTCATTCTGATCGGCGTCCTCTGGGCCGGATACTTCCTGCTCGAAGGCTTCGACTTCGGCGTCGGCATCCTGCTGCCGGTCCTCGGCCGCGATGACCGGTCGCGCCGTCTCGCCATCAACACCATCGGCCCGGTCTGGGACGCCAACGAGGTCTGGGTGCTCGTCGCCGGCGGCGCCACGTTCGCGGCGTTCCCCGAGTGGTACGCCACCCTGTTCTCCGGGTTCTTCCTGCCGTTGCTGCTGATCCTGGTCGCGTTGATCGTGCGCGGGCTCGCCTTCGAGTACCGCGGCAAACGCTCGTCGGCGGCCTGGAAACGGGGCTGGGACCTGGCGATCTTCTGGGGCAGCCTGATCCCGGCGATCCTCTGGGGTGTCGCGTTCGCCAACATCCTGCGCGGTGTGCCCCTCGACGCGAACCACGAGTACGCAGGCGGATTCTTCAACCTGCTCAACCCGTATGCGCTGCTCGGCGGGCTGACGACACTCGCGCTCTTCACCCTGCACGGTGCCGTGTTCCTCGCTTTGAAGACCGACGGCCCGATGCGTACGGAAGCCGGCCGGCTCGCCGCACGACTGGCACTCGTCACCGTCCCGATCGCCGCGGCGTTCCTGATCTGGACCGGCATCGCCAACCTGGACGGCTTCGGTATCGCCCTGTCCGTCCTGGCCGCCCTGTCGCTGACCGGCGCGGTGCTCCTCACCCGCTCACGGCGTGAGGGCTGGGCGTTCGCGGCGACCGGCGCGACGATCGTGCTGGCGGTGGCGGCCCTGTTCGTGACGCTGTTCCCGAACGTCATGCCGTCCACGATCGACACGGCCAACAGCCTGACCGTCGGCAACGCGTCGTCGACCCCCTACACGTTGACCGTCATGACCTGGGTGGCCGCGGCGTTCACCCCGATCGTCCTGCTGTACCAGGGCTGGACCTACTGGGTGTTCCGCAAGCGCCTCAAGCTCAGCGACATCCCCACCTGACCCCCGGCACGCGTCGCCGCGGGCGAGACCCCCGTTCCTCCCGGAAGGACCTCGATGAAGCCACTCGACCCCCGCCTGCTCGGGTACGCCCGGGCGACCCGGGCCTACCTGGCCGCCACCGTCGTCCTCGGCCTCGTTCACGCCGCGCTGCTGATCACGCAGGCTGTCCTCCTGGCCGACGGGATCACCGCGGTGTTCCTGGACGGCGCCGACGTCGCCGCGGTCACGGTGACGCTGCCCGGCGGCGCGGCCGTCCCGGCGATCGCCGGGCTCGCGCTGACCGTCCTGGCCCGCGCGGCAGTGGCCTGGCTCCAGGAGGTGACCTCGGCCCGGAGCGCGGCCGCGGTGAAGAGCCAGCTCCGCGGCCGTCTCCTGGCCCACATCGCCGCCCGCGGACCGGCGGCGACGGCCCCGGCCGGCGGAGAAACGGTGGGGACCGCCCGGGGCGCCGGCGAGATCGCGGCGCTGGCCGGTGACGGGCTGGATGCGCTCGACGCCTACTTCGCTCGATATCTGCCGCAGCTGGTGCTCGCGGTGCTGGTGCCGGGGATGCTGCTGGCGCGGCTTCTGCCGGCCGACCTGATCGCCACCGTCACGATCGCTGTCACTCTGCCGCTGATCCCGCTGTTCATGGCGCTCGTGGGGATGCACACCGAGGCGCAGAACCGGCGGCAGTTCCGGCTGCTCGCGCGGCTGTCGCACCACTTCCTCGACGTGGTCGCCGGGCTGCCGACGCTCAAGCTGTTCGGGCGGGCCCGGGCACAGGCCGGGATCATCCGGCGGATCAGCGACGACCAGCGGCGGCACACCATGCGGACGCTGCGGACGGCGTTCCTGTCGTCGCTGGTGCTGGAGCTGCTGGCCACCCTGTCGGTGGCGCTCGTCGCGGTCGGCATCGGGCTGCGCCTGGTGCACGGTGACCTCGGACTGTCGACGGCGCTGCTCGTGCTGATCCTGGCGCCGGAGGCCTACCGGCCGTTGCGGGAGGTCGGCGCCAACTATCACGCGAGCGCGGAAGGGCTGGCCGCGGCCGAGGAGGTGTTCACGATCCTGGAGACACCACTGCCGGCGGCGGGGACGATCGCGCCGCGGGACGGGGACATCGTCTTCGAGGACGTCGAGGTGCGGTTCCCGGGGCGCGCCGGAGCGGCACTGCGTCTGGACGCGACGATCCGGCCGGGTGAGGTCGTGGCGCTGACCGGGCCGTCCGGCTGCGGGAAATCGACCGCTCTCGCCGTACTGCTGGGCTGGGTGACCGCCTCGTCAGGACGGGTGAGCGTGGACGGCGTACCCCTTCATGATCTTGACCTGGAGGCCTGGCGCCGACGGATCGCGTGGGTCCCGCAGCGGCCGCACCTGTTCGCGGCGTCGGTCTTCCGGAACATCGCGCTGACCGATGATGCCCAGGGTCCGGAGGTCGTGGCGGCGGCGCGGGCGGCCGGGGCGGACGGGTTCGTTGCCGCGTTGCCGGAGGCCTACGCCACCGAGCTCGGGGACGCCGGGACCGGGCTCTCGGCCGGGCAGCGGCAACGGATCGCGCTGGCCCGGGCATTTCTGCGGGATGCGCCGATCGTGCTGCTCGACGAGCCGACCGCCAATCTCGACACCGGCACCGCGGCCGGAGTGATGGACGCGATCCGTCACCTGGCCCTCGGACGGACCGTGATCATCGCGGCTCACCGTCCGGAACTGATCGCGCTCGCCGACCGTGAGATCCGCCTGACCGGAGAGCTGGTACCGGCATGACCACCGCATTTCAGGCCGCCGGCCGCTCGCGAACGGACGGCGGCCGCTACAGGGAGGACGGGCTCGGCCTTTGCGGGCTGATCCGGCCGGCGGCGGGGCGGCTCGGACTCGCGCTGATCGCCGGGGTGGGCGCCTCCGGGGCCGCCGTGGCGCTGACCGCCGTGTCGGCCTGGCTGATCTCGCGGGCCGCGCTGCATCCGCCGGTTCTGCACCTGATGGTGGCGATCGTCGCGGTGCGCGCGTGCGGACTCGGCCGGGGCGTGCTGCGGTATCTGGAACGGCTGTTCGGGCACGATGCGGCGTTCCGGGTCCTCGCCGATGTGCGGGTGCGGCTGTTCGAGCGCCTGGAGCGGCTGGCACCGGCGGGCCTGGCCGACTTCCGGCGTGCGGACCTGGCCCGGCGGCTCGCCTCCGACGTCGACGCCGTTCTCGACCTGGTCACCCGGGTGGTCCTGCCGTACGCGGTGGCGGCCGTCGTCGGCTCGGCGTCGGTGCTGGTGGTCGGCGCGCTGGTGCCGGTGGCCGGGCTGGTGCTGGCGGTGGCGCTGCTGGTGACGGCCGTGGGTGTGCCGATGATGCAGCGGGCGGCGGCGCGGCGGGCCGACGGGCGGCTGGCTCCGCTGCGCGCCGAACTGAACACCGGCGTCGTCGATCTGCTGCACGGTCTGCCCGACCTGATCGCGTACGGCGCCGCGCGCGACCGCCTCGACCGGCTCGCCGAGGTCGACACCCGGCTGACCTCCGTGTCCCGCCGTTCGGCCGCGACCGCGGGGCTGGGCGCCGCGACCACCGCTCTCGCCACCGGGGCGGCCGTGCTCGCGGGCCTGGTCGCGGGGGCGTTCGCGGTGCGTTCCGGTGCTCTGCGCGGTGAGCTGCTGGCGCTGGTGACACTGACGCCGCTGGCGGTGTTCGAGATCGCCGGGCCGCTGCCGGCCGCCGCTCAGCACTGGGCGACGGCCCGCGCGTCGCTGCGCCGCCTCGCCGAGATCTGGAGCGCCCCCGACCCGCTGACCGGTCCGGCCGCCCGGGTCACCGCTCCAGGAAGGGCTGCCGCGACGGGCCCGGAGCCGGGAGTCGTCGCCGGGAGGGGCAGCGCGGCGGTGCCGGAACTGCGGGTCGAAGGCGTGACCGCGGGCTGGGTCGCGGGGCGGACGGCGGTGAGCGGTGTCGACCTCGTGCTGCCGCCCGGCGCGCGGGTCGCGCTGACCGGCCCGAGCGGCTCGGGCAAGAGCACGGTCGCCGCGCTGCTGGTGCGGTTTCTCGATCCGGGGGCGGGCCGGGTCACGATGGACGGCGTCGACCTGCGTGACCTCCCGGCCGACGAGGTTCGACGGGTGGTCGGGTATCTGCCGGAGGACTCCTACCTGTTCGACACCACGATCGGTGCCAACCTGCGGATCGCCCGCCCGGACGCGACGGTGGCGCAGCTGCGTGACGCGCTGGCCGCGGCCCGGCTGCTGGACTGGGTGGACACGCTGCCGGGCGGGCTGGAGACGCTGGTCGGCGAGCACGGGATGGCGCTCTCCGGTGGGCAGCGGCGGCGTCTGGCGCTGGCCCGGCTGCTGCTGACCGATGCGCGGGTGCTGATCCTCGACGAGCCGACCGAGCACCTGGACGACGCCACGGCGGCGGCCCTGACCCGGGATCTGCTGGCGGCGGCCGGGGACCGTACCGTCCTGCTGATCACCCACCGCACCGACCTGGACGGGCTCAGACGCGAGCGGGTGAGCGCGGTTCGGCCGGTGCCGGGGCGGCCGGCAGGGTGACGGTGAACGTGCTGCCCCGGCCGACGACGGACTGCACGGCGATGGTGCCGCCGTGGTCGCGGACGATGTCACGGACGATGGCCAGCCCCAGCCCGGGGCCCTGCACGGCCTGGTCCATGGCGTTGCCGGCCCGGTGGAACGGGGTGAACAGCCCGGGCACGTCCTCGGCCGGGATGCCGATGCCGGTGTCGGTGACGGAGACCGAGACCGAGCGCGCGTCGGCCGTCAGGTGACAGTCGACGCTGCCCCCGGCGGGGGTGAACTTGATCGCGTTCTCCATGAGTTTGCGCAGGGCCCGCTGGAGCTGGGTGCGGTCACCCCGTACCCATCCCTCCTCGGCGTCGAAGGTGACGGTGAGTTCCTTGGCCTTGGCCGCGTTGGCGAGCTCGCCCCGGACCACCATGGCCAGGCCGGCCAGGTCGAGGACGTCGGGGTGCCCGGTGGCCTCCTGGCCGGGCCGGTCGAGCAGGATCAGGTCACCGATCGTGTCGTGCAGGCGGTGGGCGTTGCGCAGGATGGCGTTGAGGGCGCGCTGCTGGATGGTGGTGAGTTCGCCGCCGTCCTCGTCGGTGATCATCTCGGTGTAGCCGAGGATGCTGGTCAGCGGGGTGCGCAGCTCGTGGGTGACGGTCTGGATGAAGACGTCCTTGCGCTGGTCGAGCATCCGTAGCTCGGTGATCAGGCGGGCCTGCTTGTCCTGGAGGCTGAGCTGGCGAAGGGCGCGTTCGATCTCGCGGACGACGCCGCTGAGCAGGCGCTGCTCGGCCTCGGTCCAGACGGGCGCGCCGGGCCGGCGGACGTAGAGGTAGCCGCGCGGGCAGTCGGGGTCGCCGCCGATGACGAGCCAGATGCCGCCGTCGGGGCGGACCCGCAGGTGGCCGGGGCGGGCGGCGAGCATCTCGGTGGTCAGGTCGCCGGGTAGTTCGGGGGTGCCGGCCGGCCAGCCGGCGTGCAGTGTGCCGGTGCCGGGCACGACGGTCTCGGTGTGCACGGCCTCGGCGCCGACGGCGGCGCCGACGAGTTCGGCGATGCGACCCCCGGTGGCGGCCGGGTCGGTCATCTCCTGCATCTCGGTGGCGACGGCCTGCCGGAGACCGGCCCGGGCGGCGCGGGCCTGTTCGGCGGCGAGGAGGGTCTCGGTCTGCGCGGCGAGATCATTGAGGGCTTCCACGATGGTACGGAGCTCGTCCGCTCCGGCCGGTTCGGCGCGGGCCGAGCGGTCGCCTTCGGCGAGGCGGCGGATGGTCATGCCGAGCCGGGCGAGCGGGACGAGCAGTTCACGGCGGCCGGTCCGGGCCACCGACACCCCGATGATCATGATGGCCACGACGAGGATCGTCGCGGCCAGGTCCAGGGAGGCGCGCGACGACGCGGAGGCGGCCGCCACACGCCGGCGTTCGGTGTCGACGGCCGCGTCGAGGGCCGCGTTGACCACCCGGAACTCGTCGAACATGGCCTTGCCGCGGACCGCCTGGATGGCGTCGGCACCGGGTGACCGGGCCGCGACGATCGGGGCGGCGTAGTCGTCGAGCCAGGTGTGGACGGCCTCGCGCTCGCGGCCGAGCAACTGCTGGGCGGCGGCACCGTCGACGTGGTGCGCGAGGTCGTCGAGGGCGGCGAGGGCGGCGGTCCAGCCCTTCTCGTACGGCTCGAGGAACGCCTGTTCGCCGGTGAGCAGGTAACCGCGGATCCCGGTCTCGGCGTCGGTCATCCGCTGGAGGACCTGGTCGTTGGCGATCTCGGCCCGGGCGGCCCGGTCGGCCTCGCTGTCGTGGAGGGACCGCATCCGGGTGCCGAGACCGAACTGGACCAGCAGCAGGACCACGAAAAGAATCAGCAGGGCGATGAAGCCCACGTTGAGGCGACGCTGCACGCTCATCGGCGGCGGTCCTCGCGGGCGGTCATGCCTCTCAGATCGGCAGGTGGGGGCCGAGACCTAAGTCACCTCCACGCCATTTCATTTCGTTATCCATCCGCAATAAACCGGGCCTTGCGTACCCCGGGTAACGGGTAACTCGCCAGGCGAGATCCTAATGTCGGAAATTTCGGACACACGGGTGTCGGAGGTCACGGTGCGTCACGTTGATCTAGTGAGCTGGGTTACTGACGGGTAAATCAAGCCCTTGTAGTCGCGGCCCGGGAGCGGCAACATTTCCGGCACATTACGACCGCGACCATCGATGTGCCTCGCTGCGCAAGTCGCCGGTCCAAGGATCCATGAGGAGGTTCCGTGGAGGATGCGCAAAGCGCTCCGGCGTACGGGCGCACCAACTGGCGCCGGTTCGCCGTGGCGGTGGGCGTGCCGACGCTGGTCGCGGGTGGCCTGGTGCTGGCGCTCGCCGAGGGCGCCCTGGCAGCGAACTTCACCGTTTCCGGCAAGCAGTTCAAGCTGTCCGCCGACAAGCTGGTGGGCAACGGCTTCACCCAGTACAGCGGCGAGCTGCAGACCAACGACACGGAGAACTACCCCGGCGGCCGGATCCCGGCGGCGATGTCCGGCATCAACAACGCCGACCTGTGGGGTCTCTGCCAGTCGGTCGCCGTCGGCCCGGTGACCCTGCGTATCGAGGCGGGCGGCGATCCCGAGCACCCGGTGCACGCGGAGAACCTGCTGATCGGCATGTCCACCCTCGGCGGCGACGCCACCTTCGAGGACATCCAGATCGGCCTGGACGGCTCCACCCTCAACCGGGACGGCGCCGACAGCCACGGAGCGCCGCTCTCCTTCGGCCAGCAGGCCCGGAAGGTCACCATCAACGGGCTGCGGCAGGAGGCGTACTACACCTCCGCCTCCACGTTCACCCTCAACGGCATGAACCTCAAGTTGCACATCGGCGGCTCGCACGAGTGCTACTACGACGAGGACTGACATCGATCAACCGGGCTCGCGGGGCGTTCCCCGCGAGCCCGTCGTTCTGCGGGTGACTGGGAGGGCTCGGCGTGAGGCTCGGCGTGGCGACGGAGAACATCTGGGACAGGTTCCGGCGGTGGCGGCGCGTCCGGCCGTTCTGGGGCGGGCTCTTCCTGGTGCTGTCCGGGCTGGAGATGTTCGGCAGCGCGAACATGGAACTGGACAACATCAAGATCCATATCGGGCCGCAGGGCTTCTACTCGTACCTCCTGCCGGTCATGATGATCGCCGCCGGCGCACTGACCTGGTTCTCCCCGGCGCAACGCCTGTTCTACGGCGTGATCGGCATCATCACCGCGCTGTACTCGTTCATCGGCCTCAACCTGGGCGGCTGGATCGCCGGGATGCTGCTCGGCATCGTCGGTGGCGCGCTGGTCGTCGCCTGGGGCCCGCCCCGGCCCACGCCGGTGCACGAGGAGCGCCCCACCCAGGAGATCGACCCGGTCGTCGGCGAGGAGCCGCCCGCGCCGCGGGACACGCACCGCAAGGCCCTGCTCATCGTCACGCCGCTGCTGCTGGCCACGAGCGTGATGGTGGCCGGCAACCGGCCCGCGCAGGCCGCCGACTGCCCGGAGGGCCTGCCGTCGCGCAAGGCCAGCCCGAGCGCCACCGTGGCGAAGGTCAAGCCCAAGCCGTCGGTGACGACGACCGCGAAGCCGACGAAGACGGCCACGCCCACCGCCGGCACCACTCCCAGCGCGTCCGCGTCGCCGTCACCGACCGGGGACGGCAGCGGGAACCCGATCCTGGACGGCATCACCGACTTCTGGGAGGGCGTCGGCGACCTGATCGGCATCGGCGGCCAGGAAGAAGAGGAGGAGGCGACGCCCTCCCCCTCGGCCGGGACCGGGAGCCCCACCCCCGCGCCGACGACGGCCGCGCCCACCGGCAGCCCGTCGGTGACCGCCTCCGCCGCGCCGTCCGCCTCCGCGAGCGCGAGCGCCAGGCCGGAGGAGATCCCCTGCCTCGGGGCCCGGCAGATGAACGTTCTGGCCGACGACGGGGGCCTCCCGCTGGCCGGTGCGAAGCCGGGCGTGGTCAAGGCCGCCTCGATCACCATGTACAACTCGTCGTACGACGGGGTCGCCGAGGTGCCCACCGGGAACGGGCCCATCCGGTCGCTGAAGTTCACCATGGACAAGGTGGTGAACAAGCCGTTCACGCTGACCATCGACGAGCCGGGCGACGCGGTCACGGTCATCGAGAGCGGCGAGCTGATCCTGGACGGCAACGTGGAGTTCTACAGCCCCACCTTCAAGGGCAAGCTGTTCGGCCTGATCCCGGTCACCTTCACCCCGGAGCAGCCACCGCCGCTGACCCTGCCGGTGCTCTGGTTCACCGACGTCACCCTCGACCTCGCCTACGTCAGCTCCGACGTGCTCACCGCCAAGCCCCTCGACATCGCGGAGACCACCGCAAGTTAGGCGGACGCGGGCCAGGTGTCGGGCTCGTGGCGGCGCACCGTGCCCTTGCCGGCGGCCTTGGCGGCGTACATCGCGGTGTCGGCGTGCCGCAGCAGGCCGGCGAGTGACCCGCCTTCGCCGGCCCGGGCGGTGGCCAGGCCGATGCTGCCGCCGATCGCGACGGCGTGGCCGTGCACCCGGATCGGTTCGGAGATCCGGTCCAGCAGGCGCCGGGCCACCTCCTCTCCGTTCTGCTCCGCCGCGTCGACGAGCAGGATCGCGAACTCGTCACCGCCGATCCGGCTGACCAGGTCGCCGGCACGCAGTTCGGCGGTGAGGCGGCGGGCCACCACGATCAGCACGTCGTCGCCCGCCGCGTGGCCGAAGGTGTCGTTGACCGGCTTGAACCCGTCCAGGTCGAGGATCATCGCGGTGACGTGGCCGTCGCCGCCGGCCAGCACCCCGCCGGCCCGCTCCTCGAACGCGGCCCGGTTGAGCAGCCCGGTCAGCCCGTCGTGGTGCGCCTGGTGCTCGAGCGCGTCCTTCTGCTCCTCCAGCACCACGGCCATCCGGCCGATCGTGATCAGGGTCATGAACTGGCGCAGCAGCACCAGGGAGAACGTGGCCAGCAGGGTCCACACCAGCACCGGGTCGAGGTGCCCGGCGTGTGCCTGGAGCGCGCCGCCCACCGCCACCGCACAGACCACCGGCGCGTACGGCAGCAACGCCCAGGCGCGGAAGACCAGCGTGTCCAGCCCGCCGTCGCCCGGGCGGGACGCCGCCAGCCGGCTGGAGACCGCCATCACCCAGGCCGCCAGCACGAATCCGGCACCGACCCCGTTGGCATACCAGGCGGCACCGTCGAGCGCGTTGCGGAGGCCGCCGATCAAGGTCAGCGCCTGGGTCAGCGCGGCCGCCGCCAGCATCTGCTGGGCGGTGGCGCCGCGACCGGGCTCGGCGCCGGAGAGGGTCACCAGTGCCAGTGCCGCCGAGAACACCAGCAGGCCGACCAGCACGACCATGTTGGTCCAGTCGCCGCCCCGGCTGCCGGTGTTCGCGAACACGAACGTCCAGGCCAGTGCGAAGATCGCCCCGAAGACCGCGGCCACGTCGAGGGCCCGGCGGCCTGCCGCGATACCGCGCAGGCGAGGTGAGGCGAGAACCAGGGCGACCGGTACGAACCCCGCCGCGATCGTCGACAGGAGGCTGCCGGCCTGCGCCACCAACGGCAGCACGGTCACCGAGAGCAGGAGCAGCACGTTGCTTAACGACCAGATGGCACAGGCGACGGCCCCGCAGCCGAACGCCCGCCGGACCCGCCGCGTGTTGCCGTCGTCGTGCATCCGGCGCCGGTAGAAGTACGCCGCGTAGCCGCTCGCAGCCGCGACGACCACGTCGGAGAGTGCGTAGCTGCCGTTCGCCGGCAACAGCGGATGGACGCACTGAACCACCAGCGCGACGGCGGCACCCGCCGACAAAGCCGTCCGCAACCGCATGCCCACTCCGGTCTTCCCAGCAACGCGGCATTTCGAGCGAAAGGCGAGTATGTCACGGGTTGATCCACCGGATCCGGGATTCCGGCACAGGAAGGCCTAGTGTGGGTGGGTCCGCGAGGCGTCACCGAGAGGATCGGACCATGTGCCGGAGCATCCACCAGTTGCACAACTTCGAGCCGCCGGCCACGCCGGACGAGGTGCACGCGGCCGCGCTGCAGTACGTACGGAAGATCGCCGGGACGGCCCGCCCGTCGCAGGCCAATCAGGCCGCCTTCGACCAGGCCGTCGCCGCGGTGCAGGCGGCCACCGCGGAGCTCCTGGCCGCCCTGGTCACCAGTGCCCCGCCGCGGGACCGCGAGGTGGAGGCGGCGAAGGCGCGGGCGCGGGCCGAGCGCCGCTACGCCTCCTGACTCCCACCGCTTGCCGGAAAAGGGGCCGAACGATCCGCAGCCTCGTCCGTTCGTACCACTGGCACGCATTCCACTAACGCGCCGATTTTCCGGCCGTAATGATTGGTTCCGCATTCAGGGATCGCCCTGAAATTGTCGAACTAATCGTACGGAACCAAGGAGAATCGTCATGGACCTCGCGCGCACGCGTTTCGTATCCCTGCACGCCGCGGCTGCTGCCGTCCTGGCCACGGGCACGATGGCGGCCGGACTGGCCGCACCGGCACACGCCGATCCCCGCAAATTCACCGCCAAGGTGACCATCGACAATCAGACCTCGCAGTCGTTCGAACTCTATTCATATGAAGTCACCGAGGGCGAATCAGAGATCAGCCCGAACCAAACCATCCCGTCGAAATCATCGGACTGGCTCAGGAGCGCGGCGAATGTCGACCAGGGCGGCACCTCGGGCGGCGTGAAGTACACCGTGGGCGGCGGGAAGGTCGTCATCTACTGGTCGAACCCGTACGAGGAGGACAACACCTACCACTGCTTCGTCCCCGAGGGCATGTTCTGCGAGACGAGCGACAACGGCCTCTACGAGACCGAGGTGACCTTCACGATCACCGAGTGACCTCACATCGACGTGCATCACAGTAAGCTCTCCCAGGAAAGCGCATTCCTGGAGGTTGACGATGCACATCGTTTCAGTGGTCACGGCACTGGCACTGGCCCTGCCGACGGCCGGCGCACCCGGCCAGCAGCAGGTCCCACCGGGCACCACGAGCCGTCCCGTCCTGTCGGCGGCCGAAGTGTCGCCGTTCGTGCCGGAGAACCATCTCGGCTTCTCCGGCACCTACGCCGCCCCGGTCGCCGACCCCTGGCGGCCCGGGCCGGTCCACACCCCGCGCCGGCCCGACCTGGTGGTCGGGCCGCACGGCTATCCGACGGTCCAGGACGCGGTCGACGCCGCCTACCGGGCCGGCGGCACCGGGCGGCGGTGGATCGCGGTGCGGCCCGGCACGTACACCGGCACCGTGTTCATCCCGGCCGGCTCTCCCCCGCTCACCGTCTACGGCACCGGCCGCGCCGAGGACGTCCGGCTCGAGTTCACCATCGACGCGACGGTCACCCCGGCGCAGTGGGCCGCCCAGGTCAACCCCGACGGGCGCTACGCCGAGGGCGACCCGGCCTGGCCGATGTACCAGTCGTGCGCGACGAAGACCAGCGCCACGGCCGGGCTGTGCGCCACCGTCGTCTGGGCACAGAGCACCGACCTGCAGCTGAAGAACCTGACGATCACCAACACCCTGCTGGACACCGTGGACCGGGGCACCCACCAGGCCCTCGCTCTACGGACCGACGCCGACCGTACCCAGCTGGAGGGCCTGCGGCTGATCAGCCGCCAGGACACCCTGCTCACCAACGCCGACGACGTCAACCGGATCGCCCGGGTGTCGGTGCGCGACACCTACGTCGAGGGCGACACCGACTTCGTCTTCGGCCGGGCCGCCGCCGTCTTCACCCACTGCACGTTCCGTCTCGTCTCCACCCGCAAGGCGTCCGGCGGTGTGATCTTCGCCCCCAACACCCACCCCGGATACCCGTACGGCTTCCTGGTCACCCACTCGCGGATCGTGGCCGACGACGGTTACCTGGCCGCACCCACCGGACGCCTCGGCCGGGCCTGGGACCAGGGCGCGAGCGCCACCGGCTACCTCCCCGGCATCACCCCCAACGGGCAGCTGGTGATCCGCGACAGCCACCTCGGCGCCGGTTTCGACACCGTCGCACCGTGGGCTCCGGCGGCCACCACGGCCCGCCCGTTCTCCGCCCCGATCGAAATCGGACGCAACCTTTCCGACGTGAATCACAACCGTCTGTGGGAGTACGCCAACCACGGCCCCTCCGCCGTCTGACCCCTGCCCCTCCCCCCGAAGGTGAGCATCCCCGTGAGAGCACGAAGAGTCCTGATGATCGCCCTGCTGGCAGTGATCCCCGTCGCTGCCGCCGGTGGTCTCGCCGCCACCAGCTGGGCCGCCGGCAGCGTCTGGTACGTCTCCCCCACCGGCAGTGACACCGCGGCCGGCAGCCAGGCCGCCCCGTTCAGATCGATCGCCCGCGCGCAGACCGCCGCCACCGCCGGCGACACCGTCTACCTGCGCGCCGGCACCTACGCCTACACCACCGCCACCACGAGCTGCGCCAGCCAGACCTCGGTGGTGGACGCGATCACGCTGAACAAGAGCGGCACCTCGGGCAGCCCGATCAACTACTGGAACTACCCCGGCGAGAAGGTCCTCTTCGACTTCACCGGCATGACCAGCAACTGCCGGATCAAGGGCTTCGACGTGACCGGCAGCTACCTGCACCTGCGCGGTTTCGAGATCAAGGGCGTGCCGCAGAACAACAGCCTCAACCACGAGTCGTGGGGTGTGTGGATCTCGGGCAGCGCCAACACGTTCGAGAAACTGAACACCCACCACATCATGGGCCCGGGCGTGTTCATCGCCAGCGGCAGCAACAACCTGGTGCTCAACTCCGACTCGCACGACAACTACGACCCGTACAGCTCCAACGGGGCCGGTGAGAACGCCGACGGGTTCGGGGCGCACATCGGGGCCGGCCGGGCCGGGAACGTGTTCCGTGGCTGCCGGGCCTGGTGGAACACCGACGACGGGTTCGACCTGATCAACGCGTACTCGTCGGTGACGATCGAGAACTCGTGGGCCTGGCGCAACGGCTACCTGCCGCAGACCACCACGGCGGCCGGCAACGGCGCCGGTTTCAAGGCCGGCGGGTACGGCGGCGTCTACGTGTCCAACGGGGTCAAGCACACGGTGCGGACCTCGGTGGCGTTCCTCAACCGGGGGCCGGGCTTCTACAGCAACCACCACCCGGTCGCCAATGACTACGTCAACAACACCGCGTACAGCAACGGCATCGGCTTCAACATGCTCGGCATCAACTCCAGCGGTGCCGCGGTCGGGCTCGGGACACTGCGCAACAACATCGCGTACGGCGGCACGCTCACCGCCAACCTGAGCGGCACCACCGCGTCGAACAACTCGTGGAACCTCGGCGTGACGATGTCCGACAGTCAGTTCCAGAGCGTGTCGACGACCGGCTGGAACGTCTCCCGCCAGTCCGACGGCAGCCTGCCGGCGCTGACCTCGCTGCACCTGGCCACCACCAGCACCCTGATCGACAAGGGTGTGAACGTGGGCCTGCCGTACACCGGATCAGCGCCGGACGTCGGCGCCTTCGAAACCTCCTAACGCGGTACGGCGCGGAACCACCCGGTGCGGTCGGCCGGGTCGGGGCCGCGCCGCCGCATCACCGGCGGGTCCTCCCCGGTGACCGGCGCGTAGTGGTCGAACCGGGCGGTCAGCACCGCCTCGCCACCGGTGAGATCGGGCAGGGCCGCCACCACCTGCGGCACCCGCGACGACGGCAGGACACCACTCACCTCGAGGTATCCGCCGGCCGTCGCGGTGTCCCGGATGACCGCCCCGGCCCGGCCGAGCAGCGCCGTCACCACGTCGGCCACCTGGTGCGGCAGGTTCACGTCGAACCGTTCCACCGGATGACACACCCGGGTCCGGGCGGTCCGCAGCGCCTCGGCCACCACGACCGGCGCCAGGTGCCGGAAGTCGCCGGCCACACTGGAGATCGACTTGTCGAACTTCTGGTGCGGCCGGCTCTGCCGCGGGCAGTACTGCGACGACGTCATGGTCACCACACAGTCGGTGACCGGCCAGCCGGACAGGCCCTGCCGGAGTGCGGCCCGAACCCCCTCCTCGGTGGCGGCGACGAACGCCGGGGGCAGCCGGCCGGGCTCGATACCGGGCCGGAACTCGATGCCGTGCCCAGCCGGGGCCGCGTCGATCCGCAACCCGATCCCGGCGAGGTACGGGTTCCCGCGCTCCCGGATCCGGTCCTGCGCCGAGCCGGAACCGGACACCCGTTCGATGCAGGCGGTCAGCGTGCCGGAGAACCGCACCGCCACCCCGTACCGATCGTGCAGCAGGGCCGCGATGACCTCCTTCTGCACCTCGCCGTGCAACCTGATCACCGCCTGTTCCTGCTGCTCGTCGAGCCGCAGGTCGACCAGCGGGTCCTCGTCGGCGAGCTCGGTCAAACCGGCGAACAGGGCCAGCCGCCGGGCCGGGTCGACCGGTTCGACCAGGGCCTGCCGGGTCGGTGGCGGGAACCGGTAGAGCCGCCGCCGGGGTGGTTCCCCGACGTGCTGGCCGATCCGGGCGGACAGGCCGCGCACGGCGACGATCTGCCCGGCCGCCGCCGAACGGCGCACCAGGACACCGTCCGGTTCGCTGACCGCGATCTGGGTGACGGTCTGCGGCCGGGCCCCGCCGAGGTCCACCCGGTCCCGGACACTCAGCCGCCCCGACCACAGACGCACCCAGACCCGCCGGCCGTGGTCGTCGCGGTCCACGGCGAACACCGTGCCGGCCAGTGGACCGTCGTCCCGTTCCTCGCTGCGCGGCAGCAGGCCGGACAGGATGTGACGCAACTCGGGCACCCCGGCACCGGTGATCGCCGAACCGCACACGACCGGGCTGAGCCGGCCGCCGCGGACCGCCCGCCGGATGGCCCGGCGCACGTCACCGACCCGGACCGGCTCGCCGGCCAGCCACTTCTCCGCGATCCGGTCGTCGGCCTCGGCCACCCCGGACACGACCGGCTCGGCATCGAGACGCTTCGCCCGTACCGTCGCGATGGGGTTGCCCTGGTCCTCGACCTCGGTGAGGGACACCGGTGCGGTGGCCAGCCGGCGGCGGATCAGGCCGGTCACCCGGTCCACATCGGCTCCGCGCCGGTCCACCTTGTTGATGAAGAAAAGCGTGGGCACGCCGATGCGGCGCAGCGCCCGCCAGATGGCGACGGTCTGCGGCTGGACACCCTCCACGGCGGACACCACGAGGACGGCCGCGTCGAGGACGGCCAGCGACCGCTCGACCTCGGCGATGAAATCCGGGTGGCCGGGGGTGTCGAGCAGGTTGACGGTCAGGTCGCCGAGGCTGATCGAGGTGACGGCGGCGCGGATGGTGATGCCGCGCTGCCGTTCGAGCTCCATCGAGTCGGTGCGGGTGGTGCCGTCGTCGACGCTTCCGGGGCGCGACACGGCCCCGGCCTCGAACAGGAGACGCTCGGTCAGGCTGGTCTTGCCGGCGTCAACATGGGCGACGATCCCGAGGTTCAACAGTGCTTTCGACAATGCCAAAGCAGAACTCCACGGTAGGACGGGTCGGGGTCCGGAGCGTGGAAGCTGCTCGCATCGGTCTCTCCCTCATCTCGTGGGCTCTGTCTCGTGGGCGCTGTCTCATGGCGCTCTACTGGGCACCACCCTGGCACGGCTGTCACGGCGCCGCCACCGATTTCGTATCCGGCCACTCCGGCACCCCGGCGGGCCTAGCCTGAGGGGCATGTCGTACGTCGCCGCCCGTGACGGCCGCAAGAACCGCAGCGCCGCCACCCGGGCCCCCGCCGTCCCTGACCGGATCGACGACCTGCACGGACACAGCGTCGGTGTGCTCGAAGTGCCGCACCACATGGCCTGTGGGCACGCCAGCCGCAGGCAGTACGAGCTCGAGGACCCCGCCCAGTTGCGGACCGCCTACGAGCAGGTCCTCTGCGAGGCCGCGAACTGCGGTGAGGTGGAGGATCTGATCAACCCGGCCATGCTGCGCCGCGTGTGGCGTGACCTGCACCTGCCGTCCCGGGTCCGGGCGGCCTGGGAGACCCGGCACCCGGGCCTGAAGCGGCGCACGGTGAACCGGACGCCGTCGATCACCGAGGCCGCTGCCGGGGGCGGCTTCGCGCGCCGCCGCCGGGCAGTGGCCTGAGCGTCAGGCGTAGCTGTAGCCCAGGGAGTTGATGTCGCGGACAGCGGACGGTGTACGTCCGCTGGCGAACGGCCGCATCGTCTCGTTGTTGTCGATCACGCCGGACGTGAAGCCGGTCCGCGGCTGATAGGTGTCGATGCCACGGTTGTTCTGCCACAGCCACCACAGGCGGTCGATGTTGCAGTGGTGCAGCCAGAACGCGGGGTCGTTCGGTGCCTCACGGGTGGCCATGTGCCCGCCGACGTAGTTGTGCACCCGGTTGTGCAGCTCGATCTCGTTGCGGTTGCGGTAGCTGTTGGAGACCGTCGAGTTCCAGGGCGACTGGTCGTACACCTGGTAGCTCTGGACGTTGCTGACCGTCCCGGCGGTGGGCCGGCTCGCGTTCTGGCCGACCCGCCGCTGGAGGAAGTTCGTCTGGATGCTGCTGCGGTACAGCGACCACCCCCAGGACGGGCTGAAATTACCGCTGGAGACGCTGCCGTTGGTGATCGCGCCGAGGAAGTCGGCGGTGAACGGGCCGGCGTTGCCGGTCCAGTCCCAGTACGGGATGAAGACGTTCGGGTTCCCGCTGACCGTCTGCAGGTCGATCTCCAGCAGGCGAAGGTACTCGCGGTGCCACGGGAAGAACGACGGCGACTGGTGCGCGTGACTGATGTTGTCCGAGGTGCGGGAGAAGAAGAGGACGTGCTGGTCGATGTACCAGTTGTAGTTCCGCCCGTTCACCGAGGTGGTCTTCAGCTGGCGCATCGCGTTGATGAAAGCGGTCTTCTCCGCGACGGTCATCGCGGTGATGTTCTTGCGTACTGCCATGGTCTTCAGTCGCCTCTCACAGGAAAGATCGTCAGTGGCCGTGCTCTTGCGCGGCCGCGTCGGCGAGCTCGCAGTCGCCCAGGATGTCGACGACCTTGCGGGCCAGTTTGCGCAGGCCCTCACGGTTGCGGCTGGAGTCGATCTCCACCGGGTCGTAGTGGTTCAGGGCGCTGATCCAGCCCACCCCGACATACGGCGGCGACCCGTCGGCCGGGACGAACAGGGTGCTGATCTCGGTGAGCGCGAGCCGCCGGTTGTTGATCATCAGCTCGTTGCGGCCGCGGAGGTTGTGCAGGCCGCGGATCTTCTTGCCCTTGAACAGCTCGTCGAAGTCACGAGGGTCCAGCGGGTTCTTGAGGTCCAGGGGGTTCCGCGGGTCCAGGGGGTTCTTTCCGCCGCCCGCGCCCGGTGGAGGGTCAGCGCTGGCCAGTTCCTGGCCGGCGACCACGGCGGTGGCCGCGGTGACCGCTCCGGCCGCGCCGTAGCGCAGGACGTCACGACGGTTCGTGTTCGCCATACAGAAATCCTCATCCTCGAATGGCCATACGATTTATGGCGCTGTCGCTGTGGTCGTCAACTCGCGCGCGGGAGAAATCGTGTCGCCGTTGTCACCGAAAGGACTAAAAAGATGCTGCGGCAGTGGTCCGGCCCGTCCCGTTAATCGTTGATCCAGGCGTACGGGCGCCATATTTTCTGCAACGTCGATGAAAGTGGTCCGAAAATGAATTCCATGCACCACGGCAAACGACGGTCCAACCGGCGGGGATACGCTGTGCGGGCCGCGACGCTTCTCGCCGCGGCGGTGACGGCGGCGACCACCGCGGGCACTGTCTACGCGTCAACGGGCCCCGACGTGGACCCGGTCCCAGCCGCCTCAGCCGCTGCCGCCGCGCCTGGCGCCCACCGTGCTTCTGGCGCCCACGTTGCCGCTCCCGGCGCCGCCACCGCGCCGGGCACTCCGGGCGCTGCCGGCGCGGCTGCCGCGCACGGTGCTCCTGGTGCTGGTGCTCCTGGTGCCGGTGCTCCTGGTGCCGGTGCTCCTGGTGCCGGTGCCGGTGCCGGTGCCGGTGCCGGTGCCGGTGCTCCGACTGTGCCGGCCTCGCCGACCGCGCCCACTTTGCCTCCCGCGCGCGCCGCCAAGCCCGGTTTCTTCGAGACCTACCGCGGCCACCACATCATGGGCTGGGGCGAGAACGAGAAGGCGTGCGCCTACATCGACGGGGTGCAGTTGGTGCTTTACCCCACCGGTGACGGCAAGTACAGCAGCAACCTGCAGGGCTTCCAGCAGGAGGCAAGCGTCCGGGCGATCACCAAAGCCTCGGTGAAGACCCTGGACAAGCTGAAGATGACCACGCCTGACGACGGCGCGGCTCACTGCCCGACCTTCACCGTGCGCACCCCGTCCAAGGCGGCGTCGACCAAGGCCCCCACCGCGTCTCCCACACCATCCGCATCCCCCACACGCTCGGGGTCCACCGCACATTCCGCACCCGCCGCCCATTCGGCGCCTGCCCATTCCGCAGCCGCTCACTCCGCGGCCGCTCACTCCGCAGCCGCTACGCGCCCTTGATGTCGCGGCACATCGGGTGACTGCCACGCCTCCTGCGTAGCCGTCACTCAGCAGCGCCGACACGGCCCGCGGCGAACGCTCGCCCAGCGATCGCCGCCGACCAGCAGTGACGGCGCACCCAGCGGAAGCCGCCTCCAGGTATAAGGTCCGGTTTCCAGGCCCGGTCACCAAATCCGGTTCCCAGGCCTGTTCAACAAATCTGGTTACCGATCCGTTTACCAGGTCCGGTCACCACATCCGGTTTCCAGGCCCGGTCACCAAATCCGGTTCCAGGTCTGGTCACCAAGTCCGGTTCCAGGTCCGGTCACCACATCCGGTCCCAGGTCCGGTCACCACAGCCGGTCCCAGGTCCGGTCACCACATCCGGTCCCAGGTCCGGTAACCACATCCGGTCCCAGGTCCGGTAACCACATCCGGTTCCCAGGTCCGGTTACCAGGTCCGTAGGCCGGGCAGGGCCAGGTTCAGCAGGTGCCGCAGCTCGGCCAGGCGCATCAGGCGACCGGCGGCGAGATAGCCGACGGCGCCCGCCAGCACCGCGCCGGTCACGGTGAGAAACGCGCCGGCCCAGGTCGTCGCGTTGACGGCCCAGACGACGAGGCCGGCGCAACCGGCGCCGGCCGCCGTCGCCACGAGCACCCGCACATGGGTCCGGAGGAGGCGCCGGCCATCGAGGTAGCCGAGACGCCGGCGCAGCACCAGAGCGGTCACGTTCAGCCCGACGGTGTAGGCGAGCGCATAGGCCACCGGAATACCGATCACGATCTCCTCCCCCGGCAACAGAAATCCCGCCGCGGCGCACCCGGCCACCCCGACAGCCGCAACGAGCGCCGTGATCAGGGCGGACGTCCTGGTGTCCTGCAGCGCGTACAGCCCACGCTGGAGAATCATGTAGCTGGTGAACGGCACCAGCGTGAGCCCGAACCCGGCCAGCACCAGCCCCAGCACCCGCACTGTCGCCGCGCTGCTGTTCCCGTGCGCGAACAGAACGGTCGCGATATGCGGCCCGAGCAGGAGAAACGCGGCGGCGATCGGGGCCATCACGACGAGCGCGGTACGCACCGCCCGCGACAACCCGGTGGTCACCCGCTGACGTTCGCCGCGCGCCGCGTACTGACTCAGGCGCGGCAGGATCGCGGTCATCACGGAGACAGCAATGACCGCATACGGTACGAGATAGACAGCGCTCGCATTCTGGTAAGCGGTGACCCCGCCCGGCCCGGCCCAGGACGCGGCCCGGGTCGCCGCCGCGGTGAGCGTCTGTGACGCGACGACGGCGAGCAGCACCCACACGCCGAGCTTCCCGATCCGCCGGATACCTATCCCCCGGGGATCGAGCCGCAGCCGCACCGGAAACCCACTGCGGGAAAGGGCCCACAACACGAGAACCGTCTGGGCGACCACACCGGCAGTGGTACCGAGCCCGAGCAGCAGGAGGTGCCCCGTGCTCAGCCCGGTCCCACCTCCCTCCGCTGGCGGACCCGCCGAAGCCGGACCGCCCGGAGCCGAACCACCCGCCACCGTGCTCCCCGCCACGGCCAGGTAGGTCAGACCGACCGCGATCACGATGACGCTGTTGCAGAGTGGCGCCCAGGCCCCCGCCGCGAACCGCCCCCGGGTGTTGAGGATCGCGCTGGTCGTAGCGCTGAGACCGTAGAACAGGATCTGCGGCAGGAAGAACCGGCTGAACACGATCGCCAGCTCGCGCTGCTCGGCGGTGAACCCCGGCGCATAGAGGTCGATCAGCCACGGCGCCACGACGATCGCGAGAACGGTGACCGCCCCGAGCACATACACGATCAGCGAGAGCAGCCGCTGGGCGTAGAGCACCCCACCATCGGGTTCGTCCAGCGCGGCCCGGGTCAGCAGCGGCACCACGATGCTGGCCATCGTGCCGCCGACAACGAGCTCGTAGACAGCGTTCGGCAGCGTGTTGGCCACGTTGTAGGTGTCGAGCAACCGGCTGCCGAGCCCGAGAGCCGCGGCAAGCACCAGAATCCGCAGAAACCCCGCCACCCGAGAGGCAAGGGTTGCGACAGCCATCCGCTGCCCAGCCCGCCCGATCGAAGATCCGTCTGTCACGTGACCTGCATACCGCCTCCCCACAAGACCCCCACACGGAGTCCCCCCGTAGAGGCGTCCGATCCACCGGCCCGACCCTCGATTTCACCGCACCGAACCACAGGGCCACTCGCTGCCGGGCGACGGCAGTCGCAGAAGCACCCGCCCCACACGGAACCCCCACAGCCACCCGCCGCGCCCGTGCGGCCGGCCGCGACACGAAAGATCCGGGCCGGAACGCTACGCACAAGTCTCGAACAGCGACTGTCCACAACGCCGCAGCCAGCCTCAATACGGCAATCGGCCGCAGCACAACGCCCACCGGCGACACAGAGCACTCGGATCCGGGCACTCGGCATCGAACCCGCAGAGCACTCGCGCGCGCCACCGCACTCGGCGCCGGCAGAACCACAGGCGACCGCAGGCCGACCAGCTCCGACAGCCGGGTGGGCGGCGGTAGAACGCCCGGTCCCGACGCCGACAATTGCGAAGGCACCGCAGAGGACAAAAGCACCGCAGATGACGAAGGCAGCGCGGGCGAAGGCAGCGCGGGCGATGGCAGCGCGGGCGATGGCAGCGCGGGCGAAGGCAGCGCGGGCGAAGGCAGCGCGGGCGAAGGCAGCGCGGGCGAAGGCAGCGCGGGCGAAGGCAGCGCGGGCGATGGCAGCACGGGCGATGGCAGCGCCGGCGAAGGCAGCGCCGGCGAAGGCAGCGCCGGCGAAGGCAGCGCCG
>NZ_JBHSBL010000042.1:0-10662 GCF_042650585.1 Actinoplanes subglobosus
CGCCGCGAAAGCCGGCCCGCGCCGCGAAAGCCGGCCCGCGCCGCGAAAGCCGCCCCCGCGCCGTGGAGGGACAGCTGCCGAGGCTGGCCCGCGCTGCGAAAGCCGCCCCGCGCCGTGGAGGGACAGCTGCCGAAGCCGGACCGCGCCGCCGAAGGTCAGCTCCCGGCGAGCCGGACTCCGCCGCCTCCACGTTTCGCCTGGTACATGTAGGCGTCCGCCTCCCGCATGAGGACGGCGAAGTCGGTACCGTGCTCCGGGAACAGGGCCACCCCGATGCTGGCGCCGATCCGGACCGGCGCCCCTTCGATGTCGAACGGCTCCCGGAGCCGTTCACAGATGCGGTCACCGACGCCGATCGCCGCCTTCTCGTCCGGGTCGCCGGTGAGCAGCACCGAGAACTCGTCGCCGCCGAGCCGGGCCACCAGATCGGGCCGCCGTACGACACCCTGGAGCCGTTTGGCCACCAGTTGCAGGAGCACGTCGCCGGCGTGGTGGCCGACAGTGTCGTTGACCTGCTTGAACCCGTTGAGGTCGAGCAGCAGCAGCGCCATCCGGGTGCCGGTGCCGGCCGCGATCTCGACGGCGGTGGACGCGCGGTCGAGGAGCATCTTGCGGTTGGGCAGCCCGGTCAGCGAGTCGTGAAACGCCTGCTTGGTGAGTTCGTTCATGTGCACCTCGGCGGCCTGCCGCATCCGGGCGCTGTCCATGATCAGGGTGCCTTCGACGGCGAGTTGCTGGGCCAGGATCCGGTCCTGCGCCGTCCAGTCCCGGGTGCCGCTGGAGTCACCGCACATCACCATGCCGACCGGTCCCTGAGCGGAGAGCAGCGGCATCGCGATGAACGACTGGAGTCCGATCGTCTGGGTGAGCCCACCGGCCCGTACCTTCGCGGTGCTGGCGTCGGCGACGAGCATCGGCTCGCCCTTCTCGGCGCTGTTGCGCCACACCGGCGATTCGGCGGCGGCCTTGCCGAGCAGGTTGTCGGTGAGCGCCCGGTGGATCTCGTCGGAGAACCCGACCCCGTGCACGTACCGGATCCGCCCTTCGCCGTCGATGAGGTGCATCGCGGCGTGTTCGGTGCGGAACGCGGTGGCGCAGGAGCGGGCCAGAAGTTCGGCCGCGGTCTCCACGTTGCCGGCCGACATGCCCTGCTCGAACAGTTCCCGGATGGTGGCGCTGCTGTGCGCCACGAACTGACGCTGCTTCTCGGCGGCCAGCCCCTGCAGGGTGGTCGCGAAGTGCAGGGCCATCGTCGAGATGGTGTCGAGCTGGAGTTCGGCCAGGTCGGTGCCGGTCAGCAGGAGCACGCCGACGGTCTGCCCGCCGATGCGCAGGCGGATCGCCATCTGGTCGCCGTTGACGACCGGCTTTCCACCGGCCGGCGCCCGGAACACCTTGCCGGCGACCAGGTGGTCGCGACGGCCCGGCTCACCGACCCGCGCGCTGACGGTCATCATGCCGGTCTCCGAGTCGAGCTCGAAGACGGTGGCCGCGGTCAGCCCGGCGATCTCCGTCAGGTGCGGGGCCGTCAGGTCCAGCACGTGCTGCACCGACGGGGTGTCCTTCGTCATGAACGCCACCAGCTCGGCCAGAATCAGCCCCTGCCGGTCCGGCGTCGTGTCCTCGCCGACCCCTTCCAACCCGGGACCGGCTGTGTGCATCTCGCTGCCCACGCTCATGGCCCTAGGGTCGGCACCGCGGGGTCCCGGTTGAGCAGTGACCTGCCTGCGGGAGGTCGCAAATCGGGTGCGCTCGGGTGCCGTTCATAATCCCTTGATGGTGATCAAGGCGCTGATCTTCGACTTCGACGGCCTGTTGATGGACACCGAGACCACCCTGCTGGACAGCTGGCGTGCCGAGTGGCGGCGGCACGGGCTGGAACTCGACGAGTCGGCGTTCTTCGCCGACCACGGTGGCGACACCACCGACGAGAAGTATGCGCTGCTCGCGGCCGCGGCCGGGCCGGGTTTCGACCGGGCGGCCAGTCACGCGCGGCGTACCGCGTACCGCAATGAGAGACATCGCAGCCTGGGCCTGACCGCCGGCCTGGACGCCTGGCTGGGGGAGGCCGAAGGCCTCGGGTTGCGGCTCGCGGTGGCGAGCAGCTCGCCGCGTGACTGGGTGGCCGGCCATCTGGCCCGCACCGGTGACCTGGCCCGTTTCGAGGTCCTGGCCTGCGGTGACGAGGTCGCGGCGCACAAGCCGGACCCGGCGGTCTACCGGCTCGCGCTGGAACGTCTCGGCCTGCCGCCCGAGGCGGCGGTGGCTTTCGAGGACACCCCGCACGGCGTTTCGGCCGCGGTGGCTGCGGGGTTGCGGTGTGTAGCAATTCCTAATCTGTACGCCCACAACGCCCGTTTCGGGCAGGCAACCAAGCTCCTCCCGTCCGCAGAGGCGGCCCCGCTGAGTGTGGTCCTGGCCCACCTGCCCGCCGCCGGCGGACTCACCTGACGATCACCCGCCTCCCCACCTGACCCGCGCCGGCCGGCTCACCCGACGGCCGTCGGCACCCCGCCTGACCCGCCGCCGGCCGGCTCACCCGACGGCCGTCGGCACCCCGCCTGACCCGCCGCCGGCCGACTCACCCGACGGCAGTCGGCACCCCGCCTGACCCGCCGCCGGTCGACTCGCCGGAGGGCCGTCGGCACCCCGCCTGACCCGCCGCCTGTTGCCCGTCCGGCCGCCGCCGGCCGGCCTTCGCGGGCGCTCCGTGCCGCTGTCCAGCGAGCCGTCCGGGCGTGGCCGGCGCGCCGCATCGTGCCCGTGACCGGCCACGATGCCCCGTCATGAACCTGGGATTGCCCTGCTGTTTCGGAATGATTGCGCTGGGAGCGCTCCCATGGAATGCTGTCCATATCGGCCAACGATCCCCACCGATGTGTTGCCGACCGTTCCCCGGCGTGCTCCCACGCCGTTCCCCGTCTCGAGGAGCCCTCATGAGACCCATCCCCACCCGCGCACGAGCCCTGGCAGCAGCCGCTGCCGTGGGCGTCGTCGCCGCTGGCGGCGCCATCACCGTCGCGACCAGCGCGAGCGCCGCTGCCGGTTGCAGCGTCACCTATTCGGCCAACTCGTGGAGCACCGGCTTCACCGGCAACGTGACCGTCACCAACCTCGGCGACGCGATCTCCGGCGGCTGGCGCGTCACCTGGACCTGGCCGGGCAACCAGCAGATCACCCAGGGCTGGAGCGCCAACATCACGCAGTCCGGGACCGCTGTCACGGCGGCCAACCCGAGCTGGTCGGCGTCGCTGGCCACCAACGGCACGGCGAACTTCGGCTTCAACGCCAACTACTCGGGGACGAACACCGCTCCGGCGTCGTTCTCGCTCAACGGCACGGTCTGCAACGGCTCGACGGGTTCGCCGTCGCCGTCGACCTCGACCTCGCCGTCCACCTCCACCTCACCGTCCACGTCGACGTCCCCCTCGCCGTCGACCTCGGTGACGCCGGGCAACAAGGTCGACAACCCCTACGCCGGGGCCAAGGGCTACGTGAACCCGGAGTGGAAGGCCAAGGCCGAGTCGGTGTCCGGCGGTAGCCGGGTGTCGAACAACCCGACCGCCGTCTGGATCGACCGGACCGCTGCGATCGCCGGCACCTCGGACAGCAGCTCGAACGGCTCGATGGGCGTTCGCGCCCACCTGGACGCGGCACTGGCGCAGGGCGCCGGCTACATCCAGTTCGTCATCTACAACCTGCCCGGCCGGGACTGCGCGGCGCTCGCCTCCAACGGTGAGCTCGGCGTGAACGACCTGCCGATCTACAAGACGAACTACATCGACCCGATCGCGGCGATCCAGGCCGACGCGAAGTACAAGTCGCTGCGGATCATCAACATCGTCGAGATCGACTCGCTGCCGAACCTGGTCACCAACGTCGCCGGTCAGCCCGGCGCCACGGCGACCTGCGACACGATGAAGGCCAACGGCGGCTACGTGCAGGGCATCGGTTACGCCCTGAACAAGCTCGGCGCGATCAGCAACGTCTACAACTACGTCGACGCCGCCCACCACGGCTGGATCGGCTGGGACTCGAACTTCGGCCCGACCGCCGACATCATGCTGCAGGCGGCCCAGGCCTCCGGCAACGTGAAGAACGTGCACGGCTTCATCACCAACACGGCCAACTACTCGGCGCTGAAGGAAACCAACTTCACGATCGGTACGACGGTCAACGGCACCTCGGTGCGCCAGTCGAAGTGGGTGGACTGGAACCAGTACGTCGACGAGCTGACCTTCGCGCAGGCCTTCCGGTCCAAGCTGGTCTCGATCGGCTTCGACTCCGGCATCGGCATGCTGATCGACACCTCCCGCAACGGCTGGGGCGGCTCGGCCCGGCCCACCGGTGCGAGCACCAGCACCAACGTCGACACCTTCGTCAACGAGTCGCGCATCGACCGCCGGATCCACGCCGGCAACTGGTGCAACCAGGCCGGTGCCGGTCTGGGCGAGCGTCCGACCGCGGCCCCGGCCGCCGGTATCGACGCCTACGTCTGGGTGAAGCCGCCGGGTGAGTCCGACGGCTCCAGCAAGCTCATCCCGAACAACGAGGGCAAGGGCTTCGACCAGATGTGTGACCCGGCCTACACCGGTAACGCCCGGAACGGCAACAGCCTCTCCGGTGCGCTGGCCGACGCCCCGATCTCGGGCGCCTGGTTCCCCGCGCAGTTCGCGCAGCTCATGGCGAACGCGTACCCCGCTCTCTGAGTGGATGGACAGCAAGGCTGCCGGCCGGTGCTCAGCACCGGCCGGCAGTGCTATTGCAATACGAGTGCAACGTGACCTACCGTGGTCGTCGTGACGAAGGTATGGGCACTCGTACGGTTCGTGGTCGTCTACGAGCTGAGGCTCTGGGCGGCGCTGTTCCGGTGGATCCTGCGGCGGCCGGTCCCGGTCGAGCCGGGCACGCACCGGTTCGGATACATCGGCGCGGTCAAGATGATCCTCATCGCCTTCATCGCCGTCTCCGCGATCGAGATCCCGATCCTGGAGCTGATGATCCCGTGGCGCCCGGTCGCGAACGTGCTCCTGTTCATCGGGGTCTACGGCCTGATCTGGATGTTCGGCCTGGTGGCAAGCATGGTGGTGTACCCCCACCTGGTCGGCCCGGCGGGTCTGCGCATCCGCAACAGCATCACCCTCGACGTCGGCGTCGGGTGGGACCGGATCGCCGCGATCGAGGTGCGCCGCCGCTCGATGCCGCCGGGCGGCCAGACCCAGCTGGAGGACGGCGTGCTCTCCCTCGGGATGGCCAGCCAGACCAGCGTCGACGTGCGCCTCACCGAGCCGACGGTGCTCCCGGTCCGTAAGGCCAAGGGGCAGCCCGCGACTACTGTCCGTTTCCACGCCGACGATCCCGAAGGGCTCGTCGAGGCGGCCCGGGCCTTCCTGGAGACGGTTCAGGCCGCGACGAAGAACCGATAGACCGCGCGGTACGGCACAGCGGTGGTCCCGTTCACGCAGGATCCGGCCGGGGCCGCACCGCCGACGGTGTCGAGCCGCTGGATGTACGTGACCTTCCCGAACGTCCCGTTCCCCCGGGTGCTCCCGGCCCGGATCCGCAGCTGGGGGATGCTTCCCGGGCTCTCCGAGTCGACCCGGACGACGCCCGCCGGGTCACCCACGAGCAGTGAGCCGTCCTGGTCCGACTGCCAGCTCGGCCCCCGGAAGTGCAGGGCGCTGACCTTCTTGACCGAGCGCACCGTGACGCCGCTGAGCGAGGCCGCTGGTTCGAGCAGTGCCCAGGCCCCAGACCGGCACTCGTAGATCTGCACGCCGTGCGCCTTGAGCACGGCGTGCAGCACATGGCCGGCCGGCGGGGCCAGTTCGGCGGGCACCCGGGGGTCGACGCCGTACCCGGTGGCGCGCACCGCCGGTGCCGGGGCCGCGACCGGAACCTGGTCGGTCCCGGCGAAGGAGACCCCCGCCGGCACGGCGACCGACACGAAGGCCAGGCCACCGAAAGCGGCGGCGACCCTGGGACGGCGCTGGACGAAAGGGCGCACGGCGGACGGGCGCTGGGTCACGGAGTCCTCCCCTGTGGACGGTGACGCTGCGCCCTCACGCTAGTGCGCGTGGCGCCCGCGACGGCCCGTCCCACCGGGATTTCACCCGGAGGAAGTGCTCCTATCGGCGCGGGGGCATCCGGTAGAAGCCGGTCGGCAGGGTCTGCTCCTGGATCCGGACCTCCCGGGCCCGGGTGCGCAGGCGCACCAGCAGCAGCACGCCGAGGAACACGCAGATGCCACCGACGATCAGGCCGGGCCCGAGCAGCGAGGTCTGGTCGGCGACCAGGGCGGCCTCGGTGTCCTCGCCGGTGGGGTCGATCACCGCGCCGGTGTTCTCGTCGTCCGCGCTGTCACCGGCGCCGGCGTCCTCGTCCTCCTCCTCGGCCGGCGACTCGGACGGCGACGGCGACGGCGACGCGGCCTGCCGGCCGCGCACCGTGGAGCCCACGGCCGCCCTGGTCAGCAGCGTGTTCTGCTCGTCGAAGGCCTGCGCCTCGAACTGCACGTCACCGCCGTCGGGGCCGGCGAAGGCGACCTGCCAGCGACCGGTCACCGTCCGGCCCCGGCACAGCGTGCCCGGGTCGAGCTCCTCGTCGACGAACGTGGTGGTCTCACCCTCGGTGCTGGTGTCGGTGTCGAACTCACCGGCCTCCTCCACCCGGGTCACCCGCAACTGGCCGGCGTCGATCTGCGACCGCACCAGCAGGACCCAGCGGACCTTGCGGCACCGGCGGCTCTCCGACGTGACGACGGCGGTCAGGGTCTCCGCGGAGCGTGCCGCGGTGAACCGGTCCGGCGCCGTCACCCGGACACTGAACCCCGGCACGTCGGCGGCGGCCGGGGCCACCCATGCCAGTGCGTTCAGCACAGCGCCCGCGACGACCGCGCCGGCGAGCGCGGCGATCCGGTGACGCATGACGATCCCCCTTCTCAGGACGTGTCCTCGAAACGTCGTCACTACTTAGTTCGCCTGGTGAGCGAGAATGGTTCACCGGGTGGCCCGCGTCACCCACCCCGAGATCCTTATTTTTTCCTTAGGCCGGCAACCTTTCGGTTATTCGCGCAGCTCAGTGGGCCTGCGCGCACCGTAGCCACCCAGCTACGCAAAATTTTGAGCGAGCGTTCATCCGAACCGGCCGCCGGCACGTAATCCGGGGAGGACGCGGACCGGAGCATGCAGGGGAAAGCACCGCCGAGGACCGGGTCCAGCAACAGCGCTTGAGCGCGGGGCGTTCCCCACGGACGCCGGCGTCCCACCGCCCACGGGACGTGACCGCACCAAGGAAAACGAGGAGTCCATGGCCCGCTCGAAGAACACCAAGGCAACCGCCACCCGGGTGGCGGTAGACGTCGGATCCACCGGTACCCGTCCGGCGTCGAAATCAGCAGTGGCCCTGCTCATCCTGAGCATCGTGGCCGCCGTCTGGGCCGTCGCGATGATGACCACTCCGGGTCGCGTCGGCTACTACTACTTCTTCGCTTATCTCGACTACTACGTCGGTGTGATCAGCCTGGTCTCGCTGTCGATCACGATCATGGTCGGCCTGGTCGCCACCGACCGGCTCGTGCTCAGCGTCCGGCAGCGTGTTCTCCTGCAGTCCGTGCACCGCACCACGGGCGTGATCGCGGTCGGCGCGCTCGTCCTGCACGTCTGGACGAAGTTCGCCAAGGACTACATCGGTGTGATCGACATCGTGATCCCGTTCCTGACCGAGGGGCCCAACAGCCTGTACGTCGGGCTCGGCCCGATCGCCGGCTGGATCATGGTGATGGTCCTCTGGTCCGGCATCGCCCGTGCCCGGTTCATCGGCCGTGGCCGCCCCTGGATGTGGCGCGGCATCCACGCGATCTCCTACCTGATGTGGCCGATCGCCCTGGTCCACGGCCTGTCCGCCGGGCGGCCCGCCGCCACCTGGGTCACCGTCAGCTACGTCCTGTGCATCCTCGGTGTCGTCGTCGGTCTCGCGGTCCGCCTGTCCGTGAGCCTCAACCGCCGCAAGGACTTCGCCTCGCCGGCCGGCGTCGGCGCGGTCAAGCAGCAGGAGACCGGTGAGCTGCTGCCCACCGCCTCGGCCCCGATCCGCCGCCCGTCCCGCGGGCCCGCGGTGGACCTGCTGGCCCCGGCCGGCGGCCAGCCCGCCCCGATGGCCCCGCCGGCCTGGAACCAGCCGACCTCCGGTCCGTCCGCGCCGACCTGGAACCAGCCGTCCGCGCCGCAGGCCCCCCGCCCGGTCAGCGCCGCCCCGGCCCGCCCGGTCAGCCCGGCTCCCGCCCCGGCCGAGGAGGACTACCCGCCCCGCGGCCGCCGCCAGCCCGAGCTGGAGGCCCCGGCACCCCGGCAGCGCCGTGCCGCCGAGGACGACGAGCGTTACGACACCCAGACCCGGATGTCACGGCGCGACCTCGAGGAGGAGCGCTACCGGTACGACGACGAGCCCGCCCCGCGCTCCCGTGGCGGCCGCTCGCAGGAGGCCTACGACGACGGCCGTGGACGTGGCCGCCGGTTCGACGACGACGAGCCGCCCGCCCGCTCGCGCCGCCGGGACGATCTGGAGGCCACCGGCACCCGGATGCGCCGGGACGAGTTCGAGGCCACTGGTACCCGGATGCGCCGGGACGAGTTGGAGACCACCGGTACCCGGATGCGCCGGGACGACCTGGAGTCGACCGGCGCCCGGATGCGCCGCTTCGAGGACGACGAGCCCGCCCCCCGGGCCCGCCGCGAACCGGAGTTCGACGAGCGTCCCCGGGGTCGCCGCCGTGCCGACGACGAGTACGAGGACGCCCCGCGTGGTCGCGGCGCCCGCTACGAGGACGAGCCCGCCCCTCGGTCCCGGAGCGAGCGCTACGACGAGCCCCGGTACGAGGAGCCGGCCCCCCGCCGGCAGAGCCGCAGCGAGTTCGTCGACTTCTCCGAGGGCCCGGCCTACCCTGCCGACGACACCCCGACCCTGGTGGACAGCGGCTCACGCCGGAACCGCCGCGACGAAGGCGGCCGCGGTGCCCGCCGGGGCCGCGACGACGCCGACGACGGCTACTTCTCCCAGCTCCGTGGTGACTCGAGGGACGCGAATTGAGCACGGCACAGGTTCCACCGGTCACGGCCATCGGCACCCCGCGGATCACCGCCGGGTACGACGAGTACGGCCGTCTCGACCTCCTGGCCCACCAGGAGGTGCACGGCGGGTTCGCGGCGCTCTCCTCCGGTGAGCTGATCGGTCTCGCCGACCGTATCGAGCTGCGCGGACGCGGCGGCGCCGGCTTCCCGTTCGCCCGCAAGGTGCGCGCGGTGGTCGACTCCTGCCGGCGTCAGGACCTCCCGCCGGTGATCGTGGTCAACGCCACCGAGGGCGAGCCGCCGTCGTGGAAGGACAAGGCGGTCCTGACCCGTGGCCCGCACCTGATCCTGGACGGCGCGGCGCTGGCCGCCGCCGCCCTGGACGCCGAGGAGATCGTCATCGGTGTCGCCGACGACGGTGTCGGTCAGAACTCGCTCGCGGCCGCGCTGGCCGAGCGGCAGATGCCGTGCCCGACCCGGATCGTCGTGGTGCCGCACCGGTTCATCTCCGGTGAGGGCGGTGCGCTGGTCCGCGGCATCAACGGCGAGGCGCACATCCCGCCCGGCCGCAAGGTCCGGTCCAGCGACAACGGCGTGATGGGCCTGCCCACCCTGCTGTCGAACGCGGAGACGTACTCGCAGCTGGCGATCGCGGCCAGGCTCGGACCCTGGGAGTACAACTCGGTCGGCATCCCGGAGGAGCCCGGCACGGTCATGCTGACCGTCGGTGGTTCCGCCACCGCGCCGGCCGTCGTCGAGGCACCCACCGGCACCCCGCTCATGGAGGTGCTGGAGATGTGCGGCGCCGACCTGGGCCCGGGTCTGCTGGTCGGCGGTTACCACGGCAAGTGGGTGAGCGCCGAGAAGGCCAAGACCATCACCATCTCCCGTAAGGGGTTCGCGAAGGTCGGCGGCACCCTGGGCGCCGGCATGCTCATCCCGATCGGCTCGAAGACGTGCCCGGTCGGCGAGGTCGCGCAGGTTGTGCAGTACCTGGCCGGTGAGTCGGCCGGTCAGTGCGGCCCGTGCCGGATCGGCCTGCCCGACCTGGCCCGCGCGGTCACCCTGGTGTCGCTCGGCGGTAACGCGGTCGAGCAGGTGCGGCAGGCGGCCGGCATGGTCAAGGGCCGTGGCGCGTGCAGCCACCCGGACGGCTCGTCCCGGTTCGCCCTGTCCGCGCTGGAGGTCTTCCACGAGGACGTCCGGGCCCACGCCAACGGTGAGGGCTGCGGCAAGCAGGTCCGCGGCATCCTGCCGCTGCCCTACACGGCCGAGAAGGGCGCCCGCAAGCTGGCCCTCGACTGGTCGCGGTGTGACGGGCACGGCCTGTGCTCGGCGGTCGCCCCGGAGATCATCCGGCTCGACCACAACGGCTTCCCGGCGTTCCCGCAGACGCCGCTGCCGCCGTGGCTCGAGGACGGCGCCCGAAAGGCGGTCAACGTGTGCCCGGCGCTCGCGCTGCGGCTGACCGAGCCCACCCCGGCGAAATCATGAGCGGGTTCCGCGTACCCCGCCTGATGTTGCCCCTTGCCCTGGCTGCCGTCCTCGCGGCAGCCGGGTGCGGGACCACACCGGCCGCGGCTCCGGGGGCGCC
>NZ_JBHSBL010000042.1:10671-28907 GCF_042650585.1 Actinoplanes subglobosus
CCCCCCGCCCTCCGGGGCGGCCACCGCGGAAGCGGTGACCGTCCCGAAGACGCTGACCTTCAGCGGGACCACGCTGGACGGCGCGAAGTTCGACGCGGCGTCGATGGCCGGCAAGCCGGCCATCCTCTGGTTCTGGGCGCCGTGGTGCGCGACCTGCGCCAGCGAGGCGCAGTCGCTGTCGGACATCCATGACGAGTACGCCGGACGCCTGGGCATCCTCGGCATCGCCAGCCTCGGCAGCGTGCCGGAGATGGATGACTTCGTCGCCGATTTCGAGCTCGCCAAGATGCCGCACCTCAACGACAAGGCCGGCAAGCTGTGGAAACGGTTCGGCATCGTCCAGCAGAGCTGGTACGTGATGCTGGACCGCACCGGCAAGGTGGCCTACAAGGGTTACCTGGACGATCTCCAGCTGACCGAGAAGGTCAAGGAGCTGACCGCCTAGTAACCGGCCGGCGTGGTGGGGGACTGCCAGGCCGGTTTCTCGGCCGGCATCAGGATCCAGGCGAGCGGGTAGACGAGGATCTGGCTGCCCGGGATGACGAAGAGGATCAGCACGAACAGCATCCGGGCGATCCAGGGGTCGATGCCGAAGCGGCGGCCGAGGCCAGCGCACACGCCGGCGATCATCCGGCCGTCCTGCGGGCGGACCAGGCCCTGACGGGCCAGCGAGTCGTGCACGGCGTTCATGGGATTGTCCCTGCTTTCACTGGTGGTGAACTGATGACTCCATGGTGTCGCCGGGAGGGGGTCGCCGGCATCGGGCATGGCCCCGATCCTTATGTCAGGGATCTCCATGAGCCCGCCACCTGTCGGGGAAGTGACGCGGCCCGATACAGTGCGAGCGCATACGTAAGGGGGCGCTCCGGGGGGCTAGGGCATGGTCGACGGCACATCGCCGGGTGAGCGGACGCAACCTCTGCGCACGGGCGATCCCCAGACCCTCGGTGACTACCAGCTGATCGGCCGCCTGGGCGAGGGCGGGATGGGCACGGTCTACCTGGCCCGGACCGCCGGTGGGGTGCTGGTCGCGGTCAAGATGGTGCGCGCCGACCTGGCCCACGACGACGAGTTCCGGCGGCGTTTCCGCAGCGAGGTCAACCGGGCCCGGCAGGTGCCGCCGTTCTGCACCGCCGAGGTGCTCGACGCCGACCCCGACCACGAGTCGCCCTACCTGGTCGTCGAGTATGTGGACGGCCCGACCCTGGCCGAGGTGGTCGAGCAGCGCGGGCCGCTCACCAGCGCCAACCTGCACGGTGTGGCGATCGGGGTGGCGACCGCGCTGACCGCGATCCACGGCGCCGGCGTGATCCACCGCGACCTCAAGCCGCGCAACGTGCTGCTGGCGCCGGGCAGCCCCAAGGTGATCGACTTCGGGATCGCCCGGGCGATGGAGGCGACCAGCGCCAACACCCGCACCGACCAGATGGTCGGCACGGTCGCCTACATGGCGCCGGAGCGGTTCTCCTCCGACGACGACAGCCCGCTCACCCCGGCCGCGGACGTGTTCGCCTGGGGGAGTGTGGTGGCCTATGCGGGGACCGGCCACACCCCGTTCTGGGCCGACTCGCCGCCGGCCATGGCGGCCCGCATCCTCACCCAGCCGCCCAGGCTGGACGGGTTGAGCGGCCCACTGCGCGACCTGGTGGCCCACGCCCTGGAGAAGGACCCGGCCGACCGCCCCAGCTCACGGGAGCTGCTCGACCTGCTGATCTCCGGCAAGCAGCGGCCCGCCGCGACCGCCGCGGCCTTCGCCGATCAGCCCGACCTGCGGGCCGCCGCCGTCGAGGCACAGGCGGTGACCGGGGTGGCCGGCGACCCGTCGGTGAGCCTGCCGACGCTGGCCATCCCGCCCGGGATGGTCGGCTACGACGAGAACTCGATCGTCACGGTGCCGATCTCCGCCCCGCCGGCCGACACCCTGACCGCCGGGCCGCCGTCCGCGCCCCGGCAGGGCCGCCGCTGGGCGATGCCGGCCCTGGTCGGCGTCTTCGTGACCGCACTGGTGGCCGGGGCCGTGCTGGTGGCCCTGGAGCTGCGCAACGACGACCGCAACCGGGTCGAGGCCGGGCACACCCCGGCACCCGCGCCGTCGGCCACCGTCGCCGGCCCGGCCGGGCCGCCGCGCCTGCAGGACGGTCTGCGCCGGCCGTCGCTGTGGAGCGCCAAGGACTATCCGGAGGAGCAGGCGACCTGCTACTTCGACAACGCGCTGGTGGCCCGCCGGGAGCAGGCCGGCACCTACAAGTGCCGGGGGCCGCTCGACGAGATCCCGGCCGACATGCGCGTCGAGGTGTCGGTGCGGCTGGACACCCCGGACAGTTGCGCGGCGATCTGGTTCCGCAACAACGGGCAGGTCGGTTACCAGGCCCGGATCTGCGAGCAGAACATCTACATCGGCCTGCACAACAAGGACGGCGACGGCAAGATCGTCGTGCACAAGACGATCCCGCTCGGTGACGCGCCGATCTCGCTGGGCGGCACCGGCACCCGGATCGGGCTGATCGCCCAGGGCGACCGGGTCGAGGTGTACCGGGACGGCGTCCTGGTCGACACCGCGCCGCTGACCGAGCCGGAGCTCCAGGAGGGGCGGGTGCTGCTGGGTGTCTACAACGAGCGTGACGCCCCGGAGAACGGGCCGTACGAGGTGGCGTACACCGACATCAAGATCTGGGACGTGAAGTAGGCGGGAGGCCCGTGCGAGCCTCCCGCCTGCTGTCCGTCAGTCGCGGGTCAGGCCCGCCCGGCGCAGCGCGTCGGCCATGGCGCTGTTGCCGAAGCTGTTGCCGCCGCCGCCCTGACCGCCACGCTGGCCGCCACCCTGACGGGGCTGCCGCTGGCCGCCGCCCTGGCCGCCCTGCCGCTGGCCGCCGCCCTGGCCGCCCTGCCGCTGGCCGCCGCCCGGACGGCTGCCGCCCTGGCCACGGTCGTCCCGCGGCTGCCGGCCCTTGTTCGGCTCGTCGCTCAGGCGCATGGTCAGCGAGATCCGCTTGCGGACCGGGTCGACCTCCAGCACGCGGACCTTCACCACGTCACCGGACTTGACCACCTCGCGCGGGTCCTGCACGAACTTGTCGGACAGCGCCGACACGTGCACGAGACCGTCCTGGTGCACGCCGATGTCGACGAACGCGCCGAAGGCCGCCACGTTCGTCACCTGGCCCTCCAGGATCATGCCCGGCTTCAGGTCGGCGATCTTCTCGACGCCCTCGGCGAACGTGGCGGTGGTGAACGCCGGCCGCGGGTCACGGCCCGGCTTCTCCAGCTCCTTGAGGATGTCGGTGATGGTCGGCAGGCCGACGGTGTCGGTGACGAACTTGTCCGGCCGGATGCCCTTCAGCAGCGGGCTGTTGCCGATCAGCGTCTTCACGTCCGATCCGGCGTCCGCGGCGATGGTCCGGACCAGGGTGTACGACTCCGGGTGCACGCTGGAGAAGTCGAGCGGGTCCTCGCCGTCCCGGATCCGGAGGAAGCCGGCGCACTGCTCGAACGCCTTCGGGCCCAGCCGGGCCACGTTCTTGATCTCCTTGCGGTTCTTGAACGGGCCGTTCTGGTCGCGGTGCAGCACGATGTTCTCGGCCAGGCCGGCGGTGATCCCGGAGACCCGGGTCAGCAGCGGCGCGGACGCGGTGTTGATGTCCACGCCGACGCCGTTCACACAGTCCTCGACGACCGCGTCCAGCGAGCGGGCCAGCTTCACCTCGGACAGGTCGTGCTGGTACTGCCCGACACCGATCGACTTCGGGTCGATCTTGACCAGCTCGGCCAGCGGGTCCTGGAGACGGCGGGCGATGGAGACCGCGCCACGGATCGACACGTCCATGCCGGGCAGTTCCTGCGACGCGTACGCCGACGCCGAGTAGACCGACGCGCCCGCCTCCGAGACGACCACCTTGGTCAGCTTGGCGTCCGGGTGCTTCTTGATCAGCTCGGTGGCGAGCTTGTCGGTCTCGCGGGACGCGGTGCCGTTGCCGATCGCGATCAGCTCGACCTTGTGCTTGGAGGCCAGCGCGGCCAGCCGGTGGATCGACTCGTCCCACTTGTTCTGCGGGACGTGCGGGTAGATCGTGTCGGTCGCGACCACCTTGCCGGTCGCGTCCACCACGGCGACCTTGACCCCGGTGCGGAAACCCGGGTCCAGACCCATGGTGGTGCGGGTGCCGGCGGGCGCCGCCAGCAGCAGGTCACGCAGGTTGGCGGCGAACACGCGGACCGCCTCGTCCTCGGCCGCCTCGCGCAGCCGGACCCGCAGGTCGGCGCCGAGGTGGATGAGGATCCGGGTACGCCACGCCCAGCGGACCGTGTCGACCAGCCATTTGTCGCCGGCCCGGCCCTGGTCGCTGATGCCGTTGCGCCCGGCGATGCGGCCCTCGAAGTAGCCCTCGTCCTCCTCCGGGTGCGGCTCCATGGTGAGGTCGAGGACGTCCTCCTTCTCCCCGCGCAGCATCGCCAGGATGCGGTGCGAGGGAAGCTTGGAGTACGGCTCGGCGAAGTCGAAGTAGTCGGAGAACTTCGCCCCGTCGGTCTGCTTGCCGTCGCGCACCCGGGCGACCAGCCGGCCCCGGGTCCACATCTGCTCGCGCAGCTCACCGATCAGGTCGGCGTCCTCGGCGAACCGCTCGATCAGGATGGCCCGTGCCCCGTCCAGGGCGGCCTGCGGGTCGGCGACACCCTTCTCGGCGTCCACGAACGCCGCGGCCGCCGCCTTCGGGTCGACGGTGGGGTCGCCCAGCAGGCCGTCGGCGAGCGGCTCCAGGCCGGCCTCGCGGGCGATCATCGCCTTGGTCCGCCGTTTCGGCTTGAACGGCAGGTAGATGTCCTCCAGGCGGGCCTTCGTGTCGGCCTCGAGGATCTGCTGCTCCAGGGCGTCGTCGAGCTTGCCCTGGGAGCGGATCGACTCCAGCACCGCGGCCCGCCGGTCCTCCAGCTCCCGCAGATAGCCCAGGCGCTCCTCGAGGGTGCGCAGCTGGGCGTCGTCGAGGGTGCCGGTCACCTCCTTGCGGTAGCGGGCGATGAACGGCACCGTGGCCCCGCCGTCGAGCAGCTCGACCGCGGCGGTGACCTGCCCTTCACGTACCCCGAGTTCCGAGGCGATGCGCTGATGGATAGCTGTCGTCACGCCGACGATTGTTACCGAGCCCGCGCCGCCTTGTCGCGCCACCCCGCACTGTCACCCGCGCGCGATGCTCCGGCGGCGTGCCGGGCGCCCGGGAGTACCGCTTGCGAGGGACGTCCGGAACCTGCCGGGAAACTCCCGGGAGGGGCCACCCGTACCCCGATGTCGCGAATGTCACGTCGGTCCCGGGCGGCGTGTCGCGGAGCCGCGCGCGCCGCCGGTCGTGACCGCAACCGCCGCGGACCGCTCCCGAACCGTCCCGGACGACCGTCATCATGGCCGTGGCCTGCGGTGTCGCCCGGCCGGAGGCGATGCCGGCGGGTCCGGGCCCGAAACACACATACCAGGGATCCGCCGACACTTGGTGGGAGGTACTAGAGACAACGGAATTGGCCTTTGGCACAGTTGTCACATGACGCTTGCTGTCCGGGCGGTCGCCGCCACTGATCAGGGCCTGGTCCGGTCCAACAACGAAGACGCCGTCTTCGTCGGTAATCGACTCTTCGTGGTGGCGGACGGCATGGGCGGGCTTCCCGCCGGCGAGCTGGCGAGCGACATCCTGGTGCAGAGTCTCAGCGTCGTCGACACCGCCCCGGACCACGGCGAGCCGCTCCAGGACCTGATCAACGCGCTGCAGACCGCCAACCAGCGGATCGAGGCCTCCGTCGCGGAGGACGACGCCCGCGACGGGATGGGTACGACGGTGACGGCCCTGCTGCTGTCCGGCGACCGCCTGGCCGCCCTCAACGTCGGCGACTCCCGCTGCTACCTGCTGCGCGACGGTGACTTCCAGCAGCTCACCCGGGACGACACGTACGTGCAGGCGCTCGTCGACCAGGGCGTGCTGAGCCCCGACGACGCGCGCCGGCACCCGCAGCGGGCGCTGGTCACCCAGGCCGTGCAGGGTGGCCCGTTCCGCCCGGCCGGCCGGATGATCCCGGCCCGGGTCGGCGACCGTTACCTGCTGTGCAGCGACGGGCTCTCCGATTACGTCGAGGACGCGGTGATCGCCCAGACGCTGCGCGACGTCGCCGACCGCAAGGGCTGCGCCGCCGAACTGGTCAACCGCACCCTGGAGAACGGGGCGCCGGACAACGTCACGGTGATCATCGCCGACGTCGTCGAAGCCTGACGGCGATGATCAGGGCCCGTCGCATCCTCGCCGGTGCGGCGGCGGCCGCCCTGATCACGGTCCTCGCCGCGTGCCACTCCGGCTCCGGGGCCGAGGCGCCGCTGCCCGAGCTGAGACTGCGGGCGACCGCCGAGCAGTGGCGGCAGGACGAGGTGGCCCGGCAGCTCGGCATCGCCCTGCACAACGACGGCGACGCGCCGGTCTGGATCTCCCGGGTCGAGCCGGACCTGCCGTCGTTCGAGGGTGAGGCGCCGGTCGACACACCGGCCCTCCTGCCGCCGAACGGGCTCCGGGTGGACGTGACCGTGCCCTACGGCACCGGAGGCTGCACAGCGGCCGCTGAGGCCTCCTACGTCACCGTTGTGGCGCGGGTCGAGGGCGACACCCGGACCCAGCGGGTACGGCTGGCCCTGCCGCACCCCAACGAACTGCTGGACCGGCTGCTCGCCGACGACTGCGCGGCCGAGACCGTGCGCAGGAGTGTGACCCTGCGTTTCGGCGACTGGACCGACCTGGGGGCCGACGGGGTCCGCGGCAGCCTGGTCGTCGAGCGGACGGCGGCCGCCACCGGCACGGTCCGGCTGCACTCCTTCGACGGCAACGTGATGTACCGGCTCGCCTACCGCACGGCCACCCCGCTCGCCGAGGTCACCGCGGCCGCGCCGGGCGCGACACTGCCCTTCGTCGCGTCACCGCTGCGCTGCGACCTGCACGCCTTCGCCGAGGTGAAGAAACCCTTCGAATTCCCGGTCCGGGTGTCGCTGGACGGCGGCAGGCAGCTCTACACCACCGTGCCGGTCGACGACGACGACAGGAAGGCCCTCGACACCATGCTGCGGCGCAACTGCGGCGTCCCGCCCGCCGGCTCCTGACGGCCGCTCAGGCGCCGGCCTGGTCGAGGCGGGTGAGCAGGGACTTCGGGGCGACGGCGCGGAAGGCGTCGGTGCACAGCTCGGCCATCTCGGACCAGTCCGGGTCGCGGTCGAGGCGGACGCCGAGCCAGCCGCGGTGGCCGACATAGGGTGGCCGGAAGAAGCGGGCCGGGTCGGCGGCGATCAACTCGGCCTGGGCGCCGGGTGGGGCCGCGCACCACAGGTGCGGGAAGTCGTGGTCGTGGTGGCCGTCGGGCCAGAGCATCACGAACTGTCGCTTGTCGCGGACGAAGAACGCCGGTGAGCCGTGGCTGAGGCGCTCGGTCGCCTCGGGCAGGCGCAGGCAGATGTCACGGAGCCGCTCGGTCGTAGAGTCCATGCCCCGCATTCTGCGCCGGGGGTGTGACATATTCTCGGGCCCGTGCTGATGACGACCGAGCGGCTGATCCTGCGGCGTTTCCGGGCGTCCGACGCACCGGTGCTGGCGGCCTACCGGTCCGACCCCGAGGTGGCGCGGTACCAGTCGTGGGACGCGCCCTTCCCGGTCGACCGGGCGGAGGTCGCGGTCCGCAACTTCGCGGCGAGTTCCCCGGCCGAGGCCGGCTGGTTCCAGTATGCGATCGAGCTCGCCGAGGAGCGGCGGCTGATCGGGGACGTGGCCGTGCGGCTGCACGACAACCTGGTGCAGGGCGAGATCGGGTTCACGCTCGACGCGGCGTACCAGAAGAGGGGTTTCGCCACCGAGGCGGTGAGCGCCGTGCTGGACCGGTTGTTCCGGGTCCAGGGGCTGCACAAGGTCACCGGCGAGTGCGACGCGCGCAACGTGCGGTCCGCGGCGCTGATGGAGCGGCTCGGTTTCCGGCGGGAGGGCCTGCTGCGGCAGCAGACCTTCATCAAGGGCGAGTGGACCGACGACCTGCTGTACGGGCTGCTCGCCACCGAGTGGACCGGTTGAGGCTCCGGGCCGACCCGGGCAGGCCCGACCGGGGCAGGCCCGACCGGGGCACGGGAGCACGGCTTCCCCCGGCTGCGCGAGTTGTTCCCGCACAGCCGGGAGTGAGGGTCACAGCCGGGAGTGAGCGGTCAGCCCTCGTGCCGCAGCCAGACGGCGCCCAGCGGCGGCACCCGCAGCGACACCGAGGCGTCGAAACCGTGCCAGGCCAGGTTCTCCGCCTCGACCTCGCCCAGGTTGCCGACGCCGGAGCCGCCGTAAAGGACGCTGTCGGTGTTGATCACCTCGGTCCAGCGGCCGCCCCGGGGCAGCCCGATGCGGTAACCCTCGTGCGGGATGGCGGCGAAGTTGACGATGCACGCCAGGGTGTCGCCGTTCGGAGCGAAACGGACGAAGGAGAACGTGTTGTGCTGCGAGTCCTCACTGGTGATCCAGCGGAAACCGGACGGGCTGGTGTCCTGCGTCCACAGGGCCGGCGTCTCCCGGTAGACCCGGTTCAGGTCCTTGACCAGGCCGCGGATCCCGCCGAACTGGGGGTCGTCGAGCAGCGTCCAGTCCAGGCCGCGGCCCTCGTTCCACTCGGCCAGGTCGCCCATCTCGGCGCCCATGAAGAGCAGCTGCTTGCCGGTGAAGGCCCACATGAAACCGAGCAGGGCCCGCGTGTTGGCGAGTTTCTGCCACAGGTCGCCGGGCATCTTGCCGGTCAGCGAGCCCTTGCCGTGCACGACCTCGTCGTGGCTGATCGGCAGCGTGTAGTTCTCGCTCCACGCGTAGACGGTGGCGAAGGTCATCTGGTGGTGGTGCCACTGCCGGTGGATCGGCTCCTTCTCCATGTAGGAGAGGGTGTCGTTCATCCAACCCATGTTCCATTTGAAGCCGAAGCCCAGGCCACCGAGATGGGTGGGCCGGGTGACGCCCGGCCACGCGGTGGACTCCTCGGCGATCGTCATGACCCCGGGGTGGTGCTTGTAGACGGTCGCGTTCATCTCCTGGAGGAAACTGATCGCGTCCAGGTTCTCCCGGCCGCCGTACTGGTTGGGCGTCCACTCGCCGTCCTTACGGGAGTAGTCGAGGTAGAGCATCGAGGCGACGGCGTCGACCCGCAGGCCGTCGGCGTGGAACTCCTCGCACCAGTAGAGCGCGTTCGCGACCAGGAAGTTGCGGACCTCCTTGCGGCCGAAGTCGAAGACGTAGGTGCCCCAGTCCGGGTGCTCGCCGCGCCGCCAGTCGCCGTGCTCGTACAGGGGTGTGCCGTCGAACCGGGCGAGGGCCCACTCGTCTTTCGGGAAGTGGGCGGGCACCCAGTCCAGGATCACGCCGATGCCCGCCTGGTGCAGCTTGTCGACCAGGTGACGGAACTCGTCGGGGGAGCCGAAACGGGAGGTCGGGGCGAAGTAACCGGTCACCTGGTAACCCCACGAGCCGCCGAACGGGTGCTCCATCACCGGCATCAGCTCGACGTGGGTGAAACCGGTGTCCACCACGTACTCGACCAGCTGGTCGGCGAGCTCGGTGTAGGTCAGGCCCGGCCGCCACGAGCCGAGGTGCACCTCGTAGACGCTGACCGGCTCCTGATGCCACGACTTGCGGGACCGCTCGCGCATCCACTGCTCGTCGTGCCACTGGTACGACGACTGGTAGACGACCGACGCGGTGGCCGGTGGCACCTCGGTGTGCTGGGCCATCGGGTCGGCGTGCTCACGCCACACCCCGTCACGACCGAGGACCTTGTACTTGTACTTGGTGCCGATGTGCGCGCCGGGGACGTAGAGCTCCCAGACGCCGCTGGAGCCCAGCGACCGCATCGGCCACCCGTCGTAGGGTCCCCAGCCGGCGGCGTCGCCGATCACCTGCACGCCACGGGCGCTCGGCGCCCACACCGCGAAACCGACACCGGCGCCCCGCGGCTGCGCCCCGAGCACCTTCCACAGTTTCTCGTGCCGGCCCTCGCCGATCAGGTGCAGGTCCAGCTCGCCGAGGGTGGGCAGGTGCCGGTACGGGTCGTCGCACTGCGTCCCGTCGATGTCGAGGCGGTAGTCGAGGACGGTCCCCGGCAGCTCGGCCGCGAAGATCCCGTCCGGGTGGACCTTCGTCGTCTCGTACCGCTCGCCCTCGTGCAGGACGGCCACCGACGTGGCGCCCTTGCGCAGGGTGCGGATCACGGTGCGGCCGCCGTGCGGGTGCGCACCGAGGATGCCGTGCGGATCGTGGGAGTCCCCGGCGATCACGCTGTCCATGGCGCGTTTGTCCGCGGCGAGCCGGGAGCTGGTCTGACCGATCATGGTGTTGGGGTGCCCTCCGGGGTTCATCCGACGAGCCGGGCTATCGACCGCAGGGGGATCCGCAGCCAGCCGGGCCGGTGCCGGGCTTCGTAGGCGGCCTCGTAGACCGCCTTGTCCAGTTCGTACGCCGCCAGCAGCGCTGCCCGGGCGCGCGGGTCGGTGCCCGCCACGTGCGTGTACCCGTCGCAGAACGCCGCCCGATTGCGGTCCACCCACTCCCGGGCCCGGGCCGCGAGGGGCTCGTCGTCGTCCTGGTCGACCAGGAGCTGGTAGGCCGCGTACTCGTAGGAGCGCAGCACCCCCGCCACATCGCGCAACGGGGAGTCGGGTAGCCGCCGCTCGTCCAGCGGCTGGCCGGGCTCACCCTCGAAGTCGATCAGCAGCCAGCTCTCCGGCGTCCGCAGCACCTGGCCCAGGTGCAGGTCGCCGTGGATGCGCTGGACCTCGACCTGCTCGCCGGTGAGGGCACCGAACCGATCGGTGATCGCCGGGACGTACTGCTGGAGCTCCGGGACCGCGGCGGCGGCGGTCCGCAGCCGGGCCAGGACCGCGTCCAGTGGGAACGGTGCCGGGCCGGTGCCGAGCTGCTCGGCCAGCGTCAGGTGGACCGACGCGACTGCCTCGCCCAGCCGGTACGACTCGCCCTGGAAGTCGCCGCCGACCTCGTCCGCGGCGTACGCGGCGTCGGCGAACAGGTCCCGGGCCGAGGCGGTGGCCATCGCCCAGCCCTCGGCCGAGTTGACCGCGTACTCGGTGACCATGCCCAGCGAGCAGTTGTCGGCCGCCTGGAACGACCCGAGCAGGCGGGCCACGTGCGGGTTGCCGGCCCGGCCGAGCACCCGGTTCAGCTCGATGTCCGGGTTGACGCCGCAGGTGACCCGGCGGAACAGCTTGAGGATGGCGTCCTGGTCGAAGATCACGCTGGTGTTGCTCTGCTCGGCGTCGAACACCCGCGGCCACGCCTCCAGCGGCAGCGTGACACCCGGCTCCTTCTCGAAGGTGACGTCACCGGCCAGCGCCGACCGGTCGACGAGACCCAGCAGGTGCCGGGCCGCCTCCGGGTCGTAGAGGGCGTCGTATCCGACCCGGCCGTCGTCGGTGGTGCCGATGGTGGCCACCTGGCTGTACTCCGGTATCGGGCCGGCGCCCCACCCGACCAGGATCTGATAGCGCTCGGAGCTGCCGTCGGTGTACTCCACATCGACGAGGATCAGCTCCAGATCCTCGCCCAGGGGGGTCGCGGACCCCTCCTTCACCGAGGACATGACTCGGCTGCGCCCGGCGTACCAGCGCTGTTTCGGTAACCACTCGGCGAAAGGCAGCGTCATTGCTTCTCCTCCGACCCGCACAACTGGAACCAGTAGAACCCGTGTCCCGGAAGCGTCAGCAGGTACGGCAGCTGCCCGATCCGGGGGAAGTTCACGTGCCCGGTCAGCTCGACCGGGGTGTATCCGTTCCAGTGCTGCAGATTCAGCTCGATCGGTTGCGGGAAGCGTGACAGGTTGTTGACGCAGAGCACCACGTCGTCGCCGAGTTCGCGCAGATAGGCGAGAACCGACGGGTTGGAGCCGCCCAGTTCCCGGAACGTGCCGACGGCGAACGCCTCGTGTCTGCGCCGTACGGCCAGCATCGTGCGCGTCCAGTTGAGCAGCGAGGTCGCGCTGTCCCGCTGGGCCTCGACGTTGACCGCCTGGTAGCCGTAGACCGGGTCCTGGTTGACCGGCAGGTAGAGTCGGCCCGGGGTGGCGGTGGAGAAACCGGCGTTGCGGTCCGGTGTCCACTGCATCGGGGTCCGCACACCGTCCCGGTCACCGAGCCAGATGTTGTCGCCCATGCCGATCTCGTCGCCGTAGTAGAGGACCGGCGAACCGGGCAGCGACAGCAGCATGGCGGTGAACAGCTCGATCTGGTTGCGGTCGTTCTCCAGCAGGGGAGCGAGCCGCCGGCGGATGCCGACGTTCGCCTTCATCCGCGGGTCCTTGGCGTACTCCGAGTACATGTAGTCGCGTTCCTCGTCGGTCACCATCTCGAGCGTGAGCTCGTCGTGGTTCCGCAGGAAGATGCCCCACTGGGTGTTGTCCGGAATCGGCGGCGTCTGCGCCAGGATCTCCGAGATCGGGAAACGCGACTCCCGGCGTACGGCCATGAAGATCCGTGGCATCAGCGGGAAGTGGAACGCCATGTGGCACTCGTCGCCGCCGCTGCGCGGATCGCCGAAGTACTCCACCACGTCGGCCGGCCACTGGTTCGCCTCGGCCAGCAGCACCCGGCCCGGGAACTCGTCGTCGATCACCTTGCGGCAGTGCTTGAGGAAGGCGTGCGTCTGCGGCAGGTTCTCGCAGTTGGTGCCCTCCTCCTCGAAGAGGTACGGCACCGCGTCCAGCCGGAATCCGTCGATGCCGAGGTCCAGCCAGAACCGCAGGACGTCCAGCATGGCCTCCTGCACCTTCGGGTTCTCGTAGTTGAGATCCGGCTGGTGGGAGAAGAACCGGTGCCAGTAGAACTGCCGCCGCACCGGGTCGAACGTCCAGTTCGACTCCTCGGTGTCGACGAAGATGATCCGCGCGTCCTGGTACTTCTCGCTGGTGTCGTTCCAGACGTAGAAGTCGCCGTACGGCCCCTCGGGATCGTGCCGGGACGCCTGGAACCACGGGTGCGAGTCGGACGTGTGGTTCATGACCAGGTCGGTGATCACCCGGATGCCGCGCTTGTGTGCCGCGTCCAGCAGGGCCACGAAGTCCTCGACGGTGCCGAACTCGGGCAGCACCTTGTAGAAGTCGCGGATGTCGTAGCCGCCGTCACGCAGCGGCGAGTCGTAGAACGGCGGTAGCCAGAGGCAGTCGACACCGAGCCACTGGAGGTAGTCCAGTCGCTCGATGAGGCCGCGCAGGTCGCCGCCGCCGTCGGAGCCCGAGTCGTAGAACGCCCGGACCAGCACCTCGTAGAAGACGGCCCGCTGGAACCAGGTCCGGTCCGCCGGAAGTGCCCGGGCGTGCCCGAAGTCGTCGGAGGTCGGATGCTCGACCACCCCGCCCTCGTTGTGGCTACCCTCGGCCGGGTCGTGCTCGCTCGACAGCTCCATCTGCTCCCCCTACCCCGTCTTGACGACGAAGATGTGCGCCGGCTCGACGAACGGGTCGATCCGGACCGCGTTGTACTGACCCCACTCGTAGGTCGCCCCGGTGATCTGGTCGACGACCGTGAAGCGCTCGTGCCAGTCCAGGCCCAGCGCCGCCATGTCCAGAGTGGTGTTGCCCCACTGCACGTTGCTGCTGTCGAACGAGCAGATGACCAGGACCGTGTTGCCGGTGTCCGGATCACGCTTGGAGAAGCAGAGCAGCGCGCCGTTGTCGACCTCGTGGAACCGCAGGTTGCGCAGCCAGTGCAGGGCCGGGTTCTCCGCACGGGTGCGGTTCAGCTTGGTCAGGTACGGCGCCAGCGACCGTCCGGCCCTCTCGGCCGCCGCCCAGTCGCGCGGCTTCAGCTCGAACTTCTCGTTGTCGATGTACTCCTCGGCGCCCGGCCGCGGCACGTGCTCGAACAACTCGTACCCGGAGTAGAGGCCCCAGGACGGTGTCAGCATCGAGGCCAGCACCGCGCGGATCTTGAACATCGGCGGGCCGCCCTGCTGCAGCGACTCGTGCAGGATGTCCGGTGTGTTCGGCCAGAAGTTCGGCCGCATCCAGTCGATCGAGGTCAGCAGCTCCTGCATGTACTGACGCATCTCGTGGGCCGAGGTGCGCCAGGTGAAGTACGTGTACGACTGCGTGAACCCGATCTTGCCCAGCCCGTTCATCATCGCCGGCCGGGTGAACGCCTCGGCCAGGAAAAGCACGTCCGGATCGGACTCCTTGACCTTCGGGATCAGCCACTGCCAGAAATTGACCGCCTTGGTGTGCGGGTTGTCCACCCGGAAGATCTTGATGCCGTTGTTCACCCAGTACATCACCACGCGATAGACCTCGTCGCGCAGCGTGCGGTAGTCGTTGTCCCAGTTGATCGGGTAGATGTCCTGGTACTTCTTGGGCGGGTTCTCGGCGTATGCGATCGTGCCGTCGGCCTTGGTCGTGAAGAACTGCGGGAACTCCTTGACCCACGGGTGGTCCGGAGCGGCCTGCAGGGCGAGGTCCATGGCGACCTCCATCCCCAGCTCCTCGGTCCGCGCGATGAAGGCCTTGAAGTCCTCCAGCGTGCCCAGCTGCGGGTGGATCGCGTCGTGACCGCCCTCGTCGGAGCCGATCGCCCACGGCGAGCCGACGTCCTCCGGCCGGGCCACCAGCGTGTTGTTGCGGCCCTTGCGGTTGACCTTGCCGATCGGGTGGATCGGCGGCAGATAGACGACGTCGAAGCCCATCGCGGCGACCGCCGGCAGGCGTTTCGCGGCGGTGGCGAAGGTGCCGTGCTTGATCGGCGTCGCGTCCGGGCCGACCTCGGCGCCCTCCGAACGGGGGAAGAACTCATACCACGCGGAGTAGAGGGCGCGGACCCGGTCGACCCAGATCGCGAACGACCGGGTCGTGGTGACCAGGTTGCGCACCGGGTTGTGCCAGAGCAGCTCCTCCAGGTCCAGCGCCGGGGTGACGCGGGCGAACAGCGACCGCTGCTCGTCGCGCAGCGCCGCCGCGGCGTCGCGGACCCGGTCCTCCTGCTCGGCCGGGACGATCTTGGTGGCCAGGTCGAGCACGTCCGCGCCCTCGGCCAGGTCGTTCGCCAGGTCCTCGGCACCCTGCCCGGCGCCGATCTTCTTCACCACGGCGTCGCGCCACGTCCGGTACGGATCGTCGAACGCCTCCACGGTGAACGTCCAGCGGCCCACCGAGTCCGGGCGGATCGCCGCGTGCCACTGGTCGAGGCCCGGCTCACCCGGGGTCATCCGGGTGAACGGCTTGGTCTCCCCATCAGGGCCGCGCCATACCACATTCACACCGAGGGCGTGGTGACCTTCGCGATAGGACACCGCCGAGACCGGGACAAGCTCGCCGACCACCGCCTTCGCGGGGTAGCGGCCACCGGAAACTGCCGGTGTCACGTCTTCGATGGGGAAGCGACCGGTCATGATCTCCACCGTAGTCAGAGGGGCGCGGGAGGACTCGGCGACCGGGAAAACCACCGCCGGCGTCTCTATGACTTCTCCGCAGTGGAGTTTTTGAAACGGCCGATCGCCGCTGCGTCCCAACCTACCGGAGGCGTGTGCCCGGAGCGCATCCAGACGCGGCCGCGTGCCGCCGGAAAACACGACAATTTCACCTGTACGCAACAGGCGTTCATCTTGTCCCGGCGGGGCCCCGCCGCCGCACCGTCCCGGCTGAGGCCACGGGAGTGCGTCGGTTGCGCTGCGTTGCCATCGAGGAACCCTGCTCAAGAGCGCTGACCAGCCACCGAGTTAACCCTCGACGCGAGCCGACGACCCGGCAAGCGCGCAAGGGAGGAGATCGAACGTGGCCGGACCGTCCACCGCACTGTCCCCGGTGATCGCCGCCAGCACCCACTGGCTGGCGCGGGCCTACCCGGGTGGCGACTCCAACACGGTGGCGCACACGCTCGCGGAACTCCAGGCCCGGCAGGCCATCACGGTCGCCGCCTGGCTGCGGTACCCCACCGAGATCGATGCCGCGCTCGTCGCCATCGCCGGCCCCGGCGGCTCCGCCATCCTCGACTGGAAGGCCGGCAGCGAGCCGGACGACGAGTTCGCCGAGGGAGAGGGCTGGCGCACCTGGGTCGACGAGGTCGTCGTCAGCTGGGCCGCGTGTCTCCTCGCCGACCCGCTGCTCGCCCGCCGCGGCGTCGACGCCGTCGTGGCCGCCATGCCGATGCCCGACCAGCGGCCCCGCCCGCACGCCCGCCGCACCGCGACCAGCGGCCTGCCCGTCGAGTTCCGCCGGCTGCTCCAGCCCGACGTCCGCGACCGCGAGGCCTCCGCGCTGCTGCGCCACCCCGACCTGCTGGAGCCGATCGCCGCCATGCACCGCGACGCCCTGCTCTACCTTCTCGACGCTGAGCCGGACCGCACCCCGCTGGCGGCCTGACCTCGACACGACCCTCCCGAGGGGCCGGGCGCACGCGGGCGCCCGGGCCCGCCGGAACGGGAGGGTTCGAAGGCCGCAAGGCCGGCACCACCCTTGTCCTCCTGGGTGCCGGCCTTGCGGCCTTACTCTCGTGCGCGGGGGCGGCTCAGTCGGCCAGCCGGGCCGGAAAGCCGCCGGTGGCGATCGGGCCCCACGACTCGATCGTCACCCGGATCAGGCACTTGCCCTGGTCGCGCATGGCCTGGCGATACTCCTCCCAGTCCGGGTGCTCGCCGGAGATGCAGCGGAAGTAGTCGACGAGCGGCTCGACCGCGTCGGGCAGGTCGATGACCTCGGCGACGCCGTCGACCTGGACCCACGGCCCGTTCCACTCGTCGGACAGGATCGTCAGGGTCACCCGGGGGTCCCGGCGGATGTTCGCCACCTTGGCCCGCTCGGGATAGCTGGAGATCACGATCCGGCCCTCGGCGTCGACACCGCACGAGTTCGGCGAGGACTGCGGGCGCCCGTCCTTACGGGTCGTCATCAGGATCGCGTGATGCCGGGGCCGCAGGAACTCGACCAGCTCCTCCCGCCCGACCCTGGTGTTCGTCGCGATGGTGCGTGCCATCTGGCGGCTCCTCTCAGACGTGGGCGGCTCAGACGTGGGCGGCGTCGACCGCGATGGCGCCCGGCAGCGGCCCCGCCTGGCGGGCCGCGATCGCGGCGCCGATGATGCCGGCGTTGTTGAGCAGTGTCGCCGGGACGATCGGCGTCCGGATGTCGAGCAGCGGGAAGAACTTCTCCGACTTCTTGCTGACGCCACCGCCGACGATGAACAGGCGCGGGGAGAGCAGCATCTCCATGTGGCGCAGGTAGCGCTCGACCCGGACCGCCCACTGCTCCCAGGTCAGATCCTCGATCTCACGGATGCGGTCGGAGGCGAGCAGCTCGGCGTCGGCGCCGTCGATCTCGACATGACCGAGCTCGGTGTTGGGCAGCAGCGTGCCGTCGAGGAACAGGGCGCTGCCGATGCCGGTGCCGAAGGTCAGCATCATGATCAGCCCGGACTGGTCGCGGCCGGCCCCGAACGCGACCTCGGCCACCCCGGCCGCGTCCGCGTCGTTGAGCACCGTCACCGGTTTGCCGAGCCGCTCGGTGAACAGCCGGGCCGCCGGCGCGTCGAGCCAGGACTTGTCGACGTTGTGGGCGCTGCGGGTCACGCCGTCGACGACGACGCCCGGGAACGTGACACCCACGCTGTCGAACCCGTCGAACCGCGCGGCCACCTCGGCGACCGCCTCCACGACGCTGCTCACGTCCGCCGGCTGAGGGGTGGGGACACGGAACCGCTCGGCGAGCAGCTCGCCGCCGGCCGGGTCGACCGGCGCTCCCTTCACGCCGGAGCCGCCGATGTCGATGCCGAGGATGGTCATCCGTCTTCCTTCTTCAGGGTTCGTTCGCTGTTGCTGTGTACCACGTCCCTACGACATCGAATCCAGCGTCTCCCGGTAGCCAGGAGGCGAACACCATAGGATGAATTCACTCCGTGATCCCTGTGTTCACGTAATGTCACTCATACTTTCGGCTAGGCATCGCTAGGCTGCTCGGTTAGCGTTGCACTTCAGAACGGTCGCCGCGTGCGGGCACGGCTCTCTGCCCGTCGGATGGAGGACCACTCATGACCCTGCTGGAATCACCGACCGTCGATGCGCTCCCCGTCGCTCCACGACAGCCCGTACATGTCGTGCCCACGGCCAGCGCGTCCGACCTGCTCGCGGCGATGTCCGCGGCACCGGCCGGCCGTCAGCACTCCCGCCTGCGTGACCGGGCGATCGAGGCCTGGCTGCCGCTCGCCCGCCACCTCGCCCACCGCT
>NZ_JBHSBL010000043.1:0-44792 GCF_042650585.1 Actinoplanes subglobosus
CCTCCGCGCCCCACCCCGCAGCCGTACCCACCCTCCGCAGCCGGGCCCCACCTCCGTCCACGCCCCACCCCGCAGCCGTACCCACCCTCCGCAGCCGGGCCCCACCTCCGTCCACGCCCCACCCCGCAGCCCTGCCCACCACCCCATCCCCGCCCCGCAGCCCTGCCCGCCCACCGCATCCCCGCCGCGAAGCCATGCCCACCACCCGCAACCCATCTCAACGCCCACCCCGCGGGGCGCCCGGTCGCCGGGCGGGCGTGTCCGGTCACTCGCGGATTCGTCCCGGTCGCTGAACTTGTCCGGCTGGCTGTCACCGTTGTCTCAGCCGCCTCGATGCAGCGGTACGAGCGAGCCACTACGATCCGGCCCGCTCTCAGCGCTGTCTCCGCCGGCCGGAGACAGCTCCCTTCCACTTCGCGATCTTGACCGATTTGCCACCGCTATCGGTGGTAAGCAACTCAAGATCCCCGAAAGCCGCGACCCGGTCGCCGATCTCGCCTCAGCGCTCGCCCCAGCTGCCTTGAGGCCACGGTCCCGACCAGTCGTGGAGATCCGGCCGGTTCCCAGAGGTGTCGCCATTCACCAAAGGCAGCGGTGAGTGCCAGCTCACCAGGATCTACCTTTGGCGGGACAGCCCGCCGCGCCCGGTCGTCGGAGCCGCCTGGGGCCTGCGAGACCGCAAGGAATGCGGAAACAGCAGGGAACGCGAATCCGCAAGCAACGCGAATCCGCAGGGACCGCGAATCCGCAAGCAACGCGAATCCGCAGGGAACGCGAAACCGCAAGCAACGCGAAACCGCAAGAGCTGGCGGGACGGCCCGGCCGGGAACGGGTCGCTGGGATACCGTTCAGCGGGATCGCGGGTGGAGCAGGGCAGACGGGACGAGGCGGAAGCGGACGTGTCGGAGGCGACGGTGAACGGGACGACGGTGGCCGAAGTGCTGGCGGAGCTGGCCGCGCTGGAGGATCCGAAGGCGCGCGCCGTCAACGAGCGCCACGGCGACGACCACGGTGTCAACCTCGGCGCTCTCCGGGCCGTCGCGAAACGTCTCAAGACCCAGCAGGATCTGGCCCGCGAGCTGTGGGCGACCGGTGACACCGCGGCCCGGCTGGTGGCACTGCTGATCTGCCGTCCGAAAGCGTTCGAGCGGGACGAGCTGGACACCATGCTCCGCGAGTCCCGCACGCCGAAGGTGCACGACTGGCTGGTGAACTATGTGGTCAAGAAGGGCCCGCACGCCGAGGCCCTGCGGGTGGCCTGGATCACCGACCCGGATCCGGTGGTGGCGAGCGCCGGCTGGGCCCTGACCGTCGAGCGGGTCGCCAAGAAGCCCGACGGTCTCGACCTCGACGGCCTTCTCGACGTCATCGAGGCGGAGATGAAGGACGCCCCCGACCGCCTCCAGTGGGGGATGAACCACTGCCTGGCCCAGATCGGCATCTCGCACCCGGACCGTCGGGCGCGGGCGCTGGAGATCGGTGAGCGGCTCGAGGTCCTCAAGGACTACCCGACCCCGCCGAATTGCACGTCGCCCTACGCCCCGATCTGGATCACCGAGATGGTCCGCCGCCAGCAACCGGCCTGACAAAGACCGCCAGCAACCAGGCCGACAAGACCGCCAGCAACCAGGCCGACGAGGGCGGCAGCAACCACGCCGACGAGACCGCCAGCAACCAGGCCGACGAGGGCGGCAGCAACCACGCCGGCAAGGGCGGCAGCAACCGGCCCGGCGGTAACGAAATCCTGGGATGCGCCGCTGACCGTCACCACCCGCTCAGTGTCAGCGGCACGCTGGCGTGCCAGGCCGCCACGCACGCCGCGGAGTAGGGATAGGTCGACGCGGGCAGCTCGTCCCACCGGAACCACTCGATGCCGGCGCACTTGTGCGGCTCGGCGTTGACCGGGACCCCGTGACGCACCGGATCATGCCGGACCTCGAAGGTCAGCCCGACCCGCGCGTGCCCGGACGGTGTGCGGTGGTGGACGGTCGTGACCAGGCGTGGCTCGTCGGCGCCCAGGCGCAGCCCGACCTCCTCGGCGGACTCACGGCGCAGGGCGGTCAGCGCGTCCTCGCCGTGCTCGAGCTTGCCGGACGGAAGATTCCATTGACCGTCGGCATAGCCGGTGCCGGAGCGGAGCGCCAGCAGGACATGGTCGCCGTCGGTGAGCAGGAGGAGCACGTCGACCGGATGCGTCGGGGTCGCCCGGACCGGGCGGGCGGCGGGGAGTCGGTGCGTCGGCATGCCCGGATTCCATCACGGGGGTACGACACTCACGGAAGTCCAGCACCCGGCCGGGTGACACCCCGGTGGCGTTGACGGGACCGCACGGTCCTATCGAGACTCTGAGGATGAGAGCCCCGCTGCGGCCCGGCGACCCGGAGCGGATCGGCGACATCGACCTGGTCGAGCGGCTCGGTTCCGGCGGGATGGGCACCGTCTACCTGGGGCGGGCGCCGGGCGGGCGGCCGGTCGCGGTCAAGGTGGTGCGGCCGGAGCAGGCCGCCGACCCGCGGTTCCTGGCCCGGTTCCGTAGTGAGGTGCGCCGGGCCCGGCAGGTGCCGCCGTTCTGCACGGCCGCCGTCCTCCACGACGATCTGGAGCACGATCCGCCGTACCTCGTGGTCGAGTTCGTCGACGGCCCTAGCCTGGCCGAGGTGGTCCGGGAGAACGGGCCGTTGCCGCCGTCGGAGGCGTACGCCGTGGCCGTCGGTGTGGCCACCGCCCTGGTCGCCATCCACGGGGCCGGTGTCGTGCACCGCGATCTGAAACCGGCGAACGTGCTGCTCGCCGTCGGCCTGCCCAAGGTGATCGACTTCGGGATCGCCCGCGGCACGGATCTGAGCGCCGACCTGACCGGCCCGGACCACGTGGTCGGCACGATCGGCTACCTGGCGCCGGAGTGCCTGGACACCGGCGAGCGCGGCCGGGTGGGCCCGCCGGCGGACGTGTTCGCGTGGGGTGTCCTGGTCGGGTTCGCGGCCACCGGCCGGACCCCGTTCGGCGGGGAGTCACCGCTGGCGACGATCGGCCGGATCCTCACCCAGCCGCCCGACCTGGACGGGATTCCCGAGCCGTTGCGTGGCCTGGCCGCGTCCGCTCTGGAGAAGGACCCGGCCCGGCGCCCACCGGCGAACACCCTGCTGGAGGCGCTGCTGTCGGCGGGGCGGCCGGACATGGCGCCGGAGCTGCGGGAGGTGGCGCTGGCGGCGCAGGCCGGTAACCGCCGGGCCCGCCGCTGGGCCGGGCGGAGCCTGGTGGCCGTACTCATGGCGGGTCTTCTGACCGTGGCCGGGATTGCGCTGGCCCGCTCCTCGGACCGGGTGGAGCAGCAGGATCGCGCCCTCGTGCAACGGGATCTGCTGGACCGGTCGGCGAAGGCGCTGGACACCGATCCCGGTCTGGCGTTGCGGCTGGCGGTGAGCGCGGACGCGATCAGCCCGTCGGAGCGGGGCCGGGCCGCGATCGACGCGGCCCTGGCCACCGGCTACGAGAGTGAGCTGAGCCCGGACGAGGCCGTCTACGCCGCCGAGTTCCGGCCGGACGGCGCGATGGTGGCGGCCGCCGGTGCCGGCGACGTCGGGCTGTGGTCGGTGCGGGGCAGCCGGTTCACCCGGGTGGGCGCACTGGCCACCGCCGGGGAGGAGACGACGGATCTGTCGTTCAGCCCGGACGGGCGGACGATCGCGACGGCCGGGGCCCGGTTGCGGCTGTGGGACACGGCGGCGGCCTCTCCGGTGGCCGAGTTGACCGGGCAGGCGTGGGACGGGGTGCAGTTCAGCGGCGACCGTCTGCTCACCGTGGCCGACCGGATCGAGCTGTGGGACGTCCGGGAGCGGGCCCGGCCGCGGTCGGTGTGGAGCGCGCCGGCCGGGACCGCGACCCGGGGCGGCGCGCGTCTCAGCGCGGACGGACGGCTGCTGGCGGGGGTGGCCGAGGGTGAGCTGCTCACGGTGTGGGCGGCGGACGGCACGCCACGCCGGCTCTCGGTGATCACCGACGCCGACGCGGTGATCAACCTGGCGTTCAGCCCGGACGGGCGGCGGCTCGCGGCGGCGACGGTCAGTGACGGGGTACGGCTCTACGACCTCGGTGATCCGGCGCGGCCCCGGCTGATGTCGACGTTCGCGGCCGACGCCGGGACCATCACGTCGGTGGCGTTCGACCCGGCCGGGACACTGCTGGCGATCGGCAGCGAGCAGCGGACCGTCGCACTGTGGAGCGTCGCCGACCCGGATCGTCCGCAGCCGCTGCGGACGTTGCGCCGCGACGGCGGCTGGATCTCCTCGGTCGACTTCACCCCGGACGGGCACCGGCTGCTGACCGCCGGCTGGCAGGGCACGGCCCGGTCGGCGGCGCTGTGGCGGGTGACGCCGTTCGCGCCGGTGCGGCGGTCCCGGATCGCCGCCGACCCGGACCCGATCCGGCTGGTCGGCGTCTCCGCGACGGATGTGCTGGTGGTGACGTCCCTGGGCGGCGAGCGCGTCGAGTCGTGGGATCTGCGTGACCCGGACCGGCCGGTGCCGGCGCGGGCGGCGTTCCGGTCGGCCGGGGCGTCCCGGGTCCGGCCGGCGGCGAACCTGCTGTACGCCAACGGCGCGGTCATCGACCTGTCCGGCCCGGAGCCGCGCCGTCTGCTGGAGGGGGTGGTCGACGCCGACCCGGACCGTGGTCTGGCCGCGGTGCTGCGTGACGGCGAACGGGTGCTGATCTACCGGGTCGCGCCCGGCGCGGTACCGGAGGCGCTCACCGAGATCCCGGCCGCCTACGTGGCATCGGTCGTGTTCGACCAGGTCACCGGCCATCTGGTGATCGCCGACGACAACGGTGGCGCGGAGTCGGCGCTGACCGTCTGGGATCTGGCCGACCCGGCCGTCCCGCGACGTGTCACGGTTCTGGCCGCGCCGGGCGGGGTGCAGGCCGTCGATGCACGCGGCGGCCGGATCGTCACCGTCGACCGTAACGTCGTGACCTGGACCGGCGGGACCGTGCGTTCCGCGGCGCGGCCGGGGAACCGGGTCGCCGGGGTCGGTGCGGTCACCCTCTCCGCCGACGGCACGCTGCTCGCGATCACCGGCCGGTCCGGCACGGAGCTGTGGAGCCTGTCGGGTGATGCCGACCCGCTGCTGGTGGCGGTGCTGCCGGGGGAGCCGACGTCGGCCGCCTTCAGCCCGCGCGGGCCGCTGCTGGCGGTCGGCGACCCGGACGGCACCACGGTCTGGGACGTCAGCGCCCCGCAGATGACGCTGCGGGACCCGCGGGCCGAGGCGTGCCTGCGCCAGGGTGGCCTGACCGGGAACGAGTGGGCGGCATACGTCACGACCCTGCGTCACGAACCGGCCTGCCCCTGAATCGATCCGACCAGACTAACCTAGCGTTGGCGATCTATCACTATGCGTGGAAAATTCCGGACAAGAAGTCCCGCAAGGTTCGTCCATTTGGGACACTGCCGGACATGCCAGCGACGGATCTTGTGGTCGTCGACATCGCCGCATGGTGGGTCACCGCGGTGTTGCAGTCCGAGGGCTTCGACCGGCCCGTTCTCTTCGACGGGCGGGCACGCGCACCCAGCGGGGTGTTACAGGGGCCCGGCGCCTACACCGCCGGGATCAACGCCCTCACCACGGGGCTCGTGCAGCCGGAGGCGTACCGTCCCGACCCGATGACCCTCCTCCGGCACGGCGGCCCACCAGCCGCCGTCGCCGCGGTCCTCTCGCACGTCGCCGAGCGCAGCGGACGGCCGGCAGCGCTCACCGTCGTCACCGCCCAGGAGTGGGACCGCCCGGCCCGCGGCCGTCTCGAACAGGCCGCCGCCACCGCCGGGCTCCCCCGCCCGCGGATCGTCTCCACCGCCGTCGCGGCCGCCGCACAGGCCGGCCCGGGGCCCGTCCTGGTCTGCGTGGCCGGCGCGGCCTGGCCGGAGCTCACCGTCGTCGACGGCCAGCGGCACCTGGCCGCGTCGGCGGTCCGCGCGCCGGGTGCGCCGGCGATCGACGAGGCCCTGCTGCGGGTGGCCGCGACCCGGGGCGGCGCCGACGCCGACCCCGACGACTGGCGGCTGACCCGGGAGATCGAGCACGCCCGCGCCACTCTCGGCGTGCAGGACCGGGCCGCGATGCTGCTGCCCGAGCCGTATCAGGCGGTCGTGCTTACCCGCGACGACCTGGCCGCGGCCAAGGCGGTCCACCTGGACCGCCTGCCGGACACGGTGAAACTGCTGCTGGCCGACGCGGGTGTGGACCGGGCCCGCTCGGTGGTGCAGGTCGGCGAGGACGCCCAGGTCGGCGCGGTCCTGTCCGACCTCGGCCTGGCTCCGGCGGTCATCGTCCGCCATCCGCACGAGCTGCTGCGCGGCCTCGCCCGGACCGCGCCGCCGCCGCGGCGCCCGTGGTGGCGCCGCTGAAACAGCGCCCTACTGGAACACGATCGTGTGGTTGCCGTGCCGGATGACCCGGTCCTCGGCATGCCACAGGACGGCCCGGGAGAGGACCGCGCGCTCCACGTCGGCGCCACGGCGGCGCAGCTCGGCGACGGTGTGTGCATGGTTCACCCGGACCACGTCCTGCTCGATGATCGGGCCCTCGTCGAGGTCCTCGGTCACGTAGTGGGCGGTCGCGCCGACCAGCTTCACGCCCCGCTGCTGGGCCTTCGCGTACGGGTCGGCACCGATGAACGCCGGCAGGAAGCTGTGGTGGATGTTGATGATCGGCACGCCGACCTTCTCGATGAAGTCACCGGAGAGGATCTGCATGTAGCGGGCCAGCACGATGAAGTCGACGTTGCCGGTCAGCAGCTGCAGATGCTGCGCCTCGGCGGCCGACTTGTCCGGCCCCTGCGACGGCACGTGGAAGAACGGGATCCCGAACGAGCGCACCTCGTCGGCGGTGTGCGCGTGGTTCGAGATGACCATGCTGATGTTGATCGGCAGCTCACCGCGGCGGTTGCGCCACAGCAGGTCGAGCAGGCAGTGATCGGCCTTGGACGCGAAGATCGCCACCCGCTTCGGGACCGACAGGTCCCGCACCGTGTACTCCAGATCGAACCCGTCGGCCAGCTCCTGCCGCAGGTCCGCCTCGATCGCCGGGAGCGCCGCCTTCAGATCCGGCCGGCCGAAGACGGTGCGCTGGAAGAACGCGCCACCCTGCGGATTGTCCGAGTACTGGTCGAGGGACACGATGTTCGCCCCGTGCCGCCCGAGAATCGCACTGAGGGCCGCCACGATCCCGGTCCGGTCGCGCCCGTGCACGATGAGCACGGCCTGGTCGCCGGGGCCCGGCTGCGTCTCGTTCCCGGCGGGGGCGTGCTGGGTCAGGGTCACGTCGAGGCGTCCTTCCGCAATTCGTCTACAGGCCACCGAAGTCTAGAAACCTAACCCGCCCGGTCCGCGGAAGGTCACCCGGCGAGGCAAGCATCACCCCGAGATCAAAACCTTCAGGTGGTACGGCCGGCGTCCGTCACCGGCCGGGCAGATACCCGTCGGCCTTGCTGACCACGTCATGGATCGCCTGGCGGGGGTCGGCGCCGAGGCTGGCGATCGCCACGAGTGCGGTGAACACGACATCGGCCAGCTCGTTCACCACGTCGTCGGTGGTGTGGGTGACGCCCTTGCGGGGGTTCTGACCGAGAACGCCGATCCACGCCTGGGTCGCCTCGCCCGCCTCCTCGGTCACCTTCATGATCCGGCAGGCGATCTCAAGCGGGTCGCTGCCGTTCTGCTCGTCGAGGAATCCCCGCCACCGGCGGGCGGCATCCCAGATCACGTCGTCCATACGAGTCCTCATAGAGTGGCCTGATGTCACGGTTCGGGGCTTCCGCCGCCTCACCTCGGGCGCCCATCGTGCCCGACGCGCTTCCGGAGGTTCTCTTCGACCTGGAGTCGGAGGATCTGCACGAGAAGGTGATGTTCGCCGGCGCCGACCTGTCCGGCGTGTTCGCCCAGTCGGTCGAGTTCGCGCAGGTCCGTTTCCGGTCAGCGCGCCTGGCCGGGGCGACCCTGCCGAAGGTGCGGCTCACCGACTGCGCGGTCGAGCGCTGCGACTGGTCGAACGTGCGGGCCGAGAACGCGACGATGGAACGGGTCGCGATCACCGGCTGCCGGATGACCGGCCTGGCCTGGAACGGCGGGCTGCTCCGGGACGTGACCGTCACCGACGGCAAGCTCGACCTGACGAACTGGCGGATGGCCCGCTTCGACGCCGTGGCCCTGACCGGTTGCAACCTGTCCGGCGCCGACTTCGGCAACGCGGACCTGCGCGGCGCCCGCTTCACCGACTGCGACCTGACCGGCGCCCAGTTCAGCGGAGCGACCATGCAGGGCGCCCGTTTCGAGCGCTGCGACCTGTCCGGCATCGGCGGCATCACGAGCTGGACGGGAGCGATCGTCCACCCGGACGACCTGATCGGCCTCTCCTACGTGCTGGCCGGTGCCCTCGGCATCGTCGTCAAGAGCTGACCGCGATGTCCGGCGGCCCGCGCCCGCCCGCTGGCGGCTGTTCCAGCGCCTGATCGCCGCGCCCCCAACCGCGCCGACACCAGGACACCCCGGATCCTCGCCGGCCGGTCCTCCTCCGCGCATGCTCCCTCCGGACAGCGCGGCGTTCGCGGCCTGCCGGCGGCTCAACAGCCGCCGCAACGATCTGGCCCATCTGCGGCGCGGTGACCGTGACGAGGAGTTCCGCACCGCCCACGCGGATCTCGTCACGCTGCTGGAGAACGCCATGTTCCTGTGCGATCTGCTGCGCCCGTTCCTGATCGGCGGCATGTGCCATTGCACGCACTGGTCGACGTTCCACGTGGACGGGACACCGCCGGGCGCGGACGTCCGGCTGAAGAGCCTCGAACACGGGCACACCATGTCCCACCCGGGGCTACGGGAGGCGCTGGCGGTCGTCGGCCTGCTCTGAGCGGGGATCAGGCCAGGCCGGCCTCGCGGGCCAGGATGGCGGCCTGGACGCGGGAGGAACAGCCGAGTTTCGCCAGGACGCGGGAGACGTGGGTCTTCGCGGTGGCCTCGGTGATGGCCAGGTCGGCGGCCAGGTCGGCGTTGGACAGTCCGCGGCCCAGACCGGCGAGGACGTCGCGTTCCCGGCCGGTCAGCCCACTCAGGGACGGCGGATCCTGCGCGGGGCGCGGCGCGGCACTGACGAACGCGGTGAGCAGCCGGCGGGTCACCTCGGGGGCGAGGAAGCCGTCACCGGCGGCGACCCGGCGGACCGCCTCGACCAGCGCGGACGGCTCGACCGACTTGAGCAGGAACCCGGCCGCCCCGGCCCGCAGCGCGCCGAACAGGTAGTCGTCGAGGTCGAACGTGGTCAGGATCAGCACGTCGGCCAGGCCCGCCGCGGTGATCTCCCTGGTGGCCTGGATCCCGTCGGTCCCGGGCATCCGGATGTCCATCAGCACCACGTCCGGCCGCAGCGCGCTCGCCTGGCGGACCGCGACCGCACCGTCGGCGGCCTCCCCCACCACCTCGATGTCCTCGGCCTGTTCCAACATCAGCCGCATGCCGGCCCGGATCGCGGCATGATCGTCGGCAACGAGTACCCGGATCATGCGGCACCGCCCTGAAGACCGGCGCGGAGGAGACAACCGGCGCGGATCATGCGGCACCGCCCCGAAGACCGGCGCGGAGGAGACAACCGGCGCGGATCATGCGGCACCGCCCCGAAAACCGGCGCCGAGGAGACAACCGGCGCGGATCATGCGGCACCCAGCGGCAGCGTCGCGTGGACCCGCCAGCGGTCGCCGTCCCGGCCGGCGGTCAGCTCGCCGCCGAGCAGGGCGGCCCGTTCCCGGATGGACCACAGCCCGGTGCCCGCGCTCAGCGCCCGATGGTCGAGGCTAGCCCTGGTCAGGGTGTTCGTGACGGTCACGGTGACCCGGCTGCCGGCGCGGTGCACGTCCAGCCCCACGTCGGAGCCGGGCGCGTGTTTGCCGGCGTTGGTGAGCGCCTCCCGGACGATGCCGTAGACGGTGTGCGCCACCACCACCGGGATGCCGGGGACGTCACCGGTCCGCACCGCGACGTGCAGCCCACCGGCGGTCGCGGCGGCCACCAGGTCGGGCAGCCGGTCCAGGCCACCGGGCAGCACCGGGTCACCGCCGGGGGCGGAGTCGGCCCGTAGCAAAAGGATCATCGAGCGCATCTCCTCGAGGGCGGCGAGACTACTGGTCCGGACCGCTTGCAGGGCGGCACGGTCCCGGCCGGTGTCCGGCGGCATGGCCAGGGCGGCGCCGGAGTGCATGGCGGTGGTGGCGAGGTGTGCGGCGATCACGTCGTGCAGGTCGCGGGCCATCGCAGCACGTTCGGCGCCGACGGCCTCGCGGGCGATGCGTTCCGCGTCGAGGGCCCCGATCTGCTGCTGCTGGCGGATGTTGGCGGCCCACCACAGCGGCACGAACAGCACCGAGGTCAGCTGGATGAAGATGAACACGGCGATCCGGATCTCGCCGACGGCCAGCCCGCCGACCACGCTGGCCGTGCCGACCAGGACGAACACGGCGGTGGTGACCGCCGCCCGGGCCCGCGCCGACGCGAACCGGCCGACCGCGAACAGCAGGTCGAACATCACCAGGATGAACGCGATGCTGCCGCCGATCGCCAGGTCGACGGCGAACACGCAGATCCCGGCGCCGAGCGCGATCATCGGCCGGCGGCGGCCGCCCAGCATGGCCAGGCACCCGGCGGCGAGTGGCAGCAGGTGCCAGCTCTCCGGCACGTCGTAGTGCGGGATGGACCAGACGTCGGTCAGCCCGACGACGTCGAGCAGCACCCCGGCGGCGAATGTGCCGACGGCCGGCGCCCAGTCCTTCCGCCAGAGCTCACGCACCTTCACGACGCCATCCCATCACGCCGGTGATCGCGGCGGCGTCATTCCAAAGTCGTACGCGGCCGCGCATCCTTCGGCCGACGCGCCCGGCCGCCGGGCCGGGCATCGTGACAACCATGGATGCCACCCTGCTGGCCTCGCTGGCCGTCCTCGCGCTGATCGACTCGACCAGCTTCGGGACCCTGCTGATCCCGATCTGGCTGCTGCTCCACCCGGGTCCGGTGCGTTCCGGTCGCATTCTGATCTTTCTGGGTACGGTCGCCGCCTTCTACTTCGCACTCGGCCTGATCGTCACCCTCAGCGCCGGCGCCCTGTTCCCGCAGATCACCGCCCTGCTCGCCACCCGCCCGGTGCAGTGGTCGCAGCTGGTGCTCGGGGTCGCCCTGTTCTTCTGGAGTTTCGTGATGGGCCGTAACCGGAAGCCGTCCGGGGAGGGCCGTCTGCACCGCTGGCGGGAGCGGGCCCTCAACGACGAGGGTGGCGCGCTGCCGCTGGCCGGGCTGGCGCTGACGGCCGCCGCCGTGGAGGTGGGGTCGATGCTGCCGTACATTGCCGCGATCGGCCTGATCACCACGGCCGCGCTGTCGCCGGCCACGGTCGGGGTGACGCTCGCCGGTTACTGCCTGGTGATGATCACGCCGGCGCTCGTGCTGCTGGCCGGGCGGCTGACCGCCGGGAAGCGTCTCGACCCGCTGCTCACCAGGGTCAGCACGTGGATGTCCAACAGCGAGACGATCGCCTGGATCGTCGGGATCGTCGGTTTCCTCCTGGCCCGGGATGCCGCCGCCAAACTGATGCTCATCGGGGGCTGAAATTGTAGCGGGGTAATCACACAAAGACGTCGACAGTCCATTTTGAAGATGACGATCATGACCTATAGCATGATCGCGTCGTTACGGCTCCCGGACGCGGGAAACCGTTGCCGCACTGCCTTTGCATGCAGGCGTCCAGGTGCGGTTTCCCACGCGTTTCCGGAGGTCATCGTGGCCTGGTTCGTCAGCCAGTCGCTCGTCTTCATCCTGCTCGCATTCGCTCTCGGTGTCATTGCCGGACGCCTTTCCGTGTGGCCCGCCAAAAAAGCGCCGGAACCGGTCGTGGAAATCGACGACGAATTGGAGAGGATCGAGGGGATCGGCCCGGCCATGGCGAATGCGCTCCGGGCCGCCGGGATCCGCACCTTCGAGCAACTGGCCACGTCCGATGACGACGCCAAGCGCGACGCGATCAGGGCGGCCGGGCTCAGTTTCGCGCCCAGCCTGGCCACGTGGAGCCGCCAGGCACGGCTGCTCGCCGACGGCGACGAGGCGGCGTTCGAGGAACTCACCGCCCGCCTGATCGCCGGCCGCGACACGATCACCCCGACGGCCGACAAGCCACGACCGAGGCCGAGGCCGCGCCCGGTAGGAAACAAAGCCGATACCGAGGCCGGCACCGACGGCGACGCGAAGGCCGGGAACGACACGAAGGCCGGCACCCGATGAGCCGCGCCGTCAGCCGCTGGATCGCCGGCCTGGCCGTCCTTCTCGGACTGGCCGCGATCGTCACCGCCCAGCTCGGCCCCAACCGTCACCGGATCGAGGACGACCTGACCCGGCGCGCCACCGCCGCCCTGGCCGCCGCGGGACAGAGCAACGTGTCGGTCTCGTTCACCGGCCGGGACGGCCTGGTCACCACCTCCGAGGCGGACTCCGGCCGGGCCCGGGCCGCCGTCGAGGCCGTCACCGGGGTGCGTGCCGTCGACACCCGCGTGATCCCGGCCGGGGTGCTCCCACCTGCCGGAGCCCCGGCCGCCCCCGAGAAACTGCTGGCCATGACCGAGAACGTCAAGGCCACACTCGACCTCTTCGTGCTCGGCGAGCAGCTCTCCGCCGTACCCCCGCTGCGTTTCGGCACTGGCGGTGCCGAACTGACCACCGCGTCGCGCGGCAGCCTCCGCAAGGTGGCGGCCCTGCTCGCGGACCATCCGGACGCCCGGATCCGGATCGACGGCCACACCGACGCGCGGGGTTCGAAGGCCACGAACCTCGAGCTCAGCCGCGAACGCGCGGAGGCGGTCCGATCGGCGTTGCGGGAGTTCGGGGTGGCCGCCGACCGGATGACCGCGACCGGTCACGGCGAGGCCCGCCCGGCGGTGCCGAACGACACCGCCGAGCATCGGGCCACGAACCGCCGCGTCGAGCTGTCCGTGGCCTGACCCCGCCACCCACGGCGAAGAGCCGGGCCGGGAGACGGCTCAGGAGACGGCCAGGATGTTCTCCGCCGTCCGCGACGCCAGCGCCATGATCGTGATCATCGGGTTGGTGCCGGACGGCGTCGGGAACGCCGAGGCGTCGCCGATCCACACGCCGGGCGTGTCGTGCAGTTCGCCGCGCGGATCGGCCACACTGGTCGCCGGGTCGAGGCCCATCCGGCAGCTGCCCATCTGGTGCGCGGAGAACAGCGTCATCCCCCCGGCCTGCAACGGCACCCGTTTGACCTGCTCGATGTAGGACTCCAGGTTCTCGCCCTCGGCCCACGCCCCGAGCCCGCGGGCGAAGACCTGGATCCGCCGCGCCCCGGCGGCCCGGTGCAGGTGGATCTGCGCCTCCAGCGCCCGGTGCGTGGCGCGGATGTCGCGTTCGTCGGTGAGGTCGTACCAGGCGACGGTGTCACCGGCCGGGTCGAGGGTGACCCGCCCGTGCCCGCGGTCGCGGATGAGCCCGATGAACGACCCGTAGTTGCGGTAGCCGGCCATCGCCTCCTTGTGCGCGGCGGGTGAGGTGAACGGCACCGACGAGGCGCCGAGGCCGGTCGCGTACTGCACGCTCTCCATCAGGAAGCCGTAGCCGTCGTCGACCTCGGCGAACTCGTTGACGAGCCCGGCCTGCGGCGGCCCCCACCAGCCGCGCATGTCGTCGCCGTAGTCACCCATGGTGACGGTGCACGGGTGCAGACGCAGGTACTGCCCGGTGGCCGGCCCGCCGATCCCGGAGCGCAGCAGTACCCCGGGCGATTCGAGGGCACCGGCCGCGACGACGACGACCGGCGCACGGACCGTGACGGTGGCCTGGGATCCGGTCCGTCCGACCACACCGGCGGCGCGCCCGTTCTCGACGAGGATCCGGTCCACCCGGCAGTCGTCGATCAGCCGCGCGCCGTGGTCGAGGACCGCCGGCTCCAGGTAGACCTTGAGCGTCGACTGTTTGGCCCCGGACGGGTCACCGTAGCCGAGGTGACCGGCGACCGCGGCGTCATGGCGTTTCTCGTCCCAGTTGCGGAAGATCGTGGCGAACGACCAGCCCAGCGCTTCCGCACCGCGGGCCATCGCCTCGTGGATCCGGTTGAACTCCGAGCACCGGTCGGTGACCGAGAGCTCCCGCCACACCGTGTCGAGGTGACGGTCGAAGGCACCGGTCGCCACGTCGGTGAGCCCGTGCTCGGTGGCCCACTGCCGCCGTACCCCATCCCTGGTCTTCAGGCAGTTGGTCCAGTTGATCACCGTGCCTCCGCCGACGCCGGCGCCCGCCACCAGCGTGATGTTGCCGTCGGCGGAGGGTGCCGGGCCGCCGCGCCAGTAGGACGCCTGGTAGGCGGCGAGTTCCAGTTGGTGGAAGTCGGCCTCGGTGCGGTGCCGGCCGGCCTCCACGACGACGACCCGCAGACCCGCGGCGGCGAGCCGGCCGGCGATCAGTCCGCCTCCGGCGCCGGATCCGATCACCACGGCGTCGGCGTCCAGGTCCTGGTCCCCGTCGATTCCCAGAGCGGCGACGGTACGGCCACCCGGCGCCGTGACAGCCGCGGGCCCGGGATATCCGAGCCGGCTCCAGTTGGCGTTGCGCCCGTCCGGCCCGGTCAGGCCGTACGTCATGAACAGGATCATGGTGATCAGTGGCCCGGTCTCCGGGATCGCCTGGAGCAGCTGCTCGCGGGCCGCCTGGGGCGCGGTGGTGAAGCCGTTGGCGGCGAGCGCGTCGAAGAGGGCGCCGAGGCCCTCCTGATGATCGGCCGGCAGGCCCGCGATCAGGGCGAGGACTCCCTGATCGGCGCCGGTGTCGGTGGCGGTACGGGTCCAGAAGCCGTCGTGGTCGTCGGGGTGTGGGATCGAGGGAACCACGGTGTCGCAGAGCAGTCGAAGAACGTTTACCTGTTCCGGAGTGAGCACGTCCCGGTCCTCCTGCTTCGGTGGAGAAGTGCCCACAATGTAAATCGGGATTCGCACTTTGCGGGAGTCCCCTTCCTGCCGATCATGCTGCTCGGGGACCGTGCGACGATGGGCCGGTGGAACTCTCGGTCTCGATTTCCGACGGTGTGGCCCTGCTCGAGATGCGGCGTCCGCCGGCCAATCACTTCGATGAGGCGCTGATCGGGCAGGTCGTCGACGCGGCGACGGGTCTCGATGACGACCCGGCGTGCAGGGTGATCGTGCTCGCCTCGGAGGGACGGCATTTCTGTGCCGGGGCCGATTTCGGGGGCGGTGATTTCGCGCGCGATCACGTGGTGGCGGCGGAGCGGCTCTACCGGCGGGCGGCGGAGCTGTTCGACGTGCGGACCCCGATGGTCGCGGCAGTGCAGGGCACCGCGGTCGGTGGTGGTCTCGGGCTGGCCTGCGCCGCCGATTTCCGGGTCGCCGAGGCGTCCACCCGGTTCGTGGCGAACTTCGCACGGCTCGGGTTCCACCAGGGGTTCGGCACGAGCGTCACGCTGCCGGAGATCGTCGGGCGGCAGGCGGCGGCCGACATGCTGCTGACCGGCCGCCGGGTCGGCGGCGAGGAGGCGCTGCGCATCGGGCTGGCCGACCGTCTGGCCGAGCCGGGCACGTTGCGGGAGACGGCTTTCGCGCTGGCCGGGGAGATCGCGGCGTCGGCGCCGCTGGCGGTCCGCTCGATCCGGGCGACGCTGCGGGCCGGCCTGGCGTCGCGGGTGCGCGAGGCCCTCGACCACGAGCTGGCCGAGCAGAAGGTGCACTGGGCGACGGCGGACAGCGCCGAGGGGATCGCCGCGAGCCTGGAACGCCGTACGCCCACCTTCCGGGGCATCTGACGGCCACCTGGCGGTCTCCTGACCGAAACAAAGATGCAACCACTGCAAGAACTTGCAAAGGCATCGACACTCACTAAGCTGATGCTGCCTGCTCCACAGAGGAGGCTCCGGCTGGTTCACGCTGTTCAGCCGGATCATCGTCACTTCGGGAGAGCTATGCGCTCTGTCAGCAAGTTCTTGCTCGCCCTGCTCGTCGGGCTGGCCGGCGTTCTGGCGGCCGCCGGCCCGGCCTCGGCGTCCCCGCCCCCGCCCACCGACCTCGGCGGGCTCGACCTGGGCGCCTACTGCCGGTCCATCGGATATGCCGACGCGACCCTGACCGGGTCGACCGCGTACGACTGGCACTGCGTCAGCGCCGGCGGGCAGCAGGGTGACCTCGCCTTCGACGCGGCCTGCCGGTGGACGTACTCCTCCGACCACGCCGTCGACCGGATCGGCGACTTCTACGACGCGACGTCGGTGCGCTGCTGGCTGGTGCAGCCGGACGTGGTCACCCCCGACTTCGCCGAGTACTGCACGGGCAAGGGCTACAGCGACGCCGCCCTGCTGGGCACGACCGTCTACGACTGGCACTGCGTCCAGTACAGCCGGGCCGGCCCGACGTACTACGACATCGACATCGCCACGGCGTGCACCACGCTCACCCACGGTTACGCCAAGCTGGACCGGTTCGTGAACTTCCACGACGCGTCCACCTGGCAGTGCCGGGTCTGATTCAGGCCCGATAGGCGCGGGTCTCGGTGGCCTTCACCGCCACCCAGACCTCGCGCCCGGGCGACAGGTCCAGTTGGGCGGCGGCGGCCGGCGTGATGTCGGCCGCCACGCTCACCGGCCCGTCCAGCCGGACCCGCAGAGCGTCCCCATGATGCTGGACATCGGCGAGGACCGCCGGCCAGGTGTTGCGCGGGCTGCCGTCCGGACGGCTCGGATGCAACGCGACAGCGGACGGCGGAAACGCCACGAAAGCGTCCCCGTCCACCGTGTCGGTGCTGGTCAGCGCGAAATCGTCGGCGATCGTCACGGTGTGACCGTCGCCGCGTCCCCGGTACAGGTTGAGACCGACGAGCCGGGCCACGTAGTCGGTGCGCGGCCGCGCGGTGATCGTCGCGGCGCCACCCTCCTGCACCACCCGGCCGTGCTCGACGATGACCAGCCGGTCGGCGAGCACGAGCGCGTCGAGCGGATCATGGGTGACCAGCAGCGTCGCACCCGGATGAGCCGACAGGTGCCGGCGCAGCTCACCACGGGTCTCCAGCCGGGTCCGTGCGTCGAGAGCGGCCAGCGGCTCGTCGAGCAGCAGCAGCACCGGATCGACGGCCAGCGCCCGGGCCAGCGCCACCCGCTGCGCCTGCCCGCCGGACAGATGGCGGGGCTTGCGGCGGCTGTAGTCGATCAGCCCGACCCGGTCCAGCCAGCGATCGGCGACGGCATGCGCGGCCCGGCGGTCCATCCCGTGCCGGCGCGGGCCGAACGCCACGTTGTCACGGGCGCTGAGATGCGGAAACAACAGATAGTCCTGGAAGACGACACCGGTCGGGCGCTGCTCCGGTGGCACGTCACGGAGGTCCCGGCCGTCGAGGACCAGGTGGCCGTCGTCGAGGGGCGCGAGCCCGGCGAGCGCCCGCAGCGCGGTCGTCTTGCCTGCCCCGTTCGGCCCGAGCAGCGCGACCGTCTCCCCCGGCGCGATCCGCAGCTCGATGTCCAGCAGGAACGTGCCCCGGCGGACCACCAGGCGGGCGTCCAGAAGCGCGCTCACGGCGCGGTCAGCCAGCGGTCACGCAACCCGGCCAGAATCGCGACCGACACGACCAGCAGGATCAGGCTCAACACGACCGCCCCCTCCAGGTCACCGCTCTCCATCGTCTGATAGACGGCCAGCGGCATCGTCTGCGTGATGCCCGGATAGTTTCCCGCGAACGTGATCGTCGCCCCGAACTCCCCCAGCGCCCGCGCCCAGCACAGCACCGCACCGGCCGCGATCCCCGGCGCCACCAGCGGCAACGTCACATGGGTGAAAGTGGTCCAGCGGGTCGACCCGAGCGTCGCGGCCGCCTCCTCGAACCGGCTGTCGGCGCCGCGCAGCGCCCCCTCGACCGCGATCACCAGGAACGGCAGCGCCACGAACGACTCGGCGATCACCACCCCGGCGGTCGTGAACGGCAGCGTGATCCCGAACGTCGTGTCCAGCCACTGCCCGACCAGCCCGCGCCGGCCCAGCGCCAGCAGCAGCGCGATGCCACCGACGACCGGCGGCAGCACCAGCGGCACGGTGATCAGCGCCCGCACGAGACGCCGGCCCGGGAACGTCACCCGGGCCAGCATCCACGCCAACGGCACGCCCAGAACCAGGCACAACACCGTCGCCAGCGTCGACGTCACCAGCGACAGCCGCAGCGCCTCGACGACCTCCGGCTCAGCGAGCCGAGCCGGCAGCGTCGACCACGGCGTGCGCGCCAGCAGCCCGATCAGCGGCAGGATCAGGAACAACAGGCCCAAAACCGCAGGCACCAGCAGGGGTACGGGTACACGCGCCGTTTTCATGATCCTCAAAGTGTTCCTCAGTGCCTGCGCCCGGCGCGCCCGCCCCGCCGTCCACCCTCGGGGCGCCGGAACCGGCCCCGGTCGGCAACGTCGTCCCGCCCCACTGTCAGGGCGCCTGGAACCCGGCTTCGGTCAGCACCTTCGTCCCGTCCGCCGACAGCACGTACGCGATGAACGCCTGGGCGCCCGCCGCGTTCTTCGCGGTCCGCAGCGCGACGATCGGGTAGTCGTTGATCGCCTTCGCCGACTCGGGGAACTCGACCGCGTCCACGTCGGCGACGGCCGCCTTCGCGTCGGTGCGGTAGACCAGCGCCGCGTCGACCTCACCCAGCTTCAGCTTGGACAGCGCCGCCTTCACATCCTGCTCCAGCGTGACCGGGGTGACCTTGAGACCGGCCGCCTCGATCGCCGTCCTCGCGGCCGCGCCACACGGGACGGCCTCCGCGCACAGCGCCACCTTGAGGTCGGGTTTCGTCAGGTCGGACAGACCGGCGACGCCCTTCGGGTTGCCCTTGGCGACCGCGATGACCAACTGGTTCTTCACAAACGTGGTCGGGCTGCCCTCACTGTTGCCGGCGTCGACGACGACCGCCAGATTCTTCGGGGAGGCGGAGGCGAACACGTCGGCCGGCGCGCCCTCGTTGATCTGCGTGGCCAGGGCCGAACTGCCGGCGAAATTGAACGCGACGGTCGTCCCCGGGTAGGCGGACTCGAACTGCTTGCCGATGGTGGTGAACGACTCGGTCAGCGACGCCGCGGCGAAGACGGTGATCGACCCCGTCACCGCACTGCCGGAACTCGCCGCCCCGGGCGCGTCGGCACCGTCCCCACCGCCGCATCCGGCGAGCGCGATCAGGGCCGCGAGCCCGATGGCCACAATCCTCAACTGGACCTCCCCTTATGTGCCACCGTGGGATGCGAACGCTCCACCACGACGGTGGTCGATTTGATCACTGCCACGGCGACCGAGCCGACCTGCAGGTCCAGCTCGTCGACGGCTTCCCGGCTCATCAGCGACACCAGCCGGAACGGCCCGGCCTGAATGTCCACCTGAGCCATGACGGTGTCCTTGACCACGGCGGTGACGATCCCCCGGAGCCGGTTGCGCGCCGACGACTCGTCGGCCCGGTCATCCGGATCGTTGCCCTTGGCCCGCACGAACCCGGCCAGCTCCACCCCGTCGATCACGCGGTGACCGGCCTCGTCACGCCCCGCGGGCAGCCGACCGGCGTCGATCCACCGGCGCACGGTGTCAGCACTGACCCCGAGCAACTCCGCAGCCTCACCGATCCGAAACTCCGTCACGCCAAGACCCTACCGCCTCCGCATCTGCGGCCACAGTCAACCTTGAGCGCTCGCAGATTCGTCCACTATCCGCTGTAGGGCCCGCACTTGCACGAAGCGATCAGGTGCTACCGGACCGCCGGCCGACCGTCGAGGCCGCCACTCCGCCGCCCCACCTCCGACCAGGCCCGCCCCACCCGGGCCACGAAAGTCGGGGCCGCCGTTCCGGTGGGCAGTCGCCCACAAACGGCAGGACGGCGGCATCTCCCGCAGATCTTGCGCGACTCATCACCGAAGGCGGTGGTCGAGCGCCACAAACGGCAAGAGACCGCGGCACCTCCCGCAGATCTTGCGCGACTGACCACCGGAAGCGGTGGTGAGTCGCGCAAGATCTGCTCAGGCACGGCGGCCGGAGTCGGCGCGGTCGGCGCGGGCTACGCGGTCGGCGCGGGCTACGCGGTCGGCGCGGGCTACGCGGGCTACGCGGTCGGGGCCGGCTGCGGGAGGGCGGCTACCAGGCGTTCCACCTGGGCGCGGATCTCGGGGACGGCGGTGGCCTCCCAGGACCGACCGCGGCGGAGGGGGCCGACCAGCCACAGTCCGGGGCTGATCCGGCCGTTCGGGTCCGCGTCCAGCCCCAGGCCGTGCGGGCCGGTCTCGACGAGGCCGTCGGTGAGCAGGCCGGTGAGCAGCGGGCCGGCCGAGGACGGCAGCGGGCCGGGGCCGGTGCAGGAGATCACCGCGGCGTACCTGCGTGGGGGCTCGCCCTCGATCCGGACCAGCAGGCCACCGCGCGGGTCGGGGTCGACCGAGAGCAGACGGCCGGAACGGACCCGCAGCGTGCCCTGCTCGCGGAGCTTCCTGACGCGGGCGGCGACCGGCGGTGCCATCCGATGCCGGTGCACCTCCCAGTACCGCTGCACATGCCGCAGGAACCTCTCCTGCGCGGCCGGGTTCAGCCCGTTCCACAGCCGGTCCGCGTTGTGCCGGACATACTCCACGACCGCGGTCCAGTCGGCCCCATCGGCGATGGCGGCGCGGACACGGCGCAGCAGCGGCCCGACCTCGGCCGCCTCCGGCAGCGCGAGATCAACGGCGGGCGCGGGTCGCTGCGGGTGGGTCTGCGGCAGGAGTCCGCGGCGAGAGAGAGCCTCCACCTGTACGCCACGCGCCTGCTCGTTCAACGTCAACGCCACGTCGATCGCCGTCAGCCCGGTACCGAGCAACAACACTCCGCCCACCACGTCCCGGCCCGGGTCACCGGCGGCAGGATCACGCCCCGAGGCGACGGCAGTACCGGACGAGCGCGCCGACTCCGAGGCGGCCGACGCCGGGACAGAGGCGGCCGCGGTGGAGGTTACCGGGACGGAGGCGGCCGAGGCGCGGGCGACCCCAGCGGCCGAGGTCGGGACGGAGGTGGCCGGGGCCGGGGCCGGGGCGGAGGTGGCCGGGGCCGGGGCGGAGGCGGCCGGGGCGGAGGTGGTTGCGGCGTGGGCTGCGGCCAAGGCTCGATCGAGGGCGCCCGGAGCCCACGGGTCGGCGACGAAGGCGGAGTGGCGGAGGGCGGCCTCGGTGACGGCGGACGGTGGGCGGGGCGGTGGGTTACCGAGGGCGAGGATCACCTGGTCGGCGTGGATGTGGCAGCCGTTGGCGTCGGTGATGGTCCAGCCGGCCTGCTCCCGGCGTACCCCGATGGCTGTTGATCGGTGATGCACGAGCCGGGAGCCGGCCGCGGACGCCGCGGTGGCGAAATGGTCGGCCAGATAGTCGCCGAACCAGGCGCGCGGCAGGAAGGTCGCCGCGTCGGCCGGAAGGCCGCGGGCGCGGCACCAGCGCAGCAGATGCTGGGGGTCGGTGGCGTCGGCGGACATGTTCGCGACGCGGGAGTTGAGGAGGTGCCAGGGCTCGGCGGCCCCGTAGGCGACACCCCGGCCGGGCCGATCCGCAGGGGCAATGAGAACTGTCCGCCATGCGGGATTTTGCGTTATCGCGGCTGCGGTGAGCGCCCCGCTGAACCCACCGCCGATGATCGCGACAGTGTTCCGAGCTCGTCCGGTTGCTGCGGCCGTGACCGTATTGCGTGCAACGATGCTGGTCATTGCGTTGCCACCTCGGTCGCCGGCCGCTCGGTACAGCAACAGTGCATCGGTTCCTCCCGCGGTTCGCTTCCCGATCAAGCAAACCACATAACCCGTCGGCTTTATAGGCTATACGGCGCGAATTCAGTTGTTAACTTTTCCGCCCTTCCCCACACCGTCCATCGTGGATATGGTGATCACCGCCTTTGGCACTACGGGGGGTAATCAGAGCGCAACAAACAGATACCCCCTTCCCCTCATCCGGAAGGACAGTTCGTCTTGTCTGAGACTCCGTTGTGGCTGCAGGGCCGGTCGGCCGTCATCGAGGCCGCGGATCCGTCGGAATTCCGGCACGGCACGCCCGACTACCACCTGTCACACATCGTGATGCCCGGCCAGCGCACCACCGAGCACGCGCCCGGTTCGCTGGAGGCGATCGTCGAGTCGATCGTGCAAGTCTTCGAGATGGAGGTCTCGCACAAGAAGGACCCCGCGACCTGGGTCTCGATGGTCTCCGAGAAGTTCCGCACCAACATCAACGGCGGTGGCTGGGCGTCCGCGCAGGACATCGCCGACCAGGGCAGCTACAACGTGCTCATCGGTGACAGCCCGTTCTACCGGGTCGGCAAGGAGTCGTTCGACAGCCAGCACGACATCTTCCACGGCGCGTTCCCCAACGGGTTCTACTGGGAGGTCCTCCAGGTCCTCAGCCCGCCGCCGGTGATCGCGTTCAAGTGGCGGCACTGGGGCGCCTTCGAAGGCGAGTACCACGGCCACCAGCCGACCGGTAAGACCATCGAGATGTTCGGCATGAGCGTCGCCAAGGTCGACGACGACCTGAAACTCCTCGAGGTCGAGCACTACTACGACCCGAACGCGTTCCTCGGCACCCTCACCCGCGGCTGCCCGGTCGCGCACTGACGTTCCCGGTCCGGCCCGCCAGCCACTCCAGCACCTGGGTGACGTGGCGGGCCGGCTCGCCGATCGGGTGGAACACGTGCTCGATCAGCCCGCCCGCCACGACCAGCGTCAACCGCTGGTAGAGGGTCATCCCGCCGGCCTCGAAGGTGGGCAGGCCGAGCGCGTCGGCCACGGTCAGACGAGGATCGGCGAGCATGGCGTACGGCAGCCGCAACCGGTGCACGACCTCCCGCTGGTAGGCACGGGACTGTGCGGACAGGCCGAACACACGGGCCACTCCCGCCTCCCGAAGTTCGCCCAGCCGGTCACGGAAGTCGCAGGCCTCGGCCGTGCAGCCGCGGGCGCCGGGGATCGTGTCCCACCCGTCCGGCATGTCACCGTCCGGCCGCCCCGTCATCGGGTAGACGAAGACGATCGTGCGGCCGTCACCGAGCCGGTCCAGGCGGGGCCGCCGCCCGTCGGTCGCGGCCAGCACCGATCCGGGCATCGGCTCGCCCCGCAGTGTCGCCGGATCAGTCCGGCGCAACGATTCCCGGCCGATGCCCCGGTGCGTCGCCATCCGGGCGGTCGCCTTGACCAGGCTCGCGCGCAGGCCGTCCCGCTGCTCGGTCAGCCGGGCGATCCGCTCGTCCAGGTCCACGATCGCCCGCCGATACCCGGCCAGCGCGGCCGGACACTCGTCGGCCTCGTCACCGCCTCCGGCCAGGCACTCCACGAACGGGCGCGTCTGCTCGACGCTCAGCCCCAGCCCGGTCAGTGCCCGGATCCGCTCGACCTGCCGCACGGCCACCGGCTCGTACACCCGATAGCCGTTCGGCTCCCGCCCCGGCACGACCAGTCCGGCCGCCTCGTAGTAGCGCAGAGCCCGCACCGTCGCGCCGGTCGCCGCCATCAGTTCACCCACTCGCACGGCGACGACGCTAAACCCGCACCCATGGGTCCGGGTCAAGCCCGTTGACCGACCTCTCTACCGTCCGAAGAATGACCGGCATCCTCCTCCTCATCGGCGGAACCGTCCTCGTCCTCATCATCGTCATCGTCATCGCCGCGACGGTCCTGGTCCGGCGCAGCAGGGCGAACCACTCCCCGGACCGCGACGAACTGCTGCGGCGGGCCAGGCAGGCCTCCGGAAAGATCAACCGCGAGAACGAGCGGAACCGGCGCGGCTCTCTGCGGGGCGGCGGCCTCGGAGGCGACTCCACTCCGATGGACTAGACCAGTGGGAGTGGGGCGGTGGGCTTGGTGAGGCCGAAGGCGAAAGTGGTCTGGATGGAGGCCAGCGCCGGGATCGTGCGCAACCGGGTGCGGACGAACGTCTCGTAGGAGGCGAACGAGTCGATGGCGACCTTCAGGAGGTAGTCCTGGTCGCCGGCCAGGAGGTAGGCCTCGACGATCTCCGGGACGCCGCGGATCTCGGATTCGACGCGTTCGACCACGTCCTGACCGTGGGTCTCCAGGGTGATGCGGACGAACGCGGTGATCGGCAACCCGACCGCCTCCTGGTCGACGACCGCCCGGTAACCGGCGATCACCCCGGCCTCCTCCAGGATCCGGACGCGGCGCAGGCAGGGTGACGGGGACAGGCCGACCCGGTCGGCGAGGTCCTGGTTGCTGAGGCGGCCGTCACGCTGCAACTCCAGCAGGATCCGGTGGTCGATCTCGTCCATGGCTTTCACGTAGCAGATTCTGCCAAAAGGAGGGGCCTGCGAGCACGAATTGGCAATCGGCTGCGCCCCGCGAAAGCCTAGCCTTCCACGAGTGAAGAGAGGGCTGGCCGCGATGGCGGTGACCGTCGTCGTGTGGGCGGGGTTCGCGTTGAGTGTCCGCGGCATCGGGGCGTCCACGCTGACCACGGCGGATGCGGCGCTGATCCGGTTCACGGTTCCGCTGCTGGTGCTGGCGCCGTGGATCCCGCGGACGCTGCGGCGGCTCCGCGACGAACAGCCGGTCGTCCTGGCCGGGTTGTGCGTGGGGGCGGGGCTGCCCTACTTCCTGGTGGCGGCGGCCGGTGGGCGGCTGACCAGCGCGGCCCTCGTCGGGTTGGTCATCCCGGGGACGGTGCCGGTTTTCGTGACGCTTCTGGCGTACACCCTCTGGGGTTGGCGGATCAGGCTGCCGCAACTGGCCGCACTCGGCGGGATCGTCGCGGGCGTCGCCGTCGCGGGCGGCGAGCCGCCCGGCTCCGGCACCCTCGTGCTGCTTCTGGCGGGGCTGATCTGGGCGGTCTACACCCTGTCGCTGCGGGTCACCCTTCTTGATCCATTGGGTACGGTCATCGTGCTCTGCCTGCCGTCTTCCCTGCTCACCGCCCTGCTCATCACGACCGGCACCGCTTCGTCGACGTTGCCGACGGCGCGCCCGGCCGACGTGGCGCTCTACCTGATCGTGCAGGGGCTGGGCGTCGGTGTCCTGGCCGCCGTCTGCTACCCGATCGCGATCAGGCGCCTGGGCAGCCGCACCGCCGCGACGCTGGGCGCGCTGAGCCCGGTCCTGACCGCGCTGGCCGCCGTACCGCTGCTCGGCGAGCCCCTGACCGGCCTGCCCGCCCTCGCTCTCGTCGTCGCGAGCGTGATCACGTTCAACGTGCTGAAGACCGAACCGAAGTCGCTGCTGACGACCGCACCGAAGTCCGAGCCGCAGACCGCACCGAACACCGAAGGAACCGCACCGCATGCTGCTGACGACCCCGCGCCCGACGATCGACCCGCTGTGGCAGCTGACGGCGGACTGCGCCGCTGACGTCCGCCCGGACCGGCTGGACCTGCTCGTCGGTGTCTACCGCGACGATTCCGGTACCGCGCCGGTGATGGCCGCGGTCCGTGCGGCCGAGCTTCGGCTAGCTGATCGTTCCCGGTCAAAGGCGTATGTCGGCCCGACCGGCAACACCCGCTTCCTGGACGAGATGACCACGCTGCTGCTGGCCGACCCGGCATTGTCGGCGCGCGCCGACGGGGTGCAGACGGTCGCCGGGACCGGCGCATTACGGCTGCTCGCCGAGCTGCTGGCGGCGACCGGCCCGGATCGGACGGTGCACGTGGGCACGCCCGCCTACGTGAACCATCCGGCCATCCTGGCCGCCGCCGGCCTGCGCACGAAGACCCATCCGGTGAGCGCCGACGGCGCGGCGATGCTGGCCGCCGTGGACGCCGCGCACCCCGGTGACGTGCTGCTCCTCCAGGGGTGCTGCCACAACCCGACGGGGTTGAGCATGTCCGCGCCGCTCTGGGACGAACTGGCCGCGACCCTCGCCCGCCGGGGTGTGGTGCCCTTCGTCGACCAGGCCTATTTCGGACTCGGCGACGGCCTGGACGAGGACCTGGCCGGGATGCGGCGGCTGCTGCGGGTCGTGCCGGACGCGGTCGTCGCGGTGAGCGCGTCGAAGGCGTGGGGGCTGTACAGCGAGCGGACCGGATGCGCGCTCGTGCTCAGCACCGACGCGGGCCGGCGGCGGCAGGCGCGCTCACTGCTGGAGACGATCGCGCGGGTGGGCTACTCGCAGCCGCCGGCGCACGGTGCGGCGATCGTCGAGGAGATCCTCACCGATCCGGAGCTGACCGTGTGCTGGCGCGACGAACTGGAGGGGATGCGCCGCCGGCTCGGCACACTGCGGGACGCCCTGGCCGGCCGCACCGGCTTCGCCGGTCTCGGCGAGCAGCGCGGCATGTTCCTCACCCTGCCGCTGGACGCCGCGGCGATGCTGCGGTTGCGGTCCGAGCACGGGGTGTACGGCCTGCCGAGCGGCCGCATCAACCTGGCCGGGATCCCGTCCACCCGAATCGAGGTGGTCGCCTCCGCCATCAGGGCAGTTACCAGACAAAGCCGCAAAATGCCGGTCGGAGCGGACTACCGTACCCGGTAATCGGTGCACGGGAAGGGTGGTCCACGGTCATGCTCCCGCGAGGCGGCGCCCTGGCCGTCGCCACCGCGGCCGGCGCCGGTCTGCTGGGCTGGCTCACCGGCCGCTACCTGCGCGGACACGGCGGCTACACCCAGGAGCGGGAGATGCTGGCCGCCGTCGCCGACCAGTCCGCCGACGCCATCATCGCCTGCAAGCTCGACGGCACGCTGACCGTCTGGAACAGCGGCGCCGAACGCATCTACGGCTGGGCGGCCCACGAGGTGCTGGGCACGTCGTTCCGCGGAATACTGCCTCCGGATGCCGGACCGGCGCTGGACCGGGCCCTCGACGTGCTGGCCGCCGGCGGTCACATCCACCTGGAGCAGAGCCGCCGGATCCGCCGGGACGGCAGCACGCTGCTGGTGTCGGTGACCGTCTCGCCGATCCGCAACGAGCACGGCGCCGTGGTCGCGGCGGCCGCCACCGAACGCGACATCACTGAGAAACTCCGGTTCGAGGCCGCCGAGAAACAGGCCATGGAGCGGTCGGTACGGGCTGCCCGGCTGGAGAGCCTCGGCCAGCTCGCCGGTGGGGTCGCCCACGACTTCAACAACCTGCTCGCGATCATCCTGAACTACGCGGACTTCCTGGCCGACGCGGTCACCGGCGAGGCGGCCGGTGACCTGTCCCGGATCCGGGACGCCGCCGACCGGGCCCGCTCGCTGACGGGGCAGCTGCTGCTGTTCGCGAAACGGGAACCCACCGAGGTCGAGGTGGTCGACCTCAACCAGGTGGTGACCGGCTCCGGCGAGCTGCTGACCAGGACGATCGGCGCCGACATCCGGCTCGTGTGCCGGCCCTGCACCTTCCCGGTGCCGGTGCACGCCAACCGGGGGCGGCTCGATCAGATCCTGCTGAACCTGGTCATCAACGCCCGCGACGCGATGCCCGACGGTGGTGTCGTGGTGGTCGAGACCGACGTCACGGAGATCCGGGACGCGGCGGACGTACCGCTGCCGCCCGGTCGTTATGCCCGGCTGACGGTGAGTGACACGGGGACCGGGATGACCGCGGAGGTCCGTGATCGGCTCTTCGAGCCGTTCTTCACCACCAAGCCGTCCGACCGCGGCACCGGGCTGGGACTGTCCACCGTCTACGGGATCGTCGGCGACGCCGGCGGTCACATCGGTGTCGACTCGACGCTGGGCATCGGCACCACCTTCCGGATCCTGCTGCCGCACGCCGCCGACCGGGAGCCCTCCGGCGAGCGCGGGCCGGAGCGGGTCTGCCCGGCCGGCGACGGGCAGCGGGTACTGGTCATCGAGGACGAGGACTACGTACGCGACCTGGTCGTCCGCATCCTCCGGGAGAACGGTTACCGCACGTCGGCGATCAGCGAGGACGCCGTGGCCGGTGCCGACCTGGCCGACGTCGCCCTGCTGATCACCGACGTGGTGCTGCCCGGCCGTTCCGGGCCGGCCGTCGCCGCCCAGTTGCGGGAACGCCGGCCGGACCTGCGGGTGTTGTTCATGTCCGGTTACAGCGACGCCGAGCTGCGGCGCCGCTACGACATACCGCCGACCACACCGATCGTCCAGAAACCGTTCACCGCCGTGGAACTGCTCGCCACGGTCGGCGAGGCGCTAGCCCCACACCTCGTCGGCGGTCTCGGCGATCAGGCGTAGCTTGGCGACCTGCTCGTCGTAGGTGAGGACGTTGCCCTCGACCGTCGACGAGAACCCGCACTGCGGCGACAGGCACAGCTGCTCCAGCGGGACGTGGCGGGCGGCCTCGTCGATGCGGCGTTTCAGGTCGTCCTTGGACTCCAGGGCACCCCGTTTCGTGGTGACCAGGCCGAGCACGACCGTCTTGCCGGGCGGGACGAAGCGGAGCGGGGCGAAACCGCCGGAGCGGTCGTCGTCGTACTCCAGGAAGAAACCGTCGACGGCCAGCTCACTGAAGAGCGCCTCGGCCACGAAGTCGTAGCCGCCCTCGGCCGCCCACGACGACCGGAAGTTGCCGCGGCACATGTGGGTGGTGACGTTCAGCCCCGCCGGACGGTCCGCGATCGCCGCGTTGATCTGCCGGATGTAACGCAGATGCTGGTGCTCGGCGTCGTCACCGCGGTCGGTGAGCAGCCGCCGCTGCGCCGGATCGTTGAGGTAGGCCAGGCTCGTGTCGTCGAGCTGCAGGTAGCGGCAGCCGAGCGCGGCGACCCGGCGCACCTGGTCGGCGTAGGCGGCGCTGAGGTCGGCCCAGAACCGCTCCTGGTCCGGGTAGATCGCCGGATCGATGGCGGCCCGGCCACCCCGGTAGTGGACCATGCTCGGCGACGGGATCGTCAGTTTCGCCGTGACGCCGTCACCGGTCTCGGCGTTCAGGAACGCGAAGTCGTCCCCGAAGATCGTCTCGTCCAGAGTGATCGGCCCGTCCACGGCCAGCGCCGCCGACTCGAAGTCGAGCTCGCCGCTCTCGTTGCGGAAGTGCACCTGGATCTTCTCGTCGGTCGGCCGGATCCCGCCGAGCCGGTAGATGAAGTCCATGTGCCAGGAGGTACGCCGGAACTCGCCGTCGGTGGCCGAGCGCAGCCCCACGTCCCGCTGCATCCGGACCACCTCCCGGATGGCGTCGTCCTCGACGAACCGCAGCTGCTGCTCGCTGATCTCCCCGAGGGCGCGCTGCTGCCGGGCCCGGAGCAGGCGTGGTGGCCGCAGCAGGCTGCCCACGTGGTCGGCTCGGAACGGAGGTTTGTCACGGAGCGTCATTGGCGTGGCCTCCTTCAGTGGGGGTTCCGCCTGCCAACCTACGCCGCAAAATGATCAATGACTATCGATGCCGCGCCGCTCCGGCACGGGGCCCGGAGATGAATTCGTCGGATGGCTGACACGGAAGAGTAGCGATATGGCGTGAGTGGATGGTCACATAGGAGAATCGTCGGCCGTGCGGGCGAGGCCGCACCCGGGGAAGGATGGCTGCTCGGGCATGGTGGTGGAGGCCGGCACGACCGGAACGGGATGGCGAAGCCGCCGGGAACAGGCCCTGGCCCGGCGGATCGATCGGCTGCGGGACGACCACGCGAGAGACGAGTTCGAGAAGGCGGCGCTGCGCCTGCGCCTGATGGAGGCGGCCGAGGAGCTGTGGGCCGCCGTCGACGCGGTGCAGCAGCGGACGGACGCCGAGGGCGAGGCCGCCTGGGAGGCACGGGAGAGCGAACGGGTCCGGGCCGAGCACGCCACGCTGCTGGCCGCCCTGGCCGCCGCCGAGGCCGACCTGGACCGGGCCCAGCGCAACGCTGACGACGCGGAGTACCGGGCCGACCGGGCCGAGAGACGGGCCCGGGCGGCGGCACACGCCGCGGTGACCGCCACCGAACGCGCCGACCAGGCCATCCAGCGCGCTGAACTGGCCGAACGGGACCTGGCCGAGGCCCGGAACACGATCGAGGAGACACGGAAGCAGGTCGGCCCGGGCACGACGGCGATCCGCCAGGGCTGGGCGACGGAGCAGACTCCGGGGCCGTTCCGTATTCCGGCCAGCCCTCCGGACTTTCCGGTCACCCAACCCGGCTTCGCCCGCGCCCAGGTGAATCTCTTCCTCGACTGGGCCCACGGTGCGCGGGCCGGCAGTCCGCCCAGCGCCCGGTTCAGCATGGTGCGGGAGGGCTTCGCGCCCAACGCGGTGATCGCCTATGTGCGGGCCGTCGCCGGGGTCCTGCGGACGCAGCAGCGGACGAAAGTGCTCAACGAACTGCCCCGCGAATGACGATGGGCGCGCAGGTGAGACGGATCCGGCGGGCGCTGTGTGTCGGCGTCCCGGCCTTCGGCTCCGGGGCGAGACCGGTCCGGCAGCCGCTGCCGTTCGCGCCGGACCGGGTGGCGGCGGTCGGCGAGGCGCTGCGGACCTTCGGCTACGACGTCACCGTGAACGCCGACCCGGAGAAGCTGACCGGAGCCGAGCTGGCCCGCGCCGTCCGCGAGGCCTCCGACGGGCTCGGCACCGACGACGTACTGATCATCCACATCGTCACCCACGGCCGGCTGATGGCCGACGGCGCCCTCTACCTCTACGGCGGCGACGGTCTCTTCCACGAGACCGGCCAGATCGATCATTTCGTACGTCAGCTCGGCCACTCCGACGGACCACAGGTGCTGCTCCTGCTGGACGTCTGTCACGCCGGCGCCGCCACCCGGCAGCCGTGGCAGCTGCGCACCGGCAACGAGAGGTGCTGGGTGCTGGCCGCCTGCGCGCCGGAGGACCTGGCCTTCAACGGCCGCTTCTCGGAGGCCGTCGCCAACGTGCTGCACGGGTTCGGCAGCGGCGGCGCGCACGTCGACGCGGCCCACGCGCATCTGCGGTTCACGATGGTCGCCGCGGCGATCCGCCGTGAGGTGAAACGCCTGGTGGACCGGGACGACGCCATGTCGCAGGAGGTCGTCGGCACCCTGCGGGACGTGTCGGCCGACGACCCGGACCTGCCGTTCTTCCCGAACCGGTCGTTCACGGCGACCGCCGGACGGCGGGTCCGGGTGGACGTGCCGCAGACCGTGGAACCGTTCCTCGCCGACGTGGACGAGGCCCTCGACCCGGTGCACTTCATGAACCGGGCCGGCGGCCGGGTCGCCTCCGGGGCGCCGGCCGACGGCCCCGGCTGTTTCAGCGGCCGCAACGAGCAGCTCAGGGAACTGACCGACTGGTGCAACGGCCACGGACCGCGGCTGCGGGTGGTCACCGGCAGCCCCGGGGTCGGCAAGTCGGCGCTGGTCGGGGTGGTGGTCTGCGCCGCCCACCCGGACCTGCACAAGCCGACCCAGCGGCTGTGGAAGGACGTGGCCTGGACGCCGTTCGTGAACCGGCGGCTGGTCGCGGTGCACGCCCGCCGGCGGACCATCACGCAGATCGTGGCATCGCTGGCCACCCAGCTCGGGCTGCCCGACCGGGACGAGTGGACGGTGCCGGGTTTCCTGACCGCCGTCGCCGCGCTGGAGAAGCCGCCGTTCGTGGTGGTCGACGCCCTGGACGAGGCACACCGGTACGAGCAGGTGCTGGAACATCTGCTGCTGCCGATGGCGCGGGAGGAGCGGCCGGACGGCGAGCCGCTGTGCCGGCTGCTGGTCGGGATGCGGCCGTGGCCGGTCTTCGACGAGTTGCGACGGCTCGCCGAGGAGAGCGGCGGCCTGCTCGACCTGGACCGGGTGGACCGCGACCGGCTGCTGGTGGACCTCGAGAACTACGTCGTCAGCCTGCTGCGGCACCACCGCCCCTACGACCATCGCGACTTCGCGGCGGCACGGGGCGCCTTCGCCGCGCATCTCGCCGACGCCCTGGTGTCGGCCACCCGCGACGGCGGGTCCACGCACTGGGGTGAGTTCCTGGTCGCCGGCCTCTACACCTATCACGTGGCCACGGCACTCGAACCGGTCCGGGACTTCCAGGCCGCGGCCGCGCTCGGGGAGTCGGCACCGCGAACCCTGCCGGACCTGCTGGAGCTGGATCTGCGGCAGCGCACCAACCCGTGGCTGCGGTCGGTGCTGACGGTCATCGCCTACGCCCACGGCGAGGGCATGCCGGCCGAGCTGATCCAGGACGCCGCCGCGGCGTTCCGGCCGGACGGGATCACCGCCGTCGACGGGCCGCAGCGCAACCTGATCGCCGAGGCGCTGAACACCGTCCGGTTCTATCTGCGTGCCACCACCGACGTCGACGGGACCACCCTCTACCGGCTGTTCCATCAGGGTCTCGCCGACTATCTGCGGCGCGGCGGCGACGATCCGGCCGTCCTCGCGGCAGCGCTGCTCGCACCGTTGGAGAGCATGGACGGGTCCGGGCGCCGGTGGGATCTCGCCGAGCCGTACCTGCGCCGGCACGCCGCCGCGCACTGTGCCGAGGCCGGGCGGTCCGATCTGCTCGACGACGACGTCGAGTTCCTGGTCCACGCCGGCACGGCGGAGGGCGCGACGTGGATCGACGCGGCCGAGCACCGGCGGCTGCGGGAGGCCGCCGGTCCGTCGACGACGAGCCTGCGGTACGCCCTGGCGGTGCACGCGTCGGAGCAGGGCGATCGTGCGGCCGCGCGACGGCTGGCGAACCCACCCGGCGACGGCCGGTTGCGGTGGCGCCCGGAGTGGGTGGTCGGCGGATCACCGGCACCGTCCGATCCCGGGCTGATCAAATCCGGACCGGCCATCGAATTCCGTCTGGTCAAACTGTCCGGCCGGCCGTACCTGACGGTGCTCACCGCCGCGGGCGAACTGTCGGTGTGGGGCGGGGCGGATCGCCGGCCGGTCTGGTCACGGCAGCTGCCGCCCGGGCACGCGCCGGCGATCTCCGCGTCGTTCGACGGGATCCTGCCCGTCGACGGACCCCTGGACGACGGCTACGGACTGCTCATCCGTTCCGGAAAGCACATCCCGTTACGTCACCGACCGGACTACACGCGGCCCCCGTCCGCCATGGCTGGCACCGAGTCGGGCTTCCATCAGCTGTGGCCCTCTCCGGGTGGTCTCCTCCTGTACCGCTACTCCGGAGGCGAACGTCTGGTCGCGGGATGGCAGCCGACCGAACTGCCGGTGACCGCCTGCGCCGCCGTCGCCGCCGGGCCGTGGCTGCACATCGTCTACACCGACGGCCGCTCGATCCGGGTGCTCAGACGCAACCTGCGCAAGGACCTGCCCGCCACCGAACGTGTCGTCGGCACCATGGATCAGGTCGACGAGCTGGCCTGCCTGCTCTTCGACGACGAACTGTTCGTCGCGGCGCGCGGCTCCGAGGTCCGGGTGTGGCCGGCACCCGCCGCCGCCCCGCGCCGGAAACAGCCGGTCACGTGTATGACCTGCGACGACGGCCGGATCACCATCGGTCTGGCCGACGGCACGGTGACCCGGTTCGACGCCGTGACCGGCACGATCCACACCCGGGCCGCCGTCCACTCCGCCGCGGTCACCGCGATCACCGCCGGCCCCGGCGACCTCACCGCGTCCGCGGACACGACCGGCACCGTGGCCGTCGTCGACTGGGCGGCCCGGCGCACCCTCTACCGTGGACCGGCCGGCCCGGTGTCGGCGATGACGATGACGCACCTGGGCGGCCGGCTCCTGCTGATCGGTGAGACGGCCGGCCGGCTTCTGATCACCGATGTACGCGATGGCCGTACCACCTCTGCCGAAGGCCTGGCAGCCGTGACGTCTCCGCGGACCGCGACCGGGCTGGGTGTCGAGGCGCGCGGAAGCGCGGTGTGGATCAGCGACCCGGAGGCGGACCGTCTGCTGGACCGGATCGAGGTCGGCGCCACCGTCGACGAGGTGGTCGTGCGGGACGGCCGCCGGCTGCTGGTGCGGGCCGGCGGCCGGGTCGTCCTGCTGGCGCCGAATGACGATCAGGCGAACGACGATCAGCCGTAGGACGATCAGGCGAACGACGATCAGCCGTAGGACGATCAGGCGAACGACGATCAGCCGTAGGACGATCAGGCGTAGGGTGCGATCGCCGCCGCCGTCAGCCCCGACCTGAGGTACGCGGCCATCGTGTGGAACTGCAGCACCCCGATGTGCGTGCCGCTGTGCAGGTCCACGTCGAACCGCCCGCCCAGCTCCTTGGGCACGGCGATGATGTCGCCGGGGTCGGCGATGTTCACCCAGCGGCCCACGCCGGGTGGGCGGGCTCCGCGGCCGCCGACCGGCTCCGGGTCGAGGGTCTCGAAGACGATCTCCGGCATGGCCAGCGGCGACCCGAGCGTGACCAGCAGCGGAACCTCCAGGTCGGGCCGGGCGTGCAGGGCCTCATAGGTGACGACGGTGCCCAATGAGTGCGCGACCAGGACCGTCGGCCGGTGTTTCTCGACGGCGTCGATCACGGTCTGCCGGACGCGGGCCCGGACCGCCGGACGGGTGGTGTAGACGAACACCTCCCGGAGGAACGCCGACATGATCCGGGCCACCGTGGCCCGTCCCGGGAAGCGGGGTTTACCGGCCAGCCAGTCGAGGCCCTGCCGGATCGGCCACGTGCCGTAGCCCTGGTGAGCCTCCTGCGGCACGCCGAGCTGGGTCATCCAGGCCCACGCCCACTCCCGCTCCTTCTCGGTCAGGTGGTCGAGGCTGTCGTCGCCCTGGCTGTGCGTGGCCAGCAGGTGCGCGTAGTAGACGGCCGCGATCTGCGGTGCCGGCCCGCCGAGGCCGGCGTCGGTGTAGCCGGCCGCCAGCGCCGCGTGCCAGTCGGTCTCACGGGCGCCGGCGGCCTCCTCGGGCGCGAGGTCGCTCTCCAGGTTCCAGATGCCGTGCACTCCGAGTACGGATGCGTCCATCCATCGTGTTTATCAGAACCCCGCCCGCAGGGTCCTCCCCCGGGCGGTGGCCAGGAGGTATCCGGTCGCTCCGACGGCCAGCCAGGCGAGGGTGCCGGCCACCCCGGACGGGCCGAGACCGGCGTCGGCGGTGATCGCGCGGATCGCCAGGACCGGGCCGTGGCCGGGCAGGATTCCGTCCATCGTGGTCACCCAGGCGGGGACGCCGGACATCACGGCGGCGGCCAGCGTGATGACCGGGACGATGATCGCGAGGATCCGGCCACCGTTGCCGAAGGCGACCGCGATCGCCTGGTTGACCAGCAGGAACGTGATCGACACGAGGACGTCGACGAGTAGCAGGGCGGCGAGTTCGACGGCGCCCGGCCGCAGGATCGCTCCGGCGACGGCGGTGACCAGGACCGCCTGGGTGACGGCGAGCAGCAGCGGGAGCCGGGCGTTGAGGACGGCGAGCCGCCAGGTGCTGCCGTGCCAGGCGAGCGGGTCGCGGGCGGCGGCCGGGGTGACCTGGAAGATCAGCATCGCGCCGATCCAGAGGGCGATGGCGATGACCGCGCCGGCGATCAGGTCGCCGATGCCGGCGTCGTCGCCGGTCACCCCGGCGACCGGGGTGGCCGCGACGGTCTTGAGGTGGTCGCGGTCGGTGTCGCTGTAGGTGGGGACCTGGTCGCGGCCGTCACCGAGGGCGGTGGCGAGTCTCCCGGAACCGTCGGCGAGCTGCTGCCCGGCGTCGCCGGCTTTCGTCGCCCCTCCGGTGAGCCGCTCGGCGCCGGTGGCGGCGTCACCGGCGCCGGCCGCGAGCTGCCCGGCACCGTCGGCGGCGTCGCCCGTTCCGGTGGCGAGACGTCCGGCGCCCTCGGCCAGCGTCCCGCTGCCGGTGGCGAGCCGGCGGGCACCGCGGTCGACGGAGGCGGCACCGGCGGCGGCCTGCTGTGCGCCGGAGGCGAGCTTCCCGGCCGCGGCGTCGGCCTGGCCGATGGCGGTGACCAGGCGCGGGGTCTGCTGGGCGAGCTGAGCGGTTCCGTCGGCGACCTTCTCGGAGCCGTCGGCGAGGGCGGTGATGCCGTCGCGGACCTCGACGACCCGGCCGCGGACGTCGTCCTTGGCGTTCTCGGCCTCGCCGGCGCGGTCGACGATCCGGCCGGCGAGGGCCTGGAGCTGGTCACACAGGTCGGCGGGGGTTTCGCATTGTTCGGCGAGCTGCCGGATGCGGGCGGCCTCGGCGGTCAGGTCGGGCAGCGCGTCGATGCCGTCGACGGCCCGGTCGGCGATCGGGACGACGGTGCCGGCGAGTTCGGCGTTGCCGTCGGCGACCTGGCGTGCCCCGTCGGCCAGGGCGCGGGTCTGTCCGGGCAGGGCGGTGGTGCTGTCGGCGAGGGTGCCGAGGCCGGTGGAGAGTTTCCCGGCGCCGGTGGCGAGTTGCCCGGTGCCGTCGGCCAGTGCGCCGGTGCCGGCGGTGAGGGCGGCCGCGCCGGACTTCAGTTTCCGGGCGCCACCGGCGAGATCTCCCGCGCCGGCGTCGAGGCGGTCGAGACCGGCGGCGAGGTCCCGGCTGCCGCTGTCCAGGCGGGCGAGACCGGTGGCCAGGTCGGCGCTGCCGTCGGCGAGCCGGTCGAGGCCGACGACGAGCCGGTCGCTGCCGTCGGCGAGTTTCCCGGCGCCGTCGGCGGCTTCGCCGAGCTGGTCGTGCATGCGGTTGAAGCCGAGGTAGACGTTGTCCAGGTAGGTCTCGACGACGGTCCGGTTGAGGGTGGTGACGGCCGCGTCGGTGAGGGTGCGGGTGATGATCGGGTCGACGCCGGCGACGGTGCGGGAGGCGGTCACGTCGACGCGCGCCTGTTCCGCCGCGGACGCGGTGTCGCCTCCGGTGGAGACGGCCGCCGCGGAGAAGTTCGACGGGATGGTGACGGCGACGGCGTAGCCGCCGGTCCGCAGACCCTCGGCGGCGTCGTCGGCGTCGGTGAGCACCCACGTGTAGTTGTCGCCGGTGTGGTTGACGAGACGTCCGGCCAGCTCACGGCCGAGCGGGATGGTCTGCCCGTCGCGCTGGACCGGTTCGTCGTCGTTGACGACGGCGGCGGTCACGGTGCCGAGCCGCTCGGCGGGACGATCGAAGGCGCCGATCAGGGCGCCGGTGATGAGCACCGGCACGAGAAGGATGCCGACACGGCGGAGCCTGGTCATGCGTACACCTCGGTGGGGTTCAGGTCGACGGTGCGGGTGGCGCCGAGGCGCGGGTCGTGGTCACGGGCGGTGACGATCACCGTGGTCCCCTCGCGGGCGGCGGCCCACAGCGCCCGCTGCGCGGCGTCCCGGTCCGCCTGTCCGGCGATCCGGTCGAGCCCTTCGACCAGCAACAACGGCGGCGCGAGGCCGGCGGCGGCGACGGTCTGCCGGGCCGGTTCGGCGAGGGCGGGGCATCGGATCAACATCACCTTCGCGCGTACGGCCGGAGCGCGCTGTGGCAACACGAGCCCGAGCGTCTTCGCGGCTCCGGGAAGGCCGGTGATCCGCCCGCCGACCGCGTAGAGCAGGTCCCGGGTCGCCGACGGCTCCCCCACGACCTCGACGACCTCGCCCGGCCCGGCCCGCAGCGGCTCCGGCGTGAACCCGGCGATCGCGACCGCGTCGGTGGCACCGGGTTCGGGCCAGTCGGCCAGCGCCAGTTCCCGGGTGAGGCCCTCGCCCTCGACGTCGAGGGAGGGCAGTGCCCGGTCCAGGCGGGACGGCAGCCACCAGGCTCGGTCGCCGAGCAGCCGCAGCACCGCCGGGACCAGCGTCATCCGGACCAGGAAGGCGTCCACGAACACACCGACGGCCAGAGCGAACGCGATCGGCTTGATGGTGGTGCTGCCCTCCGGCACGAACGCCGCGAAGACGGCGAACATGATGAGCGCGGCGGCGACCACGACCGGGGCGGACGCCCGGAACCCGGCGTCGACGGCGTGGTCGGCGTCGCCGGTGTGGACGTACTCCTCGCGGATCCGGGAGACGAGGAACAGCTCGTAGTCCATGGCGAGACCGAAGAGGACACCCATCAGGATGATCGGCAGGAAGCTGATGACGCTGCCGGTGTGCGACACGTGCAGGACGTCGGTGAGCCAGCCGCGCTGGAAGACGAGCGCCGTGGCACCGAAGGCCGCGCCGACCGACAGCAGGTAGCCGGCGGTCGCCTTGACCGGGACCGCGATCGACCGGAACACCATGGTCAGCAGCACCAGGGACAGGCCGACGACGAGCAGGCCGAACGGGACAAGGGCACCGCCGAGCCGGGCCGAGACGTCGATGCCGACCGCGGTGATCCCGGTGACCGCGGTGTCCGCGCCGTAGGTGTCGCGGAAGTGGTCCGCGAGGTCGCGCAGCCGGTGGACGAGGTCGGTGGTGGCCTCCGAGTCGGGGGCGCTGTCCGGGATGACCTGGACGATGCCGACCTGGCCCTTCGGGTCCGGGGTGGCCAGGGCGACCAGGGCGACGCCGGGCAGTCCGGCGATCTCGGCGCCGAGCCGGTTCATGTCGCCGACCGGATCGCGGCTGGAGATGATGTCGGCGGTGACGAGCAGCGGGCCGTTGAAGCCGGGTCCGAAGTGCTCGGTGATGGTGTCGTAGGTGACGCGGGCCGGGCTGCCGTGGGCTTCACTGCCGTTGTCGGGCAGGGCGAGACGGAGCTCGGTGGCCGGCAGGGTGGCCGCTCCCAGTCCGAGAACGATCACGAGGATCGTGATGATCGGGCGGCGGGTCGCCAGGCGTACCCAAGCTGTCCAAGGGGTCTTGATCCTGATCTTGCGCCGCCGTGGTGCCCGGGGGCGCAGACGCTCGCCGGCCACGGCCAGCAACGCCGGGATGAAGGTGACCGCGATGAGCACGGCGATGACCACCGCGAGGGCGGCGGCCAGGCCCATCGTGGTGAGGAACGGGATGCCGGCGACCGCCAGCCCGAGCAGGGCGATGATGACGGTGAGACCGGCGAAGACGACCGCGGAACCGGCCGTCGCGGTGGCCCGGGCGATCGACTCGTCGGTGTCGAGGCCGTCGCGGAGCTGGTCCCGGTGCCGGGAGAGGATGAACAGCGCGTAGTCGATGCCCACCGCGAGGCCGAGCATCACGGCGAGCATGACGGCAGTGGACGGCACGCCGGCGACCGCGGTGACCCCGTAGAGCAGTGACGCGGACAGGCCGACGCCGAGGACGGCGGTGAGCAGCGGGATCCCGGCAGCGATCATCGAGCCGAAGGTGATCAGCAGGACCATGAGCGCGACGAGCAGGCCGAGCCCTTCGGTGGGGCTGAGTTTCGGGACCCGGTCGGCGAAGGCGTCGCCGCCGGCCAGGACCCGCGCGGCCGGCCCGATGTCCTGCCGGAGTCCGTCGGCGACCGTGGCGAGACGCTCGCGGGTGACCGGCTGCACCTCGGTGACCGAGACGTCGAGCTGGACGGTGATGACCGCGGCGGTCCCGTCGCCGGAGACCGCGCCCTTGATGCGCTCGTCGTAGGGCGAGACGACGGCGACGACGTGCTCGACGCCCTCGGCGCGGTCGGCGGCCCGGGCGACGGCGTCACGGACCGCTTGGTCCCGCACGTCACCGCCGTCCGGGAGGGTCAGGACGATCTTCGCGGACGCACCGCTGACCTGCGGAAAGACCCGGGAGAGGGTGTCCAGGGCGGTCTGCGACGGCGAACCCGGGATGGTGAACTCGTCGTCGGCGCCGGCCGACATCAGGTTGCCGGCGCCGGCCAGGGCGAGGATCGCGAGGAGCCAGAGCGTGATGGTCCGGGCGCGGTGCCGGACCACGGCCGCGGCGACGCGATACAGGGTCGTGGACAGGGCCGACCTCCGGTGAGCGATAACCTGCACAGTCTCGTGCAGGTTATCTAGTTGCTCACCGGTGTGCAATTAGAGGGCTATTGACCTCCGTCACGCTTCCGGAGTTCCTCCTCGCGTCGCCGGAGGTCGGCCTCCCACTTCTTCATCAGGTCCTCGTCCTCCCGCTTGCCGCGCTCGGCGACCCGCCTGAGGAACTCGGGGTCGTCGTCGGGGGCCATCGGGCGGGGACGCTCGTTCTCCGGGAAGCCACTGCCGGGCTTCCAGACCGTGCCGTTGCTGAGCCGGATCGGACGCGCCGGGCGCCCGGCGACGAACCACGCGATCGGGCCGATCGGCGAGAAGAGCAGGATGAGGACGACCCAGACGATCCGCGGCAGGGCCCAGATCTCGTACTCCTCGGCGGACAGGCAGGAAATCAGCGCGGCGATGATCAACACGAGATCGATCAGCGCAAACAACGAGTAGAGGCGAATCACGCCGGAGATGATGACAGAGCTTCGGCCCCGGCGTGGTCCCCTCCGCCGTCTACCCGGCCCGGCATGTCCCCGGGGCCCTTTTCCGGCAATCGGCCCGGCGAGCCGGGACGGGTGGCGATGATTCCTTTCGGGGCAGATTCCAGACGAGGGGGACGACGTCATGAGCGAGCCCGTACCATCGGCGGCCCGCCTGGCAGGAAACGTACGCATCAGCACCAAGATCCTCGTGGTCGTGCTGGTGGTGGCAGCACTCGGCGGGGCGGTGGGGCTGTTCGCCCTGCGCCAGATGAGCACGCTCTCGGACGCCGCCGAGGGAGAGTACGCGCAGACGCTGAAGGCGCAGGCCATCGCCGACGTGCGCTCGGCGTTCAACCGGGCCCGGATCAACGCCCTGGAATACCTGCTGGCCGGTGACGACGCGACCCGGGCCACCGAACAGAAGGAGTTCTCCGGCGAGGCCGACACCGTCACCTCGGTTCTCGCCGGATACCGGGAACTCGCCGGCACCGACGTCGAACGGCAGAACCTCAAAGCCTTCACCGACGGATGGGACACCTACCTCACCGTGGTGACGGACCGGTTGTTCCCGCTCGCCGAGAGCGGCCGGCTCGATGAGGTCCGCACCATCCGCCAGAACGACATCCAGCCGCTCGTGGCCGGGATGCGCGACAACCTGACCAGACTCTCGGACGCCGCCGTCGCCGAGGCGCGTGGCTCCCACGAGGGCGCCAACGACGCCTACAGCAGCGGCCGGACCATCATCATCATCTCGATCGTGATCGTCCTGATGATCGGCGCGGCCGTCGCGGTGCTGTTCGCCCGCGGGCTCACCCAGCCGCTCGCCCACTGCGTCGAAGTGCTGCGCCGCATCGACGAGGGCGACCTCACCGCGCGGACCAGCGTCGGCGGCGACGACGAGATCGGCGAACTCGCCGCCGCCCTCAACCACACCGCCGCCACCGTCGCCACCACCGTGCGGCAGGTCCGCGACGACGCCGACGCCCTGGCCACCACCTCGGCCCGGCTGTCCGGCATCGCCGAAGAACTCACCCGGTCCGCGCAGACCACCGCCGAACAGGCCGGATCGGTCTCCGCCGCGGCCGAGGTGATCTCCTCGAACGTGCAGACCGTCGCCGCCGGCACCGAGGAGATGAGCGCGTCCATCCGGGAGATCGCCACCAGCGCCGGGGCCTCCGCCCAGGTCGCCGGATCGGCCACCACGGCCGCCCAGCGAACCAGCGACACGATGGCCAAACTCGGTCAGGCCAGCGCCGAGATCACCGAGGTGATCAACGCGATCACGAGCATCGCCGAGCAGACCAACCTGCTGGCCCTCAACGCCACCATCGAGGCGGCCCGGGCCGGAGAGTCCGGCAAGGGGTTCGCCGTGGTCGCGAGCGAGGTCAAAGACCTGGCCCAGGAGACGGCACGGGCCACCGAGGACATCAGCAGGCGGATCGCCGCCATCCAGTCCGACACCGATGCCGCGGTCTCCGCGATCGGTGACATCGGAGACGTCATCGCGCAGATCAACGACTACGCCACCACGATCGCCGCGGCCGTCGAGGAGCAGACCGCCACCACCGGCGAGATGGGCCGCAACGTCGCCGAGGCCGCCACCGGCTCCGGGCACATCGCGTCCGACATCACCAACGTGGCGGCCACCGCCAACCAGACCACACAGAGTGCGGACGAGGCCCGTACCACCGCTGCCGAGCTCGCCGGGATGGCACAACGGCTCGGCAGCGCGGTGAGCAGCTACCGGGTCTGAGACGCCTCGGCCAGGTGCAGACGGGGCCAGGTGGCCAGGTCGGCGAGGAGCCGGCGGTCGTGGGTGGCGACCACGACCGCGGCCGGCGTGGTCAGCAGTGCCTCGGTCAGCTCGTCGACCAGAGTGGACGACAGGTGGTTCGTCGGCTCGTCGAAGATCAGCAGGTCCGGGGCACCGGCCAGCCGCAGGGCCAGGTCGAGACGCCGCTGCTGACCCTGCGAGAGCAGCCGCACCGGCGTGCGCAGCGCCTCGGCGTCGAGCAGGCCCATCGTGCCCCCGCCGGCCAGCAGCCGGTGTGCCGTGGTGTCCTCCGGCCAGTCCGGGACCTCCTGGGCGACCAGGGCGACCCCGGTGCCCGGGGAGCGATGGACCGATCCGATCGGCGCCCGCAACCGGCCTGCCAGCAACGCCAGCAGGGTCGACTTGCCGGCGCCGTTCGCCCCGGTGACCAGCAGCCGATCGCCGCCGTCGATGCTGAGAGTGACCGGCCGGTCCAGGCGGCCCGGCATCCGCACCCCGTCGGCACGCAGCAGCGGCACACCCTTGCGAGTGTCCAGTTCCGGCCATCGCAGCACCGCCGGCGGCGCCGGAACGGTGATCCGATGTGCTTCCAGAGCCTCCCTCTCCCGGTTCAGCGCCTGCACCACACCGGGGGTGTGCGACTGTCGTCTGTGCTTGTTGACGCCCTTGTCCGGGCGCCAGCCGGTGCTCAGCCGGGACCGGGCACGATCGACCGCCTCGGCCAGCCGGCGATGCTCGGCCTGCTGCTCGTCGAACTCCTGCGACCATCGTTCACGGTCACGGCGGCGGCCGCGCTGCCACTCGTCGTACCCGCCCGCGTAGGTCCGGGCCCGCCCGTCCCGACTCGGGTCCAGGTCGGTGAACTCGCGAGCCACGTCCCGCAGCAGTTGCCGGTCGTGGCTGACCAGGGCGATCCCGCCCGGATGGGCCCGCAGCCGGGCGGTCAGGAACGACAGTCCCGCCGCGTCCAGATGGTTGGTCGGCTCGTCCAGCAACAGCAGGTCGTGATGAGCGCCGAGCAGGCACGCGAGCCGCACCCGGTACCGCTGCCCGACCGACAGGGTCCGCAGCTCACGGGCCCGCTCGGGGCACGCGTCGAGAGCCTCCAGCGCGATGTCGACACGTCGCTCGGCGTCCCACGCGTCGAGTCGGCCGGCGGCCTCCAGGGCCCCCGCATAACGGTCGTCCGCGCCGGGCCGGCCGGCCGCCAGGTCACCCGCCGCCTTCTCGAAATCCTCCAGCGCGGTACGGGACTCCCGCAGCGCCTCCGACGTGAGCGTGCCGACGGTGTCACCCGGCCGGGCGTACAGCGCCTGGGCGGCCAGCCCGACCGTGCCGGCGCGTTGCACGGCACCGGAATCCGGGGTGATCAGACCGGCGAGGACGTGCAGAAGGGTGGTCTTGCCGCGACCGTTCTCCCCGACGACGGCCAGCCGGGTGCCGGCCGAGACGGTGACGGAGACCTGATCGAGGACGAGGCGGGCGCCGAGACGAACGGTGATGCCGTCGGCACGAAGATGCGCAAAGGACATGGTGAGGTGTGCTCCGCAGCTCGAGAGTGAGCCGGGGCAGCCTGATCCGGCCGGCCCGGCAGGACGCCGAGACGACGGGCTTGGTGCACGAAAATGCAGGTAGCGCCGCCGTCAGCGGCCGCTGCGTAGCCTCATGAACGCGATTCCCTCATGCATGCCGCCGAGGCTAGCCGAGGCCCGTCCGCGCCTGCCACTCCATTTTCGGATGTTCTCATCATCCCGATGGTGGAGGTATCTTGGCGGGCATGGTGCGGTTGGCGAGGGTGCAATGGTCCGGTTGACGAGGGTGCAGCAGCAGGCCCGCACGAGGGCCGCCGTGCTCGACGCGGCGGTCGAGGAGTTCGCCGAGTTCGGCTATGCCGACGCCAAGATCGACCGGATCGCGGCCCGCGCCGACCTCACCCGCGGCGCCGTCTACTCCAACTTCGCCGGCAAGCGGGCGCTCTACCTGGCGGTCCTGCTCGGCTACGCCCCGCCGCACGCCGCGCTACCGCCCGCCGAGCTGCCCGAGATCATCCCGGTCGCCACCGCCGCCGAGGGTTTCGCCCGCGCCTGGCTGGAGCGTCTCCCCCTGGCCGGCGACACCGCGGCCGGCGGCCGTCTGCGATCACGATCGGTCACCGGTGTCTTCGACGACGAGCCCGGCCGGGCCGCCCTGGCCGAGATCACCCGGCTGGAGGCGCTGCTGCTGGCCCTCGGCCTGGAGTCGTGCCCGCCGATGGCGGTGCGCCGGGTCCGCCTGGCCGAGCTGATCCTCACGCTGCTGCACGGCGCCGACGAGCTGGCCGGCACGGCCCCCGGTTTCGGCGACCTGTTCGACATCACCAGGGCGTGCGGCCACCTTGCCCGCATCCACCTGGCCGACGAGTGGGATCCGCCCCACCTCCCGTTCATCCGCCCCGCCGAGCGGTGCGACGACCCGTGGGATCCGGCCGACGGCGTCGTCGACGACGGCCTGCTGGTCATCCTCGGCACCGCCCGGTTGAGCGCCACCGAGGAGGTCGTCCGCGCCGCCCTCCCCACCGACCACATCACGGTCGCCGTGGTCGCCGGCGATCCGGCGGAGACGGGTGCCCTGGTCCGGCTGCGCGTGACCACCATGGCCGCCTGCTTGCGGCGGGCCTTCCCCCCGGGCGTGGCCCGGCCACTCCACATAGACCTCGACGACGGCCCAGCCCTGGCCGCCGCCATCGCCGCCTCAGCCGGTTCCTCCGCTGCCACCGGTTCCTCCGCGGGCCCCGCCGCTGACACGTCCCCCGGCCCGGCCACCTCCGACGGTTCCTTCCCCCCGCCTGCCGCATCCCCCGCCACCGCCCCCACCTCCCCCTCCACCACAGCCGCCCCCACCGCGATCCCACCGCCAGGC
>NZ_JBHSBL010000044.1:0-1405 GCF_042650585.1 Actinoplanes subglobosus
GCTTCTTGGTCGACACCGCCGAGGGTCGCTTGAGCAGCTAGATCCTCGGTCGGTCCTTCCTACGGCGAGGCGTAGCTACTCTCATGCCGCGGATAACTCGCGTCTTGGCCACCGGTGCATCGACCGAAGTTCGGTGCGGCTCACCGAACCTCAATCTCGTGGTTGATCTCCCGCGTCGCCGGCCCCACATACTCCGTCAACGTAAAGTCGTCGCCCGACCCTCGATGCACGGTTACGGCGAACTCGCTGTCATCGCCGAACCTCAAAGTGAAGACTGGATCCAGGTCGCATAGGAGGCCGAAACCTTCACGTTCTTCGTCGTCGGCACCCAACAGGCGCCCTTCCGCTGCCCAGCCCGATTCGGTAGTGGTGACGACCAGCGAGACCGCGACACTGGCCAGGCAGGTGATGGGGTTCGCCCACCAGTCCAGGTGGCAGCAGGTCTCGAAGTGATTCACACCCTTCATTCTCCAACTGTGCTCGGGCATCACCTATGGAGGCCTCCCGGTACTCGGCCATGTGCACTCTCCTGCCGCGAAGCGCGCGGCCTTCAACCGGTGCTGGGTTCTTTCGACGTCTCTCTGGCATCCGGGCACTCGTCAATGCCGTGGGAGACGGGTTGCCAGGCACCGTGGTCCTTGCGGGCGCTCAGTTGATCCGCCTTTCGAGCGGCACGCACCACCTGGGCTGTGATGCAGTGGACGGCAGCCAGGTACACCGCGCCGTAGTGCCGACAGAGGATCGGGCCGTGGTCGAGAGGGTGCATCGGCTCGCCGGCCAGCACGGCCAGGTCGGCTGTGCGCCAGCCGAGTGGTCCGCTCACCGCCTGTAGCTGCGGCAGCCGATGCCAGGCTCCGCCCAACATGCCCCTGATAGTGCTGAGCGAGAGCCCGACGAACGGGAGTTCCCGGAGTCCGAGGCCTCGGTTGCCCATCAGGCCTTGTAGTACGGCCGGGAATGGGTCGTGATCCGCCTGGCTGCGTGCCGGCCGGGGTTCGGGCGGCGCGCCCTTGTTCGGCAGTGCACTCACAAAGCGTTGCAGCTCAGCCAGCTGGGTATGGCTGCAGTACGTCACTCGGTAAGCGAAAGCGCGCAGCACGTTGAGGTCGCGGTTCGGCGGCAGGAGATGGCCGGGAACAGCGTGGCCTGCGACGACCAAGACGTCGGCCAGCGGCAGGTCGAGTTCGCCGGCGCATTTCTCAAGCCGTGAAGTGGTAAGGCGCCGACCGTTGTCGCGCAGTTCGCGTAGGAGTTCGACCCGCGTCACAGCCGTCACGGTAGGGCACCACACTCGTCTACGGCGAATGCTCATCTTGCGCTGCAAGAATCAGCAGTTCAAGTGCACTCTCATGCCGCGGATCGCGCATGGCCGGTCGTATTGCCGTCGCGCAAACGGTCGACGCCG
>NZ_JBHSBL010000045.1:0-24469 GCF_042650585.1 Actinoplanes subglobosus
CTGGTGGGTGGCGGGTCCGGAGCGGTGGTCGCGTGTGAGGGGGCTGGTGGGTGGCAGGTCCGGAGCGGTGGCCGCGTGCGGAGGGCCGGCGGTTGGCGGGTCCGGAGCGTGGCTGCGTGTGAGGGGGCTGGTGGGTGGCGGCTGTGACGAGTCGGTGGCCGTGCGGAGGGCTGGTGGGTGGCAGGTCCGGAACGGCGTGGCGCGGCGGGTGGCGGGGTCAGGAACGGCGTGGGCCGCCCCGCGGCTGAAAGCCAGGGGCGGCCCGAGCGAGCGTCTACCAGACGTACTTGTCGGACGGCGGTTTGAAGTTCTCCGTCGGCTTGCCCTCCAGGGCGTCCCGTAGCGTCTGCGCGACGGTGTACTTCGACATCGTCGAGCGGCCGGATCCCACCAGGTGTTCCGGGTTGTCCGGGTCGGCGACGAAGGCCGACGCCGCCAGCTGGGGGGTGTAACCGCTGAACCAGGCGGTCTTGTTGCCGTCGGTGGTGCCGCTCTTCCCGGCCACCGGGCGGCCGAGAGTGCCATAGACCATGGAGGAGGTGCCCCAGCCGCCGCAGCTGCCGCGAGCCGCTCCGTAACCGGTGACGCACCGGGCCGCGTCGGTGGCCGCGCGGGCCACGTTGACCTTGATCTCCTGGTGGCAGCGGGGTGCGGCGATCAACCGGTTCTCGTAGAGGGCGTGGGACCCGTCGGGGTTGCGGATGCTGAGGACGGGCAGCGGCTCGCAGTACTTGCCTTCGGCGGCGAGTGTGGCGAAGACGTTGGCCATCTCGACGGGGGTGGCGTCGCTGACGCCGAGGGTGAAGGCGCCCCAGCCGGAGGCGTGGTCCTTGGTGGCGAGTTTGCGGTCGATGTCGGTCCGCCAGCGGAGCCCGAGCCGTTCGGCCATGCGGACCGCCTTCTCCGCGCCGACCCGCTGTTCCAGCTGGACGAAGTAGGTGTTGACCGACTTGCCGAAGCCGGTCCACATGTTCTGGGTGCCGGTCATCGATTCGCTGGAGTTCTTCGGGCACCAGTAGATGCCGCAGGTGGCGGGCCCCGGCGCGGTGATGTAGCGGGAGACGAACCGTTGCGGCGAGTAGAAGGAGGTGCTCAGGGGCAGGTCCGCTTCGAGGGCGGCCAGCATCGTGAAGATCTTGAAGGTGGATCCGGCCTGGTAACCGGCCATGTCACCACCGCCGAGCAGCGGGTTCACGGTGTTGGGGTAGTTGCCTTTGACGTCGTCGTCCTGTCGCCAGTCGCTGTGCCGGCCGTTCTTCTCCTGGTCCAGGGAGTAGGTGCGGTTGACGGCCATGCTGATGACCCGGCCGGTGCCGGGCTGCACGACGACCTGGCCGTGGGCGATGGCGCTGCTCCGCCTCTCCTTCTCCAGGACGTGACGGAGGCCGTACCGCTGGATCCTGGGGTCGATCGAGGTGACCACCCGGTAGCCGCCGCGGCGCAGATTCTCCTCGCGCTCCAGGGGTGTCCGGCCGAAGGCCGGTTGTTCGCGCCACCAGCTCTTGAAGTAGTCGCAGAAGAAGCCCCAGTCGTTGTGCCGGGGGGAGACCGAGATGCAGCCGTTCGGCGGCGTGCTCAGCTTCAGTCTGATCTTCGACTTCTTGGCGGAGCCGGCCTGTTCGGCGGTGATCGCGTTCATCTCGAGCATCTGGTCGATGACGTAGTTGCGCCGTTCCAGGGCGGCCTTCTGGTTCTTGGTCGCCGGGTCGTAGGCGGACGGCGCCTTGACCAGTCCGGCGATGAGCGCGGCCTCGGTGAGCGTGAGGTCGCGGGGCGCCTTGGAGAAGAAGATCTGCGAGGCGGCGAAGATGCCGTACGCGCGGTGCCCGTAGTAGGCGGCGTTGAGGTACCGCTCGAGGATCTCCTCTTTGCTGAGCCGCTGCTCGACCTCGATGGCGAGCCGCATCTCACGGAGTTTGCGGGCGGCGGTCTGCTCGGTGGCCTCGAGGGCTTCCCGCGGGGTGCGGGCGCTGTCCCGCAGTGCCATCCGGACGTACTGCATGGTGAGGGTGGACGCGCCCTGGGAGACTCCGCCGGCCTTCTGGTTGGCGACGAAGGCGCGGGCCACCCCCTTGGCGTCGACGCCGTTGTGCTCGTAGAAGCGGGCGTCCTCGGAGGCGACGATCGCCTTGATCACGTAGGGGGACATGTCTTTCAGGGCGACGTGCTTGCGGTGCTCCTCGTAGAACATCGTGAGCAGGGTCTTCCCGTCGCCGGCGTAGACGTAGGTGGTTTGCGCCGGTGGCAGTTCGGTGAGCTGTTCGGGCATGTTCTCCAGGGCTTCGGCGCCGGCTTTGACCCCCATCCCGGCCAGTGCGGCGAACGGGTAGGAGAGGCCGGTGATGACCAGGCCCGCGATGAGGCCGGCCCGGATCAGGAGGGCGACTCTTCCGGCTACGGTCAGGCGTCGGTTCGTCACTCCTTGAAGGTATGACAAAGGTGCTCATGTTCGGACGGAACGGCCGAAGTCTGGCGCGGCCCACCGTCCGGCATGCTGAGCCCATGAGTTTCGACCTCGATCATCACGGCGACGCCGAAGTGGGCGCGGGGCTGATCGATCTCGCGGTCAACGTGCGGCACCAGGCCATGCCCGCCTGGCTGGCCGATCCGATCGCGGAGTCACTGGGCGGCCTGTCGGCGTACCCCGAGGAGTCCGTGGCCACCGCGGCGGTCGCCGCCCGGCACCGCCGGGACCCGGCCGAGGTGCTGCTGACGGCGGGTGCGGCCCAGGCGTTCGTGCTGCTCGCCCAGGCCCTGCGTGGCGCCCGCCGGCCGGTCGTGGTGCATCCGCAGTTCACCGAGCCGGAGGCGGCGCTGCGCAACGCCGGTCACGAGGCCGAGCGGGTGATCTTGCGCGAGGCGGACGGTTTCCGGCTCGATCCGGACCTGGTCCCGGAGGACGCCGACCTGGTCTTCGTCGGCAACCCGACCAACCCGACGTCGGTCCTGCACCCGGCGGCCGACGTGGCGAAGCTGGCCCGTCCGGGGCGCGTGCTGGTGGTCGACGAGGCGTTCGCCGACACCACCTTCCGGCCCGGCGTGCCCGGCGAGCCGGAGTCGCTGGCCGAGCGCCGTGACCTGCCCGGCCTGGTGGTGCTGCGCAGCCTGACCAAGACGTGGGGGCTGGCCGGCCTGCGGATCGGCTACGCCCTCGGCCCGGCCGATCTGCTGCGGCGGCTGGCCGCCGCGCGACCCCTCTGGGCGGTCTCCACGCCGGCGCTCGCCGCGGCGACCGCCTGCGCGTCGCCGGTCGCGGTCGCGGCCGAACGCGAGATCGCGGCGGCGCTCGCGGCCGAGCGCGCCCATCTGGTGGAACGGCTGCGGCGAGTGCCGAGCGTCACGGTTCCCGGCGATCCGGCGTCCGCCTTCGTTGCGGTACGCCTCCCCGGTGCCGATCGAATCCGCACTGACCTGCGCGAACGTGGTTATGCGGTGCGCCGTGGCGACACCTTCCCGGGGCTGGGCGCGGATTGGCTCCGGATTGCGGTGCGCGACACTGCCACCACAGACCGATTCGTGCAGACTCTGAGCGAAGTGATCGAGGAGCGACCGTGACGCTGGAGACCACCCTGGCGGCCATCCGGCCCGCCGACGACGAGGCGATGGCCGCCGCCCGCGACCTGCAGGCCCGGCTCACCAAGCCGGCCGGCTCGCTGGGCACCCTGGAGGAGTTGTCGGTGCGCCTGGCCGGGCTGGCCGGGGTGTGCCCGCCGCCGATGCCCGAGCCGGCCACGGTCGCGGTCTTCGCCGGTGACCACGGGGTGCACGCCCAGCGGGTCAGCCCCTGGCCGCAGGAGGTCACCGCGCAGATGGTGGCCAACTTCGTGGCCGGTGGCGCGGTGGTCAACGCGTTCGCCCGGCAGACCGGCGCCGACGTCATGGTGGTCGACGTCGGTGTGGCGATCCCGCTGCACGGCGGGCCGAACCTGCTGGACGCCAATGTGCGGCGCGGTACCCGTGACATGACGATCGGCCCGGCGCTGACCCGCGAGGAGACGCTGGCCGCGATCGAGGTCGGCGTCCGGGTCGCCGAGACGCTCGTCGAGCAGGGGGCGAGAGCGCTGCTCACCGGTGACATGGGCATCGCCAACACGACTCCCGCGGCCGCGCTGATCGCCGCTTTCACCGGCACGTCGGCGGGTGTGGTCACCGGCCGGGGCACCGGCATCGACGACGACACCCTCGCCCACAAGGTGTCCGTGGTGACGGCCGCGCTCGACCGGCACAGCCCCGACCCGGCCGACCCGCTGGGCATTCTCGCCGCGGTCGGCGGCCTGGAGCACGCCGCGCTGACCGGTTTCATCCTCGGCGCCGCCGCCCGGCGGGTCCCGGTGATCGTCGACGGCGTCATCGCCGCCTCGGCCGCCGTCGCCGCGGCGGCGTTCGCCCCCGACGCGGTGGCCGCGATGGTCGCAGGGCATCGGTCGGCCGAGCCCGGTGCCTCGGTCGCGCTCGCGCACCTGGGCCTGGAGCCGCTGCTCGACCTGGGCATGCGGCTCGGTGAGGGCAGCGGGGCGGTGCTGGCCCTGCCCGTCGTGCAGGCCGCGGTCCGGGTGCTGCACGAGGTGGCGACGTTCGACTCGGCGGGCGTGTCGGAGAAATGAGCGCCGAAGAGGTGAGCGCCGGAGACGTGGGCGCCGGAGACGTGGGCGCCGGGGAATCGGGCGCCGGAGGGATGAGCGCGGGAGTGTCGGAGCAATGAGCATCTATCCGCTGGGGCTGCGCCTCGAAGGCCGTCGGGTCCTGGTCGTCGGCGGTGGCACGGTGGCCACCCGCCGGGTTCCGGCCCTGATCGCCGCGGGTGCCCGGGTCGAGATCGTCTCCCCGGAGCTCACCCCCACCCTGCGGGGGCATGTCGACGCGGGCCGGGCCACCTGGACGCCGCGGCGCTTCGCGGCCGGCGACGTCGAGGGCGCCTGGCTGGTCCATGTCGCGATCGACGATCCGGAGGCGGCGGCCCAGGTCAGCGTCGCGGCAGAGCAGAATCGGATCTTCTGTGTACGGGCGGACGACCGCGACGCCGCCACCGCCTGGACCCCGGCCGTCACCAGGCACGGCCAGGTCACCGTGGCGGTGACCGACGGGGGCGACCGCCGCCGTGCGATGGCGGTCCGCGACATGGTGGCGACCGTCCTGGAGGCCAGCCCGCCGGCATCGCCCGAGCTCAAGGGTGTGGCCCTGGTCGGTGCCGGCCCCGGCGACCCGGAGCTGATCACGGTGAAGGGCCGTCGCCTGCTCGCCGCCGCGGACGTGGTGGTCGCCGACCGTCTGGTTCCCGGCATGCTCCTGGGTGAGTTGCGTCCCGAGGTCGAGCTGATCGACGCCGCCAAGATCCCCTACGGCCCGCAGGCCGCCCAGGAGGAGATCAACCGCATCCTGGTCGACCGGGCCGGCCAGGGAAAGTTCGTGGTGCGGCTCAAGGGCGGCGACAACTTCGTCTTCGGCCGCGGTGGCGAGGAGGCCCTGGCCTGCGCCCAGGCCGGTGTTCCGGTGCTGGTGGTGCCCGGTGTGACGAGTTCGATCGCGGCACCGGCGCTGGCCGGCATCCCGGTCACCCATCGTGGGGTGGCACACGAGTTCACGGTCATCTCCGGGCACATTCCGCCGGACCACCCGGACACGCTCGTCGACTGGGCGGCGCTGGCCCGGATGCGCGGGACCGTCGTGGTGATGATGGGGCTGAAGAACCTGCCGCGGATCGCGGAGCGGCTGATCGCCGAGGGCCGCTCGGCGGACACCCCGGTCGGCGTGGTGCAGGAGGGCTCGACGGCCCACCAGCGGTCGCTGACCAGCACTCTCGGGGCGGTCGCCGAGGAGACCGCGACGGCCGGTATCCGCCCACCCGCGGTCGTCGTGATCGGCGAGGTCGTCACGGTGGGGGAGTCCTTCACCCCGGCGGCGGGCTGAACGGGCAACGGGGCGGGGCTGATCGACGGCCGGGTGCTGACCGGGCAACGGGGCGGGGCTGATCGACGGCCGGGTGCTGACAGGGCAACGGGGCGGGGCTGATCGACGGCCGGGGGCTGCGCGCTGGAGCGGCCTGGCCGGTGAGCCGGGCGTGAGAGGTGGGACGGCCGGGCCGCCTCAGCTCGAATCGGAGGGCCGTCGCCCGTACCGCCGCGGGAAGGACGCCGGGCCGATGGAGGCTCGGCGCCCTCTCGCCTGCGTCAGTCCTCTTCGACGCCGAGTTCGTCGAGGAAGGTGCGCGCCCAGCGCGCGACGTCGTGGGTCCGCAGATGCCGCTGCATGACCCGCATCCGCCGTTTCAGCTCGGACGGCTCGGCCCCGACCGCGCGGAGCAGTGAGTCCTTCACCCCGTCCGGGTCGTGGGGGTTGCAGAGGAACGCCTGGCGCAGCTCGGTGGCGGCCCCGGCGAACTCGCTGAGCACCAGGGCCCCGCCGGTGTCGCCGCGACAGGCGATGTACTCCTTGGCGACCAGGTTCATCCCGTCACGCAGCGGGGTCACCATCATCACGTCGGCCGCCGCATACATCGCGGCGAGCTCCTGCTTGTCGACCGACTGGTGCAGGTAGTGCACGGCCGGCGTGCCGACCCGGCCGAACTCGCCGTTGATCCGGCCGACCTCGCGCTCCACCTTCACCCGCAGGGTCTGGTAGTGCTCGACGCGCTCCCGGCTGGGCGTGGCCACCTGGATCATCACCGCGTCGCCGACGTTGAGCTTGCCGTCGGCGAGCAGCTCGCGGAACGCCTTGAGGCGCAGCTCGATGCCCTTGGTGTAGTCGAGCCGGTCGACGCCGAGGATCACCGTCGTCGGATCGCCGAGCTCGGCGCGGATCTGCTTGGCCCGCGCCTGCACCGCCGGGTCGGCGGCGAGCCGCTCCATGTCGGCGGTGTCGATGCTGATCGGGAAGGCACCGGCTTTGACCTTGCGCCCGTCGACCTGGATCGACTGGCCCTCGTAGCGCAGGCCGAGCAGGTGGCGGGCCAGGCGGACGAAATTCTGAGCGGCCAGCCGCTGCTGGAACCCGACCAGGTCGGCACCGAGCAGGCCGCGCAGGATCTCGGCCCGGAACGGCATCTGCATGAACAGCTCGATCGGCGGGAACGGGATGTGCAGGAAGAACCCGATCCGCAGGTCGGGACGCATCTCCCGGAGCATGGACGGCACCAGTTGCAACTGGTAGTCCTGCACCCAGACGGTGGCGCCCTCCGCGGCCACCTCCGCCGCGGCCTGCGCGAACCGGTGGTTGACCACCCGGTACGTCTCGCGCCAGCGCCGCTTGTAGACCGGCGTCTCCACGGCGTCGTGATAGAGCGGCCAGATGGTCGCGTTGGACTGACCCTCGTAGTAGCGCTCCAGCTCCTCGTCGCTGAGCGGAACCGGGTGGATGTGGATGCCCTCGAGATCGAATGGCTCGGGTGCCTCGCCGGACCCGCCGGCCCACCCGATCCAGGTGCCGCGATGCTCGGTGAGGACCGGATGAAGGGCTGTGACCAGGCCGCCCGGACTGGGCCGCCACTGCTTTTCACCGTCCGACGTAGTGACCTCGTCCACGGGCAGACGGTTGGCGACGACGACGAAGGAACTTCGTTGGGCCACGCTGAGTACACCTCCGAGTGGTTTCTGTTCCCAACGTGAGCCTACTGTGTGTAAGCTCCCGCTTTCTCACCGGCTCCGTGTCGCCGCCGGAATCGACGGTGATGGACCGGGTGGGGGCGGGGTGCCATTCTGTGCCGGTGACCCCGCTTGATGATCATTCCCAGCGACGGCAGCCATTGTTCTTCCCTGTGGTGATCGCCACGGCGCTGCTCGCGATCATCGGCATGATCGGCGGATACCTGCTTTCCGAGCGGCACGGCTCCAAACCTGTTCCGGTGTCCGGGCCCACCCTGCTTCCGGCCGGGCAGGAGTGTCTGTGGCAGACCCAGGAGATGGGTGCCCAGGCCGGGGCGACCGGAACCCTGCGGCAGGTGCTGCGGGTGCGCACCGAGAGCCGGACGGTCGCCTGGATCTGCCAGGACGAGGTGGGCCGACTCTACTATCACGCCAACAAGGGTGGCCCCGAGGCGACATGGGTGGAGAACAAGACCGCGCTGTTCCTGACCGGAGTGCAGCACGACGACGCGGGCAACTTCTGGGTGACAGCGGTCGACGGTGCGATCTTCCGGGTCAACAAGTACCAGTTGGTGGTCGAGCACGGCGACGGTGAGGTCGAGGAGCAGGACGTCGTCCCGGAGTGACGGCCGGGGTTGCTGTTCGGCGCGGGCGCGGAGGGTGGAAAGATTGTCCTTTGATTCCGGCACCGACAATCACGATCGCGGAGGTAGGGCACACCGTGGCCCAGTACATCTACGTCCTGGAAAAGGCGCGCAAGGCGCACGGCGACAAGGTCGTGCTCGACAACGTGACGCTGAGCTTCCTGCCAGGCGCCAAGATCGGTGTCGTCGGCCCCAACGGCGCCGGTAAGTCCAGTCTGCTCAAGATCATGGCGGGGCTCGACAAGACCAGCAACGGCGAGGCCCGGCTGATGCCCGGCTACACCGTCGGCATGCTGGCGCAGGAGCCGCCGCTCAACGAGGAGAAGACGGTCCTCGGCAACATCCAGGAGGCCGTCGCCGAGACGAAGGCGAAGCTCGACCGCTTCAACGCGATCGCCGAGCAGATGGCCACCGACTACAGCGACGAGCTGATGGACGAGATGGGCAAGCTCCAGGAGGAGCTCGACCACCTCGACGCGTGGGACGTCGACTCCAAGCTCGACCTGGCGATGGACGCGCTGCGCTGCCCGCCGCCGGACGCCGACGTCACCCAGCTCTCCGGTGGTGAGCGCCGCCGGGTGGCCCTCTGCAAGCTGCTGCTCGAGGCGCCCGACCTGCTGCTGCTCGACGAGCCCACCAACCACCTGGACGCCGAGTCCGTCCACTGGCTGGAGCAGCACCTGTCGAAGTACGCGGGCACCGTCCTGGCGATCACCCACGACCGGTACTTCCTGGACAACGTGGCCGGCTGGATCCTCGAGCTGGACCGTGGCCGGGCGATCGGCTACGAGGGCAACTACTCCACCTATCTGGAGAAGAAGGCCGCGCGTCTGTCGGTCGAGGGCCGCAAGGACGCGAAGATGAAGAAGCGCCTGGCCGAGGAGCTCGAGTGGGTGCGGTCCAACGCCAAGGCCCGGCAGACCAAGAGCCGGTCCCGTCTGGACCGCTACGAGGAGATGGCCGCCGAGGCGGAGAAGACCCGGAAGCTGGACTTCGAGGAGATCCAGATCCCGCCGGGCCCGCGTCTGGGCAACACCGTCATCGAGGTCAACGACCTGGTCAAGGGCTTCGATGGGCGTACGCTGATCGACCACCTGTCGTTCTCGTTGCCCCGTAACGGCATCGTCGGCATCATCGGTCCCAACGGCGTCGGCAAGACCACGCTGTTCAAGACCATCGTCGGTCTGGAAAAGCCGGACGAGGGCTCGGTGCGGATCGGTGAGACGGTCAAGCTGTCGTATGTCGACCAGAGCCGTGCCGGCCTGGACCCGGCCAAGACGGTGTGGGAGGTCGTCTCCGACGGTCTCGACCACATGATGGTCGGCAAGGTCGAGATGCCCTCCCGGGCGTATGTGGCGGCCTTCGGCTTCAAGGGCCCGGACCAGCAGAAACCGACCAAGGTGCTGTCCGGTGGCGAGCGCAACCGGCTCAACCTCGCGATGACGCTGAAGATCGGCGGCAACGTGATCCTGCTCGACGAGCCGACCAACGACCTCGACGTCGAGACGCTCTCCAGCCTGGAGAACGCGCTGCTCGAGTTCCCCGGCTGCGCCGTGGTCATCTCCCACGACCGGATGTTCCTCGACCGGGTCGCCACCCACATGCTCGCGTGGGAGGGCACCGACGAGGACCCGGACAAGTGGTTCTGGTTCGAGGGCAACTTCGAGGCGTACGAGAAGAACAAGATCGATCGTCTGGGGGCCGAGGCGGCCCGGCCGCACCGGGTCACCTACCGCAAACTGACGCGTGACTGACGGTCGTTTCGTCTACGACGTGCCCGTGCGCTGGTCCGACATGGACGCGTACGGGCACGTCAACAACGCGCGTTTCCTCACCCTCTACGAGGAGGCGCGCGTGGCGATGTTCTTCGTCGGGGCCAAGGCTCACGGTCTCGGCTCCTTCGAGGAGGGCATCGTGATCGCCCGTCACGAGATCGACTACGTGCGGCCGATCGACTTCGGTGACCCGGTCCGTATCGAGATGTGGATCTCGGAGCTGCGGGCCGCGTCGTTCACCGTCTCCTACGAGCTCTTCGACGACGGTGTGCTGGCGAGCCGGGCGAAGTCCGTCTGTGTGCCGTACAACCTGGTCCAGGGCCACCCTCGCCGGCTGTCCGACGCCGAGCGGGAATTTCTGAAGCCGTACACCGAGGTGTCTTGATGAACGTTGACCGGTCATGAGTGAGCACGGCCTGCTCGGGGTTCCCGACGCAGGCGCGTTCCTGGCGCGGCTCACCAGGCTCGATCCGGCCGCGCCGGTGCGGCTCCGCTCGTCCGGCGGCCGGACCGCCCTCTGGGCCCGGCTTCCGTGGGATGTGCTGGTGACCCGTGAGGTGGCCGGTCCCGGCCCGGGTGACGCCACCGTCTCAGCCGCGCAGTTGCTCGCGGTCCTCGCCGCCGGCGGAGGGACGCTGCCGGAGCGCCGTGACACGCAGTGGCGATGGCCGTTGCCCCCACCCGCCAGTCAGGCCGTCGAGTCGGTCTCCGGTACGGAGCTGGCGCAGCTCGCCGAGGCGGCCGCCGGGACGCTACGGGAGATCGCCTCCGGCGGGATGTCCGGGCGGGCGGTCGGTCAGCGGGCGGTGCGTGACGCGCTCCTCGACCATGTGGCTCTGGTGGTCACTCCGGAGGACGGGCGGCCGGTGCAGATCTCCCAGCGGCTCGTGCAGGCCGTCGCCCGGATGGGTTTCCTCGGCCCGAGGGACGCGGACCCGGCTGAGGCGCGGGTTCGGGTCGCCGGTGGCTGGGTGGGAATTTCTGCACCATATGGAGTAGCGTGGCGACAGAGCGTCCACAAATTGACCGTTATGCCGATGGTGGGTCACCCGAAAGGGTGACGGTGGATCGTTCTTCTGGTCCCGCCCTCCCGTTAGGGGGATGACCTTCAGGAAGCGTGCGGGTACCGTCGGCCCTCGGATCCACTGCAACGTCCGGCGTGGGTCTGTTGGGGAGCGAGGTGCGCACGATGCCGTGGTGGTCATGGCGTCCGGGATCGGCTGCGGGAAATGAGCAGCGGGATGCCGGCGGCGGCGAGGTTGCGGTGCAGAGCACCGTTCGCGTCGGTGTTCCGGCCCAGCGGGAGCCCAGCCGTTCCGGGGTCCCGTCCGAACTGTCCACGCCAGGCGCGTCCGATCCGGTCATGCCGGTGCAGCTGGCCCGGGTCGGCAAGGCGCTCGACCTGCTCGACATCCGGTTCCTCGCCGACGGCGGGGGCAGCCTGCTGGCCATGTGGGAGCGGCACGCCGTGCTGTTCACCCTGGAGGGCCCGGAGGACGAGATCCTGGTCATGCGGGCCCGACCACACGCGACGGTCCCGCCGGACTGGGCGGACCGTGCCTACCGCGTGGTCAACGAGTGGAACCACACACGTCGGTTCTGTAAGGCCTACGTGGGTGACCCCACCGAGCGCGGCCAGCTCCCGATATACGCGGAGCTGCAGGTGCCCCTCGCCGCGGGCGTCCACGACTCGCTGCTCGTCGAGCTCCTCGACTGCGGCGCGGCCGTGGCCACCTCTTTCGTGGACTGGCTCCACGACGAGGGCGCGCTGCTGTAAGTCGTCAGGTCCTGGGTACCGGGAACATGCCGACCCGGCCGTGGTATTCGCGGCCCAGCTGGTCGGTGTCCGAGCCGACGAGCAGGTAGTCCGGTGTGACCAGGAAGGCACGCACCCCGACCCCGCGGGACCGGGTGGGATTCCACTCCAGCGCCTTGCCGGTGTTCGGGTTGACGGCGCCGATGCCGGGCCGCGACACCGCGCCGGGCCCGGGACCGTTGCCGTCGGTGCCGTAGGGGTTGTCGAACCATCGCTGGTGCCCACCGAGGTAGATGGCCGGCCCGGTGATCGCCACCGCGTACAGCGAGTCGCCGCCGGTCCGCTGCACCCAGGTCGGGTTCTGTTTCCCGGTGGTCCGGGTCTCGAAGCGGGAGGCCGAGTCGCACAGCTTCTGCGCCGACGACGCCCGCCCGGTCGCCGCCACCACGATGTAGGAGCCGTCCGGCGCGAACTTCACCTGCCGCAGATAGGTGTCGAAACCCTGCATACAGGTCGGGATGAAGGCGTCGGTGTACCAGCCGTTCAGGATCGCGTTCGGCCCGCCCACGTCGAACAGCGCGATCTGGTTGCGGTCGGCCGCCCCCGATTTCAGGAAGGCGCCGACGGCGATCAGCTTCCGCCCGTCCAGGGACACGTCGAAGTGCTCGACCCGGGTCCGCTTCAGCCCCGGCCCGGCCAGCCGCGCGTCGAACCCCTGATCCACCGCCCCGGTCAGCCCGTTCAGCCGTACCAGACCGGACCGCCGCACCCCGTTGACGGCGGAGAACGTGCCGCCGGCGTAGAGGGTGCCGTCCCGGTTCACCAGCGCCCGCACGTCACCCCAGTTGACCCGGGCCCCGAACGACGAGTACCGCGAGCCGTCGTGCATCGACACCCGGGCCAGGCCGCGCTGCGCCGCGCCGTTCACACTCTTGAACCCGCCACCCAGATAGACCGAGTAGTCCGGCCCGGTCGCCAGTGAGTAGACGGCCCCGTCCACCTCCGGCGCGAACGTCCGGATCTGACCGTCGTGCAACCCGAAAGCGAAGATGTTCTTGCGCGCGAACGTCATCCGCCGGCTCGCGTCGGACACCTTGGTGAAGGCCCCGCCGACCACCACCGTGTCCCCGACCAGCGCCAGCGACCACACCGTCCCGTCGAGCACGTGCGGCGTGAAGTCCACCGGGTCGGCCGAGACCACCGTCGGATGGTAGGTGTCGGCCGTCGCTGGAGGTACGCCGGCTATCGCCGGTATGGCGACGGCGGCGACGGCGGCGGCTGCGAGCAGGCGACGGCGCATGGAAGGGCTCCCCGGACTGTGAGTGACAATCCGATCAACGAGCCATCGGGCCCCGCGACACTGTCAGGCCGGGGGCTCCGCGGGATCCATCGCGTTCACCATGAAATAGGCCGCTCGCTCCAGGTAGTCCCACAGCATGGTGCGCTGATCGCCGGGCAGACCGAGCGAGTCGACCGCCACCCGCATGTGGCTCAGCCAGGCGTCCCGCGCCGCCGCGTCGACCCGGAACGGCGCGTGCCGCATCCGCAGCCTCGGATGACCACGATCGTCGGAGTACGTCGTCGGGCCGCCCCAGTACTGCATCAGGAAGAGCGCGAACCGGTCGGCGGCCGGCCCCAGATCCTCCTCGGGATACATCGGCCGGAGCAGCGGGTCCTCCGCGACACCCTCGTAGAACTTGTCGACGAGGCGCCGGAAGGTGGGCTCGCCGCCCACAGCGTCGTAGAAGGTCGGTGCGCTCACCGCTCCATCCTAGGTCGCGCCGCCCGGCTGCTCGGGAGACGAGGTGCCGCCGCCCATCCACGACGGCGGGACGGCACTGCGCGGCAGGAGCCGGGACGCGGCGATCCGCTCGGACAGCCCGGACGTCTCCAGCGACTCGGTCAGCGCCCGGCGCAGGTCACGCTGGATGGACACCTGGCTGTCGGCGGTGGTCTTGGCGATGGTCCGGATCACCGCGCCGTCCACGGTCAGCTGCTCGACACCGATCACGTCCGGCGGCTCCAGGAAGCCGGTCTCGTGCTCCGGATCGTGGGCGACGGTCTCGGCCGCGCTCTTGAGCACGGCGACCGCCTCCTCCGAGCTGACGAAGCCGATCGGGATGTCCACGACGACCATCGCCCAGCCCTGGCTCTTGTTGCCGACCCGGACGATCTCGCCGTTGCGGATGTACCACAGCACACCCCGTGCGTCGCGGACCGTGGTGATCCGCAGGCCGACGCTCTCCACGACACCGGTGGCCTCGCCCAGGTCCACCGTGTCGCCGACGCCGTACTGATCCTCCAGCAGCATGAACAGACCGGCGATCAGGTCCTTGACCAGGCTCTGCGCACCGAAACCGAGGGCCACGCCGACGATGCCGGCGCTGGCCAGCAGCGGGGCCAGGTTGAAACCGAGCTCACCCATCACCAGCAACGCGGCCATGGTGAATATCACAGCGCTGACGAAGCTGCGCAGCACCGAGGCGATCGCCTCGGCCCGCTGGCGCCGCCGCTCGGGGATGAAGGTCCCCTCCTCGGCGGTGACCGTCACCTTCTCCTTCAGCGGCTTGAGCAGCGCCGGCATCGAGGCCCGCGACGTGCTGGTGGCCAGCCGGGAGATCGCGCGGTGCATCAGCCAGCGGATGAGCAGGGCGATCAGGATGATCGCGGCTATCCGGAGCGGTTTGATCACGACCACGTAGCTACTGGTGGCGAGCCACTCGTTCCCACCGCTCCAGTCGAGGATCTGGCTACAGAGCGCATCGGACTTGCAGACCGGCGTCACGTAGACGTCGGCCGACGAGGACGGACCGGGTGTGGTGGCAGCAGCGAGGAACACGGGAAGTCAAGGTACCGGGTCGAGCTGGGCGAAGACCTCAGACGTTTACCCCGTGGCCACAGATTCTGCTCGCAATTTGGTTATTCATCAGGGACTATTGGCGCACAGGGCTAGTTCGGCGAGGCCCACATCACACACGCATGGGCTATGGGAGCGGTTACAAGCAACTGACACCGGAAGGGTGATCGCGATGCCTGACATACGACCCACAGTTGGCTCTTCCGCGTTAGTCCTGAACGCCACCTACGAGCCCCTGTGCGTCGTATCGGTGCGTCGAGCGACCATCCTGCTCCTCACCGCCAAGGCCGAGTGCGTCTCCGACGGCGACGGCATCCTGCACAGCGCACACCAGACCGTCCCCGTCCCCTCCGTCGTCCGCCTGACGAGGTATGTGAAGGTGCCGTACCGCACCCATGTCGGGCTGTCCCGCCGGGCGATCTTCGCCCGTGACGGCGGCCGCTGCGCCTACTGCCGCGGCTCCGCCGAGACCATCGACCACGTCTTCCCGCGCAGTCGCGGCGGCCTGCACGCCTGGGACAACGTGGTCGCCGCGTGTGCCAAGTGCAACCACAGCAAGGGTGACAAGACCCCGGCCGAGCTGGGCTGGCGCCTGCACGCCGCCCCGGCGGCCCCGCGCGGCGTCGCGTGGCGGGTCCTCGGCCACCGCACGCCCGACCCCCGCTGGATGGACTGGCTGGACCTGCCCGCCGCCCCGATCGAGGCCGAGGCGGCCTGACCGGTCAGGCGTCGCGGGAGGAGACCAGAGAGGCGAAGACGACGACGTTGTCCTCGTAGCCCTCCTCACCGCCGAGCCACTTGCCGCCGCACGTCATCAGGCGCAGCGACGGCCGGGTGTAGTCACCGTAGACACGCGCGGCCGGCAGCGAGCTCTTGTCGAACGTCTCCACCGAGTTGACCTTGAAGATGGCGACCGACCCGTCCTCCCGGTCCACCCGGATCTCCTGGCCCGGTCGCATCTCGTCCAGCCGATGAAAGATCGACGGACCGGTACGGGTGTCCGCGTGCCCCACGATCAGGGCCGGCCCGAACTGTCCCGGAGTGGGCCCGCCCTCGAACCAGCCCGCCTCGTTGTGCTGCCGCAGCGGCGGCACGTCCACCGACCCGTCCTCGGCCAGCCCCACCTCCAGGACCGGTGCCGACACCCCGATCGCCGGGATCTCCAGCCGCTGCGGACGGCTCGGATCCAGCACCGGGAACGCCCGTGGGGGAGGCTCGTCCGCACCCCGGAACAGGCCGCCCACGTCGAAGCCGGTCGCGAAGCCGAGCCCCAGGCCGAACAGGAACAGCCCGAGGAAGAGCAGCGCCAGCGCGGCGGCCCCGATCATCCCGCCCTTGCGCCCGCGGACCGGTTGCGGTTTCGGGATCCGCCCCGGCGTCCACAGCCGGAACGGCGAGCGGCCGCGGATCTCCGGCGTCGGCGGCAGCGGGCCGGTGATGGCCCCGGGAGGCGGCGCCGTGATGATCTGGGCCGGGCGTTTGCGTGCCACGGCGTCCGGCACGCGTGCGCCGGGTGGTCGCTGGTCCCCGCTCGCCATGCCGGGCCTCAGCCGACTCGCCGGCGGCGCATCGACAGGACACCGAGAGCCGCACCGGCCATCGCCATGATCAGCCCACCGCCGATCAGAAGCGGACCCGTCAGGTCTCCGGCGGTGCCGCCACCACCGGTTGCCGGGCCCCGGGACGGCTCCACCTTGGCCACCACGTGCAGGACGGCGGTGGCTCCGCCACCCTCCGGACAGGTGAGGGCGACCGGGTAGTCACCGGGTTTCGTGTCGGCGGGCACCCGTACCGTCGCGGTCAGGAACCCGAACTCGGGCACGACGGTGACCGAGCCGATGGGCTCGCCCCTCACCGTCGCTGATTTGAGGTTGTCGTCACACGAGGCGCGCAGCGCGAACTCGTCGCCGGCCCGCACCGTGCTGGGGTTGAGCTCGACGAACACGGCCGCGCCGGCGGCCGGCGAAGCACCCGTCAGGGCGAAGGCCAGGCCCGCGGCGACGGCGGGGACGAACATGCGCATGAGATCCCCCTCCTGCCGTTCGCGACGGAAAGTACGCGGACGGCGCGTGAGGGTGATTTTCGCACCTGCGTGCACATTCCGCGTAGATCCCGACGGCGTGAGACCCCGGTTCGAGACCCGACGGTCCGGGACGACATGCGCTCCGCTACGGTGATTGATGTTCGGAATAAAGAGGAACGTTGGCGCCTGGGGGCGTTGAGTTGTCAGTAATCAGCACCGTTCTGGTCTTCGTGATCATTCCGGCCGCAGTCATCGGGACGATCGCGACTCTCGTGCTCGCCGGCTCCGACCGGTCCAAGCCGGACCGCCGTTACCGTCCGGGCCGGCCCTACGACTTCCCGGCCATGTGGTTCACCGCTACGCCGCAGCAGGTCACCCCAGCTGGGGACGGCCATTCCTCCGGGCTGATCATCGAGGACAGCTCCGGCGCACCCGTTCGCCCCGGTTCCACAGGAGGCGCAAGTGACAGTTGGTGAGGTCACCCCGCTGGAGCAGCCGGCCGAGAGCCCGTTCTCGACCCGGCAGCTCCTCCGCCTCGACGAGGCTCTCCGGATCGCCGACCAGGTGACCGGGCTCAACTTCAGCATCTACCTGGGCACGCTCGCCGAGCCGCACCGCGAGGCGGCCGAGAAGCTGCACGCGCAGACCCGCGACCCGAAACGCGCCGTCCTGATCGCGGTCTCGCCCGACCAGCGCAAGCTGGAGATCATCACCGGCGCCGAGGCCCGCAAGCGCATCTCCGACCGCGACGCGAAGCTGGCCGGTCTGTCGATGGCCGCGTCCTTCGGCGGCGGCGACCTCGCCGGCGGCCTGATGATCGGCATCGACCAGCTGGCGTCACACGCCGGTAAGGGCTGACGAGGCCTCAGCGCCAGGACGCCGGGTCCACCCGGACCGGGTAAGGGGCGTCGAGTTTGGCCTGCTCATCGGCCGCGACGTCCTGGGTGGGCCGGTAGGCTGCCCCGTCCAGGGCATAGGTGCGCAGCACCGGCCCGGCCTCCACCCGCCAGTAGGACGCGATGCCCGCCGCCGCGTAGACGGCCGGTTTGAGCAGCCGGTCATAGCGGCTGGTCTCGGTGGCCTCGACCTCCACGACCAGCGCGACGTCGGCCGGGTCCACCCAGATGGCGCCCGATGAGTGCGGCCGCAGCACGGTGAGGTCCGGCACGAGATTGCTGGTCTCCAGCTCGATGCCGAGACGGGCGCACACCCACCAGCCGGGCGGCGCCGCGGACCGCAGGGTGGCGACGATCGACTCGACGAGCGAGTCGTGCCGGGTGTCCGCCGGTGGGGTGACGTGCAGGCTGCCGTCGAGGATCTCGTACCGGTGACCGTCCTGCGGGAACAGCTGCAGGTCCGGTTGGGTCCACCGGCCCTCCGGTGCGCTCCACCGCACCGGCGAACCATGGCTCAGCATCGTCACGGGCCACCTCCATCACCGTGGAGTGCCAGCCTACTCACACAGAGTTGTTTCCGACGGGTTATGCGCCGGTAAGTTCTGGCATGTGAAAGGCCCGCCCCGCCGAAGCGGGACGGGCCATAATCACTATCGGTCAGGTCAGGTCAGGCGGCGGCGGACCTGTCCTTGGCCCGCGCCTTGAGAGCGCGGATCACGCCGTCCCGGCCCTCGGCCACCAGCCGCCGCAGCGACGCCGGATGCCCCTCCTTGGCCAGCCAGGCGTCGGTGAGCGCCACCGTCTCCTCGCTGATCTGGAACACCGGGTACGCCATGGTCGCGAACTCCTGCGCCGGCTCGCTGTCCGAGCGGGCCCACACGTCCGCCACCGCCGCGAAGAACCTCTCCGCGTACGGCGCGGTCAGCGCCACCTGCCGGGTGCTCTGGAAGCCCTGGAGCAGCGACCGGTTCAGCCAGTTCGGCGGTGCCTGCGGGCCGGTCAGCTCGGCCCAGACCCGCGCCTTGTTCTCCGGCGTCGGCAGCAGCGCCCGGGCGATCGCCGCCTCCCGCTCGCCGCTGGCCGTCTTGTCCCCGGCCAGCTCGTCGTCGATCTCGGACTCGGCGGCGGCACCCAGCGCGGCCAGGCCCTGCAGCAGCGACCAGCGCAGCTCGGTGTCGACGACCAGGCCCTCCGGCCTGGCCTCGCCGGTCAGCCAGCCCCGCAGCACGGTGGCCTGCTCCGGCGTCCGGGCCGCGGTGATGAACGCCCGCGCCCAGGTCAGCTGCCAGCCGCTGCCCGGCTCGGCGGCGGCCAGCTGCCGCTGCGCGAGCCCGGCGACCAGCGCCCAGCCCTCCGGCGCCCACGCCGGGTCGGCGAAGCTGGTCAGCGCCATCCCGGCCTGCCGCAGCGTGGCGGTGGTCAGGTTGATGTCGCTCTCGGCGGGCAGACCGGCCACCACGAGGGCCACGTAGTCGCGGGCCGCCAGCTCGGCGTCGCGCAGCATGTCCCACGCGGCCGCCCAGGACAGCGCGCGCGGCAGCGCCGAGTCGAAGCCGGCGATGTGCCGCACCAGCGTGCCCATCGACCGCTCGTCCAGCCGCAGCTTCGCGTACGTCAGGTCCTCGTCGTTGACCAGCAGCAGGTCGGGCGCCTTGACCCCGGTCAGCACGGTGATCGGGGTGCGCTCGCCGGCCACGTCCGCCTCGATCAGCTCGCGCCGGACCAGACGGTCGCCGTCCAGGTCGTACAGCCCGATGCCGATGCGGTGGGTGCGCAGCGTCGGGTAGCCGGCCGGCGCCTCCTGCTGGACCACGACGCTCGTGTAGTGGCCGTCGGTGTCCACCTCGACCACCGGGCGCAGCGTGTTGACCTGCGCCGTCTCCAGCCACTGCGCGGCGAACTTGCGCAGCTCCCGGCCGGACGCGGTCTCCAGCTCGGTGAGCAGGTCGTCGAAGGTGGCGTTGCCCCACGCGTACTTGCCGAAATAGGCCCGCAGACCGGTCAGGAACGGGTCCAGGCCGACGTAGGCGACCAGCTGCTTGATCACGCTGGCGCCCTTGGCGTACGTGATGCCGTCGAAGTTGACCTCGACCGCCTCCAGGTCCGGCATCTCGCAGTACACCGGGTGGGTGGAGGAGAGCTGGTCCTGCCGGTAGCCCCAGGCCTTGCGGATCGACAGGAACGTCGACCAGGCGTCACCGAAACGGGTGGCCTCGGTGTTGCACCAGTGGCTGGCCCACTCGGCGAACGACTCGTTCAGCCACAGGTCGTTCCACCAGCGCATGGTGACGAGGTCGCCGAACCACATGTGGGCGAGCTCGTGCAGGATCGTGTTGGCGCGCTGCTCGTACTCGTAGTCGGTGACCTGCGACCGGAAGATGTAGTGCGACTCGGCGTGGGTGACGCAGCCGAAGTTCTCCATCGCGCCGGCGTTGAAGTCGGGCACCCACAGCTGGTCGTACTTGGGTAGCGGGTACCGCACGCCGAACTTCTCGTGGAAGAAGTCGAAGCCCTGCTTGGTGATCAGGAACAGGTCGTCGGCGTCCAGGTAACGGGCCATCGAGGCGCGGCAGAAGACGCCCAGCTCGATGCCGTCGTGCGAGTCACGGACCTCGTGGTACGGCCCGGCGCAGATCGCCGTGATGTAGGTGCTCATCCGCGGGGAGGTCGCGAAGTGGACCGTCTTGGCGCCGGGACCGGCCGCCTCCTCGGACTCCACCGGCATGTTCGAGACGACCTTCCAGTGCCCCGGCGCCGTCACGTGCCACGTGTAGACGCTCTTGAGGTCGGGCTGGTCGAAGCAGGCGTACGCCCGCTGCGCGTCCGCCGTCTCGAACTGGCTGTAGAGGTAGACCTCCTTGTCGACCGGGTCGAGACTGCGCTGCAGGCCCTGCCCGCTCGCCGAGTATCCGAAGTCCCCGTCGACGACGAGGGTGTTCTCCGCGGCGAGGCCGGACAGCGCCAGGCCCTTCTCCGCGGTCCAGGCGCCGAGGTCCAGCGGCGCCCCGTTGAGCGTCGCGGAGTTGATCCGGACGGCCGCGGCCTCGATGAACGTCGCCGCACCGGGCTCGGTGCACCGGAATTTGATCACTGTGGTGGACCTGAACGTGTCGGAGCCGGGGTTGCCGTGCCCGTCGGTCAGGTCGAGGGTGATGTCGTACCCCGTCACCTCGAGCAATCGACCACGCTCCGCAGCCTCGACCTGGGTCAGGTTGTGAACACCGGCCACGTGCACTCTCCTTCGAGCTGACAGCTGATTGCTTTACCCGCAGCCTATGCGGACACGGCGACGTAACTCACCCCGACCGTGCCCGGATAAAGGTGGAAGATCGAGCCATGACTGAACGATCCACCGTCGACATGTGGTTCGACCCGCTCTGCCCGTGGGCCTGGATCACCTCCCGCTGGCTGCTGGAAGTGGAGAAGGTCCGCCCGCTGGACGTCCGTTTCAACGTCATGAGCCTGTCCGTTCTCAATGAGGGCCGCGACGAGCTTCCCGACAACTACAAGCAGCTGCTGGCCAAGGGCTGGGGCCCGGTCCGGGTCTGCATCGCCGCAGCCGAGGCCGCCGGCCCGGCCGTCCTGCGTGACCTCTACACCGCCCTCGGTACGCGTATCCACCTGCAGAAATACGACATCGAAGACCCGAAGCTCTTCCAGGAGGCGCTGGCCGAGGTCGGCCTCGACCCGAGCCTGGCCGAGGCCGCGCACACCGACGCCCGCGACGAGGCGCTGCGGGCCAGCCACAACGCCGGCATGAAGCCGGTCGGCACCGATGTGGGCACCCCGGTGATCCACGCGCCGGGCCCCAACCCGGGCGAGACGGTCGCCTTCTTCGGCCCGGTCATCACTCCGGCGCCGAAGGGTGAGGCCGCCGGCAAGCTGTGGGACGGCGTGGTCCTGGTGGCCGGCACGCCCGGGTTCTACGAGTTGAAGCGCAGCCGTGACCTGGGGCCGATCTTCGACTGACAAAAGTTGCCATTCGGGGGCGGTCGCACAAAAACTCGACTCCCGGCCCAAGATCCGTCGTTGGATGAGGTGACCTACACCTCACCCAACGCGGAGGCGGGCATGCCGGAATGTGAATCGGTCGGATCGAGCATCAGCGTCCAGCGGGGCGTCTGGGTCGATTTGCCCCCTGAGGTGGCGATTATGCTCGCTCCGCCGGTGACCGTGACGGCACGGCCGGCCGAACGGCCGGTGAATCTGCACCGGACATCACAGTTGAGCAGGTCACGAGGGACTATGCCGGTGGTTAGGCACCCAAGCTTCGCCGGGTAAGTTGCCTGCCATGACGGTCGTGCACCCGATCAAACTGGCCTGGATCACCAACGGAGGTACCGGGGCCCAGAATTACGACGAGTTCGCCGACGACGCCGAAATCACGGACATCATCAAGGGCAACCCGCACAGCGCGCTTGCCGTGGAGATGCCGCACCTCGCGCCCGAGTCCCTCGGGAAGTCCTTCCTCGAGTCCCTGCCGGACGCCGTCGTCCGCCTGCAGCGTGATCAGGCCGAGGAGAAGTACCGGCAGGCGGAGCACGTCGTGGTGCTCTACCGGATATCCGCTCCGGGCGAGGCTCCGGCCTACGGCCTGTGGAGCATGGTCGAGACCGGCCAGATCTCCACCAGCGCCGACGAGCCCGGCCTGGTCATCCGCAACGAGGACGTCTTCATCAGCAAGGTGCGCGAGCGCGTGGCCCTTGCCGAGTCGGTGGGCGCCCTGCTCTCCCCGGTCCTGCTCCTGCAGACCGGCCGCGGCGAGGAGCTGCACGCCGCACTGGCCGAGGCCACCGACACCGCCGGCGTTCCGGCCGCCACCGACGTGGACGGCTCCGGGCGTACCCATGCGATCTGGCCCGTCGGCCCCGGTGAGCTCCAGGATCGCCTGCTCGCCCTGGCCGGTGGCGGCGAGCTGGTGGTCGCGGACGGCAACCACCGCAGCCTCGCCGCGCAGACCGGCGGCCTGGAGCGTTTCCTGGCCGTCGTCACCACCCCGGCGTCGGTCTTCATCCAGCCCTACAACCGGCTGGTCAGCGAGTTGCCGGCGTCGCTCGACGAGCTTCTCGAGCGGTTGCGCGCGGCGGGTGCGACGGTCACCGAGCTGCCGCGCGTCGCGCAGCTTCCGGCCAAGGGCACCGTCGAGTTGTACGGCGGAGGCCGCACGTTCGCGGTCGGCCTGCCGTCCGACCCCGCCGGGACCTCGGTGGAGAACCTGGACCACGCCCTCGTCGAGCGCGTCCTGCTGCGGGACGCGCTCGGGCTGGACGCGGGCGACAAGCGGATCTCCTACATCGGCGGGGACTACCCGGTCGAGTGGCTCCGCGGCGAGGTCGAGTCCGGTCGCGCCGAGCTGGCGATCCTGATCGCCCCGGTGACCGTCGACGACTTCGTCGAGGTCAACCTGGAGCGGCTCAAGCTGCCACGCAAGAGCACCTGGTTCACCCCGAAAGCCCGGGGTGGCCTGGTCGTGGCCGACATCCGCTGATGCTGCACCCGCAGGTCGAGGCCGCCGCCCGGCTCCGGCGGCGGCCCAGCCCCGAGGAGCTCGCCGCCGATCCCTACGAGCGGCTCCTCGGCGTCCGCGCCGCGATGGAGGACGCGAACGAGGCGGAGACCGGCCCGGCGTGGCCGTTGCCGGTCGTCGCCGACTTCGACGCCGACGGTGTGCCCTGCCGCCTCTACGCCACGAGGACCGGCGCCCCGGTGCTGGTCTACCTGCACGGCGGCGGCTGGTGTTACGGCAGCATCGAGACGGTGGACCGGTTCTGCCGCCGGGTCGCCGAGCGCTCCGGCTGCGCCGTGGTGTCGGCCGGTTACCGGCTGGCACCGGAGCACGTCCATCCGGCCGCTCTCGACGACACCGAGACCGTGCTGCGCTACCTGCGCAAGGCCGGTGGCGATCTGGGGATGGACGTGTCCCGGCTGGCGATCGGCGGCGACAGCGCGGGCGGCCAGATCGCCACGGTCACCGCCCGCCGCCAGCGGGACGCCGCCACCCCGCTCGACTTCCAGGTGCTCATCTACCCGGCTCTGGACCCGCTCACCTCCGCCGAGTCCTACGACGAGGTGGGGGAGTACGGGCTGGACCGGGCCTCGATGAGGCTCGCCTGGGAGACGTACGTTCCCGATCCTGTGCGCCGGCTCACCCCGGACGTGTCGCCGCTCGCGGTGGCCGACCTGTCCGGCATGCCGCCCACCCTGGTGATCACCGCGGAGTACGACGCGTTGCGCGACGAGGGCGCCGACTACGCCGACGCTCTGATCGCCGCGGGCGTCCCGGTGGTGCACACCCGCTACATGGGTGTGAACCACGGCTTCGCCCGCAAACTGGCCACGATCGACGCCGCGCGGGCCGCGGCTGATCAGGTGGCGTCCGCCCTGCGTTCGGCCCTCACCTTCTGAAAGACTTCCGACATGCGTCTCTACCTGGGTTCCGACCACGCCGGCTTCGAGCTGAAGAACCACCTCGTGAACCACCTGGCCAAGCAGGGGCACGACGTGGTGGACGTCGGACCGCACGTCTACGACGCCGAGGACGACTACCCGGCGTTCTGCTTCCACACCGGTGTCAAGGTCGTCGCCGACCCGGGCTCGCTCGGCATCGTGATCGGCGGCTCCGGCAACGGTGAGCAGATCGCGGCCAACAAGGTCCCCGGCGTCCGCTCGGCCCTGGTCTGGAAGACCGAGATCGCCGAGCTGGCCCGCCAGCACAACGACAGCAACGTGATCGCGATCGGCGCCCGCCAGCACACCCTCGACGAGGCTACCGCCTTCGTCGAGGCGTTCATCGCGACGTCGTTCTCCGGCGACGCCCGGCACGCCCGCCGGATCTCGCAGCTCGCCGACTACGAGGTGGCCCGCGAGCTGCCGGAGCTGCCGTCGCCGGCGGCCACCGCCTGATCCCTGCCACTCATCGGCCGGCCACCCTCCCGGGATGG
>NZ_JBHSBL010000045.1:24474-79278 GCF_042650585.1 Actinoplanes subglobosus
CGTTTCCGTCACCGGTCCTCACCGGCGGTGGTAGGCCTCTGATGACGGCAGGTCCCTGACGGGTTCTCACCGGCGCGGGAGGTCCTCGCGAGGCAGCCAGTTGCGCCGGATGATCGGCAGGTCCCGTTCGGCCTCGGCCAGGTCGTCGTCGCTGGGCCGTGACGCGTCCCGGGCCCGCAACGCCGCCCCGACACTCACCTGGGACGATCCGGACCCGACCAGACCGCGCAGCCCCCGCTCGGACTCCCGCTCGTCGCCGCCCACGGCACCGGGCCGTTTCGGCATGCCACCGCGGGTCGGCCGGCCGGTCGACCGGTCACCGGCGGACGGCGGCCCGTCGGGGGTCACCGCGGCCGGAGGCGGTGCGTGCGGCGGAGCGGGAACCGGCGGCGGAGCCGGCACCGGAGGGTGCGGCGGAGGCGCGGGCACCGCGGGTGGGGCGCTGGGGGCCGCGGGTGGGGCGCTGGGGGCCGTGGGTGGGGCAGTGGGCACGGGGACAGCCGCAGCCGGCCCGGGGGCCGCCTTGGTGGTCGTCTCGTCGGTGGTCGTCTCGGCGGACGCCGAGGAGGGACGCACACGGCGGCGTCGGCGTTCGGGCTGGCCCATGCATCCGACGGTACCGCCGTGCCGATCAACTCAGAACACCTCGGTCGGGCTGGGCAGCCGGTTCCAGCGGAACGCGATCGTCGGGTCGTTGCCGGTCAGCTGACGGACCCGCCCGGCCGCGGCGAGCGTGCTGAACGAGGTGCCGCCCAGATAGACCGCGCCCAGATCGGTCACCGACAGGGCCACGTCGGCCGGGTCGGTGGTCGCCGTGCAGGTCGCCCCGTCCGGTCCGCCGGTGAGGCGCCAGCGGCCGGTGTTCGCGGTCAGGATCGGGTCGGTGACCTCGAGGACCACGTCGACAGCGGTGGCGTAGCGCCGGGCGGCCAGCGCCCCGGGTACGTCGATCACGCGCAGCCACAGGGCGTCGACATGACCGGCGCCGAGCCGGCGGGGCTCGTCGACCATGTAGATGAGCGGCTCCTCGACGGCGGCCAGCCGCATGGTGACGCTGCGGGTCAGGTCGATGCCGAGCAGGAAACGCCAGAGCGCCTGATAGGTCTCCGGGTCGGCGGCGACCACCTCACGGACCTGCACCTCGGCGCTCGGGCCGTGGCTGTTCCAGTCGTCCTTGATCCGCCACAGCGCATAGCCGGTGGGGCCGCCGGGACCCTCGTGCACCACGGCGTACCGCTTGGTGGCGCCGTCCCGATGGTCCTTCGGGTCGCCGAGGACCCAGGTCCACCAGCGGTCGTCCCGGCTGGACCAGCCGACGCGCCCGGGCCGCAACTGCTCGTACACCTTGGTCATCTCGGTGCGGAGGTTCTCCGGATCGGCCATCCGCAGCCGGCCGGACGGTTCCGGCGGCGGGGCGGGGAGACGTACCTCACGATTCATGATGTTGAGGAACAGCCGGTTGGCGGCCGGGCCGTACCCGAATCGGGGGTAGATCGAGGTCTCGCTGGCCCAGAGGATCGCCACCGGCTCCCGGCCGGCGTCGGCGATCTCGTGCAGTTGCCGGTGCATCATCCGGGTGAGAAGGCCACGCCGCCGATGGGTGGGCAGTACGCCGACCCCGGAGACGTGCGCGGCCGGGATGATCGCCCCGGGCACGGTCAGATCGCGGCTGAAGGCCTGGACATGCCCCGCCACCAGCCCCGCGTCGTCGGCGACCATCGAGCGGTCCAGCTCGTAGACCACCCCCTCCAGGTCCCGGAGCTCCCCGCTGATGTCCTCGTGGAAGACGGTGCTGAGAAGCCGGAAGATGTCCGCGAAGTCGTCGTCCTTGCTCGGGCGCAGTACTGTCTCATCCTTCATAAGCTGTGTGTAACGGACTGCTGTGTGCTGCGGCGACCGATTTGTTGGCTCGCTACGCTCGAACTTGTCGCCAGTCGGCGACCGCAGCCGGAGGGGGAACGATGCCGGAGCAACCGCAGTGGTCCGAGCGGACGCTCGACATGCCACCGCAGGACCCGTGGGCCGATCAGCCGACCAGGCAGACGACCCCGGAGAGCGCCGCCACCTCGCAGGTGCCGGCCGCGCAGGCGCCCACGTCGCCGGCTCCCGACCCGTCCCCCTTCAGTCAGGGGCGCGCCCGGGTCGGCCAGCCCACCCAGCGCACCGAGCAGTTCCGGGCCGGCCACGAGCCGACCGGCACCGGCTGGCCCGAGCAGCATCACCAGGAGCGCCCGCAGCGCAGCCTGAGCTGGCACATGCGCCAGTGGCGGCGGGGCGGCGAGTGGAGCAGCGCGGCGGTGCTGTTCGCGTTCGTCGGCTGGGGCATCTGGGCGATCTCCGAGGGCGGCAGTCTGGGCGGGCCGCTGATCATCTTCCTGGTGACGCTCGCCGTCGCCGTCGGCGTCTTCGCGCTGGCCCGGCTGGTCGGCCGGCTCGTGCTGGAGCAGCGGCTGGGCCGGCAGCGGCACACCGCCCGCGGCGCGCACATGGTGACCGGGCTGTTCCTGGCCGGTGTCGGGTTCGCGTTCCTGCGCCAGACCGGCTGGGTCGTCGACGCCTTCAACTGGGTGACCGGTTTGTTCCGTTAGCCGGCCGCTGTCCGGGCAGGCCCGGGGGCCTGCCCGTGACGTCAGCTGACCGGCTTGCCACCGGTGACGCCGAGCACCTCACCGGTGGTGTAACTGGAGTCATGGCTCGCGAAGTAGACGTAGGCGGCGGCGAGTTCGGCGGGCTGTCCGGCCCGGCCGAGTGGGGTGTCCCCGCCGAACGACTCCACCTTCTTCGCCGGCATGGTCGCCGGGATCAATGGTGTCCAGATCGGGCCGGGCGCGACGGCGTTCACCCGGATGCCCTGCTCGGCCAGGTCCTCGGCGAGCGCCTTGGTGAAGGCCACGATGCCGCCCTTGGTGGTGGCGTAGTCGAGCAGGGCGCTGGACGACAGATAGGCCTGGATCGACGCGGTGTTGACGATGGCCGCGCCGGGCGGCATGTGCGGGACCGCCGCCCGGCAGAGCCAGAACATCGCGTACAGGTTGGTCTTCATGACCCGGTCGAACTGCTCGTCGGTGATCTTGGTGATCCCACCGGGCTGGGCCATCTGGTAGGCGGCGTTGTTCACCAGGATGTCGACGCCGCCGAGTTCGTCGCGGGCCCGGTCGATGATCGCCCGGCAGTGTCCCTCGTCGCGGATGTCGCCGGGCACGAGGACCGCCTTGCGCCCGGCCTTCTCGATCCACTGTGCGGTGTCGTCGGCATCGGACTGCTCCTCCGGCAGGTAGGAGATCAGCACGTCGGCGCCCTCCCGCGCGTAGGCGATCGCCACGGCCCGGCCGATACCGGAGTCCCCGCCGGTGATGACGGCTTTCCGGCCGGTCAGCCGGCCGGTGCCGCGGTAGCTCTCCTCACCGTGGTCCGGCCGGTCCGGCATGGCCGAGGTGAGACCGGGCGGCCGCTGGTCGCCGCCGTCGAGTGCGGGCTTCGGGTACAGGTCGCGTGGGTTCATGCCTTCCCGCATTCCCGGGAAGCGCGCCGTCAACCACGTCAGCGGTTCTTGAAGTAGCGGAACAGGTGCCGTTCGCGGACCGTCAGTACGCCCAGGACGGCACCGATCAGGGCGGCGCACACCGCCGCGAGCGGCCCGCGGACGTCGACCAGGTAGACCGCCGCCGCGTCCTCCGGGCCGGCCGCCGTCACCCCGGCCAGCAGCGCCACCGCCGCCAGCACCACCGCCGCGCCGGACCAGGCGGCCGTCTCGATCACCTGGGTGGCCAGCAGATCCCGCCGGGACTCGCCCAGATGCAGTGCGGCGGCCAGCTCCAGCCGCCGGATCCGGACCGCCGCCAGACCGATCAGCAGACCGGCCAGCGCGCAGGCCGGCAGCCCGAACCGGGTCGGCCGGCCGGTGAACTCGGCCAGCGCGTCGAACCGGTTCCCCCGGCTGGTGTTGAGCTGGCCGACGGTGACCGCGTCGGCTGCCGACGCGTCCACGTCCAGTGCGGCGTGCAGCAGCTGCTCGCGGTCCCGGGACAGCGGCCAGATGTCGGCCCAGCACTCGTCGAAGGAACCGGCCGCCGGTTCGGGAAGCAGCGCGGCGTACGCCAGCCGGCTGTCCCGCCCGTCGTCCGGGTAGTCGTAGAGCCCGGCGACGGTGAGCGTCCCGGAGGCGGTCGGCAGCTCCTGACCGGGCTGTACGCCGAGCGTGCGGGCCAGCGGAGCGGGCAGCCACGCCCCGGCGGGTGCGGCCGGGTCGCCGCCGAGCACCGCGATCAGCCCCGGGGTCACCGAGTAGGCGGGCACCGGGTTCGCGTTCATCGTGCGCAGCACCACGGCGCCGGACTCACGGAGCGCGCCGGCGGCCCGTACCCCGGCGACGGTGGCGAGGCGTTCGCACGAGGCGGCGTCGGTCATGGCGGGGGCGACCATCACCCGTACCGAGGCGCCCGACGCGACGAAGTCCGCGGCCCGCCGCTGCACGCCGATGACCGTCCGCGCGTCCATGATCGCCGCGCCGGCTGTCACCGCGGCCAGCAGCAGGGCGAACAGCAGCGCCCGGGACGTGCCGGTGACCAGGTTGCGCCCGGCCTCGGACAGGATCGACCGGAACCTCATGACACACCCACCGCCAGGTCGACGACTCGGGTGCAGGCGGCCCGGGTGTGCGGGTCGTGGGTGGCGATGACCACGATGGTGCCCTCCTGCGCGACCGCCCCGAGCGTCCGGTTGACGGTCGCCGCCGTGGTGATGTCGAGCTGGGCGGTCGGCTCGTCGACGAGCAGCAGGTCCGGGGCGGCACAGACCGCCCGGGCCAGCATGAGCCGCTGCGCCTCGCCGCCGGACAGCTCCCGGAACGGCTGGCGCTCGGACCGGTCGAGCTGGAAGGTGGCGAGCACCTCGCGGGCCCGCTCCCGGGCCTGCGCGCGGGTCCGGCCGGCGGCGAGCAGCGGCAGGCAGACGTGGTCGAGCGCGGTGCGGGCGGGTACGCCGTACGGGTTCTGGAACACCCAGCCGGTCCGGTGCACCCCGATCCGCTCGATCCGCCCCTCGACCGGCGTCACCCAGCCCGCCAGCAGCGACAGCAGCGTCGACTTGCCCGACCCGGACGGCCCGCAGAGCCCGGTGATCTCGCCGGGTTCGAGGGTGACGTCGAGTCCACGGAACAGGAACGGCGCCCCCGGGAAGTGGTGTCCCAGCCCTTCGCCGCGGAGGAGTTTCGTGGTCACTCGCAGCCTCCGGTGGCGACGGCCGGCCCGAGGTCGACCCGGTCCGGCGCCGGGCCGTCGACGGTGACGAGGGTCGCGCCGAGGCGGGAGCTGACCACCCGTACCGCATAGGTCTGCTCGCCGGACCGCACGCACCCGGTGTCGCCCTCCAGGCCGAAGATCGCGCCCGGCGGCATCTTGAGGGTCTCCAGCGGCTCGCGCAGCGCGAGGCTGCCGGTCACGTCGGCGTCCTTGCCGCTCGCCTCCAGCAGCCGGTACTCGGCGCTGGCGGCGACCTCGTCCAGGAGCTTCGTGTCGGTGGCGACGCCGTCCCGGCCGATCGGCCCGGTCGCGCCCATCACGGTGAGTGTCCGCTCGCCGTCGACCAGGTTGGCCGGCAGGGTGTCGACGGTGATCGCGGTGAGCCGGGCGGGCACCTTCGCGAACTGCTGCCCGGCCGCGATCCGCGCGCCCTTGACCAGCTCGCACGAGCCGGGCCGGACCGAGGCGGCGGGCAGCCACAGCACCTCGGCGGCGGCCAGTTTCCCGTCCGGCGCGGCCTTGCCGGTCGCCTTCTGGAGTTTGCGGACCGCCGCCGACGTCCGCCGGTCGTAACGCCCGGTGTCCGGCGCCGGGTAGCCGAGCCGCCTCAGCTCACGCTGCACCGCCCGTACGTCGTCGCCCTTGTCGCCCCAGGTCAGGTCCCGGTAGGGCGGCACCGAGGTGGCCATCGCGACGACCGGGACGCCGTCGACCCGGGCGGCGCGCTGCCCGGCGGCCAGCGGCCGGCCGGGCCGGCAGGAGACCTCGGTGACCCGTCCGGCGAGTCCGACGGTGAGAGGTGCGGCGGGTGCCCGGGCCAGAGAGATCTTGACGGTACGGTCGTCCGCCAGCCGTTCCCGCCCGACCGGTGCGTCCGCCAGTCGTTCCGCCGCCCGCAACTGGTCCGGGGCGGTGGCGGGGCGGAGCAGGAAGCCGGTGGCCCCGGCCGCGCCGAGCAGCGTCAGCCCGGCCAGGATCGCGGTCCCCGCGAACCGTGTGTCGGCCACCTCAGCTCCCGCCCTTCGGGGCGTCCACCTGGACCGCGATGCCGCCGGCGGTGAGGCACTTCTGTGCCTCCGGGTTCATCGGGTCGAAGTCGCCGGACGAGTCCATGTCGGACTTGAGGTAGGCCATCAGGTCGTCCGGGGTGTAGGAAGACGGCACCAGGCCCGCCTTGACCAGGCAGCGGACCGCCACCAGCCGCGGGTCGGAGAGCAGATCCGGGTTGTCGACCTGGGTCCGCAGCAGCGCTTCCAGGCTCATCAGGCCGGCCTTGGCCGCGCAGTCCTGCATGGTCGCGGCGTACGCGTCGATCCCGTCACCGAGGTCCGCCGGCGGAGTGATCTTGTAGATGCCGTTGGCCTGCTTGGTGTAGGTGCCGGCCAGCCCGGCGTCCTCGGCGCACCGCCGGTACCGGCTGAACGCCTCCTCGTAGTCGGCCGGGTCGATCCGTCCGGTCTCGATGGCTCGGTCGAGGGCAGCCTTCTCGAAGTCCGACGCGGCCCGTGCGCGGGCGTCCCGGAACTGGTCGACGAGCGGTTTCATCTGCTCGCCGGAGCCCTGCCGCGGCATCGCCTCGGTGGTCGAGTCGACCCCGCAGCCGCTGGCCAGTGCCAGCGTGACGGCGGCCACGGCCACCCACATCCTCGTTCGTCTCATGCTGTCCCCGATTCGCAGACATGGCGGAGCGCGGCGGGACGGTCGATACGACCCGCCGCGCTCTGCCGGTGGTGGTTACTGGAAGTAGTTGCGAGCGGCGTAGCTCAGCGAGACGCCGCTGTCCGCGCGGGCCCACGACCAGCCGCTGTACCAGCCGGAGAAGATGCTGCTGCCCCCGTGCTGGGCGTAGGAGTTGCTCCAGTACGAGCAGTCCTCGGTGTGGGCCTCGGCGTAGGCGTAGTTGATGTTCGCGGTCCGGGAGTCGGACGCGCAGGCCGCCTGGGCCGGGCTCGCGATGGCGAGCCCCGCGATGGTGCCGCCGAGCAGGAGGCCGGTGGTGGCCAGCCCGGTGCCGAGCTTCTGGCGAAGAGTCGTCGCCGACATGTCGATGCCCCTCTCGTCTGCCGCCGGACGGCGGCTGTCGATGGTTTCCGGAAAAGCGCGTTCGCTGTTTCCGTAAGAAGCATCGAGGCCGGAGATAAGCGTGCGCATAAGCGCGGGATAAGCTAATTCACATTCGCCGCCCGGTCAGTCGCCGGACTCTCGTGGATGATCCGGCACGCCGTCGTCGACGGACGGATCCTGATATCTCTCGCCGGGCTGCGCGGCCCGGCCGAGGGTGTACCGGACCGACCCGCCGGCGTCCGCGGAAATGCGTATCACCATCGTGCAGGCGGCCGGTTCGAGGCGGCAGTCGACGGCCGCCGGGCCGGTCGGCACCAGCTCGGTCGAGGCGGTGCCCTCGCCGCCGCTGGTGCGCAGCAGCACACCGATCCGGTCCGGCGGGGCCGGCACCAGCTCGATGGCCACGTCCAGCCCCACCGCGTCGAACGCCTCACGGTAGGCGGCCCGGTCGGCCAGCGGGTCCTTGATCCGGGCGACGTAGAAGCCGTCCTCCCGGTGCACGGCGATCGCCGAGTTCGCATACGACGTGGTGCCGGTCGTGCCCAGCAGGCTCGGCCCGAGCACCACCACCGCGGTCGTGACGGTCAGCGCCGCCGTGGCCAGCCCCAGCGTGCGGGCCGGCCGGGCGGACCGTCGCCACCACGGGCGGGCGACCGTCTCGTACGGCTCGGCGGTCAGCGCCGTCAGCAGGGACGACGCGCCCGGGCCACGGTGCAGCCCGGTCAGTTCCTGATCGCCGGCCCGCGCCGTGCGGGCCAGCCGGGTGTCCAGTTCGTCGGTCATCGCGGCCTTCCTGACATGGCCGGTCGGTCGGGGACGTCGCCGGACTCGGCGAGCTGCCGGGTCAGGCGCTTGCGGGCCCGGTGCAGCCGGATCCGGACGGCGTTGCGGGAGACACCGAGCACCGCGGCTATCTCGCCGTGATCCAGCCCCTCCCAGGCGACCAGGGACAACAGCTCCCGGTCCTCCTCCGGCAGGAGACGCAGGGCCGGGCCGAGGGAACCCAGGTCGGCGCTGTCCTCGGCGCTCGGCGCGTAGAACCCGGCCAGGTCGCCGACGAGTGCGTAGGACAGGTCCCGGCGGCGCGCGGCACCCCGGCGATGTGCCGCCAGGACGTTGCGGGCCACTCCGTAGAGCCAGAGGCGGGCCTGGTCACCCGGAGGCACCGCGTCGAGCCGACGCCAGGTGACCGCGAAGGTCTCGGCGACGACGTCGGCGGCGTCCTCGGCACAGTCGCAGCGCCGCATCGCATAGCCCAGGAGATGGTGGAACGTGGCGGCATACAGGGCCTCGAACCGGGCGGTCCGGTCCTCCTGCACGGCAACCCTCCTTCGCTCGGCGAGCGGTGCTGACACCCCTACATGTCGCCGCGCGCCCCGGCATTCCAGGGAACCCGCGGAAAACCTGTCAGGCTCAGCAGCGCGGCCGCCTCGGCGCCCCGCAACAGCTCCTGGTGGAAGCGGTTGAGCAGGGGCATGTCCAGCCCGGTCTGCTCGACCAGGTGATATCTGGCCTGCGGAAACGTCTCGTTGGAGGCCTCCACGCGACGGCCGATCGACGCCTGCGCGGCCATCAGCTGGAGCCACGGCAGCTCCCGTGACGGGTAGCGGATGGTCATCGAGTGCAGGATCGGCAGTGCCTCCTGCGGGTGACCCAGGCGCAGGTGGCACTGCGCGGCCAGCTCCTCGGCCCGGAACCGGGCCTCCTCCAGCCGGTGGGCGGCGATCTCCAGGTCGAGCACGTCACGGACGCCGGTCATCGCCTCGGAACCGCGCCACAGGGCGAGCGCCTCGGTGACCGCGGCCAGCGACTCACGCAGCCGGCCCGCCTCGTGGAGCAGCCGGCTCTGCAGCGCCCGGGACCGGAAGCGGTCCGCGTCGGTCTCCAGGCACAGCCGGTACCCACCGCGGATGCTCTCGACGGCCTCCCCCTGACCGCCGGCCAGCCGCCGGATCATCCGGACGTGGTTGCGGACCATCTGGACCGCGCTGTCCGGAGCGTCGTCGTCCCACACGCGGTCCACGATGTATCGCGCGGTGAGTGGCACCTCGCGGTTTTCCGCGAGCAATGCCATGACCTTGCGTAATTGAACCGACAGTCTTGTTTCCGTCGCTTCGGCTGAATCGATGGTCACCGGCCCGAGAATGAGCACCCGCGCCGGTCGATCATATCTTTTGGTCATCCTTCCCCGCCCCCGTGCGATTATTGACGATCGTCGCTCAACCTAATCGCAGGTCGGCGCGCAGGAAAGTGTACGAGCGGCCGATATTGCGTGATTCCTGCTGTCAACAATCTTCATTGCCGGTGAAAAGGACCGGTGTTCGGATCACCGCGCGGGACGCTGAACTGGTGGTTCACCGTGGCCGCCGGAGCGGGGACCGGGCCCCATCGGGCCGTCCCGGGTGGGTACGCACGTCGCCCGGCCGACCACAATGCGGGACGGCCGGGCGATGGGAGCGTGCTCACTCAGGTGGATCAGCGGGTTCGGAGACGTGGGCGGTCACTATGCGCCACCCCTCGGGCAGGAGGACCCATGTCTGTGACTGTCGCCCCAGCACATCACTGCCGGGATAACCGAACAACGTCGTCACCACGGCGGTGCTCCGGCCGTACCCCCGGATGGTCGTGTCCTTGAGCCGGCGACCCGGCGGCAGACCGCCCTGCGTCTCCCGCCACCTCCTCTGCTCCTCGATGCCGGACTGCTGGTCGGCGATGCCGAACCGGATCGCCTCGGCGGCGAAGAAGCCGATGATCGCGTCGACGTCGTCGGCGACGAGGGCCCGCTCGTAGGCTTCGAACGCCTCGGTGACCTCGGCGATCACCTCGGGAAGGTCGCGCTCCATGTCAGGACACCGTGGCCGGCTCTTCGAGGGACGCCTCCTCGGGATCGGGCACCCGGGGCGCCGGCTTGGTCAGCGCGAAGAGCACGCAGACCGCGGTGAGGAAGAGGTAGCCGAGGGAGACCGGCCCGTCCGCGTTGAACTGCACCTTCTCGGCGTGGATCAGGCCGACGAAGGTGAGAACCGCGCCCGCGCCGGAGAAGACCGCGGCGTGCCAGAACCGTTTGTCGATGATGAACGCCACGATCGCGCCCAGCACCAGACCGGCCAGGATCGCGCCCTCACCGAGCGTCTTCAGGCCGTCGTAGACCACGCCCGCCCCGGCCAGCGCCTCGGTGCCGACCGCCGCGGCCGACGTCCCGGCCGCGGCCAGCGCGTTGTCCATCTGGCCGGTCGCCCACGACGCGATGTTCGGGATCAGCGCGGCCACCACCGCGGCGGCGTGTGCCCGCGGCGTCGCCTGGAACGCCTGCGCACCGATCAGCAGGCCGATGTAGAGCAGGATCGGCACGATCGCCGCGGTCGGGAAGATCGCGCCGAGCAGGCCGAACAACCCGAAGAAGCAGAGCAGCGCGATCACCACGCCGGTCGCCATCGAATATCCGGTACGGCCACCCGCCGCCTTCCACCCGGGGTGACCGACGTAGACCGCCGGCGGGAACGGCGACCCGAGACACGACCCGATCACCGCGCCCGCGCCGTCGGCCAGCAGCACACTGCGCAGGTTGTACCGGTCACCGGCGGTGGCGGCGCTCTCCACGTTGGTCATTGCCTCGGTGAAGTTGTAGACGCCCAGCGGGATCGCCGTCGCCAGCAGCGGTGCCATGTCCTTGAGCCCCTCGACGAGCAGGTCGAACTTGAGGTGCGGGAAGGCGAACGCGATGTCCTTGGCGGCACTCTGCACGTCCGGCACCGACATGGCACCGCCGATCCAGCCGATCGCCGTGCCGACCAGCAGCGCGGCCAGCCCGATCGGGAAGTTGAACGGCAGTTTCACGTCGGTGAGCAGGCCGATCAGCAGCAGGCCGAAGACCGGCAGGGCGATCCACGCGTAGTTCCACATGTTGCCGGCCGGGTTCATCGAGATGAACGTGATCGAGATGCCGGCCAGGGTGCCGAGCAGCGCGGCCCGCGGGGTGTACTTGCGGATGTACGGGCCGACGAACGCGCCGATCAGCACGATCACGCCGATGATGAACGCCCACGCGATGCCGGCCGTCCACGCCGCGATCGGATCCTTCGTGGTGAGGTAGATCGGCAGCATGATCACGAAGATGACGATGAACATGTGCGGGACGCTCGGGCCGTAGGGGAGGGCCGTCACGTCGGTGCGGTTCTCCTTCACCGCCAGCCGCCGCGCGAGGAAGGTGTAGTAGACGTTGCCGGCGACCAGGGCGATGCCCAGCGCCGGGAGGATCACGCCGAAGACGTTGCCGGCCGGCAGCTGGATCACGCCGAGACAGAGGCCGGTCAGGGTGAGCACGTTGACCAGGACGTTGACGCCGAAGCCGAAGAAGGCGTTGGTGTCACCCCGGACCCAGTAGGGCAGTTTGGCCGCCGGAGCGGCAGTGGTGGCGGTCATCTCTTCACTCCTGAATCGCGGCGATCACTGCGGGGGATTCGGCGACCCAACCGAAGATGCCGCCCTGGGCGGCGATCATCTTGAGGCCGACCTGCTGGAACTCAGGGAAGTAGGAGCCGACGCAGTCGGCCAGGACGAGACACTCGTAGCCGCGGTCGTTCGCCTCACGGACCGTGGTGTGCACGCACACCTCGGTCGTGACCCCCGTGACGACCAGGGATTTGATGCCATCGTTGTCGAGGATCTTGTGCAGATCGGTGGCGTAGAACGCGCCCTTGCCGGGCTTGTCGACCACCGGTTCGCCGTCGGCGGGCTTCAGCTCGTCGATGATGTCGTGGCCGTATTCACCGCGGACGAGAATGCGGCCGAAGGTCCCCTGTTGCCCGATCATCGGTCCGCGTTTGAGCTTCGCCGGCGGGCAATCCGACAAATCGGGTAGATGTCCCTCGCGGGTGTGGATGATCGGCAGTCCGGCTCCCCGCCAGGCACTGATCAACGCGGTCAGGGGCTCGATGGTCCGCCGGAGTTCGGCGACGTCGTTGCCGAGCGACTCGCCGAAGCCGCCGGGCAGGAGAAAGTCCCGCTGCATGTCGATGACGACCAGTGCGGTCTCATCTGCTTGAAAGGTGAAGGGTCCGGGTTGAGCGTCGACAGTAGGCATTGGCTGGACCGCCTTCAGTCCGTCTTATGGGTGGTGGGTGGGGCGGTTGGAAGGGTTGCCGCTATCACGTCGTCCGAGGTGGCGACGCAGCCGAAGACGCCGCCCTGCATGGTGACCATGTGCAGCGCGGCGGTGTGGTTGGACGGATCGGTGGCCCCCGTGCAGTCGCTGAGGATCAGGCACTCGTAGCCACGGTCGTTGGCTTCACGCATGGTCGTGTGCACACAGACATCCGTGGTGATTCCGGTCAGGATCAAGTGCGTTATCCCATGGGTACGCAGCACCAGATCCAGATTCGTCGCGTAGAAGGCGCCCTTCCCCGGCTTGTCGACGATGACCTCACCGGGCGCCGGGGCGACCTCGGGCACGATCTCCCAGCCGGGCTCACCTTTGATCAGGATCCGCCCGCACGGCCCCTGCCCGCCGATCTCGGCCCCGATCCGCGCCGACCGCCACCGCTTGTTGGCCGGCAGGTCGGACAGGTCCGGGTCGTGGCCCTCGCGGGTGTGGATGACGAGCATGCCCAGCTCACGGACGTGGGACAGCAGTTTCGCGGTGGCCGGCAGTCCGGCCCGGGTGAGCTCGATGTCGTACCCCATCGAGTCGACGTAGCCGCCGGGTCCGCAGAAGTCGGTCTGCCAGTCGATACAGAGGAGGGCGGTCCGGTTTACGGGAACCGAGCCGTCGTAGGGCCAGGTGTACGGATTGGCCTGGACCGGGCCGATGGTTGCGGTCATGAGTCAGATCCCTTCAGGCGGTGGTTCCGCCAGCCGCCGCTGGCGGTGATGTCCGGGGCGCCGCTCACCGCGTACGCCTCGCACAGGAACCCGGTCACCTCGGTGCCGTCCTCCAGCACGAGCCGGCCCAGCGACAACGGCGCCGGGATGCCCGCGAGGAAGCCGCCCACCGTCGCGGCCGGCAGTTGCCAGAGTTCGATCTCGATCGCCGCCCCGCCGGCTTCGGCCCGGACCAGGCCGGGGGCGCCGGACGGCAGCTCGTACATCCGGTACAGCGGGGCGGTCCGGGCCGTACCGAGCAGGGTGCCGCCGCGTCCGAGCAGCTCACCGTTGCGTGGCTCACCACTGAGATGCAGACCCACGACAGCGACGGTCATGCCTGCCCCGCCCGGGCCGGCGCCGCTCAGCACCCGGCCCGGCAGTGTGTGGCCGGTCGTCTCCACGTCGTCGCGCATCGACCGGGCCAGCGCCATCAGGGAGTCGTCGCTGAACGCCGGCCCGAACAGCGTCAGCGACGCCGGCCGGCCGTCCTCGGTGAACCCGTTCGGCACCGTCACCGCGGCCATGTCCAGCAGGTTCGCGAACTGCGTGTACCGGCCCAGGATCAGGTTCCGGCCGATCGGGTCCCCGGCGATCTCGGCGTGCGTGAACGTGGTGCCGATCGTGGGCAGGACCAGCACGTCGATCCGCTCCCACATCCGGTCCGCGGCGGCCCGCAACTCCTGGAGCCGGTGCTGGGCCCGGAAAGCGTCGGCCGCGGTGAACCCGTGCCCGGTCTCCAGCACCCGGCGGGTCACCGGCAGCACCGACTCCGGGTGCGCGGCCAGGAAGTCACCGAGAACGGCCAGGCGCTCGGCCACCCACGGCCCGCGATAGAGCAGGTCACCGGCTTCCAGCAGCGGCGCGACATCGACCGTCACGTCTCCGGCGAACCGGGCGTAGGCCTTCTCCTGCCCGCTGTCGCCGAAGAACTCCAGACCTTCCGCGACGCCCACCCGGGGTCGCCCGGTCTGCCGCGCCTCCTCCGGCGCCCTCCTCGACCAGGGATCCTCCGGTACGAAGCCCCGCGCGACCCGCATCACCCGGTCCGCGGTGGACAGTTCCCGCGCGAACACCGAGACGCAGTCCAGGGAACGGCAGGCCGGCACCACCCCGAGGGTGCTGAGCAGTCCACGGGTCGGCTTGATCCCGGCGATGCCGTTGAGCGCGGCCGGAACCCGCCCGGATCCCGCGGTGTCGGTGCCGAGCGAGAAGTGGACCGACCCGTTCGCGACCGCGACCGCGGACCCGGAACTGGATCCACCGGAGATCAGCCCGCCCCCGAAGACGCTCTCCGGCGCCCCGTAGGGCGAGCGGGCCCCGGTCAGCCCGGTCGCGAACTGGTCCAGATTGGTCTTACCGACCACGATCGCCCCGGCGTCGACGAGTCGTTGCACCACCGGGGCGTGGCGTTCGGGCAGGTAGGCGAAGTCCGCACAGGCCGCGGTGGTGGGCAGCCCGGCCACGTCGATGTTGTCCTTGACCGCGAACGTGAGCCCGGCCAGCGGCAGGCCGGGATCCACCGCGCTGGCGCGTTCATCCAGTTCGGCCGGGCTGAACCGGCTGATCCAGATCCCGTCCGGAGCGTTCTCGTGTGCGTCCACATCGTCGATTGTCGACAATTCTGTTTCGCCGAGAACCGCGTTGTGTAACGGCCCGATTTCCCGCGGCTATCCTCGCCGCCGGGTCAGTGGAGATAGGTACGGGCGCCGTGTCCGCTCAGCGCTTCCAGAAGTGCGGCCGCGTCACCCTGCTCCGCCGCCTCGAACAACCGCTCGTGCCGCAGCACCCCGTCGAGGGCCCGGGCGGTCTCCGCCTCGCGGCGCATGTTCACCGCCATGTAGAGCTGGATCCGCACGAGGATCGACTCATACAGCCCGGTGAGCTGCCGGTTGCCGCTGAGCGCCACCACCTCGACGTGGAACCGCCGATGCGCGTTGGCCAGCTCCAGCCGATCGTCGGTCTCGGTGGCCTTGCGGATCGACTCGAGGGCCAGCCGCAGCCGGCTCAGATCGCGCCCCGGGGGAGTGGTCGTCACCGCGTGCCGCTCCAGGACGTCGCGAACCTCATACAGCTCGCGCACGTCGTCGTCGGAGAGTGTCGCGACCCGGGCGCCGCGCCGCGGGATGTGCTCGACCAGCCCCTGCTCGGCGAGCAGCCGCATGGCCTCCCGCAGCGGCGCCCGGCTGATCCCCAGCCGGCGGGTCAGCTGCTCCTCGACCAGGCGCTCACCCGGATCGGTCCGCCCACTCAGGATGTCCCGCCGCAGCCGATCGACGGCGAGCTCGACGAGACTGTACGTCTCCAACTCACCGTCGCTCACGCCGCAAGTCTGCCAGCCCGTGCCGGTGTGGCACGGGCTGGCCCCGGCGCATGTCAGGCGTCGGTCATGATCTTGCCGGTCTCCAGCAGCGACTTGAGGTCGCTGAGGACCCAGGCCCATCCGCCGCCACCCTCGGCGCCGGCCTCGGTGTTGCCGCGGATCATGGTGGCGGTGGCCGGCGCGCCCGGCGTGTCGTGGGTGATGGTGACCCGCTGGACGCCGGCGCCGGCCTCCTCGATCTCCCAGGTGAGCGTCGTGAACGGCTCGGCCCCGGTGGTCGGGTCCATCAGCATCCGCCAGGTCTGCACCAGGCGCCGCGGCGGCTCGGACTCCAGCACCTCGCCGTCCAGGATGACCTCCGGCATCGGGAACCCGTTCGCCTCGGCGTAGTCCCGCATGCCCTGGTTCGGGGTGGAGTGGAACTTCCCGCCCTTCTTCAGCTCGAAGAACTGGGGCGCGGCATACCCGTACTTCTCGTTCCACGCGGGGTCGGTGATGGCCTGCCAGATCTTTTCGGCCGGCGCCTTGATCCAGATGCGGAAGACCTGGGTGTCGCTCATGACTCTTCCTCCAGCGTTCGCTTGAGATCGATCAGTGCGGTGACGTGTTGCTCGGTGAACTTGTCGATCCACCGGTCGTGGATCTGCCGGATCGGCACCGGATTGAGGAAGTGCAGCTTCTCCCGGCCGGAACGGCGCACGACGACGAGACCCGCCTCCTCCAGCACCCGCAGATGCTTGGCGACGCCGAACCGGGTCATCTCCAGCTCGGCCTCCAGCTCCGACTGCGTGCGGCCGTCACGCGCGAAGAGCAGGTCGAGCAGAAAGCGGCGGCTCGGGTCGGCCAGAGCCTTGAAAACCCGATCGTCGTCAGTCATGACGCTAAGTTATGTGACCATTTGGTCACCTGTCAAGCCCGGGCCGAGACCAGCATCCGTTCGGGGTAGCCCCCGAAGTGCCGGAACGGGAGAATCCGCGGATGCCGCTGAACGCGTACCTGGCCGGCTTCCGTCCCCCGCCCGACCCGGCCGTCCTCGCCGACGCCACCGGCTGGAGCACCGACCCGGAGTTCTGGCCCGCCTACCTGGTGGTGGCCGGCGGCTCCTGGACGGCGCCGCTGTCGTTCGACGCCGATCCGGCCGACGTGGAGCAGTACGCGGACGCGTTGCACGACGACGGGACTTGGCCGTACATCACCGTCGACCTGCACCGGGACCACCGGCTGCACATCCTGTTCCGCAACTACGAGGACGACTACGGCCTGGACTACCTGCTCCAGCCGGCCGGTTCCGAGGCGTTGATCACGGCCGTCGCGCTGGAGGGCTGCTTTGTCGGGCCGGCGGTCTCCTGGGACGAACTGGCCACCTTCGCGGACCGGCCGGACGCGCTCCTGCTGCTTCTGCCGATGCTGGGCGCGGGCGGCGTACCCCCTGGGTCGGAAGGAACGGTGACCGCCGCGCTGACCGCGGTGGGCATCCGCCGTAACCGCCGGAAGGTCGCCCGGGAACTGCTCACTCCGAGTAAGCGGATGTGGGGTCCGGTCGAGTGGGCGGAGGGGATGTGCCTGGGCCGGTACAGCCCGCGCGACCCCTTGTGCCCGCCGGAGCGCCAGGCGTTGTTCGCCGAGGCCTTCGGCGGAAAGTGATCATCGAGCGGGCTACGCTCCGCCCGTGTGGCCTTTCAACAGGGGGCGGTCCGCCGCCGAAGAGGAAGTTCCGGAGTTCGCCCACTTCCTGGGTGACGCGGCGGCCGAGCGCCTGCGTTTCGTGCTGCGCAAACGTGACTGGGACACGGCCCGGGCGATCCTCTCCACCGACGATCCGGAGCACCGGTCCTACTACATCCGGATCGCGGCCGGCACTCTCGGCATCGAGAAGTGGATCAGCGGGCCGATCCGGGAGGATCCCGATTCGGACCTGCCGCTGCTGATCAAAGCGTGTCACATGGTCAGCTGGTCCTGGGAGCTGCCCGGCGCCGCCACCGACGGCACGGCGACGTCCGCCGACAAGGAGTCCATGGCCGAGCACCTGCGGCGGGCCGAGGCGATCCTGGACGAGGTACTGGAACGGAACCCGCGCGACGCCGACGCCTGGATGTACAAGCTGGAGGCGAGCCGCGTCCAGGGGCTGCCCCAGGTGGAGCGGTGGCGCCGCTTCGAGCGCCTGATCGAGGCCGACCCCACCCACTGGTTCGGTCACGAGGAGATGCTCTGGTGCCTGCGGCCGGACTGGGGCGGCAACACCCCGGCGATGTTCGACTTCGCCCGCACCCGGGCCGCGGCTTGTCCCGGGACGCATGTGCCCACCCTGGTGGTCCTGGCGCACCGGGCCCACACATGGCATCTGGCGAAGGCGAAGAATCCCGGGAAGGCCGACCGCTCTCTCGATCTCACCTACTACGAGAACGAGAAGGTGATGAACGACATCTGGAACGCCTCCCAGCTCTCGGTCTGGCACGACGACTACCGGGAGACCCTGCTGACGCCGATCGCCTGGAACAACTTCGCCTTCGCCTTCACCTACGGCGACTACCACAAGCCGGCGTGGAGCCTCTACGAGGCGATGGGTGCGGACTGGATCACCGAGCACCCGTGGGACGACGTCGACTTCTTCGTGAAGTCCAAGGCCTACACCCAGGACAACCTGGACGACTAGCGCTCGCGGACCCGTTCGGCGATCGCCCGGCCGAGCTCCGCGGTCGTGCCCTTGCCGTGCAGGTCGGGGGTGAGCGGCGCCCCGCCCGGCCCGTGTGCCAGGACGTCCTCGATCGCGCCGAGCAGGTGCGCGGCTGCCTCCGGGTGTCCCAGGTGGTCGAGCATCATCGAGCCGCACCAGATCTGGCCGACCGGGTTGGCGATGCCCTGCCCGGCGATGTCCGGCGCCGAGCCGTGCACCGGCTCGAACAGGCTGGGGTGCAGGCCGTCCGGGTTGATGTTGGCGCTCGGGGCGATGCCGAGCGTGCCGGTGCAGGCCGGGCCGAGGTCGGACAGGATGTCGCCGAACAGGTTGCTGGCCACCACCACGTCGAACCGGCCGGGGTGCAGGACGAACAGTGCGGCCAGCGCGTCGATGTGGAACCTGTCCACCCGTACGTCCGGGAACCGCTCGCCCATCGCGGCGACCCGCTCGTCCCAGTACGGCATCGAGATGGAGATCCCGTTGCTCTTGGTGGCCGAGGTGAGGTGCTTCCTGGGGCGGCGTTCGGCCTGCTCGAACGCGTATCTCAGGACCCGGTCGACGCCGATCCTGGTCATCACCGTCTCCTGCAGCACGGTCTCCCGCTCGGTGCCCTCGAAGATCCGGCCGCCGACGCTGGAGTACTCACCCTCGGTGTTCTCCCGGACCACCAGGAAGTCGATGTCACCGGGCTCGCGGCCGGCGAGCGGGCTGCGCACGCCGGGCATCAGCCGGCAGGGGCGCAGATTCACATACTGATCGAAGGTGCGGCGGAACTGGAGCAGGCTGCCCCAGAGCGAGATGTGGTCGGGCACCACCTCGGGCCAGCCGACCGCGCCGAAGAAGATCGCGTCGAAGCCGCGCAGCGTCGCCTCCCAGTCGGCCGGCAGCATCGTGCCGTGCCGCTGCCAGTAGTCGGCGCTGGCGAACCCGAAGTCGGTGAACTCCAGGCGCAGGCCGAACCGCCCGGCGGTCGCCTCCAGGGCCTCGATCCCGGCCGGGACGACCTCCTTGCCGATGCCGTCGCCCGGGATGACGGCGATCCGGTGCGTGGTCATCGGCTCTCCCGCAGTGCTTCGAGCCCGCCCTGTGAGTCGGCCAGGGCGATCCGCTCGGCGGCGGCCGAGTCACCCGCGCGCAGCGCCCGGACCAGGGCCCGGTGACTGGTGTAACGCTCCAGCCCGAACGTCTCGTCCTCGTGCACCCGCTGGAGCAGCAGCTCCCGCCGCCGGGGCCGGGAGAACACCCGGCTCTGATCGAGCATCCGGGTCAGCACCGGGTTGTGGGCGCACGCGTCCACCGTGTCGTTGAACTCCTGCATGGTGTCGAGCAGGGCGGTGAGATGACGGTCGATCGGGCGGTCGTGGCGCCGGTGCTCCTTGAGCAGGATCAGCAGGTCGTCGGCCCGGTCCAGGATCTCGTCGAGCGCGTCCAGCTGGGCGGCGGTGGCGTGCCGGGCGGCGAACCGGGCGACCAGGCCACGCAGGCCGACCTCGACCTCGGCCAGGTCGTCGATGGCGGCGTCACGGATCGCGGCGACCAGGACCGTGCGCGGGCCGATCCGCTCGATGAGCCCGTCGAGCTCCAGCCGGCGCAGTGCCTCGCGCACCGGGGTCGGGCTGATCGCCAGGCGCTCGGCGACACCGCGCTCGGTCACCTTCTCCCCGGGGGCCAGCTCACCCGAGGCGATGGCCGTGCGGACATGTCGATAAGCCTGGTCAGCGAGGGTCTCGGCGACTGTCATGACCGCACTGTAGCGCATGCCATGGCGAACTACGTTTGCAACTGTTGACGGTTTTGCTGTAGCAAATTAGCGTGACGCCGGACACGCGGAGGCGACATGGCCGAAACTCGAAAGATCACTTTCTTCATCGCGCTGACCCTGTTCGCACAGGAGTCGACCTGGAACTTCTACGACAACCAGGTGCCGGCGCTGCTGCGCGACCACGTCGCGAGTGCCGCTCTCGTCGGCGTGCTGATGGGCATGGACAACCTGCTGGGGATCTTCATCCAGCCGTGGATCGGCAACCGGTCCGACAACACCCGGACCCGGTGGGGGCGGCGCATCCCCTATCTGGCGGTCGGCATGCCGGTCGCCGCACTGCTCTTCCTGCTGCTGCCCTGGGCCACGTCGCTGACCGTGCTGATCGTGGTGATGGTCGCCTACGCCCTGATCATGAACACCATGCGGCCGCTCGCCGAGGCGCTCACCCCGGACTTCATCGCACCCGAGCGCCGCGGCCGGACCAACGCCGTCGTCAAGATCGCCGCGTCGCTGACCATCATCGTGGCCTCGCTGATCAGCCTCTTCGTCGTCGACGACCACCCGCGGGCGGCGTTCGCGATCCCGGCCGCGATCCTGCTCGCGGTCACCCTGGTCCTGATCGCCAAGGTTCGTGACAACGAGTCACCGGGCTACCGGGCGGCGGTGGCCGAGGACGGCACCGGCGAGGCCGGCACACCGCTGCGCGGAGTGCTCGCCGACCTGGTCACCAGCCGGGACCGCCGCCGCGTGCTCCTGCTGCTCACCGTCTTCCTGTTCGGCGGGGCCTGGTTCGCGTCGAGGTCACTGATGACCCCGTACGGCATGGAGGCCCTTGACCTGACCCGCGGTGAGGCCGGCGGCCTGACCCTGCCCAGCGGCGTCGCCTTCCTGGTCGCCGCCTATCCGGCCGCGCTCGCGGCCGAGCGCTTCGGCAGGCTGCGGGTGATCGCGATCGGCATGGCGGTCTTCGCCGGCGCCCTCGTCGCCGGCACCCTCACGCAGTCGGCGACCGGCACGATCGTGGCCCTCTGCGTCGGTGCCGCCGGCGCGGCCGGCTTCTCGATCAACGCGGCCGTCGCGCTCTGGAACCTCGCACCGTCCAGCCGGATGCTCGGCGCCTACACCGGCCTCTACCCGGTCACCTGGTACCTCGGCGGATTCGCCGGCCCGGCCCTGATCGGCGGCGCGGTCGACCTGCTCGGCTGGCGCTGGATGCTGCTCGCCACCGCCGTGCTGGCCTTCCTCGCCGTGGCGGTGGTGCTCCGCCTGGCCCGTCTACAGAGAGCACACGTATGAAGATCCTCATCACCACCGACTACCTGACCCCGGGCGACGAGGTGGACACCTATCTCACCGGCCGGGGCTTCACCACCCGGCACGACCCGATGCGCGGCGCCCGGCGCCCGGAGGACCTGATCAAGGCCCTGACCGGCGTCGACGGCGCGCTGATCGCCAACGAGCCGATGACCGCCGACGTGCTGGCCGCCGCACCGCGGCTGCGGGCCGTCGTCCGGACCGGGGTCGGCTACGACTCGGTCGACGTGCCGGCCGCGACCCGCCTCGGCATCAGCGTCAGCAACCTGCCCGGCATCAACGCCAACGCCGTCGCCGAATACACCATCGGGCTGATGCTGGCCCAGGCCAGGCGTCTGGTCCAGGTGGCTGCCGGGGTCCGGGCCGGATCATGGCCGAGACAGCAGGGGTACGAACTCCGCGGAAAAACCGTGGGACTGATCGGCCGGGGTCCGGTCGCCCGGCACGTGGTCCCGCTGGCCACCGCGTTCGGGATGACAGTGCTCTGCACCGGCGACATCACCGGCGCGCGGCAGGCCGGCTTGGACGAGCTGCTGGAACTGTCCGACTACGTGTCGATCCACACCGCGCTCACCGGCCGTACCCGGCATCTGATCGACGCCGCCGCACTCGCCCGGATGAAGCCGGCCGCCCACCTGATCAACACCGCCCGCGGCCCGATCGTCGACGAATCCGCCCTGGCCGAAGCGGTCCGCGCCGGCCGGATCGCCGGAGCCGCCCTCGACGTGACCGACGTCGAGCCGCTGCCCGCCGGCAGCGCCCTGCGGGGGGTCGACGGGATCACCGTCTACTCACACATGGGCGGCCAGACCGCCGAGGCCCGCCGCGACTCCGGCATCGACGGCGCCCGCGAACTGGTCGCCGCACTCGCCGGACGACCGGCAACGTCGATCAACGCCCACCTCATCCCGGCTCTGCAGGGAGGAAACCCATGAAAGACACCGATGCGGTACGCGTGATGGTGCCCACCGGAATGCTGGGCGGCGGATTCCCGCCCGAGACCGTCACCCGTGGCCTGGAACTCGGTGCCGACGTGATCGCCGTCGACGGCGGCTCCACCGACTCCGGCCCCTACTATCTCGGCGCGGGAGTCGCCAAGACCGCCCGCGCCGCCGTCGCCCGCGACATGCGCCTGCTCCTGCGGGCCGCCGCCTCCGCCGGGATCCCGTTGATCATCGGATCGTGCGGGACCAGCGGGACCGACTCCGGCGTGGACTGGGTCGCCGGGATCACCCGCGAGATCCTCGCCGAGGAGGGCCTGGAGCTGACGGTGGCGACCATCTACAGCTCCCAGAAGGCCTCCGACCTGGCCGGACTGCCGATCCGGCCGCTGCCGCCGGCCGGCCCGCTCGACGCCGCGGTCCTGGAGAGCTGCGAGAACATCGTCGGGATGATGGGCCACGAGCCGATCGTCGCGGCCCTCGAGGCCGGCGCCGGCGTGGTGCTCGCCGGCCGGGCCACCGACACCGCCGTGGCCGCCGCGTTCCCGCTGATGAAGGGCATGCCGCCCGGGCCGGTGTGGCACGCGTCGAAGATCGTCGAGTGCGGCGGCCAGTGCACGACCAACCCGCGGGCCGGGGGAGTGCTGGCCACGATCGACGCCGACGGCTTCACCATCGAACCGCTCGACCCGGCGGTCGCCTGCACACCCACGTCGGTGGCCGCCCACATGCTGTACGAGACGGTCAACCCGTTCACCATGCGGGAGCCGGCCGGCACCATCGAGGTGGGCGACGCCGTCTACACGGCACTCGACCCCCGCCGGGTCCGCGTCACCGGCTCCCGGTTCGCGCTCGCCGACCAGCACACCATCAAGCTGGAGGGCGCCCGGATCACCGGCTATCAGACCATGTCCTTCACGGCGATCCGCGACCCGCACATCCTCGGCCAGATCGACACCTGGGCCGCCCTGCTGCGCCGGATGATCACCGAGTGGGTGTCGACCACGCTCGCCCTGGGCCCCGCCGACTACTCCTTCGACATCCGCCTCTACGGCTACGACGCGATCCTGCGGAAGCTCGACCCGTCACCGGTGCCGCCGCGCGAGGTGGGCGTGATGCTGCTGGTGCAGGCGCCCTCGCAGGAGACCGCCACGGCTGTCGCCAAGGTCGCCAACCCGCTGATGCTGCACCTGCCCACGCCGGACATGGACTACCTGCCCAGCCTGGCGTTCGCCACCTCACCGGCCGAGACCGAACGGGGGGCGGCGTACGAGTTCGTGCTCAACCACGTCGTCGAGGTCGACTCGCCGACCAGCCTGTTCCGCATCCACCTGCCGTCGTCCCCATCGTCCCTGCCGTCGCCGTCGCCGTCGCCGTCGCTGTCCCCGTCCTCGTCGCCGTCCCCGTCCTCGTCGTCGTTTTCGGAGGAGACCCGATGATCCCGATCACCGCACGAGTCGTGTCCGATCTCGCCCATGAGGTCCGCTCCAAGAACGCCGGCCCGTTCTGGGTCACCCTGGAGATCTTCGTCCACGACGCCGCCGGCTACGCCGTGGTGGCCGACCCGGGTTTCCTGAACGAGCCGGTGATCGCCGCCCTCTACGCGATCGAGGACGTCCGGACGATCCAGATGTTCCGCATCCCGGAACTGAACGTCGTCAAGATCTCGTTCCCCCGTCCGGTGACGCAGGGAAGCCTCCTCGACCGCGACATCCACGCCGGCCAGCACCACGTACCGCTGGCGCTCCTGCCGTTGCCGTCCTGATCATCCGTTCGATGGCAGCGCTGCCAAGGAGTGGTCCCGCCACCAGGCATCATCGCGACCCTCGCGATGTGCCGCCGGGGCGCGCCGGCCCGCAGGCCGGCGCGCGTCCTCCTACCCGGCGGAGGCCGACGGTGCCGGGCTGCCGGCCGCCGGCGGGGCGTTCACGCAGGACTCGTACGCCTCCTTGTAGTCCTTGTCCGTGGTGATCTCACCCTTCACCACACGGAAGACCTGGCCCTGCCGCCAGTAGCCGGCCGGCGCGCCCGTGGTGGCATCGACGGGCCACAGTCTCGTCCCGTCCGGGCAGTCGATCGCGGCGATCGACTGGACCACGCCCTCCTTGTTGGCACAGCCGGTCTGGTCATCGAATCCGGTGACCGGCTTGTCGGGAACGAACACGTCGCTGCATGCAGGCAGAGCGGCTTGCGACTCGACGGTCGCTGCTGATGCCTTGGGCGCGGCGGCGTCGTCGGCCGGGGCCGGGCTGGAACACCCCGCCAGAGCGACCAGTGCAAAAGCACCAATGACGTGACCTGCCCTCATGTATCCACTCCTCTACGCGTGGGGCAAATGGGGCGAACGGTAATAGCCGCCGATCACCCGCTGTCGCACACGCAGTCCGCACCCCAGCCCTCTGCCCCGACCGGATTCGCCTGATTCGCCCCGCCGTCGATGGCCGCGGAGCCTCCCAAACCTGACAAACGGTCAAGGATGTCCCCACGGACGGCCGACCACCGAACCCGTCACGCGCCGCCCCGCGGTGGGGGCGCCGGTGCGGTGTGATCACAATGCGCAGGCCGGATCATCGAAGTCGTCGCCCCGAGGAATCGCATTGAGAACCTTCACCCGCCTGCTCGCGGCCATGGCGGCGGTGGGCGTTCTCGCTGCCTGTGAAGCCGGTGACACGACGCCGACGGCCTCGGCTCCGCCGATTGCCGAGTCCGGGGTACCCGCGCCGGTGACGTCAGGCTCGTGCGGCCTGGAGAGTCCGCCGCGCGGACTGCTCAAGACGGAGGACGGCTGGTCCGCGGCTGAACTCGACGCGTGGTCGCAGAACGCGTACCAGCTCGACGAGACGTGCGACAGCGGGCCGGCATGGCCGCGCGACTGCGACCTGTTCGCCGGCCTGCTCCTCGAAGGATGGCCCGGTTACCGCACCGAGGGCGTCCACCACATCGCCGGAATCAGCCTCCTGAACACGTCCGGGAGCACCATCGAGGAACGGGTCCTGCTGTTCCGCACACCCGGCAGCAACGGCCGCCGCCTGCTCGCCGACCAGGCGAAAGCCTGCAAAGCCACCCAGCGGTCCCTCTCGAAGGATGCGGTGCTCCACGAGTTCCCGGTCCAGCAAGGCAGGCGCCGCTTCCTGGTGATCGATCAGACCCTGGCGATCCAGCTCGCCGTTCCCGAGGGCGTGGACGCCCCCGGTTTGATCGAGACGGCCCGCCGCCGAGCGCGAGACGGCACGTGACCCATCTGTTGACGCCGTTCCTACTATAATCATAGTAGGAACGGCGAAGGGGTGTGCGATGCGCGGTCGGCGATGGTTTCTCGCGGCACTCGTGCTGACCGCCGTGGTCAGTGCGGCTCTCCTGGTGCTTCCGTTGTATGCGTACGAGACGGCGACGGGGCCCGCCGCTTCGTCCGGCGAGGTGGGCGCCGGTTACTCGTACGAGCGTGGCCATCGGAGCCTGCTGGCGGTGGAGGGTCCCGGCGTGGCGTTCCTGCTGGCGGTGCCGGTCCTCGTGTCCGGCCTGCCGGTGCTGGTGCGTGGGCGGCGGCAGCGGCTCGCGGGCTGGGTCAGCACCGCGCTGCTGAGCGTCGGTGTGCTGGTCGGGATCGCCTCGATCGGACTCTTCTACCTGCCGGGCGTGCTGCTGTCGGCGATCGGTACGGCGCTCAGCAGAACCGAGTAGGGGCCGCACATGACGCAGATCGTGATCATCACGCTGGGTACCAGGGGCGATGTGGTGCCGTACGCATCCCTCGGCGCGGCGCTGGCGGCCACCGGCGACCGGGTGCGTATCGCGACCCACGAGTCGCTGCGCCGCCACGTGCTGGAGGCCGGGCTCGACTTCGCCGCACTGCCGGTCGACCTGCCCGCCGACGAGCCGTTGACCGCGTCGCGGCTCGCCCGGCTGCTCGCCGCCCGCTGGCTCGACCTGGGCCAGGCGATCGCCGCGGCCGCGCGCGACGCGGATCTGCTGCTGCTCGCCCCGATGGGCTGGCTCGGCTACCACGTCGCCGAGGCGACCGGCGCCGCGAGCATGGGCGCCTTCCTCCAGCCGCTCGAACCGACGACGGCGTTCCCGCCGCCGCTGGTGACCACCCGCTCGCTGGGTGGCTGGGCCAATCTGCACACCGCACGCGCGTTCCGCCTGCTGGGTCAAGCGCCCTTCGCCCGGCCCGCTGCCGAGTTCCGGCGTCGACTCGGGCTGCCGCCGTTGACCCCGGCGGCGATGTTCCGCCGGATGGACCGCGATCGTTGGCCGGTGCTCTACGGCTTCAGCTCACACGTGGTGCCGGCACCGGCGGACTGGCCCGCACACCGGCCGATGACCGGTTACTGGTGGCCGCGGCCCGGGGCGGGGCTCTCCCCACGGCTGCGGGACTTCCTCGACGCCGGCGAGCCACCGGTCTTCCTCGGCTTCGGCAGCATGGTCGCGCCGGGCGTACCCGACGTCGTAGAAGAGGCCCTCGCCCGGCTCGGCCCGCGGCGGATCGTCGTGCAGCGCGGTGCCGCCGACCTGTCCACCACCCGCGCCGACATCCTGGTGGTCGGCGACGAACCGCACGCCGAACTGTTTCCGCGGGTATCCGTCGTGGTGCACCACGCGGGAGCGGGCACCACGGCGGCCGCGCTGCGCGCCGGAGTCCCGGCCGTCACCGTGCCGTTCACCGCGGACCAGCCGTTCTGGGCACACCGGGTCACCGACCTGCGCGCCGGACCGGCACCGGTGCCGCTGCGCCGGCTCAGCGCCGGGCGGCTCGCCGAGGCGATCGAGGCAGCGGACGCCTACCGTCCGGGTGCCGCGCGGGTGGCCGACCGGCTCGCCGCGGAGGACGGCCTGGCCGCCGCGGTGGAGCAGGTCCGCCGGCTGGGTCGCTCGGTACAGTGAGCCGTGCCCTCCGCCACCGCCGTCCGCGTGACCGACGCGGCCCTTCAGGTGCTCGGCACAGGCGGCTTGCACGCTCTGAGCCACGCGCGCGTCGACGCGACCGCCGGGCTGCCGGCCGGTTCCACGTCCAACTATTTCCGCACCAGGGCCGCGCTCGTGGAGTCGGCGGTGGTCCGGCTGCGCGAGCTCGACGCCGCCGACTGGGAGGCCACGCTGGCCGCCGGCCCGCCCCACCATCCGGCTCAACTCGCCGATATGTACGCCCGCTTCGTCGATGACGCCACCGGAGCCGCGCGTATCCGTACGATCGCCCGGTATGTGATTTTTGTGCAGGGAGTGGTGCAGCCGGACCTGCTCGAGTCGCTGAACGCCGATCGGCGTCTGCTCGTCGACTGGACGGCCCAGGTGTTGCGGTCGTTCGATGTGCCACAGGCGACGGCCACCGCGGAGACCCTGCTGGCCGCAGTCGAGGGTTTGATCATGCATCGCTTGACCAGTTTCGTGACGGCCCCGGCCGGCCCGGAGGTGCACCGGCTGGTCGACGCCCTGTGCCGCCGGGTGTGACGCTTGCCGAGGCGTTCCGGATTCGGAGTCGCCGTGATGGGATCGTCGCCGTGGCAACCCATCACGGCGACGACTGGGAGTTCGGCCAGGACTTCGCCGACCTCGTCGAATACGCGAAGGCGGAGGGCGCCGAGGGCTACGAGGTGCACGAGGTCCGGCTGTGCGAGTGCGCGTCGTGCGGCGGCCACGTGTTCGGTCTGCACGGCGACCTCACGGAGAACACGGCGAAACGTCTGTGCCGTGGGTGCGGCCAGGAGCATTTCATCGCAGACAGCGGCGACTACTGGGACGAGAGCAGAACCGGCGTCATGGTCTGCGAGTGCGATGGGGACGACGACGAAGAGGACTTCAACATCGCGGTCGGCTATTCGCTCTACGAAGGCGGCGACGGCATCCGGGCACTCGCCATCACCAGCCGCTGTGTCGCGTGCGGCCGACTCGGCTACTGGGACGACTGGATGGTCCGCGGCGGCGACATCCACCTCCTGAATCGCGCCTAGGCTCGCCTATCGATCCGTTCCTGGGCCACTCGCGTGGCGCTGTCTTGACCTGGCCAGGTACAACCCGTCTGGTAGCGCTCGCATGTCGATGAATGATCGAGATCGGGCCCGTACCGCGGTGTGGTGATCATTCGGGTGCGGCGTGGAGGCGGCGTGGAGATTCCTGAGTGGGCACGCAGGCCTCCCCGGCCTCCCGGACCACCGTTGCGGGATTTCGGTGGCTGGGTCGCGTACCTGGTGGCGCCGGTGATGTTGAGGTTCTGGCTCAATCGTGGTGAGCCACCGGAACGACGCACCAGCGTGGATGATTTCCGGCAGGATGTGCGGCGCGGTCCGGTCGACTCGGGTGGCATGGAGACCGCGAACGCGGTACGAGCGGTCGCCTGGGTGTTCACGTGCACCGTATCGGTGCTGCTGTTCGCGGCCATGACGTTGGTACGGAGAGGAGTGCCGTCTCTGGCCTCCTTCACGGCGGTTCCGGAAGCGACATTGGTCGGTATCAGCATGCTCGCCGCCGGTGCCGGCATCGCCAGCGGAGCCCGGTGGACGCTTTCGTCGGCCTTGGAGAACCGGGTGGACGCTTCGTGCGACCGAGCTGCGCCGGGCACACGCCCCCGTGGTCTGGCGGTGTGGTTGTGCATGCCGTCGAACGTCGATCTTCTCTTCGCTCTGACCTGGGCGGCATGCTTCACACCCGCACTGCTGGATCCGCCGGGATAGCGAACCTCAACACGGTTGAGCGTGAGAACGAGGTCTTGAGCACAATCCGTGCCGTCCCCGGTCAGGGCCGGGACTACCCCGGAGCACCCGGTCGCCCGAGTGCTCGCGTTCGCCGAGCAGATGCCGCCCGATACGTGGCGTTGATCACGGTCGCTGCAATCTCCGGCACATCGGCAGCAACATCGTGGCGCCAGCGCCCGTGAGCTGATGCTCCGGATGGGTCACGCGAGCATGCGTGTGGCGTTGAGCTATCAGCACGCGAGGCATGAGCGGTACCGCAAGATCGCCGCGAGCACACACAAGCGGATCGTCAAGGGAACGAAGCCCCGGCAAGCGCGGAGCGCAGCAAGCCGACAGAAGGCGGCGCCAAGCTCGGCAAGCGCAGGCAGGATGCGAACCGGGACTCCTAATGGCACGCAAGATCATCCGGGTGGGTGAATGACGAAGGCCCAGACCAGCGAAACCACCGCTGACCTGGGCCTTCATGTTGGAGCGGGCGACGAGAATCGAACTCGCGTAATCAGTTTGGAAGATCGCTGCGACCTGTCATGATCCGCCCGAATTGCCTGCTCAGAGGCCCTGCCCGACTACCCGATCATGACCGCTGGAGACCGCTAATGGCATGGAGAGATGGCACGCTCCTGGCATGGTCCGCGGTGCTCGACCGTCGCGGCAACGTCCCGCTCACGGTGACCACCCGAGCCGGTGGCAAGCCGCGAAGCGGCGCGGCAGCAACTTCACGGTGACCATCCGGCGTGCGGCAGCAATGTACCTTCGTGAGCCGTTCGTATCGATGATCTTCGGAGGTAGTGATTCGTGGGTGCTGGAACGGAGTCGCGGGCAGTGGGTCGCCGGATGCTCGATCGACTGTTCGTCGACGGGCAGGCCGCGGTGTCAGCCGGCAAGCACGGCATTCAGACCCCACCGGTCGAGGGAGCACCACGCTGGGGCCTATCGGTTCTGCTCCGCCCCGACCCGGCATCGGCCGAGAACCTGGCCCGTACGGCGCATGAGGCGGCCAGCATCGCTGGCGGTCGTCAGTGGATAACCGGCGCGAAGGACAGCGTGCATCTGACCATGCGCACGTTGGAACCCTGGCGGGAAACGATCGCATCCGATGACGTCCTCATGAACCGGTACGCCCATGCGCTCGCCGTGGCGGCCGCCCAAGTCGGGCCGCTGAGATTCGATGTCGTTGGGCTGACCCTGACGCCAGGGTCGGTGATGGCTCACGCGGTACCGGTCGACGAACAGGCGGACCGGCTCGCCGACGCCTACACCAGCGCGCTCGGTGAGAACGGCTGGTATGAGAACAACCGCGGCATCCTCCGAGACTTCTGGTACCTGAACTTGCTCCACTTCGCGGATGCCATTCAGCACCCCGAACAGCTCATCACCTGGATAACGGAGCGCCGCGACCACGACATCGCCACCGTCGTCGTCGATGAGGTGCAGCTCGTCCAGTGGCGGTACTCGGGCAGCGGCATGCACCCTGTGCCAGTCACGACAGCACGCCTCATCTGACCTGCGGCAAAGGCGTTCAAGGGCGGCCCAGGTCGGATTCATGCGGGAGCCGCCACGGCCGAGCGCGCGGTACGCCTTGCCTCATGGCCGCGGAGCGGTCAATGTGAACCTCCGCCATTGGCAGCATGCGCGCCAAGCAGGCAGATCGCTGTGGATCTTCCGACGCCACACGTAGCGTCCGAGAGGTGACGACTGACGATGGAAGTGAGCCGGTTCAGTTCGACCTGATCATCTCGTCGAAGGCGATCGACGGGCCGGAGTTTGATCAGCAGACAGCTCTGATCAGGTCGAGTGGCGCCGGTTTCGACACCTACTCGAAGACGTGGCGCCTTCCCCTGGAACACGCGCTGGCCGGTGATGAGCCTGCACTTGAAATCCTCTTTCGGGCCGCTCGTGACTACGGCGCCTCCGTCTGGCTGAGGCGGCGGCAACCAAGTCAGGGCTTCTTTCGTACGCCTGAGTAGTGGCCGGTGCGCCGGCCGATGCCGGGCGGAGCCCGCCAGCAGGCCGAGCGCGACCGGCCGCGCCGCGCTTGCGCGGCGCCTTGATCCGAAAGAGATCGTTTCGGCAACGAATCTTCTTTTGTTCATTGTCCTCCGTCGACTGATGTGCGACACGCGTTCGCCAGGTGATCTGCGACAGCGGTCTGTTTCGGCACCCTGTGCTCGACGTCTCCGCGGGGCGTCTGTGCTTCGGGAGGCCGGGATTGGCTCTGGTTGTCTTGTCGGTTGTCGAGCAGCGTTTGGACGCGGTTCGTGCGGTGCTGGCGGGTGCGGATGTCACCGAAGTCGCTGCCAGCGTGGGGGTGCACCGGTCGACGGTTCACCGGTGGATGGGTCGTTATCTGAGTGAGCAGCTGGCCGGGCTGGTGGATCGGTCGCATCGGCCGCATTCGTCGCCGGCTCAGGTCGAGGACGCGGTCGAGGTCGTGGTGGCGGAGATGCGCCGGCAGCATCCGCGGTGGGGGTCACGGCGGATCCGGCTGGAGATGCTGCGCGGTCCGGGGCCGTGGTTCCGCGGGGACCTTGCGGTGCCGTCAGAGCGGACCATCGACCGGATCCTGCAGCGGCAGGGTCTGCTGCGGTCCCGGCCCCGCAAGCGGGCCAAGGACTCGTTCGTGCGGTGGGAACGACCGGCGGCGATGCAGTTGTGGCAGATGGACATCGTCGGCGGTGTCCGCCTGGTCGACCCGGCCACCGGCGTGTTGCGGGAAGCGAAGCTGGTCACCGCGGTCGACGACCATTCCCGGTTCTGTGTGATCGCCAAGGTCGTCGAACGGGCGACCGCGCGGGCGGTGTGTCTGGCGCTGGCAGAGGCATTGTCCCGGTTCGGCGTCCCCGAGGAGATCATCACCGACAACGGCAAGCAGTTCACCGACCGGTTCGGCAAGTACCGGCCCCGCACCGGCGAGGTCCTGTTCGACAAGATCTGCCGCAAGAACGGGATCACGCACCGGCTCACCGCACCGGCCTCACCGAACCAGAACGGCAAGGTCGAACGTTTCCACGGCACCCTGCGCCCGGAACTGCTCGACACCGCCGGCCCGTTCGTGAGCGTGGCCGACGCCCAGGCCGCGGTCGACGACTACGTGCGCCACTACAACACCGACCGGCCCCACCAGGGCCTGGACATCAAAACGCCGGTCACTCCCGGCGACCGGTTCCAGCCGGCACCCGCCGATCAGCAAGGACTGCTGGACCTGTGGCTGCCCGCCACCCTGGCCCCGGTCCCCGCCCCGGAGCCAGCCGAAGCCGAACAGGCCGATCCGGCTCCGGTGCCGATCCCGGTGGCCTACTGCGGTGGCCCGGTCGAGTTCGACCGGGTGGTACCGGCCTCGGGCAACATGATGGTGTGCCAGCGGCAGTTCTGGATGGGCACCGCCCGAGCCGGGACCGTGACCCGGATCTGGGCCGACTGCGACCTGATCCACGTCATGATCGCCGGAGTCCGAATCAAGACCGTCCGATCCCATCTGAGCGTCACTGACCTGGCCACACTCGTCGCTCAGGGCGCCGTCCCGGCCGGGCCGTCACCACTGCCACCGATCGCCGAGGGTGACGCCGTCGAGGTCGAACGCAGCGTCAGCCGCAACGGCTGTGTCTCGCTGGGCCAGCACATCGTCCTGGCCGCGGAGATCCTCGGCGGCCGCCGGGTGGGGATCCGGATCGAGCCGGCCACCCTGATGTTCTACGACCTCGACACCCGCGAGCTGCTGCGCACCCGCGCCAACCCGCTGACCCCGGACCAGGTCAAACGGCTGCGTGGCGCGCGCCCGGCCGGACCACCGCCACGCCCGTCGGCCGAGCCGATCCGGGTCCAGCGACGGGCCTCCAACAGCGGCGTGATCATGGTCGTCGGCCAGAAGATCGCCCTCGGCCGGCACTACCGCCACCGCACCCTGACCGTGAACGTCTCCGACACCACCCTCGCCATCGAGCTCGACGACGGCGACGTCAAAGTCGTGCGACGCACCAACAGCCAACCGGTCCGTAGCATCAAGGGCCAGCGACCGCGGATCGCTACCCAAATTTCCTAGACCACCTGTCGCGCATCACCTGGCGGATCCGCGTCGCACATCAGTTGTCGGGTCACAATCTTCTTTTGTTCAGGTGGAGCGCGATGTTCGGACGAAGCTCTAGCGCCTCAATAGGGCATCCTGTACTTTGAGTCACAATATGACTACGGATGTGCTAGCCAGTCGCCCAGCGGTAGATCCTGGCAATGACTTTGAGCAGCGGTTCTTTGGGCTGCTTCGAAGGCGATACTCAGTGCAAGACCTGGTCTTCATCCCAGCTGACATGGGTGGCGACTGTGGTATTGAAGGGTATTCCCGCGACGGCATCGCGTATCAATGTTACGCGGATCGCGATTCCTTAACGCTTAGGCATAGAACTGACAAGCAGATTGCCAAACTGAATAGGGATACTCTTAAGATCCAAAAGTATCAGCAGCGTTTGACTGAGGTGCTAGGTCAAACCAAAATCAAGGCTTACATTTTGGGCGTCCCGGAATACCATGCCGCTGAGCTAATCACTCATGCAAATAAGCGTGCCGATGTGGTAAAAGGCTGGGGCATCCCTTTCATTGATCCGAACTTCATAATTGGGATCAAAACACCGGTCGATTATCCAGCGGAGCTTAGTGCGGCTTTGGCGGATCGGGCGGCTGAAGCACTATTACCAGCCGCCTCTGTGGACGATGAGGAGGTGGAAAGTTTCCACAGTAATGAGCCGCAGCTTGTCCATGTTCTCGGAGAGAAGCTTGCGGTGATGCGGAGCGAGATCCGGAATCCTGACGGGTTGCGCAGAATGTTTGTCCGTGATTTTCTGCGTAAAGAGCAGCTTATGGTTTCCTTGAAATCTTGGCCGCATACCTGGGAAGCGGTGGAGCGGCGACGTGTGGCGCGCCAGGAAGAGATTGAATTCGATAACGAGCTGAGTTCGGATTCCGCTAAGACTAGAATCAGAGATTTGATTAATCAGTATCGCGGAGAGTTGCTGGCTGCTGCAGGCGGCCTTCGATATGACGATGCCAACCTCATTGCCAGAGGGCAGGTCGGAGGTTGGCTTATGGAGTGCCCTCTTGAGCTTAGGCATGTCGATGGATTCTGAACTCGATGACCTGGAAGCCCTCCTTGATATGGGCTTCGCGTTCAGGCCTCGGCCTGTCCCTGCGGCGCCAGCGACCCGTCCTCAACTGAGGGTTCCACTGCTTTTGTTGATCTTGTTGAAATGCAGAGCATCCAGGTTGCACTGGAAAGGGCTGCAGGTTCTAAATTGGGCAATCCAAAGCGACGCGCGTATGGAAGTGCTATCCATCGTAATCGGTGGCGGTCATGTTCCGCATATGCCGATTGTAAGAATTGAGCCGATGCTTGATCGGGCTATTGATCTTGCTGTTGGGTTGGGCTACGTCACCTTCGACAGCGGTCGGACAGTTGGTTTAACGGCCCTTGGTAAGGAGCGAGCGCAGGAAATCTCCCGCACGCCTGTGCTCGCGCCCGAAAAGAAGAGGCTAATGAAACTTTCCGGTAAGATCACGCAATCGCGGATTGATCTTCTTCTTGAGTGGCGCAGCGAATGAGTCTACGGCTTGATTTTCTTCGATTGAGAGCAATGACCCCGCGGGGGGTATTTGGAGCCGACATTCCTCTAGGTGAAGGATTAGTTGTAATCCGAGCCGAGAACTCCAGGGGAAAATCGACGGCTGTCCGCAGTATCTTGCTAGCGCTCGGGCTTGAGCGGATGATTACGGCTAAGGCCAGCAGTCTGGTGACTGCGGCGATGCGAGACACCCTAATCTATGATCCGATTACCAAAGCCGAGACTCCTGTTCAGCAGTCCTGGGTTTCCTTAGAAATTTCTAACGGAAACGGTGATGTGGCGACACTGACCAGGTGGGTGAAGCACCCAACCATTACTGATGGAGTAATCAGGGTTCAACATGGTCCAGCGCTAACCACCTCAGCGATACTTCCATATGACGACTTCTTTGTGGGTAGGGCAGGCTCTGTAACGAGCCCACGAGGATTCCACAACTGGCTTGCTCAGTTCATAGGCTGGAGACTTCCCGAACTTTCGGCCCGAGATGGCCGGACTGCGCCGCTATACATGGAGCAGGTTTTCCCTCTCCTGTTTGTCGAACAGAAACGTGGTTGGGCAGGAATTCAATCGCAGATGCCTTACTTCTCGGCGGTGCCGGATGTGCGTAAGCGGGCAATCGAATTCCTTCTTGCGCTAGAAGTCGGCGGCCTTGATTTGAGGAGACAGGAACTCCAAGCGAACCTGCGTGGGTTGGAAAGCCAATGGACTACGGAGCGTCAACGATTTGTTGATCGGGCATCAGGAAGTGGCATCACGCTTGAAGGTATTCCGAAGCAGATCAAGGCTGGATGGACGCCGGACGGCCGAGCAGAATTGCTTTCTGCGGATGGGGCAGGATGGATTCCAGTGTTGGAAAAATTGCGGCGAATGCGGCTGGAACTTAAGTCGGCTAGCGCGCGAAATGTTCGAGCAGTCGGGCAGATCTCTCAACTCATTGAGCAGCAACTCCAAGCGGCCCTTGACAAATCCACTCGAATCCAGGAGGACGGGGCCATTATCCGTGACGAGATTCTTCGCGACCAAGATGAGTTGACCGCTATCGAGGGCCGTCTAGCAGCGCTGGAAGATGATTTGCGTCAGTACCAGGATGTAGCGACACTCGAGCGCCTTGGCTCTCACACAACGGCGGACTTACAAAGCGATTGCCCAGTGTGTCACCAGACACTTCCAGGGTCGCTTCTTGGAGATCAGTCGACTCATCTGATGTCGATTCAGGACTCCATAAACTACATTAAGCAGCAAACGGAACTATTTGCTGCAATGGAGCGCGACAGCCGACGCTCACTTGAAGCCAAGCGTGAGCAACTTGCTGGACTTCGGACTGAGGCCTCCGAGACTCGCGCATTAATCCGTCGTCTGCGTTCCGACCTCGTGTCGCCGAATGATGTTCCATCGGAGGAGGAGGTTGCAGCTCGTGTGCTGCTGCGTCAACGGGTTGAGGCGGCTGAACGAGTTCTCGAGGATTTTGAGGTACTGCAAGCCGCGCTCGTACGCCTGGCTAGTGCCGCTGATGCTTTGAGAATTGAGCTAGCATCTCTGCCCAAAGATCGATTGACTGAGGTAGACCGAACGAAGCTAGAGGCGCTTCGCCTGTCCTTCGTCAAACAGCTCCAAGAATATGACTTCGGATCTTTTTCAGATGAACGTCTGCGATTGTCGGATGATGACTACTTACCTAGGCGTGACGACTTCGATCTGCAAGCGGACATCTCGGCCTCGGACTCCATTCGAGTGATCTGGGCTTATCTGATAGGTTTGTTGGAAATTGGCCGGAGATTCGAGACGAATCATCCGGGACTCCTGGTATTCGATGAACCGCGGCAACAGAGTGCCAAGGATGTTTCATTCGCTGCGCTCCTGCGACGCGCCTCACAGCATGCACGAGGAGGGCAGGTTCTGCTGGCTACGTCGGAGAGGAGCGAAACGCTCTCGCAAATGTTGGCCGGGGTCCCCGTAAGGATGCATAATGTCGCTGGATACCTGCTGCAGCCTGTGGAGGAGTAATCTTGTGCTGCCAGATGTCGAGATGGGCGGTGCGGCTTTTGTTGATCTGCTGGTTAAGGCATGCCCTCTCCGTGTTCGGCGTACGAGGAAAGTCCTCGTTCCTTAGCTTCGATAGCTGTGCGTAGGCGTCTGGTAAGACGCTGCGGAGTATATTCACCAAGCGCATTGGGATGAATTATCCTCCACTCGGAGATTTCTCCATCTAGAAACTTGATATTTGCTAGTTGTTCCATGGTGATTTTGCCAGCGTCGAAGACGAACAGTATTTTGTCGCCCTCCTTTTCCGTCGGAGCCCAGTCGACGACTAGCAGTCCAGCGATGGTGGGAGTGATCCCTAGCTCTTCTTGAATCTCACGGATGCATGCCGCCCGTGGCGACTCATGGGGTTCAACGTATCCGCCGGGTATGTCCCAACCGGCTTTGTAAGTAGGTTTGACCAGTAGGACATGCCCAGCGTCGTTGAAGAGGAGTGCTCCGGCTGCCACGCGTGGTTTAGCCATTGCCGGGATCTCGGATGTCGTCACATCGAGCAGCGTAGGGGGAGTGGATCAGTCCAGCACGTGGAGCCGGCGCGCCAAGGTAACCAACTTGGACGAGGGCTTGCCGCGCTGCTGCCTGACCCAGGTAAGTACGAGCTGGCGACCGAGGTAGTGATGCCGGACTTGCTCGGGTGCCATCTGCTCGGCGTCGAGTAGTACGGACAGCGCTTCGTCCTGGCGGTTCCATGCTCCGTACGCCCGTGACACCTCCAGGGCGTGACGGACACGGCGCTCCATCGGCAAGCCGGCGGTGTCGAGGCTCGGCCCGAGGTCGATCGCGACTTGGACGTTTCCGAGTTCGCCGGCGGTGGCGACCCGGTGGATTGCGACGTTGGTCGGTCCGAATGCCGTCCACAGGTAGTTGGCGTCCTTGCCGACCCGTACCGCGGCCTCATCAGCGGCTGTGAGGAAGGTCCGGGCCGTACCGGCGTCGTTTGCCCTGGCGGCGGCGACCGAGCCGCCGAGCAGCAGCGTCCCGTATACGGACAGCAGCTCCGGCCCGGCGTCAGTGAGGTGCTGGTCCAGGTAGTCGGCGGCGTCGGTGGTGAGTCGGACGGCGTCCTGGTATCGGCCGGTCGACAGGAGAGCGTGGCTGACAGACCGGAACAGCGACCCGGTGATGGCCGGGTCTCCGACGGGCCGCACGACGGACAGCCCGCGATCAGCCGCGATCCAGGCGAGATCGGTCTCGCCGAGCTTCGTGAGCTGGGTGGCTGCCAGTTGGTAGGTCAGGCCCAGAAGTCCACGGGCCTCTTCCTGAGCGCGGCCGTCGAGTGAATCGGCGGCGGCCTGCGCCCGGCCGAGGAGTCCAGGCAGCTGCCCCGTGACGTACCCGAATCGGGATGCCTGGTAGGCGGTCCACAGCTTGGCCGTCTCCTGCCGGAGCTCGTCTAGGTCCGGCGCCGTCGCCTCAGCGCCGGGAGTGCCGAGCGAGGTGATGGCCCGATACTTCATGAGCGCCGCCCGCAGAGCTGGCACCGTCTCCATGCCGCTCTCCGTGCTCCACTCGACGAGCGACGGCTCCGCGAGCAGGTCGCCGAGCGAGACGTCCAGGACGTCGGCGAGGGACTTGATGACCGAAAGCCGGTCCAGCTCGATCCGGTTGTTCTCGATCTTGCCGAGCCAGTCCGCGGTCCGGCCGATGAGTCCGGCGAGGACTTCCTGCGACAGGCCGCGACGGCGGCGGTACCAGGCGACTCGCTCGCCGATCGTCAGATTCATGTTCATGCCACGCATGCGTTGACCTTCCCCGATGCGAGATCGGCTACCCCGGAATGATTTTCCGGGTTCTCGGGAGGTTTTGGCCACAGCCTGTCTCCATGACCGTTTCCGCCGCTTCCGTCTCGCCCTCCGCCTGCCGTTCGTGTGCTGGCGTTGGCGGGAAGTACACGACCCACCGGACCGCTCTGCGGATGGTGGCGCAGTCGTGCCAGGAGGCGCGTGTTCCTGCTCGCCGGTCCTGCATGGACTGCGGTGGGCGCGGCACGACAGCGGCGACAGCCTCGTAGGCCGGCACCGGGGCGGGTGCCGGCGACCACGCATGCCCGCCCGCCTCGGTGCCCTTTCAACCCGCTGGGAGGACCTGTGACTCCGCGCCCGGGTGACGTCCTGATCGTCGACAAGCACGCCTCGGTGCAGTTCGCCGCCGGGCGGGGCCTGGTCTTCCGGGTGATTTCAGTAAGCCGGCAACCGACCTACGTCGGGTGGACGTGGCTCACCGGCTACGTCCTGGACGAAGCCGGAAACGCCAAAGAGCGCCGGGAGATCTTCGTACGAACGGACGGACTTCGCTGCGTCCGGCCCGGCGGACCAAGAACGGGGAACAGCCGATGACCGTCTTCCTGACCGCTGCTATCCAGGAGCAACTCGACTACGCCCAGGAGCAGCTCGACCGGCACACCGCACCGAGCGCTGACAGCCGATGCGCCGTCTGCGGCGAAGAGGACCCGTGCAGCCTCCGCCGGGTCGCGTTGCGGGTGTTCGGCCGCTACGGCTGCCTGCCTCGCCGCTGGCCCGGCGCCTCACGTCCGGAACAAGTCGGCACCCCGAAGGTCTGGTCCGGCTGGCTGAAGAACGCAACGGGTGTCGAGAGCCCGACCGACTGAGCCGTCTTGTTCAGTCGTCCTTACAGGGCTTATGGTCCTGTAATAACATGCTGTGATCTATTGAGCCTGGTGGGTGGATCCCAATGGCGTACGAGATTCCGACGCCGAAGTACCTGCGTGTGCTGAACACGCTGCGCGGCCGTATCGAGGACGGGACCTACACTCCCGGCGCCGGCCTGCCGTCCGAGAGCCAGCTGTGCTCCGAGTTCGACGTGTCCCGCCCGACAGTGCTGAAGGCGCTGGGCATCCTCAAGCAAGACGGCTGGATCGAATCCCAGCAAGGCAAGGGCAGCTTCGTACGCGGGCGCCCGCCATCCGAGCGCAGCTCACCGCAGTACGCCCGCGACGCGATCGACCTGGACGAGACGGCCGAGACAGAGATCCTGCATGTCGGCCCGGTACTAGCCGTTCCCTGGGTCTCGACCGCACTCGGCATCCCAGAAGGAACACCGGTCTACGAGCGGCGCCGGCGCACCGTCTCACCGTCTGGCCCGATCGACCTGGTCTCGACGTTCGTGCCAGTGGACATCGCCGTCGGCACCGACGTGATCCGCCCCGAGCCGATCACCGGCAGCCTCCTTGCGCACATCAGGGCCAAGAAGAGTCTGCGTGCCGACTACGCGACCGAGCGCCTGACTGCACGTCGGGTCGAAGACGCAGAGGCAGCTGCCTTGGAGGTGCCAGTCGACGAGGCTGTCCTCACCGTGGTCATCACTGCACATCAGTCGTCGGGCGTTCCGATCCTGACGTCGCGAATCGTGATGCCAGGAAGCCGCCACGAGATCGAGGACTCTTACCCCCTATCCTGACCCAGGGGCGTGCCTTCCGAATATGCCGATGGGGGCACATGTTGAGAGAATCCGATTCATCAACGACCGCTGACAGCTACTCTTTGCAAAACGGCTGCCGCGTGATCCAACGCGTTCGCCCTAGATGTGAACTGAGCGCAGTCGGCCGTGACCGACCGAAAGTTCTTGCCGGGAGTCCTGCGCTTCAAGAAGAAGCCTAGTCCACGCTTGCTATTCTCCACTCCAGCCCGCCATTCAACACCTACAGTGCTGATCCCCTCCCATGTGTCGCTGGTAGTCATTCGCCAAGATACTTTAGGGCGAGCAGCTTCCAAGGCGTGGCGCATGTCGCTGGCAGATTGGAATCGTTTTGTAGGGTCTATGTGCAGTGCCTTTATCGCTACACGGCGAAGGCTCTTATGGATGTGCGGCGCAAATTCATCCCTCGGCGGCAAGGCTCCGGTTTGGATTAGTCGTGCAAGCTCGTCATTATCGACTGTCGCGATGGCAAACAGAAAGCCGTCTCCATTAAGCATTCGATATAGAGTTACGCCCATCGCGTAGATGTCGCCGCCAACGCTCTCGATATATTGCGGATCGGGGAAGCATTCCGGCGGTAAATGCGGCGCATAGCCTATTGGTGCGAATGCTGCCTGGCCTTTCTCGCACGCAAGGCCAAAATCCGAAACCTTCACTGAGCCCTTCGCGGTCAACATAAGGTTGGCTGGTTTCAAATCGCGGTGAAGAAGGCCTTTCGAATGGAGAAATTCTAGGCCGCGGCAAGCGTCTTCGGCAGCGGAAATTGCATGCTTTATCGCCAGTGGCGTTCCGTGGTTCTTGTCCTCGATACTGCCAGACGACAGGTATTCCATTCTGATTACAGGAACCGAGCCCTCCAGTTCGGCAGAGTAGATGTCGACGACGTGCTCATGTTTGGACTGCAACATGCTTCGGGCCTCAGCGAAGGGGTCAACAAGCCCGGAGGAGCCGGGCCCGTTTAGATACTTCGCTGCGCATAGACGCCTCAAGGCAAGGTCCTCCTCCAGCCATACCTCTCCGAAGTAGCCCGATCCAAGAACTCGCAAACGCTTATACATAGTCTATGTGTCCAAGAGAGTTAGCGCCGCAGTTACGGGGTCGCGGCGAGATTTTGCTGTTTGCGTCACTAGGGGGAACTGAGTCAATGCTTGCTCAAGATCGGCAGATCTTCTTGCGGAGAATGCGCCCCGAAGGGTAACTGCAAGAACCCTCCGACAGTCGAGCCCCTTCGATGCAATGGCCTCCTGCACCACTCCCTCAACTTCTGCGCGCGGCAGAGAATTGCCTTGTCCTCCCGCTTCGGCGGCGCGGATTGCTGTCGCGTTTAGCTCATGCTTTCCGAGAATTTCTATGATCTCCTTGCGGACCCAAGTCAATTCGTCACCTCGGCTCCCCTCGGGAGCGGTTGCGTGACCTGATTCAAGGACGGTGGCCGAAGCCCGATCCGTGCCTTCAAGGATCGCCCAATCTAAAGAGTTCTTAGTGCATTTAACGCCTAAAATGCGCAACACAGTTATACTCCAGGCAGTTATCAAGTATCGAATCGGTTGGGCTACTGCAATGAAGTGGCCAAGTAAGGCTACATGGCGGCTAGCTGATCATCGGCGGAAATAGGAAATCTCCTATCTTATCCGCGATTGGTATTGTCGAGATGCGGGCGCACGCAATGCTGGTCTCTGAGGCGGCGGCGGTATTACTGGAAACTGGCTTAGGCGTGAGAGCCAAGAGTTGATAAGGCCAGGTTCATTGCGCTGATCTGTCACGGATCGGTGGTTCTGCACCCGGCGTGTCTATGGAGCGCCTGTGTTGGCCGCTGAGCGTGACGCCGTGTGTTGCCATAACTCCCGTGTTCTCCGGCTTTGCGCAACGGCTGTGTGGGCTCCGCTCAAAGCCGAACTGACCGTAGCTGATCGTTGCGCTATCTGAAGATTGGACATCTGCCGTTGCTTATGCTTACATGCTGACTTAACTTGTAAGCATAAGCGGACGTCAGGTTGATGTCCGTTCGATCAGGAGGTTAGGTCCGGATGGTTCCGCTGACGTTGAAGGTGCCTGTCCCGTTCGACTATGTCTTTCCGGCGGGTGTGCTCTGCCTCGGTGTGGAGGCTGCGGTCGACTTCGAGCGCCGCAGCGATCCCGACAACCAGGTCCGCGACAAGGAGACCGGCGAACGGGTCTGGGTGGTCCGAGTGCTCGACCTCGACCCGGCTGCGGGCAAGTTTGGCCGTACCACCGAGGTCAAGGTCAAGATCTGTGCGCCGCATCAGCCGGTCCCGCCGGCGTCGGCCGTGCCGGGTTACCCGCCGGCCATCGAGTTCGACGGGCTCACGCTCACGCCGTACGTCGACTCTCAGCGCTGCAAGGGCGCTGGCCCCTGCAAGTCCCGGATGGCGTACTCGCTGCGCGCGACTGCCATTCGTCCCGCCGTCGTCGGCGCTGCCGCTTGACGGCTTCTCGCTGGATGCGCGGGCGGGCCGTTTCCCCGCCAAGAGTCCCGGCCCGTCCCGCGCGGCGACCCCTCAACCCCTCGACATGCGAAGGAGGGCCTGGTGCCCACCGTAGTTAGGCTGCCCGGCGGCGGCCGTCATGACCGACCTGACCACCGTCTCCGCCGAGCTGTCCGCCCTGCTGGGCAGCATGCCGGACCTGTCGACCCCGGCTGCTGACCGGGCCGACTGGTTCGACCGCAAGGCCGACCTGTTGGACAGGGTCGCCGTCACCGTGCCGGAAGCGGCCGAGCTGGCGACTGTGGCCCGCGATCGGGCGACTCGGATCCGGACCGGAGGTGCGGCATGAACGCCCGCCGCCCCGATCCTCGCCGTGGCCGCGTCCAGGTCAGGCTCACTCTGCTGCTTCACCAGGTCACCGGCCGTTCCGGGCTGGGCGTGGTCAAGGCGTACCTGTGTCCCTGGTGCGTCTCGTGGGTAGCCCCTCGCCGTTTCGACCGGCGGCACATGGCGTGCCGGTCGTGCGTTCGGTCGCTGGGCCGTCCGGCCCGGACCGGTCGGGGGTGGCGCGAATGCCGCTGATCAACGTGATCCCGGGGGAGAAGATCCCCACCGCTCCGCTGAACACCCGTTTGCCGGTGTGGCGGATCCCGGGCTGGCTGCTCCTCGTCGTGTGGCTGGCCCGGGGCACGTTCCGCACAGTCGTGCTGGCGGCCCGATACTGGTGGATCACCGGCCCTGTCGCCGTGTCCTGGTGGCTCGCCGAAACGCACGGCTGGCCGGTGCTCCTGGGCGTCTTCGTCGGCCTCGTCGCCGTTGGTGTCACCTGGTGGCGACTGCACCCGGTGTCCTGGCTGCGATTCGGCTGGTACCCGGCAGTCGCCCAGATCCGGCGCCTGTGGATTTACCGCCGTGGCTGGACTCCGGCCATGACCGCGTGCGGCCTGGTCGGCGTGCACGGCGGCGACCGCTGGGTGCCTCGCCTGCTCGGCGTCCGCTCGAACCGCTGGGGCGACCGGGTGACGGTCCGCCTGCTGCCCGGCCAGCACCCTGACGACTGGGCGAAGGCTGCGCCGCGTCTGGCGTACACCTTCCAGCTTCGTGAGGCGCGGGCCTACACCACCAACCGACCCGACCGCGTGGTGTTGTACTTCGCCCGTCGCGATCCGCTGACCGGCACGGTGCGACACCTTCCGGTCCCGGCTGCGCCGGACCTTTCCAACCTCAACCTGGGCGTACGCGAAGACGGCACCGCCTACCACATGAGGCTGACCGGTTCGCATGTCCTGATCGCCGGTGCCACCAACTCCGGCAAGGGCTCGGTGATCTGGTCGATGCTGCGCTCACTGGCCGGTGGGATCGCGTCCGGCCTGGTCGAGGTGTGGGCGTTCGACCCGAAGGGCGGCATGGAACTGGCCGCCGGCGCCCCGCTGTTCACCCGGTTCGCCTACGAGGACCCGGACAGCATGGCCGGCGTCCTGGAGGAGGCCGTCAAGCGCATGCGCCAGCGGGCGAACCGCCTCCGGGGCGTAACCCGCCAACACACCCCGACCGTCGACGAGCCGCTGATCGTGGTGGTCGTCGACGAGCTGGCGGCACTGACCGCCTACTTGACCGACCGGAAGGTCCGCGACCGCATCCGCGAGTCGCTGGGCCTGCTGCTTTCCCAAGGCCGCGCGGTCGGCATCCACGTGATCGCCGCCTTGCAAGACCCGCGCAAGGACGTCCTGCCGTTCCGCGACCTGTTCCCGACCCGGATCGCGCTGCGGATGACCGAACCGGAGCAGGCCGACATGGTCCTCGGCGACGGCGCGCGGGACAGGGGAGCGGTGTGCGACCTGATCCCGGAGACGTCGGCCGGCGTCGGCTACGTCGTCCTCGACGGCGTCCGTGAACCGGTCCGGGTCCGCTTCTCCTACCTCGATGACGACGACGTCACCGAGCTGGCCGCCACCTACGCCCGCGGCGGTGACCGATGAAGCGCATTGAGGGCGCACTCCTCGTCGCCATCCTGCTCACGGTCGGCGGCTTCGCGGGCGCCGCGTCGTTCACCCACGTCAAGGACTGGACGATGGCCAACTCCCCGGCGGGTACGGGGGAGTGGTTCGGCTGGGCAAACGCGGTGATCTCCGAACTGATCCCGATGGCGGCGCTGCTGGTGATCCGGCAGCGCCGCCGGACCGGCGGCTCGGTCGGCTACCCGATGTTCCTGCTCGTCTGTGCCGCGGGCCTGTCCCTGTCCGCTCAGCTCGCCGTCGCCAAGCCGGGTCCGTCCGGCTGGCTGCTCTCCGCCGTCCCGGCCTTGGCCTTCCTCGGCCTGTCCAAGCTCGTCCTGGCCGGTGCGCCGACCACCACGGCGGCACCATCAGCTCCGGCGGTCCCGGCGACAACGGTCACCGCGGCTGGGCCGGCGGCTACTCCGGTCGCACAAGCGCGGCCAGCGTCCGCTGCTCAGGTCGCGCCAGTGAGCCCGATGACGACGGCGGCGCCGACGATCCCAGCAATGCCGATCGCCCCGGCTGCGCTGGCCGAGCATTCCGCCCTGGCTCGGGACACGCCGGTCCAACAGACACCGCTCCTGGGACCGCCCGAGCAGAAGGCCGGCGAGGTGCCGACCCGACCTCGTCCTGTCCTGGTGCCCGTCCCGGCGACCGCGTTCCCGACTCGACCCCGTGAGGCCGCACTGTGACCGACCCAGCTCCAAAGCCCACGCTGACCCTCGTCGAGCCTCGTCCCGGTTCCCGCGCGGCCCGGATGCGCCAACCTCTCGCTCGTGAGGCCCTGACCCTGCTCGCCGAGCGGAACGGCGTCTGCGTCCGCCCGCTCCCGCTCCGCCGCACCGACACCGTGACCGGCCTGACCGAGGTCGTCGAGATTCCGTGCGGCGCCCGGCTGGCCGCCAAGTGCAAGCCCTGCGCCGAACGCAACCGCCGTCTCCGCATCCAGCAGATCCGCGAGGGCTGGCACCTGGAAGACGAGCCGGCAATCCGCCCCGACCGCCCCGGAGAGGACGCCCTCGACCTGGTGAAGACCCGCGCTCACCTGGAGTTCGACCGGGCCGCGGTGCACTACCAGCCGATGACTCCGGACGAGCGTGTCGAGCAACTGGCCGAACTGGACGCCCGCATCGCTGAGGTCGATGAGGTCCTGGCCGAGACGGACCTACGTGGCCACCTGACTCCGAAGGAGCGCGATGACCGTCCCCGCCGCGCCCGCTCGACCAAGCGCCGGCACGACTCACCGGACCTGCCTCGCTTGCCCGTCGACCCACGCACGGTCGGCCGCGCCTTCCAAGGCAAGGCGGGCCAGACCTACCGCCCGTCGATGCTGGTCACGCTGACCCTCGACTCGCACGGACAGGTCCACTCCCACATGCGGCGCGGCGCCTACGTGATCCCGTGCGCCTGCGGCGAGCGCCACCACCCGCACGACCCGAAGCTCGGCACGCCTGTGGACCCCACCGCCTACGACTACCGACGGGCCGCGCTCGACGCGATCCACTTCGCTCGGGTGCTCGACCGCTGGTGGCAGAACCTGCGCCGGGCCGCGGGCTGGAACGTCCAGTACGCCGGCGCCATTGAGCTCCAGCGCCGCCTTGCCCCGCACGCGCACTTCGCCGTGCGGGGCACCCTGCCCCGACGCCTGGTCAACCAGGTGGCCGCCGCGACGTACCACCAGGTGTGGTGGCCCCCGTTCGACGAGTTCGTCTACACCGTTGACCGGCCGCCGATCTGGAGTGCCGACCTGGGCGGCTACGTCGACCCGGCGACCGGCGAGACCCTGCCGACGTGGGGCGAAGCGCTGGACGCCTTGGAGGACCCGGACGCGCGCCCCGCGTACGTCGCAAGGCTTGGTCGTGTCGACGCCCGTGGCATCGCCCAGGGCTCGAAGGACGCCGAGCGCTCGATCCGCTACGTCACGAAGTACGTCACCAAGGACCTGACCGAGCACGCGCCGGCGAACTCGGCCACCCAGAAGGCGCACGCCGATCGCCTGCACGCCGAGCTGTCCGTCCTGCCCTGCTCGCCCACGTGCGCGAACTGGCTGCTCTACGGCGTCCAGCCGGACCGAGTCAAGGCGGGCCTGGTCCCCGGCCGCTGCACCGGCAAGGTCCACCAGCGGGCAACCCTCGGCTTCACCGGCCGCCGCGTCCTGGTCTCTCGGCAGTGGTCGGGCAAGACCCTGGCCGACCACCGCGCCGACAACCGGGCGTGGATCCGCGCGGCCCTGGGCGGCGACGCCGAGCAGGAGGCGACCCCGGACGAGAAGGACCGGTACCGCTTCGAGCTGGCTCGCCCCGAGGACCCGGACGTCCTACCCCTGGAACACCGGATTTTGCGGGCCGTCTCGGAGCGAATCCGCTGGCGAGCCCAGGTCAGATCTCTTTCGGCAACTGTCCCAACCCAGCAAGCCGCCTGATCCCGACATGAGGAGGACCCGAATGGATGACGAGCTGTTGACCGCCGATGAGGTCGCCGCTCGCCTTCGTGCCACACCGAGATTCGTGCGCCGTCTCGTCTCCGAGCGCCGCATCGAGTTCGTCAAGGTCGGCCGCCTGGTCCGCTTCGACCCGGCCGCGATCGTCCACTACATCGATTCGCACCGCGTCGCCCCGACCGACCGGGCCGCGATCCGCGCTTACGTACGGGGGGCCCACTGATGGCCAACCAGAAGCGCCACCGCCGTTTCGGCAACATTCGCAAGCTGCCCTCGGGCCGCTACCAGGCGCGCTACCTCGGCCCGGACGGGATCACCCGCAACGCTGACCACACCTTCGAGACGGAGAAGCTGGCGGCCCAGTGGCTGACCCTGATCGAGTCGGAGATCATCCGCGGCGAGTGGCAGGCACCGGAAGCCGGCGAGGTGCACCTCTCCGGGTACGGCAAAGAGTGGATCGCCCACCGCAAGCTGCAGCCGCGCACCCGCGAGAACTACGAGGACCTGTTCCGCCTGCACATCGAGCCGATCCTCGGCCACCTCTCGCTCGGCGCCATCAAGCCGCAGACGATCCGCTCGTGGCGAGGCAAGCTGCTGGCAAGTGGCACCACCGAGTCGCAGGCCGTGAAGTCCTACTCGCTGCTCCGGGCGATCCTCAACACCGCGGTCCGTGAAGACGAGATCTTGAAGCAGAACCCGTGCCGCATCCCCGGCTACGACCGGTACCACACCCCGGAGCGCCCGGTCGCCACCGTCGCCCAGGTCCTCGCGCTCGCCGAGCAAATGCCGCCGCGATACGTGGCGTTGATCACGGTCGCTGCGTTCTCCGGTCTCCGGTGGGGCGAGTTGGCCGCGCTGCGGCGGTGCGACGTCGACTTGGCGGCCGGGACCGTACGCGTACCCAGGAAATTGGCGGCTTTGAAGTCAGGTCTGGAGTTCGGTCCGCCGAAGTCAGCGGCAGGAATCCGGGTCGTCGCTCTTCCGGCAGTTGCCCGCAAGGCTCTGATCAGCCACTTGGGGAAGTTCACCGGCGCACACCCGGAAGCGTTGATCTTCACTGGAGACAAGGACATGCCGCTGCGGACGGGGAACTTCCGACGGGCGGTGAAGTGGGCCAAGTCGCTGGCGGACGCGGGGATGCCAGCGGGATTCCACTTCCATGACCTCCGGCACACCGGCAACAACATCGCGGCGGCCAGCGGCGCCAGCACGCGCGAGCTGATGCACCGGATGGGCCACGCCAGCATGCGGGCCGCGTTGATCTATCGGCACGCGACGAGCGAGCCAGACCGCGAGATCGCCGAGATTATGGACAAGCGGATCACGAAGATCGCGGAGAACGGGAAGCCGGCGAAGGCCGCGGGCGACAGGCTGGCGAAGCGCAGCAAGCCGACAGACGACGGGACCGGCGACGGCAAGGCGGGCAAGCATCGCCGGGACCGGCCCGCCGATATCTAGTGGTGGACAAGATCATCCGGGCGGGTGAATGACGAAGGCCCAGACCAGCGAAACCACCGCTGACCTGGGCCTTCATGTCAGAGCGGGCGACGAGAATCGAACTCGCGTAATCAGTTTGGAAGACTGAGGCTCTACCATTGAGCTACGCCCGCGAGACCCCCGGTAAACCGTGGGGCTCGTGCACAGCTTACTGAATCATCTCCCGTCCGCGCGAACCGGATTCCCCAGCAGGTGACTCCAGCGCACACGCGGGCGAGCCGACCGCATACACTGGCCGACGCCACGGGGTGTGGCGCAGCTTGGTAGCGCACTCGCTTTGGGAGCGAGGGGCCGTGGGTTCAAATCCCGCCACCCCGACTGATACCAACATCCGCAGCAACAAGGAGTACGCCTGTGAAGAGCACCGTCGAGACTCTGAGCCCGACTCGGGTGAAGCTCGCCATCGAGGTGCCGTTCGAGGAGCTCAAGCCGAGCCTGCAGAAGGCGTACCGGGAGATCGGCGCGCAGGTCCAGGTGCCGGGCTTCCGCAAGGGCAAGGTTCCGGCGGCGGTGATCGACCAGCGTGTCGGCCGTGGCGCCGTGCTGAACGAGGCCGTTCAGGAGGCGATCCCGCAGCAGATCCTCGCCGCGGTCCAGGAGCACGACGTCAAGACCCTGGGGCGTCCCGAGGTCGAGATCACCGAGTTCGCCGACAACGCGCCGCTGAAGTTCACGGCCGAGGTCGACGTCCGCCCGGAGATCGTCGTTCCGGACCTGGCCGCGATCACCGTCGAGGTTCCGGCCGTCGAGATCGGCGACAGCGAGATCGACGAGCAGATCAACGGCCTGCGTGAGCGCTTCGCGACCCTGAAGACCGTCGAGCGTGCCGCTGCGGAGGGTGACTACGTTCAGCTCGACCTGAACGCCACCGTCGACGGTGAGGACGTTCCGGGCGGCTCGGCCACCAACATCTCCCACGAGGTCGGCAGCAAGCAGCTGCTCCCGGGCCTCGACGAGGTGCTCGTCGGCCTGTCCGCCGACGAGGAGGCCACCTTCACCACGCAGCTCGTCGGTGGCGACTTCGCCGGCCGCGACGCCGAGGTCAAGGTCGTCGTGAAGAGCGTCAAGGACAAGCAGCTCCCCGAGATCGACGACGACTTCGCCCAGCTGGCGAGCGAGTTCGACACTCTCGCCGAGCTCCGCGAGGACCTGCAGACCCGGATCACCAAGGTGAAGAAGGTCGAGCAGATCTACGCGGCCCGTGACGAGGCGCTCAAGCAGCTCGTCGAGGCGGCGCAGATCCCCGCTCCGGAGGGTGTCGTCAAGGACGAGGTCGAGGGCCGCAAGCAGGCCATGACCGACCAGCTCGAGCGGATCGGCGCGACCCTGGCCGACTACCTCGCCTCCGAGGAGAAGACCGAGGAGCAGATCGACCAGGAGCTGACCGAGGCCGCTCAGGAGGGCGTCCGGATCCAGCTGCTGCTCGACACGATCGCCGACGCCGAGGACGTTCAGGTCACCGACGACGAGTTCGGCCACGAGATCGTGCACCGGGCGCAGCGCGCCCAGATGCAGCCCCAGCAGTACTACGACCAGCTGGTGCGTTCGGGCGCCGCGGCCGCCGTCTTCGGCGACGTCCGCCGGGGCAAGGCGCTCGCGTCGGTCATGGAGCAGGTCACGATGAAGGACTCCGAGGGCAACACGCTCTCGCTGGAGGACCTTCGCGACGGTGACGACCACGCGGGTCACAACCACTGATCTGATTCGCTTCACCCGGCCACCGCGCACCGCTCACGGTGCGCGGTGGCCGGTGTCTTTTCCGGGGGTACGGCCACCCGATGCGCTGTCAGCGAACACCTGCCCGAGCGGGAAGCTGATGCGCATCCGACCAGTTAGGTTGGTCGTACGACGGACAACCTGCCGGCCGGATCTTCGGCCGACACAGCAAGCTGTGAAGGGCTGCCATGACCGATCTCCACATCCCCACCGGGCCCGTGTCGCGGCGCGGCGGCGGTGACACCCTGAGTGGCAACCTCGACGACTCGGTCTTCAACCGCCTGCTGCGCGAGCGGATCATCTTCCTCGGCAGCGAGGTGACCGACGCGAGCGCCAACCGGATCTGCGCGCAGCTGCTGCTGCTCTCCGCCGAGGACCCGGAGGCCGACATCCACCTCTGGATCAACTCGCCGGGTGGCTCTGTCTACTCGGGTATGGCCATCTACGACACGATGCAGTTCATCGACAACGACGTGCAGACGGTCGCGATGGGCATGGCCGCCTCGATGGGGCAGTTCCTGCTCTGCGCCGGGACCCCGGGAAAGCGTTTCGCCCTGCCGCACGCCCGCATCATGATGCACCAGCCGTCCGGTGGCATGGGTGGCACCGCCGCTGACATCGCCATCCAGGCGGAGCAGATGCTCTACACCAAGCGGATGTTCCAGGAGCGGATCGCGTTTCACACGGGTCAGACTCAGGAGCAGATCGCGGCCGACTTCGACCGGGACCGCTGGTTCACGGCCGAGGAGGCCAAGGACTATGGCTTCATCGACAAGGTGATCACCGGGGCCACGCAGGTCCCGGACGGTGCCGGAACGCTGAACTGAGGAGCTGAACCATGACCGACCTTTCCATGCCTCCCGGGTTCGCTCCGGTGCACAACCGCTACGTGCTGCCCTCGTTCTCCGAGCGCACCTCGTGGGGCATCAAGGAGTCCAACCCCTACAACAAGATGTTCGAGGACCGGATCATCTTCCTCGGCGTCCAGGTGGACGACGCGTCGGCCAACGACGTGATGGCCCAGCTGCTGACGCTGGAGAGCACCGACCCGGACCGTGACATCCTGATGTACATCAACTCGCCCGGTGGCTCGTTCACCGCGATGACCGCGATCTACGACACCATGCAGTATGTGCGGCCCGACATCAGCACGGTCTGCCTCGGTCAGGCGGCCAGCGCGGCCGCGGTGCTGCTCGCCGGTGGCACCCCGGGCAAGCGGATGGCGCTTCCGCACTCGCGGATCATCATCCACCAGCCGGCCACCGAGGGTGGTTACGGCCAGGGGTCGGACATCGAGATCCAGGCGCGCGAGATCATGCGGATGCGGACCCAGCTGGAGGAGCTGATTTCGCACCACTCCTCGAAGCCGGTGGAGCAGGTCCGCAAGGACATCGACCGCGACAAGATCATGACGGCGGACGAGGCCAAGGAGTACGGGCTGGTCGACGTCGTTCTGGCGACCCGCAAGAAGAGCCTCCAGACCGCCGGCGTCTGACGCGGAGCACGCGATGTCAGGGGCCGGCCGGCAAGCGCTAGACTGGCCGACCCCTGACACGCCCGTTTTGGGGGGTCGGAGAACAGCCCCTTTGCGGGTAACGTCGAGTCGGCAGCCTCAGGTAGGCGGGTCGGCGGACGATAGATGGCAACGAGGCAATCAGTCCTCGTACAAGGTCCGGTCGACGGCCGGCCAATGAACGCAGGGAGAACGTAGGTGGCACGGATCGGCGACGGTGGCGACCTACTGAAGTGCTCCTTCTGTGGGAAGTCGCAGAAGCAGGTCAAGAAGCTCATCGCGGGCCCCGGGGTCTACATCTGCGACGAGTGCATCGACCTCTGCAACGAGATCATCGAAGAGGAGCTGGCCGAGACCGGCGAGGTGAAGTGGGAAGAGCTTCCCAAGCCGATGGAGATCTGCCAGTTCCTGGACAACTACGTCGTTGGCCAGGAGCAGGCGAAGAGAGCACTCTCCGTCGCGGTCTACAACCACTACAAGCGGATCCAGGCCGAGTCGAACGGCGCTCCCGGCGGGGGCTCCGACGTCGAGGTGGCCAAGTCCAACATCATGCTGATCGGCCCGACCGGCTGCGGTAAGACGCACCTGGCTCAGACGCTGGCCCGCATGCTGAACGTGCCGTTCGCCATCGCGGATGCCACTGCGCTCACCGAGGCCGGATACGTCGGCGAGGATGTCGAGAACATCCTGCTCAAGCTGATCCAGGCCGCCGACTACGACGTCAAGCGCGCTGAGCAGGGCATCATCTACATCGACGAGGTCGACAAGATCGCCCGCAAGAGCGAAAACCCGTCGATCACCCGCGATGTCTCCGGCGAGGGCGTCCAGCAGGCCCTTCTCAAGATCCTTGAGGGTACGGTCGCGAACGTCCCGCCCCAGGGCGGACGCAAGCACCCGCACCAGGAGTTCATCCAGATCGACACGACGAACGTGCTGTTCATCGTGGGCGGCGCCTTCGCGGGCCTGGACCGGATCATCGAGCAGCGGGTCGGACAGAGCGGCGTGGGCTTCGGCGCCCGGCTCCGATCGATCTCCGAGCGGAACACCGACGACATCTTCGGCAAGGTCATGCCGGAGGACATGCTCAAATTCGGTCTGATCCCCGAGTTCATCGGCCGGCTCCCGGTGATCACGACGGTCCGTAACCTCGACCGTGACGCGCTCATCAAGATCCTCACCGAGCCGCGCAACGCCTACGTGAAGCAGTATCAGCGTCTCTTCGAGCTCGACGGCGTGGAGCTGGAGTTCGACGAGGGCGCACTGGAGGCCATCGCCGACCAGGCGATGTTGCGGGGCACCGGTGCCCGTGGCCTTCGGGCGATCATGGAGGAGGTGCTGCAGAACGTGATGTTCGAGGTGCCGAGCAACCCTGACGCCGCCCGAGTCGTGATCACCCGCGAGGTCGTCGTGGAAAACGTGATCCCGACGATCGTCCCGCGCGAGTTCGTGGGCCGCCGCCGTCGTCCGGAGCGCGAGGAGAAATCCGCCTGACCGGCTTCCTGCTTCGTCATGCTGCCGCTGCCCTCACTGGGCGGCGGCAGTGCTGTTTCCGGCGGACGTGAGGCGAACAGGCGTGGGTGGAAGGCCGACTGGCACCCGACCGTCGGGGCCGTGACAGCACCGGGGGCCGGTCACGGAGTCTTGGACCGGCACGGATCGGGGCGTGTGGCCGTACGCTCGATCCATGCGCGTCGCCGTCTGCCAGCTGAACTCACGGGAAGACCGTGCCCACAATCTGACCGTGGCTCGTGAGCTGCTCGAACGTGCCGCCGCGGGCGGCGCGGAGTTCGCGGTCCTCCCGGAGTATGTCGATTTTCTCGGCCGCTCGGCCGACGCCCCGAAACCGGAGCCGGTCGACGGCGAGTTCGCCGGGTTCTTCGCGGCCGCGGCCCGTGAGCTCGGGCTCTGGGTGCATGCCGGCTCGTTCCACGAGACCGGGCCGGACGCCGACCGGACCTACAACACCTCGCTGGTCTTCGCTCCCGACGGCGAGAGAGCGGCGATCTACCGCAAGATCCATCTGTACGACGTGGAGATCGCGGGCCGGGTCTCCTATCAGGAGTCGCGCACCGTGGCGCCCGGCGACGTCACGGTCGTCGCCGAGGTCGGTGGCGTGCCCACCGGGCTGAGTATCTGCTACGACCTGCGGTTCCCCGAGCTGTACCGCGAGCTGGCGATCGCCGGCGCCCGGATTCTCGTGGTGCCGGCCGCGTTCATGCTGCACACGGGCCGTGACCACTGGGAGGTGTTGCTGCGTGCCCGCGCGATCGAGAACCAGTGTTACGTGCTCGCGGCGGGGCAGGTCGGTGATCACGAGCCGGGCCGGACCTGTTTCGGTCGCAGCATGATCGTCGACCCGTGGGGCACAGTCATCGCCCAGGCCGTCGACTCGGTCGGCGTCACCTTCGCTGACCTGGACCTGGACCGGCTCGAGACGATCCGTACCGAGGTGCCGAGCCTCGCCAACCGTCGGCTCTAGAACCGGATGACGGAGCCCAAGATCCAAGGTGTATCCGGCGTCACAAACTCTCGACGATGTAGCTGATCGCTGTCAGGACGAGCACCGCGCCGCCGACGAGAAGGAGCGCCCCGCCCATCCGGGTGGGGCCGCGCATCAACAGCTTCCGCGCCGACACCACGACCGTGACCAGCACAAGTAGCCCGATCGCCCACTGCCAGAGCGGGACGAGCAAGCCCAGGACCGCGTCGGTCGCCAGCGCCGGGGGAGTGGCCATGCCACCACTCTGTCATGGGTTGCCTCCATCGTGTGTGGTCTCAGCGCCCGCGGCGGGCATGGACGTCGATTTGCGGTCAGCGGCATGGGTCGCGTAACTTTCTCTCTGCCAACGGGAAACCGGTACGGAGCGCCACGAAAGTGACATTCCAGAAGGTGCCACGGGGGTCGTCGAGAGCGAGTTATGCTCGATCTCGACACCGGGTGGAGCGACAAAAGATCCAAGAATTTGGATTTGCGGTTGCGAAGCCGACCGGGTAGAGTGGCTAAGCCAGCAGGGAGCCGGGCGGCGAGATCACGAAAGTGGTCGTAGGCCGGTTCTGCTAAGGCCACTTCCCGCATCGCGGGGAACCACTTGGGCGTTGCCAGCAGAGGTCAAATCTGTGCGGCGAAAACGACCAAGTATTATGGAGCGGTTGCCTCAGGGGCGAGCCTGAATAGGGCTCGGATCTTGATGTGCGGTTGTTCTTTGAGAACTCAACAGGGTGCTTGATAAGCCAGTGCCAATTA
>NZ_JBHSBL010000046.1:0-47999 GCF_042650585.1 Actinoplanes subglobosus
GGCTGCGGAGGGAGGTGGGGCCCCCGGCTGCGCGGCGGGGAGGCGGAGGGGCCTGCTACGGAGGTGGGCACGGATGCGGGGCGGGGGCGGCGGCGAGGTGGCGGGTGAGGTGGCGGGTGAGGTGGCCGGGCGGCTGTGGGTAGCGGGCGGCAGGGTGGCGGTATGGGGGAGCGGGCGGCAGGGTGGGGCGATGGGCTTCAGATTTCCGGAGGCGTTTCTCGGGGCGCTGATCGAATCCGGTCGTGGGCGCCGGGTGACGGTGCGGTGCCAGACGTGTGACAGGTATACCGAGCAGCTGACTCTGCCCGAGCCGGGGCCCGGGAGCCCGCTGGTGGATCTGCCGATGATGGCGATGTTCACCAGCGGGTACTCGTCGATCTGTCTGGGCTGCCGGACGCTGCACCGTCAGACTGAGCCGTTCGACGACTGACGGTGCAGGGTGGCGACGCCGGCCAGCAGGGCCAGCAGCACCACGGCGAACCAGGTCATCACCGTGATCACCGGGGCCGATTGTGCGGCTGTGCCGATCGACAGGGCGGAGACGGCCAGGGCGACGTAGGCGATCAGGAAGATTCCGGCTAGCGCCGCGCCTCGCTCCCGGTCGGTCGCGAGCGCGGCGACCGTACCGATGCTCGCTTTGAAAAGGACGCCGGCCCCGGCGGCCGCGAGCAGGCCGCCGAGCAGGAAGACCGTCAGGCTTGCCTGATGCATTCCGGTCACCAGGATGATCGTGCCGAGGGCCTGGGCGGTCAGGCCCACGGTGGTGCGGCGCCGCGCCGGCCATCCGGTGGTGAGGGTCTGCGCGGCCGCCGAGCCGCCGAAGACCGCGAAGACGATCAGTCCGGCGAGCGCGCGTGAGGGGTGGTGCAGGGTGCCGGCGACGAATCCGGGCGCGACCGAGGTGAAGAAACCGAAGACCGAGAACGCGGCGAACGCGCCGGTCGCCGCGGCGAGATGGGCGGGGCCGCGGCCGGTGGTCACCCGCTGCGGCCGGTACCGGTAGCCGGGATTCGGGCGCACCGTCTCCGGTGCGCTCGCGACCGCGGCGACGGCCGCCACCAGCAGGATCAAGAATATGAGGTACGGCGTACGCAGCGGAGCGTCCACGAAAGAGGCGAGCAGACCGGCGACGAGCGTTCCCAGTCCGAGGCCCCCGATGTTCGCCGCTGTCGACACGATCTCGAACCGGGCGCCGGAGGTCCCGTTGAGCTCGAGCAGGTGCGCGGTCGCCGTGGCGGTGATCATGCCGACGCCGAGCCCGGTGATGAACCGCGCCGCCAGCAGCACCGGCAGTGATGTCCCGGAGAGGAACAGCACCGCCGCGACGATCTCCAGCCCGAGTGCCGGAATCAGGATGGTCCGCCGTCCGACCTGGTCGGACACGTGCCCGGCCAGCAGCAGACTGGCCACCACACCGACCGCGTAGGCCGCGAAGATCACCGTGACCGTGAACGTGGAGTAACCGTAGAGCGGGTAGAGCGGTGCCGGAACGGTCGAGAACGCCATCGCCACCGCGAAGGCGAACGCGACGGGCCAGAAGCCCGTGGTCCGGGTGACCACCCGTGTCTCCAGAAGTGCCATGTGCCGACTGTCCGCCGCTTCGATCATCACCACCAACGAAAGATTCAGCTCGCGACGATCGCTGTCGTTGATACTTCCAGGTGTGGAACTCCGCCAGCTCGAATACTTCGTCGCCGTCGCCGAGGAGCAGCACTTCACCCGTGCGGCCGCCCGCCTGCACGTGGTCCAGTCCGCCGTGTCCGCCGCGATCAAGACCCTGGAACGCGAGCTCGGCGCCCCGCTGCTCGACCGCAACGCCAAACGGGTCCACCTCACCGACGCCGGTCTTGCCCTGCTGCCTCGCGCCCGGGTCGCCCTCGACGCGGCCCGGGACGCCCGGGACGCGGTCGCCGAGGTGCGCGGCGGCCTGCGCGGCACCCTGCGGATCGGCACGCTCACCTCGATCCGGGTGATCGACCTGCCCGCGCTGCTCGGCGAGTACCACCGGCGTCACCCCGGCGTACTCCTGCAGACGGCGGTGTCCCCGATGGGCTCGCGCGGGCTCGTCGCGATGCTCGCCGAGCACCGCCTCGACCTGGCGTTCGTGTCGGTGCCCGGGCCACGTCCGGCGGGTGTGCATCTGGTCGAGCTGGCCAGTTCGGTGATGGATCTCGCTGTGCCGCCCGATCACCCGCTGGCCGGCCGGGCGGCGGTGCCGATCGAGGAACTGGGCGGGCTCGACTTCATCGACCTGCCGGCCGGCTACGGCAACCGGGACGTCGCCGACCGGGCGTTCGCGGCGGCCAGCGTGCGGCGGCACGTGACCATCGAGATCACCGACATCGGGACGAGCGCGGATTACGTACGAAATGGGCTCGGTGTTGCTCTTCTCCCGCGTTTTCTGCTGACCGGTGGAAAAGGGCTCGTGACGATTCCGGTGACCGGTGCCGATCTCCGGTGGCCGTTGTCGCTGGCCGTTCCGGCGGACCGTCCGCCGGGCGCCGCCGCACGGGCACTGATCTCGCTGACCGCGGATTTCCTTCCGGTGTCATAGAGTGGGCCGCCATGAGGTCGTTCCGGTTCTGGATTGTCACGCTGGCAGCGGTCGTCACTCTCGGTGGAGGTGGCCTGATCGTGGCCGTGCTCGACGACGACGCGCCCGTGATGCACGACCCCGGGCCGGTGGTGGTGGCCGCGGCGGTTCTGCCGGCCACGCCCGCCCCGGCGGCCTCGACGTCCGCGGCCTCCCCGGCACCGGCCGCACCGAAACAGACGGTGACCGACCGTGCCGCCCGTGTCAAAAGCCTCAACACCGCGCTGAAAGCCGTCAAAGGCGATTTCGCGGTCGCCGTTCTCGATCGGAAAACCGGCCAGCGGTACGTCTATCGCGGTTCCGTCAAATACGACACCGCCAGCATCGTGAAGGTGCAGATCCTCGCCTGCATGCTCCTCAAGGCGCAGGACGCCGGCCGTGCCCCGACCTCCGCCGAGATGAAGCTGGCCCGCCCGATGATCCGGCTCAGCGACAACAACGCGACCACTTCCCTCTACCAGCGGATCGGTGGGAAGGCGGCGGTCACGAAATGCAACAAGCGGCTCGGTCTGACGCAGACCGTCGTCGACAGCCGCTGGGGCCTGACCCGCACCACCGCCTCCGACCAGGTCGTTCTCCTGTCGGAACTGGTCGACACCAGAGGCCCGCTCTCCGCGGCCTCCCGTAAGACGGCGTTCACCCTGATGAACACGGTCTCCACGGCGCAGGACTGGGGCGTCCCGGCAATCGCGAAGAAGGGCGAGATCTTCACGGTCAAGAACGGATGGGACACGCGTACGGCCGACGGCGGCCTGTGGGCGGTCAACACGATCGGCCGTATCACCGCGAAGAACGGCTCGGTGGACGTCTCCGTGGCCGTCCTGACCCGCCGCAACAAGAACATGACCGCCGGCGTCACCCTGGTCGAGAAAGTCGCCAAGCTCACCCGCAAACACCTGGCGTACTGAGGCTGGGGACTGATCGGCGACTGGCTGGACCGCGGCGCTCACGAGTGAGGCGGTACCCACCCACGGCTGTTGCACTGCTCGGCGCCGCAGAACACCCGGTGCCCGTTCGGCAGGGGGACGGAACCGGCACCGTGGCAGAGCGGGCAGTCGACGGCGTCCGCCGGCCGGGACGGCATCAGGCCCCGCAACTCCGGGTGGCCGCTGGCGGCGCGTACGTGCGCGAACTCCCGCTCGTCCGGTGTGGCCTCGACGATGCCCTCCTCGTCGTGGTGGTCGACCAGGACCTCCCCGGCGGGGGTGAGGAGGAGGACACAGCCGATGGTGCCGAAGACGTTCAGATAGCCGGGGTCGACCGCGTAGCCCGAACCGGGGCCGCCCGCCCGGGCCTGCTCCTCGGTCAGGCGCACGATGATCTCCGGCGCGACGATGCTCAATGATCCCTCCGCGATGACGACGTGTCCCCTGAGGTCTACCGATCGCTGTCAAAGGGTTGCCGATGGTGACCGTCCTGAGCGAGGCTGATCGTGTGGAGGAACCGGGTGCCCGGGCCGCGCTCGGGTTCGTTCGTGCCGTTGCTGTGCTCGCGTCCGACGCCGAGGTCCAGGTTGCCTGGCTGAGCCGGGTCTTCGCCGATGGTGGCGCCGTCGTGGACGAGCTGGCGCTGGAGTTCGATCAGGGTTTCCGGCTGCTGCCGTCGTTCGTGGACCGTGGCTGGATCGATCCCACGGCGGTGCCGGCGCTGGTCGAGCTCGACGAGCAGCTCGACACCATGAGCGACGACCATGACCGGACGTTGTGGAACGCCGAGGCACTCGCCACCCGTCCGGAGTGGGACCGCGCCCGGTACCTGGCACGGGCGGCTCTGATCCTGTTGCCCTGACGATGGGCGACGCGATGGTGTGCCACCGCGTGCGGGCCCGGCACAGCGGCCGCCCCGGGGCACGCCGATGATGACAGATGTCGCTATCGTGTGCGGCGCCACGCCCGGTTCGATCATGAGGAATGCCGATGCCGCTGCGCCGTTGGACCCGGCAGTTCGGGCGCTGGGCACTGGCCGTCGCGGCGGCCGTGACCTGGCTCGGTGCCCTGGGTGGACTGTTCCTGATCTTCGCCTCGGGCGCGACGGCGTTCAGCGACCCCTCGCCGGCTCCGATGTGGGCGGTGTGGCTGCTCCTGCTGGCCGGGTGCGTCCTCGCGCTGCTGGCCGACCGGTCGCGGGCGGCGAGCGTGATGGCCCGGCACGCGACGGCGGCCGGGTGGGAGCGGACCGACCCGCGTGGCCGGGAGTGGCCGTGGCCCGACCCGCGGCCGGGCGGCACTGTCCGGGTGCGTGCGGCCTGGTCGTTCACGGCCGGCGGGTTCCCGGTCGTCGCGGGGGAGATCCGGTGGGCCGGTGACGCGTTGGCCGGTCTGACCGACAGCGCCGAGGGCCGGGGTGTGGTCGTGGTGGTCCGCCTGCCGTGGGCGGCGCCGTCGATGGCCTACCACGTGCCGTTCGAGCGGGTCGGTGACTCGCCGCTGCTGGACCGGGCCGACCTGCGCCGGGCGTTCCTGACACGGCGGATCCCGCCGTGGGCGGTGCGGGAGCGGACCCTGGTCACCGTCGAACCGGCCGGCGAGAGCGTCACGCCCGCCCTGGTCGGTGTGGCGGTCCGGCGGGCGCTGCTGGTCGCGGAGTTGCTCGATCCGGGCGCCGGGACCCCGCCCGCTGTCGAGGCGGCCGGCGTTGAGGACGTCCTGCCCGGGGATCACGCCGACGCGGCCGCCTGAGAGGTGTGCGCGGTGAGGGCCGCACACGCCCGTGAGGCGCCTTGCGGTCCGGTGTCGTGGTCGCCTCGCGGTGTGGCCCCGGGAGGGGTGGGTGCGGTTGGCGGGCGGTGTGGCCGTACCGGAAACAGATGGGGTTGACCTGGGGTTTGGTGATTTGTGACACGGGTGCCTGGCTCCGGATGTAAGGACCCCGGCGTGCTACGGTCCGGGTTGGGAGGACGCCAAGATGCAGACGCGTACGGATCTCATCGAAGATCTGATGGGACGGTTCCCGCACATTCCGCGCGAGGCGGTGATCAAGGAAGACCTGCTTCGGGGCGGGCTGGCGTTCGACGATTCGGCGCTCACCGACAATGAGAACGGTGATGTGAAGCCGAAGTCGTATTTCATCTTCTCGTTCGATCACCGCACGCTGCCGGAGCTGGGTGAGGCGGCGCTGCGGCGCCCGCCGGAGGAGATCGTGCTCACCGGTGGGCCCTATGGATTGCGGCGCACCGTCGTTTCGGTGCGGGTCAATCCCTCGTCGCCGTACCGGGTGAAGCCGTCCGAGGACGGCCGGTTGATGCTCTTCCTGGACGGGAAGGCGATCGCCGATGTCGGGCTGCCACCGATGCCCGACTATTACCGGCACACGCTGGAGAGCGGCAAGCAGATCATGGAGGTGGCGCCCACCATTCAGTGGGGCTATCTCATCTACCTGACCGTCTTCCGCGTCTGTCAGTATTTCGGCGCCAAAGAGGAATGCCAGTACTGCGACATCAACCACAACTGGCGGCAGCACAAGGCGGCCGGGCGGCCCTATACCGGGGTCAAACCGGTCGACGAGGTGCTCGAGGCGCTCGCGATCATCGACAAGTACGACACCGCGAAGACGTCGCACGCCTACACGCTGACCGGCGGCAGCATCACCAGCAAGGTCGACGGGCTGGCCGAGGCCGACTTCTACGGGCGTTATGCGCAGGCCATCGAGGAGCGGTTCCCCGGCCGGTGGATCGGCAAGGTGGTCGCGCAGGCCCTGCCGAAAGAGGACGTGCAGCGGTTCTACGACTACGGCATCCGCATCTACCACCCCAACTTCGAGGTGTGGGACAAGCGGCTGTTCGAGCTCCACTGCCCGGGCAAGGAGCGTTATGTCGGCCGGGCCGAATGGCACCGCCGCATTCTGGAGTCGGCCGAGGTCTTCGGCCCGCGCAATGTGATCCCGAACTTCGTCGCCGGCATCGAGATGGCCGAGCCGTTCGGTTTCCGCACCGTCGACGAGGCGATCGAGTCGACCACCGAGGGCCTGCAATATTTCATGTCCCGGGGCATTCTGCCGCGCTTCACCACCTGGTGCCCCGAGCCGACGACGCCGCTCGGCCGGACGAACCCGGAAGGCGCTCCCCTGGAGTACCACATCCGGCTTCTCGAGGCCTATCGCGCGACCATGGAGGCCAACGGACTGAGTAGTCCGCCCGGTTACGGCCCGCCCGGCGCCGGCAACGCGGTCTTCTCGGTCAGCTCGTTCATGGACACTCTGCCGGCCGCTGAATGATCGAGGCTTTCCGCGAGCTGCTCCGCATTCCGACGGTTTCCACGCGGGATGCGGCGGCCTGGGATCATGCCGCCTTCGACGCCTTCCACGAGGCGTTGAGGCGGCATTTTCCGCTGCTCCACGAACTGCCGCTGATCCGGGTCGGCAGCCACGGCCTGCTGTTCCACTGGGCCGGTGCCTCGGCTGAGAAGCCGATCGTGCTGATGGCGCACATCGATGTGGTGCCGGTCGAGGGCGAGTGGACCCACCCGGCGTTCGACGCGGTCGTCGAGGACGGGATCATCTGGGGTCGCGGCACCCTCGACTGCAAGGGCAGCCTCACCGCGATCTGCCAGGCCGTCGAGGACCTGCTCGCCGCCGGGCGCACCCCGGCGCAGGACGTGTGGCTGTCGTTCGGCTGCAACGAGGAGGTCGCCGGCGACGCGGCCCCGCTCGCCGTCGATGAGCTGCGACGACGCGGCGTCACCCCGTGGTTCGTGCTCGACGAGGGCGGGGCGGTCGCCTACGACGCGTTCCCCGGCGTCGCGAAACCGATCGCCGTCATCGGCGTGACCGAAAAAGGCATCACGTCGCTCGAGTTGCGCGTCGACGGCCGCGGCGGGCACGCGTCCACCCCGGCCCCGCTCGGCCCGACGGCGCGGCTCGCGCGGGCCATCACCCGGCTCGACCGGCAGCCGATGCGGGCATCGGCGCCGGACGCCACCGTCGAACTCTTCCGGCGGGCGGCCCCGCACGCTTCCACCCCGATGCGGTACGCGTTGAGCACCGCCGTCCGCAGCCGGGCCCTCCTCACCCGGCTGCTGCTGGTGGCGGGCCCCGAGGCGGCGGCGATGGCACGCAGCACCTTCGCGGTGACGACGCTCAGCGGGTCACCGGCACTCAACGTGGTCGCCGCCACGGCCACCGCGGGCGTCAACATCCGCATCCTCGTCGGCGACACGATGGACGGGGTGATCAAGCACGTCCGCCGGGTGATCAAGGACCCGCAGGTCCGGATCACCGTGATCGACGAGGGCGAGCCGTCACCGTCGTCGCCACTGGACTCCGCCTTCGACCTGATCGCGTCGGTCACGGAGGCCCACTTTCCGGAGGCGGTGACCTCGCCGTACGTGATGATGGCCGCGACCGACGCCCGACACTTCACGAAGATCAGCGAGCGGGTCTACCGGTTCACGCCGTTCGAGATGACGAAGAAACAGCGCGAGTCGATCCACACCAACGACGAGCACATCACGGTCGACGCTTATGTGAAGGGGGTCGCCTGGTACGGCGCCCTCATCGCGAGCTTGCCGGAGAAGTAGCCGGTCACCCGGAGGCACCCGCCGTGCCGGTTGCCTGCCGTTCAGGTGGCGTTGTTCGGGTGTCGTTTGTTCAGGTGGAGCGGGCTCGGACGTGCATCCGCTCACCCTGGCGGCCCAGGATGCTGAGGATCTCGACGGCGTGGTCACCGGTGCTGCCGAACCAGTGCGGCAGCCGTGTGTCGAACTCAGCCGCCTCGCCGGCGCCGATCACGAAGTCGTGGTCGCCGAGAACCAGGCGCAGCCGGCCGGACAACACATACAGCCACTCGTAACCCTCGTGGACCCGCGGGTCAGGCTCGGTCTGGTCCGCCGGGATGATCACCTTCCACGCCTGTAACGACCCGGCGTGCGGGGTCAGCGGCAGCACCACGCGGCCGTTGACCGTGCGGGGGGTCAGCCGCACTCGTGGATCGCCGACCTGCGGGGCTCCGACGAGTTCATCGATCGGCACCCGGTGCGCCTGGGCGATCGGCAGCAGCAACTCCAGGCTGGGCTTGCGCTGGCCGCTCTCGAGCCGCGACAGGGTGCTCTTGGAGATCCCGGTGACCTCGGCGAGCGCGGTCAGAGTGACATTGCGCTGAGTCCGCAGCCGTCGGAGCCGCGGTCCGACATCGGCGAGGGCGGCGGCGATCGTCTGTTCCACGTTCCCATTTCACGCAGTCATCCCAGAAACAGCAACCCAGATTGCCGTTTCTGCGGCCCACGGCACCGAAGCCGCCACTTGTCGCTCCTGGTAGCGACGTGTATGGAGGGCCCCGAGCGAGCACGGCGGGTGCGCGGGGCGCGATGCGTGCCGCGCGGTCAATGCGAGGCATCGCGCGAGACGGGAGCCCGTGCGGCGCGGTGGCTGTGCGGTGAGTGCGAGCCGCGAGACGCGTGCCGCGCGGTGGGTGCGGAGTAGAGCGGGTGTTAGGTAGGCGCCGGATGTTCCGCGGCCGCCGGATTTGGGCGTTGGTGTTCGGGGCGACGGGTGGATTCCCGGAAACGGCAACGATGTTTGCTGGATGGATGGCGTGGGTTGAGTCTTGGCCGCATGAGCGAATACGACGTTGCAGTGGTGGGTGGCGGCGCGGCCGGACTGAGTGCCGCCCTGGTTCTGGTGCGGGCCCGGCGACGGGTGGCCGTGATCGACGCGGGGCAGCCCCGGAACGCCCCGGCCGCTCACATGCAGGGTTTTCTGTCCCGGGACGGGATGGCCCCGGCCGACCTGCTCGCCGCCGGGCGGGCCGAGGTGACCGGATACGGCGGCCGACTGATCGACGGCACCGTCCGGGAGATCACCCCGACGGCACCGGTCGGGGCTGCCGCCGGGGACGCCGGATTCCGGGTCCGGCTCGACGACTCGACGAGGCTCCGGGCTCGCCGGGTGATCGTGGCTACCGGGCTGCGTGACGAGATCCCCGACATCCCGGGTCTCGCCGAACGCTGGGGACGGGACGTGCTGCACTGCCCCTACTGTCACGGCTACGAGGTGCGGGACCGCCCGCTCGGTGTCCTCGGCGGCAGCCCGGAGAGCGTCGATCACGCCCTGCTGATCCGGCAGTGGTCGGACGACGTGACCTTCTTCGCCCACGGTTATGAATCGACCGGCGCCGAACGTCAGCGGCTGACCGCCCGCGGCATCCGCGTCGTCGACGGCATCGTGAACCGCGTGATCATCGACGGCGACCGGCTGGCCGGCATCGAACTCGACTGGGCCGGCATGGTCGCCCCGCATGCCCTGTTCGTACGGCCGCGCCTGGTCCCCGCCGACGGTCTGCTCGCCGGTCTGGGAGCGGTCGTCACCTCCGAACGCACCGGCCGCACCAGTCTCCCCGGCATCTGGGCCGCCGGGAACGCCGTCGACCCGCGCGCCCAGGTGATCACCGCGGCCGGTGCGGGATCGGCCGCCGCCATCGACCTGCACGCCGACCTGGTCGAGGAGGACGTGCGCGCCGCGCTCCCGTTCTCCGCGGCCCAGGAGCGCGAGGCCGCGGCGGTTCGGCAGAACGTCGCGGCAGTCTGACCCCCTTCAACCGAACGAACGAGGAGTAATCGCCGTGTCCCATAAATCGAGCCGCCACCAGATGGCCGTGATGATCTGGATCGCGGTCGCCCCGACCCTGATCGTCCTTCAACTGCTGCTCGGCGAGCTGCTGCGGGACGTGCCGATGGTCGTGCGGACCCTGGTCACGGCGACGATCGCGGTGCCGATCGTCGTTTACGGCCTGCTGCCGCTGCTCCAGCGCCTCCGGGCGCGGATGGCGGCGACGGCGCGGGGCTGATCCGGCTGCCGGCCATCAGCGGGGGCCCAAGCCGGTGCGGCCGTCGATCAACTCGCGGGCCGCGTCGAGGTGGCCCGCGTGACGCGCGGTCTCCTCGATCATGTGCAGGATGATCCGCCGCAGGTCGGTGGTCTGGGCGGCCAGCCGCTCGTCCTCATGTTTCCCGACCGGCGCCGCATCCAGGGGCGTTTCCGCGATCAACCGGTCGGACAGCGAACACTGCTCCCGGTAGAACGCGAGCACCTCGGCCGAGGATCGTGGCGTCACGAACGATGGGCAGCCATCGTCCCACGGGCGGGGTGACAGCGTGCCGGTCAGGACGGCCTGGAACCAGTGTCGCTCGGCGTCAGCCAGATGTTCGATCAACCCGATCGGTGTCCAGCCCGATGGCAGCACCGTCGTGTGCAGCGCCACCTCGCCGAGCCCGTCGACTATCGCCATGGCGGTGGCCCGCTGGTAGCCCAGAAACTCCTGCAGAACGGCCTTTTCTCCATCGATCCCCGTCATGCCCGCACGCTACCGCGACCCCCCGACAATTCTGCGCGGGCAGGTTGCCGCCCGAAGGCCGCCGCCGGGAGGGCAACCCTAAGGAGAGCGGAAGGCGTCAGAGGCGGGAGACGGGAGGTGGTGGGGACCAGCGAGCCGCACCCCACCACCGGAGAGGAGCCGGGCTTCAGCTGAAGTCCGGTTCGGGTCGATCCTCCCGCGGCCGGGTAATCTTCGTCGGGTGAGAAGTCGTCGGTTCGCGCTGGTCCGGGCGGATCTGGACAATGCGGTCTGCCCTCTGCCCGACGAGCTGGCCGCCCAGGTCGCGGGCCGTGAGTCGGTCACCGTCGTCCTGGAGCACCGGGCGCTGGGCCTCCATCCGGTGCGGGAGACGTTCGAGTCGGTGGCCGTTCATGATCCGGGCCTGCACCTGACCGGGATCGCCTGGCCGGCCGATGTGCGCCCGGGTGTGCTGGCCGGCGTGGCCTGGCGCTCCTCGGAGGAGTTCGTGGTGGTGCGGACCACCGTGCTGGACGAGCCGTTGCGGGTGGACGGCGTCGACTACTTCCATGAGTACGACCCGAAGGTGATCACCCGCGAGTTCGATCCGGGGGTGTCCAATCGGGGTCAGGTGCTGAAAGCTGTCCGCCGGCTGGGCCGCGTGTTCGACGACGGGTCGGCGGTCTTCCCGGAGGCGGAGCTGCCCGCCCACTGCGGGCTGGGCCGTGGCAAGAAGGGCACGTTCCTGCTGCGCAACGCCGTCGACCAGTTGCTCCGCGAGGGCTATGTCACGCGCGTCACCGGCAGCACGAGCCCGGAGGGCGAGCTCAACTATCCGGCGGTCGACGGCGAGGACACGCTGGACCTGCTGTTCTACGCCCCGCTGGTGGAGGAGGGCCCGCTACCGGGTGAGCCGAGCGGCGACGGGCACGGTGACGGCGGCGATCGCCGTGACCATTGGGTCAACGGGTTCGTCCGCCGGCTGCCCGCCGGCTCCCACGCGTCGAAGAAGCAGCAGAGCCTTCACCAGCAGGCGATGGAGAAGGAGCAGATCGACGGGTTCACGCTGGAGCCGGGTTACACCTTCGTGAAACGGCATCACCGGGGATAGTCGATCTCCGCGATGTCGTCGGCGAGGTAGGCGACCGTCACCCCCGGGTTGAGCCGGCGCACCAGCGCGTCGGTGAGCGGCCGCAGCGTGAAGACCTCGGTGACGGCGCCGAGGTCGACGTCCTCCTCGTAGTAGTCCTCGGCGAACTCCTGGTACGCCTCCGGGGTGCCGTCGACGAGCAGCTCGAACAGCCACGTCACGTCGTCGAGCCCGCGCCCGTGCCAGCGGTCGCCGCCGGTCTCGCGCCACAGGCAGATGTTGGCGCCCGCGCTGAACGCGGGTTCGGCGACCTGGGCGGCGAACACGGCCGGCACGTCGTCGAAGAGTGCCGGGTCCCGCCGGTTCTCGTGGTCGAGCCCACGGATGTAGACGCCGGCGGGGGAGAACACGATCGAGTACTCGTCGCCGGACCCGTTGCGCATCGACGCCATGTGCTCGCCCCGCTCGACGTTCCACCGGGAGTCGTACGAGTAGTAGCGGCTCTCCCAGCCCGGGCTGATGATCGCGTCGCACATGGCCAGCGCCTGCGACCGCCGCCGCAGCTCCTCGACGTCCGGCAGGGCCCGCGCCGTTTCAAGAACACTCACAGGAAGATCCTGCACTGTTGGCGGATGAAAGCCCTCGCCGGCCTCGGTGTCGTCTGTGTCCTGGCCTCGCTCGCGCTCTACGGGTCGCTGCACGTGCTGCCACCGTCGGCCGAGTTGGACTGGACACGCCGCACCATCAGTCAGTATGCGCTGATGCCCGACGGCTGGGTGTTCGACGCGGCGACCCTGCTGCTGGCGGCCGGTTCGGCGGCGATCCTGGCGGCGCTGCACCGCACCGGGCGGCTCACCCGCGGCGCGCTGACGGTGCTCGCGCTGTGGGTGGTGGGGCTGGTCGGCGTGGTGTGGTTCGAGAAACACAACTGGCAGGCCGGCCCGTCGAGCAGCGGCACCGTGCACCGGGTGTTCAGCGTCGTCGCGTTTCTGAGCCTGCCGATCGGCGCGTTGCTGGCCGCGGGCGGAGCGGCGGGCGGAGCGGCGGGCCGGACCCTGGGGACGGCCCGGTGGGTGGCCGCCGGCGGGGTGGTGTCGCTGCTCTGCTTCACGCCGATCCTGTGGGCGGTGCTGGCCGAGCCGTGGACGGGGGAGCGCTGGTGGCGGGCCATTCCGCTGGGCACCGTGGAGCGGCTGCTCGGCCTGGCCGAGGTGATCACGGTGCTGTTGCTGGCCTGGTGGGCGGTCCGTGAGCCGAACCGGCGCAAGGAGCCGGTAATGTCCGACTGATACCGGGCGGCACCTGTTCCGCACGGACGTTGCTCCCGTACCTCCGTAGCTTTCGCGTCGTGCGGTATCGAACGTTGACTGTCACCGCGGCGCTGACCGCGGCCTCCCTCACCGGTGTGACCCCCGCTGCCGCGGACGCGGCCGCCGGCACCGTGACCATCGGGCTGCGCCCGGGCGCGTCCGCCGCGGCGACGGTCGCGGCCCTCGATGCGGACCCGGCGGTCCGTGTCCTGACCAGTGATACGAACCCGCAGCTCAACGCGGTCACGGTGACCGTCACCGGCGACGCGGCTCGGGCGCTGGCCGGTTTCCCGGAGGTGACCTACGTCGAATCGACGCCGGTCGCGCGGGTCACCCGTACCCCGGATGATCCTCTGCAGTCGCGGCAGTGGGGCAATCGGGTGATCGGCAGCCCGGCCGCCTGGGATGTCACGACCGGGTCGGCCGACGTCGTCGTGGCCGTCGTCGACACCGGCGTGAGCCCGGTCAGTGAGCTGGCCGGACGGCTGCTGCCGGGCTACGACTTCGTCAACGACGACGCCGATCCGGCCGACGACAACGGGCACGGCACCATGGCGGCATCGGTGATCGCCGCGGCCGGCGACAACGGCGACGGGCTCGCCGGTCTCTGCTGGACCTGCCGGATCCTGCCGGTGAAGGTGATGGGCAGCAACGGCTCGGGCGGGCACGACGACATCGCGAAGGGCATCGTCTACGCCGTCGACCAGGGCGCCGAAGTGATCAACATGTCGCTGGGCGGGCCGGACGGCTCGCAGATCCTGGCCGACGCGGTCGCCTACGCCGCCGATCACGGTGTGCTCGTGGTGGCCTCGGCCGGTAACGACGGCGTTCCGGACCTGTCCTATCCGGCGGGCTATCCCACGGCGATCGCGGTCGCCGCGTCCACCGAGGACGACGGCCGTTACGACTGGTCCAACTACGGCGCCGGCTGGGTCGACGTCGCCGCGCCCGGTGTCAATGTCGCGCAGTCCAGGGACGGCGGCTATTTCTGGTTCACCGGCACGTCATCGGCCGCGCCGATGGTGGCCGGCGTTGCGGCGCTCGGCCTCTCGGTCCAGCCGGTGGCGACCGCCGCGCAGGTCCGGACGGCGATCGAGACCACCGCGGTTCCGGCCGGTGACTGGGTCGCCTCCGGCCGCGTCGACGCTCTCGGCACTATCAACGCGCTGACCAGCGGTGATGTCACCGCTCCGGCGGTCGGCTGGTCGTCGCCGGCGGCTTCCTCGACCCCGCGCCGGGGGAGGATGGGCGTGGTCGCTGCCGCCTCCGATCCGTCCGGAATCGCCCGGGTCGAACTGCTCCGCGCCGGGCGCGTCGTGGCCACCGATACCGCCGCTCCCTGGACGTTCACCTTCGACAGCGCAGGCCTGAACGGATCACACACCCTGACACTGCGGGCTACCGACCGTCACGGCAACACCCGCTCCGCGAACCGGACGTTCCTCTTCGACAACACCGCGCCGACGATCACCAAGGTGCGGGCGACGAAGTCCGGCGGAACCCTGAAGATCATCCCCTCGATCCGCGACAACGTCGGCATCAAGCAGGTCAAGGCCGTGATCACGGCTGGTTCGAAGAAGATCACCCTGACCTCGGCGAAGTCACCGTGGACCCTCTCCTGGAAACCCGGCAAGCGGCGGATCACCAAACCGGTCACCCTCACCGTCACCGACCGTGCCGGCAACACCAAAACCACAAAGATCAAAGTCTGACCGATTCTGTACGCCCATCGAGCCCCGCTTCCCCGGAAGAGGCGGGAGCGGCAGCCGTGCGGGACGCACACGCCCGTGAGGCGCCTTGCCGGCCGCGAGGGCACGCCTGCGTCGCGTCGTAGGCCCGGGACGGGGTGGTTCGGCGGGGCTGGGTGCGGCGTACCGTCGAAGTTTCGGGCTGCGGTCTGTCGATGTTGGCGGCAGACTGGCGGGGATGAGTGATCCCGGCGCGTTCGAGAGTGCTCACGAGGGTCTGGTCCTGGGTGGACGGTATCGGCTGGTGGCGCCGATCGGCGCCGGTGGGATGGCCGTCGTGTGGCAGGCACATGACCAGGTGCTCGGCCGTGCGGTGGCGGTGAAACTGCTGGCCGCCGCGCAGGCCGGGGATGCCCGGTCGCGGGAGCGGATCCGGCGGGAGGCGCGGGCCGCCGCGGCGCTGTCGCATCCGAACATCGCGCAGGTCCACGACTACGCCGAGTCGCGCCGTGGCGGACGGGTCGTTCCGTATGTGGTGATGGAGCTCGTGCCGGGCGGGACGCTCGCGGCACGGCTGAGGGCGGGGGCGCTGGCGCCGGGATTCGCGATGCGGACCGGTGCGGAGATCGCGGCGGCGCTGGCCGCGGCACACGCGGTGGGACTAGTGCACCGGGACATCAAGCCCGGCAACGTGATGCTCGCCCCGACCGGGGCCAAGGTCGTCGATTTCGGCATCGCGGCCGCCGTCGCGCCGGACGGTGCCGGTGCGCCGGACGATCCGGACGAGTTGCTCGGCACACCCGCCTATCTGGCGCCGGAGCGGCTGGTCGGCGACGCGGTGGTGCCGGCGTCCGATGTGTATGCGCTCGGGGTCGTGCTGTACCGGATGCTGTCCGGCCGCAATCCGTGGACCAGCGAGGACACCCGGCAGATGATGCGGGACCACCTGTATGTGCCGCCGGCGCCGCTGCCGGTGGTCGCGGGTGTGCCGGAGTACGTGGTGCGGCTCTGTGACCGGTGCCTGGCCAAGAATCCGGACCATCGGCCCAGCGCAGACGAGGTCGCGGCGACGCTCTCGCACGGGGCCGGGATCCGGGTGGTCGGTGACGTGGCGCCGATTCCTTCCGGGGGCGCTCCGGAACGGGTGCGGCGCCCGGTCGCCGTCGGAGCGGCGGTGGTGGCGCTCCTCGCCGCCGCCGGGGCCGGGGTGTGGATCCTCACCGACCGGCCCGAGAGTGGAGCCGCGGGTGCGACGGGGCGGACCGTCGGCGGGTCCTCCGTGCGGCCGTCCCCGGTGACGCCCACCCGGCCGGGTGCGGCGACCGGCACGCCGGCTCCGCGGCCGGACCGATCCGGGGCGGCGCAGGCGGTGCAGGCGCCCTCCCGGCAGCAGATCCCGTCGCCGGTCCCGACGGCCACCGTGCCGTCACCAGCAGCGTCGTCGTCGCCCACGCCGGCCCTGGTCGAGCGGACGTTCTCCGCCGAGGGCGGGACCGTGCTGGCGACCTGCCCGTCCCCGGCGACCGCCGAGCTGCTGTCCTGGACGGCCGCGCAACCGTACAAGGTGCAGTCCGCCGACCCGGGCCCGGCGTCCGCACCGGCTGTCGTCTTCAAGCACGGCAACGATCTGATCACCGTGACGGTCACCTGCGACGGCGGGATTCCGGCCGCGGAGGTTGCCCAGCCCTGACCCGGCCGTAATACTTGCACATACCGTGCAGAAATCACGGCTGTCTATCGGGAGGGTCGATGGGGATTACTCGCCGAAGTCTGATGGTGGTGCCGGCCGGCGTGGCGCTCGCCGCCGGGACCGGTGCACCGGCGATGGCGGGCCGGGGCCGGCCACCACGGCCGGTGATCTTCGTCCACGGCAGCGCCGGATCGGCGATGCAGTTCCGGGTGCAGGCCAAACGCCTGGCGAGCAACGGCTATCCGGCGGAGATCGTCGAGGCGCACGAGTACGACTCGCCCAACATCGCCACGATCGTGCAACAGGTCTGGGCCGGCCTGGACGAGCGGATCACCCGGCTCCTCGCGCTGACCGGATCCGATCAGGTCGACCTGGCCGCCCACTCGCTCGGCACGTTCGTCTCGCAGGGCTATCTCAACAGCTCGCCGGAGCGGGCCGCCCGCATCGCCCACTACGTCAACCTGGACGGCCGGCCCGCCGCGGCCCTGCCCGGCGGGGTCCCGACGCTGGCGATCTGGGGCGAGGGCGACCCGGCCCGGACCGTCGCCGGTGCGTCCAACGTGTACTTCCCCGGCCAGTCGCACACCCAGACCGTGTCGTCGGAGGAGTCGTTCCGGGAGATCTTCCGGTTCCTGCGCGGCCGTGACCCGCACACCACGAGCGTGCGGCGGGAGCGGGTCGCGCACGTGTCCGGGCGGGCCGTGCTGTTCCCGAGCAACACCGGCGTGACCGGGGCATCGCTGGAGATCCACCGGGTCGGCGCGCACACCGGGCGCCGGCAGGGCCGGGCGATCAGGGCGGCCGTCGCGGCCGACGGCAGGTTCGGGCCGGTGCCGCTCCACCCCTTCGAGAGGTACGAGTTCGCGCTGCTCCGCCCCGGCGAGCCGACCCACCACTTCTACTTCGAGCCGTTCCGCCGCTCGGACTCATTCGTGCGCCTGCTCACCAGCCGTCCCGGCGAGGGCCTCGGTGGCCTCGTCGACACCAGCGACCGGCACACCGCGCTGACGTTCCAGCGGCAGAAGGAGTGGTGGGGCGGCGAGGGCGACCACCTGTGGATCAACGGGCAGGACATCCTGAACCCGGCGACCGCCCCGCACCAACGACGGGTGATCGGCGTGTTCGCGTTCGACGACGGCAGCGACGGGGTGAGCGACCTGTCGGCGCCGCTGCCCGAGTTCATCGCGCAGACGTTCATCTCCGGGGTCGACCTGTTCATCCCGGCGTCCGCGCGGGGGACCGTGTCGATCGTGGCCCAGGAACGGGGCGGCGGCATCACCCGGCTGCCGGTGCCGGCCTGGCCGTCCAGTGGGCACCGGATCAGCGCCGAGTTCGGCTGAGCCCCTCCACCACCGCGACCACCTCGGGGAACGCGGCGACCGACGCGGTCACGTAACGGTCGTCGAAGTCGGTGGGACGGCGCACGCCGCTCTGCATGCAGGCGATGAACGCGATACCCGCCCCGCCGGCCGCCACCGCGTCACCGGGCGAGTCGCCGACGTAGACACACTGTGCCGGCGACAGCCCGGAGTGCGCGAGCAACTCGTCGAAGGCCCGCGGGTCGGGCTTGCCGTGCCGGGTGTTGCCACGGTGCCAGATCGCGCTGACCCGGGTCGCGAGCACATGATCGGGTTCGAGCATGTGCCGGATCTCGTGGCCCTCACGGGATGTCAGCAGCATCACGCTGCGGCCGGAGAGGACCAGCTCGTCGAGGGCCGCCAGGTTCTCCGGCGGGATCACGTCGAGCCGGCCCTCCTCCAGGTAGCGGTCCATGGTCGTCTGGAACAGCGGCGCGAAGACGGTCAGATCGATCCCCGGCGAGCGGTGCGGCATCGCCTCCAGCAGCGGCTCACCCCAGGTGGCCAGGTGCAGGCTCCGCGGCATCGGCGACCGGCCCATCGAGGCCAGCACCTCGTTCTCCAGCTCGAACGACGCCGCCTCGGTCATGCAGAGGGTGTCGTCCACATCGATCACGACCGCCTTGATCATCTCGCTCATCCCCGGTGCTGGTAGACCATCTGCCAGTTGCCCCGGATCACCTTGAGCAGCATCGTGACGTGCCGCCCGGCCTCCTCGGCGGAGCACAACGCCTCCCAGCGGCCGGTGCCCACCAGCCACTCCACCCCGGTCAGCGGCCCGGTCGCGGCATCGAGCAGCGTAGCCGTCACCGCGTCGCGACCCCGGGACACCCGGCCCGACACCCACAGGACCGCGTCGGCGTCGACCAGTCCGGCCAGGTCACGCCGCTCCCGGTAGGCGTCGAGGAACGTGCTCAGCTCCCGCGCCGTCTCCAGGCCGGCGTCGATGGTGATCGCCTCGCCGCGGGCGATCGGGCGCAGCGCGACGTCACAGCCCCGATCGAAATCCTGGTGGCAGGACGGGTCGCCGGAGTGGTTCACGAACCGGGCCGGCGCCGGATAGAGGTAGCGGCGGCCGCCGTAACTGTGCACGAACAGGTCCTCGCCCGGCGGCAGGGCCAGATAGGCGGCCTCGTCCAGCGGCGTCAGGCGGTAGGGGACGACCACCTCGCCGGCCTCGAAGTCACGGGCGGCGTAGACCCCGGTACCCGCGAGGTCACCGGGGCCGAGCACGACGTCGCTCACCGGGCCGGTCAGAGGATGAACGCGGAGATCATCTGGCCCAGGGCCCGGATGTCCGAACTCGCCTTGAACTCCAGGCGCACCTTGCCGAGGCCGCTGAAATACAGCTCCAGCTCGGCGTCCCGGTCGAAGTTGCCGGCCGTCTCGATCGAGAAAGCCTGGATCTTGTTGTACGGCAGAGAGGTGAAGTCGACCTTCTTGCCGGTCATCCCCTGCACGTTCGCCGCGATGAGCCGCTTGTTGGTGAAGGCCACGAAGTCACGGGTCGTCTTGAACGCGTAGATCAGCTGCTCGCCCTGGATGAGCAGCGGCGACACCTGCGAATACACCGAACCGGGGTCGACGGGGGTGAGCTTGAAAACCGACGGGCTGGAGAAATCGATCACGCGATCACGGTAGCCCGCGCCCGCCAGTCGCCGGCCCGGATCCACGACGGCATCCCGGACGCCGGCTACGTGACCATCCTCGGGGTGCTCGGCCAGATGGCGCGAACGTGGGTGGCCGAGGGACCGCCGGGTCCGCTTGTAATATGCAGTCTGCGGGCTGCATAATGCAGGTCATGGACTTGGTCTTCCGGGCGCTCGCCGATCCGACCCGTCGCCGGCTGCTCGACAGTCTCCGTGAGGAGAGCGGGCAGACGCTGGGTCGGCTCTGCGGCCGCCTGGAGATGACCCGGCAATCCGTCACCCAGCACCTGACCGTGCTGGAGGAGGCCAATCTGATCAGCACGGTCCGCCGTGGCCGGGAGAAATTGCATTACCTCAATCCGGTCCCGATCCACGAGTTGCAGATGCGCTGGCTGGCCCCGTTCGAGGAGCCCCGCTTGCGGGTTCTCTACCAGGTCAAGCACCGCGCCGAGGAGCCCGAGATGACGCCTGATTTCGTCTACGTGACCTACATCCACGCCACCCCTGAGCGGGTCTGGGAGGCGCTGACCTCAGCAGACCTCACCGGGGAGTTCTGGGGACACAGCAACGTCTCCGACTGGCGGCCGGGTTCGCCGTGGGAGCACCGGCGGACCGATGGGTCCGGGATAGCCGACGGGGGCGGTGTCGTCCTCGAGGCCGACCCACCCACCAGGCTCGTCATGACGTTCGGTGAGGCCGGTTCCGGTGCCGGGCCGGAGGCGTCGACGGTGACTTTCCTGATCGAGCCGCATCAGGAGATCGTCCGGCTCACCGTCACTCAGGTGAAACTGGCGAGCGACGCCGACCGTGAGGCCGTCTCACACGGCTGGCCAGCCGTGATGGCCAATCTCAAGTCGCTGCTGGAGACCGGCCACGTGCTGCCACAGGCGCCGTGGGAGATGCACGCCGAGTCACGCGCGGGCGGGTGACGCCGTGCCTTGCGGGTGGGTGACGCCGGGTGGGCGACGCCGGGTGGGTGGCGGCACGGCCGCCACCCACCGTGCGGTCCGCTGCGTCAGGCGGGTTCGACCGGCAGCCACAGTTCGGTGGTCGCGGTGCTGAAATCGGCGGCCCGGTCCACGATCGAGACGATCGACGGGCCTGGCCGCAGACGCCACGGATTGGAGGGGAACCATTCGGTCGCCGTCGCCGCCCACGTCGTCTGCAGCACCTCGGGGAAGGGCCCCTCGGAGCGGAAGACCGCCCACTTCCCGGCCGGCACCTCGATGGCGTCGAGGTCGTCCGGCACCGGCGTCGGCCCGGTGACGGCGACCCCGTGGAGGTAGGTGAGTTCGCTGCCCTCCGGCGCGTCCGGCTCGATGCCGTCGGTGACCTGCAGCAGGCCGGCCGGCTCGCTGCTGCTGAGTTCCTTCAGCCGCTGGTGGGCCTCCGGTGACAGCGACGCGATGTGCTGCTGGATGTGCGGGTTCACGCCTACGTGGATCAGCGGGACCCGCGCGGCGTGGCCGACGAGCCGGAAAGCGGGGCGGTCGGCGATGCGGGTGTCCATGGGGGTGCTCCCTTCGACGGTCAGGCGAAACCTGAGATGTGGTTGGGTCCGAAGGGGACCTCCGTCACGGCGGACCTCACCGGGGCCGGCACCGTGGACCGCCCGGAAAGCCCGGCCGAAAGCCTCGGTCGAGCCGTATCCGTAACGGACCGCGATGCTGAGCAGATCCTCGTCACCACGGACGACGTCACCAGCCGCCACCGTCATCCTCCGCCGCCGGACGTATTCCGACAGCGGCATACCGGCCAGCGACGAGAACATCCGCCGCAGGTGGTATTCGGTTGTCCCGAGCGACTTCGCCACCACGCCGATGTCCAGGTCCGCGCCGAGCCGCTCCGCAACGCCGGGCCGGCCCGCGCCGCTTCCTTCGGCGTCGCGGCGGACCGCGGCGCTTTCCGCGGCGCCGGGGCGGACCGCGGCGCTTTCCGCGGCGCCGGGGCGGACCGCGGCGCTTTCCACGGCGCCGGGGCGGACCGCGATGGTGAGGTGCTCCTCGACCAGGTCGACGAGCCGATTGAGTGCCGAGATCATGAGGTCTCCCTTCGGCTTCCACTCTCGTCCGCGGGGCCCGGTCCACGCCCGATCGTTCTGGCCCGATCCGATCATGTTTGGCAGGCTCATACGATGGAACTCCTCGATGATCGGGCGCTGCACGCCTCATCGGTCGTCGCCAACAACGCGATGAACCGGGAACGACAGCTGCTCGGGGTCAACAGCTACGCCAAGGCGCTCGGGTTCGACCCGTTGACCAGGGCCGGGGCGTCATGGCTCGACCTCTGCTGCGGCAGCGGGCGGGCGCTGATCCAGGCCGCCGGGCTGACACAGGGCGTGACCCTGACCGGGGTGGATCTGGTCGAGGCGTTCCTGCCCGCGGCACCCGGCGTGACACTGGTCGCGGCACCGATCGAGACGTGGGCACCGGAGCGGGCGTTCGACCTGATCACGTGCGTGCACGGGCTGCACTACGTGGGGGACAAACTGGGCGTCCTCGCGAGGGTCCTGACCTGGCTGTCGCCTGCCGGGACGTTTGTAGCCGACCTCGACCTCGCATCGATCCACCCCGGTGGGCGGCAGCTGACCGCACATCTGCGTGCGGCCGGCGTCGACTACGACGGTCGCCGTAAACGGATCACCTGCACCGGTCCTCGTGATCTCGATCTGCCCTACCGCTACCGGGGCGCCGACGACCGGGCCGGGCCCAACTACACCGGTCAGCCGGCCGTGAACTCCTACTACGAAAAAACCATTTGACCGTACCGATAATCTGATCCTCCGTGCTCGCGATGGGTTTCGAGGGGGGCTTTCGCCCACCTCGTCTCACCGGAGCCGACGTTGAAATTCCTGCTCGTCACCGTCTTCCTCGACATGCTCGGGCTCGGCCTGATCGTGCCGATCCTCCCCGCGCTGATGACCGTCGTCACCGATGATCCGGCGACAGCGGTCCTCTGGTCGGGGGTGCTCGGATCCACCTACGGCGTGCTGCAGTTCGTGGTGTCGCCGCTGCTCGGCCGGCTCTCCGACCGATGTGGTCGCCGCCCGGTCCTGCTCGCGTCACTGGTGTGTCTGGGCGTCGACTGGTTCGCCCACGCGGCGGTGTCCGGGCCGTGGCCGCTGCTGTTCTTCCATGCTCTCGCCGGGGCGTGCGCGGGAACGAATACCGTGGTCAACGCCTACGTCGCGGACGTCACCGAACCGGCTGACCGGGCTCACGCCTACGGCCTGATCGGCGCCGCCTTCGGCCTCGGTTTCGTTGCCGGGCCGACGCTCGGTGGACTGCTCGGCGCGGTCGACGTACGCCTGCCGTTCGTCGCCGCCGGTGTGCTCTGCTTCGCGAACGCCGCCTACGGCTGGTTCATCCTCCCGGAGTCCCGCCCCGGCGACGGCGCGACCCCGCTCACGCTGCGCGGCGCCAATCCGGTCACCGCGATCGCCGTGGTCCTGCGCCGTCCCGTGCTGGGCCGTCTCACCTGGGCCCGCCTGTGCGCCGATATCGCCCGCATGATCCACCAGGCGGTGTGGACGTTCTTCCTGACCGTCCAGTTCGCGTGGAGTACCGCCCACATCGGCATCGTCATGGCAGCCGGGGCGCTGGCCGGCGCCGTCTTCCAGGCCCGGGCGGCCGGCGCCATCGTCCGCGTCCTCGGTGACCGGCGGGCCGCGATCACCGGAAGTCTCATCGGCGCGGTGTCCCTCGCCGGCACCGGATTCGCGACCGAACCGTGGATGCTCTACACCTGTCAGGCGGTGGGCGTGGCCGGTTCGTTCGGCGGCGCGGCCGCCCAGTCCTGGATCTCCCGCGGCATCGGCGCCGACGAACAGGGCACCGTCCAGGGTGCGCTGACCGGCGTCAGCGCGATCGCCGAGGCATGCGTGCCGGTCGCGGCGGGCGCCGTCTTCGCGTCCCTCATCGCGTACGGCCACCCGTCCCTGATCTTCACCGGAGCCGCAGTGTTCGCGGCCGCCGCGACCCTCCTGCTAGCCACCACGAGGGAATCCGCCAAGACGACGTAGGCGGGCCCGCACCACCCGCCGTTGCCGAATGCAGCGTGGGTCAGCGCTCACGATCAGGGTTCGTGTGCGGTGGTAGTCGTGATAGCGAGGATGAACGATCGCGATCCGATGATCGTGATCGTTCATCCTCGCGATGGCGATGGTGAGGTCACACGTTGGCGTTGTGTGTGCTCTCGTCGTCGTGCCCGAGTGGTCGTGCCCGAGTCGTCGCCGTCGCCCGGCGGGGACCGTCAGCCGAGGTGGCGTAGCAACGGGTGCCAGGTGGCCATGCCCGGCGGCGGGGGCGGGGGCGGCGGGACGTCACCGGCGGCGCAGCGCAACAACGCGAGCGTCATCCGGGAGCGGCGGATCACGTCGGGCGTGCGGTCGCGCCAGGCCGCGGGGAGGGATGCCGCCTCGGTGGGGGACATCGGCAAGGCGGCCAGGCAGGTCCGGCTGACGTCGCCGACCGGGACGGTTCCCGGGCGGTCGAGGACGAACCGGGACCAGCGCCACGCCCACTCGTCCGGCGGCCACCGCGCGGCCGCCCGTTGCAGCAGCCACAGGCCGTAGGCGGTCCAGATCGGACGCCGGTCGGGCTCGTCGCGGTGCAGGTTGTCGAGGGTGGCGATCACGTGCGGCCAGTCGGCGGGCGGGATGCCCGGCCAATCGTCCGGCGGGCCGGCGGCGACCGCCCGGACCCGGCGGCGCAGGTGGGCGGGCGCGGGCCCGGAGCGGGTGAGGGGCGGCGCGGCCGGGATGCTGATCTTCAGGAGGCGGCCGGTGGCGGCGTCGACGCAGGCCTCGCTGTCGGAGGCGACCACCCGGATGTACTCCGAACCGGGTACCGCCAGATCGCCGGGCACCAGGTCGAATCCGTCGAGTTCGCGGACCAGCCTTTTCCATTTCGGTGGTTTGCGCATCCGGTGCGCCTGCACCGTCACGAATTGGCACTGCCACGGCTGATCCGGCGTCCAGCGCGTGAAATGGGCCTCGTACAGGCCGAAGTCGCGGACCATTCCGTGGTCGCCGAGAACGGTCTGGAAGAACGCCGACGGCGCCGGATCATGATTGGGGGAGAAGCCGTCGACACGGCCGGTGGCCAGCGCCTCCAGGCAGAGCTCGACGGCCTCGGCACGCCGGGTCACCGCGGGAGACCGTCGATGACGGCCGCGGTCTCGACCATGTTGACGCCGATGGCGGCGAGGTCCGCGACCCGCTCACCACTCGTCCGGGAAACGGCGTCGACCACCAGCACGGTACGGAAATCGCGCTCACTGGCCCCGAAGAGGGTGGCACGCGGACAGTTGGGAAGGTTGCAGCCCGCCACCACGACCGTGTCCACACCGCGCTCCCGCAGCCACGAGTCCAGATCGGTCCGGTAGAACGCACCCCACCGTGGCTTGAACAGCACGATCTCGTCGTCCCCGATCGGCTGCGGCCGCCCCGACAGCAGCAGCGCGTGATCGAGCGCGACCGGCTCCGCCAGCCCCGCGATGATCTCCGACCCGGGTGTGCCCGGAACGACCGGTGGTGGATCGAGGGCCCGCCGTGGCAGGTCGATGTCGGCACTGCCGGGCGGATAGAGCCGGACGATGTGCACGACCGGCCGCCCCGCACTCCGGAACGCCGCCGCCAGAGCCGTGACCTGCGGAATCACCTCGACGGTGCCGCTGATCCCGGTGAAGTCGGCCTGCATGTCGATGACGATGAGGGCCGAGGATCCCCAATGCGGTGCCAGGTGCTCGCTCACCTGTTTGAATCTATCCAATGCGACGAGCTCTGGTCATCGGCGGGACCGGCCTGATCGGCGGCGCCATCACCCGTCACCTGATCGCGGCGGGGTGGCGGGTCACCGCCACCGGTCGGCGCGAACGCCCGGTCCCGTCCGGTGCCACCCTTCTCCTGGCAGACCACGACACCCTGCCCACCGGCGCGTACGACCTGGTCGTCGACGCCGCGTGCTACACCGCCGAGCATGCCCGCCGGGTCCTGCCGCTGATGCGCGACGCCGGTTCCGCGGTGATGATCTCCAGCCGGGCCGTCTACGTCGACGCCGACGGCAACCATGTGAACTCGGCCGTCCCGCCCCACTTCGACGGCCCGGTCACCGAGGAGCAGCCCACCCTGCCGCCCGGCGACATGGACCACGACTCGGCCGAGGGCTACGGCCCGAACAAGGTCGCGGCCGAGCGGGTGCTCCTGGACAGCGGCGCCCCGGTGACCGTGCTGCGCCCGTCCAAGGTGCACGGCGCCGGCTCGAACCCGCCCCGCACCTGGTGGTTCCTCCGGCGCGCCCTGGATCGCAGACCGTTCGTGCTGCTCGCCGGCGGGGGCCGGGGCGTCGACCAGACGTCGGCGGCGGTCAACATCGCCACCCTGGTCGAGTGCGTCGCGGACCGGCCGGGCGCGCGGATCCTGAACGCCGCCGACCCGGACGCCCCGGACGGCCTGACCATCTCCCGGGTGCTCGCCGGCCTGGCCGGGCACACGTGGGAGGAGATCGCGGTGCCCGGCGACGGCGAGCTCGGCCGGCATCCGTGGCACCGGGTCGAGCCGTTCGTGCTGGACACGACCGCGGCGGAGAGGCTCGGGCACCGGCCGGCCGGTGACTTCGCGGCGACCGTCACCGACGAGGCCGGGTGGGTGCTGCGGAGCCGGCCGGGTGACCCCGGCGGCTGGTTCGACTATCCGGCCGAGGACGCCTGGGTCCGGACGGCCTCTAGATTGGACATGTGACCGGGTTCGGGGGACGGCTGCGCTCGTTGCGGCGCGGGGCCGGGTTGACGATGGAGCAACTGGCCGAGGCGTCGGGCGTCAGTGTCCGCGCGATCAGCGACATGGAGCGTGGGCACAGCCGAGCGCCTCAGCCCCGTACCCTCGCTGCTCTCGCTGTTGCTCTTGAAGTCTCCGACGAGGAGCACGACCTGCTCGCCGGGTCGGCGCGGGCGCAGCGGATGGAGACCGGCCGGCCGCGGCTGTGCGAGCCGCCGCGCGACGTCGGTGACTTCGTGGGCCGGGTCGCCGAGATCGACCGGATCGGCAGGTTCCCGGCGCAGGTGATCCTGGTGCACGGGCAGCCCGGCGTCGGCAAGACGGCGCTCGCGGTGCACGTCGCGGCCCGCCGTGCGAGCCGGTTCGAGCGGCGGCTGCACCTGGACCTGCGTGGCGTCGACGCGGAGCCGCTCGAACCCGGCGAGGCGGCCCGCCAGCTGCTGCGCGCCCTCGACGTCAGCCCCCGCCGGATCGCCGGCGACACGGACGAGCGGTGCAGCCAGATCCGTGCCGTGCTCGGCGAGCGCCACTGCCTGGTGATCCTCGACAACGCCGCGGACGAGGCCCAGGTGCGCCCGCTGCTGCCCGGCCCGGGCGGCGGCACCGTGCTGATCACCAGCCGCCGGATGCTCGGCGGACTGGAGGGCGTGCTGCGGATCGGGCTGGACCCGCTCGCCCCGGACGAGTCGGCCGCCCTGCTCCGCTCGATCGCCGGGCAGGCCGGTGATCCCAGCGCCGCCGGGCAGGTCGGCGAGGTCGCCCGGCTGTGCGGGCATCTGCCGCTGGCGCTGCGGATCGCCGGCACCCGCCTGGCCACCCGGACGACGTGGACGGTCGGCAACCTGCTCGACCGGCTCGCCGTCGCCGACCGGCGGCTCGCGGTGCTCAGCACCGGCGACACCGGGGTGGCGGCCGCGTTCGCCCTGTCGCACGCCCAGCTCTCCGGTGAGGGCCGGGCACTGTTCCGGCGGCTCACCCACGTGCCCGGCCCCGACTTCGCCGCACCGATCGTGTCGGTCCTGACCGGCGCCGACCCGCACGACGCCGAGGACCGCCTCGACGAGCTGGTCGAGCTGGGCCTGCTCCAGTCGGTGGGCGCGGACCGCTACCGTTTCCACGACCTGATCCGCCTGTTCGCCGAGGAGCGCCTGCGGGTCGAGGAGCCGGCCGGGGCCCGTGCCGCGACCCGGCAGCGGGTGGCCCGGTGGCTGCGGGACGACGCGGCACGCTGACGTTCTGCCGGTCGTTCCGCATGGTCTGCCGGCGGGCGCGACGGTTGGCTGACCGGTATGAGTTCCGTTTCCCGCCGAACCGTTCTGGCCGGCACCGCGGCGGCCGCCGTGGCCGTCGCCGCGACCGGTTCACCCGCCGCCGCCGGCGGCCACAAGGTCAAACCCACGATCGTACTCGTGCACGGCGCGTTCGCCGACGCCGCCGGCTGGTCCGGTGTCCTCAAGCGACTGATCCGCGCCGGCTACCCGGTCCTCGCCCCGGCGAACCCGCTGCGCGGCGTCGCCTCCGACGCCGCCTACCTGACCAGTGTCCTGAAGACCATCGACGGCCCGATAGTGCTGGTCGGTCACTCGTACGGCGGTGTCGTCATCACCAACGCGGCCACCGGCCTCGCGAACGTGAAGTCGCTGGTGTACGTGGCGGCGTTCGCCCCGGACGCCGGCGACGACGTCTACCACCTGCAGAACCGGTTCCCCGGCACCGAGCTGACCCTCGACGCCCTCGACTTCCGCGAGCACCCGGGTGGCGTGGACGGCTACGTCAAACGGGAGTTCTTCCAGCGGGTGTTCGCCGGCGACCTGAGCCCCGCCGACGCCGACCTGCTGTGGGCCACCCAGCGGCCCGGCGACGCGAGCACCCTGCAGACGCCGTCCGGTGAGCCGGCGTGGCGGACGATCCCGTCGTACTACCTGGTCGCTCGGGACGATCGGCTCATCCCGGCGGCCGTGCAGCGGTTCATGGCCGAGCGGGCCGGAGCCCGTACCGTCGAGATCCGCTCCTCGCACGTCGCCATGATCTCCCACCCCAAGGCAGTCGCCGACCTGATCGAGAGGGCCGCCCGATGAGTTTCGTGACCACCGCCGACGGTACGCAGATCTACTACAAGGACTGGGGCGCCGGCCGTCCGGTCGTCCTCAGCCACGGCTGGCCGCTCAACTCCGACAGCTGGGAGGCGCAGCAGCTGTTCCTGGCCGGCAACGGCTACCGGGTGATCGCCCACGACCGCCGCGGGCACGGCCGGTCCAGCCAGACCTGGCACGGCAACGAGATGGACACGTACGCCGACGACCTCGCCGCCCTGCTGGAGTCCCTCGACCTGCGCGAGGTGACCCTGATCGGCTTCTCCACCGGCGGCGGCGAGATCACCCGCTACCTGGGGCGGCACGGGAGCGCCCGGGTCGCGCAGGCGGTCCTCGTCTCGGCCGTTCCGCCGCTGATGGTGCGGCGCGACGACAATCCCGGTGGCGTGCCGATCGAGGTGTTCGACGGGATCCGCGCCGGGTCGGCCGCCGACCGGTCACAGCTGTACCGCGACCTCGCCGACGGCCCGTTCTTCGGCAACAACCGGCCCGGCGCCGACATCTCCGAGGGCATCCGGCGGGCGTTCTGGCTCCAGTCGATGGCCGCCGGGCACCGCAACGCCTACGAGAGCATCGCCGCGTTCTCGGCCACCGACTTCCGCGGCGACCTCGCGACGTTCGACGTGCCGACGCTGGTCATCCACGGTGACGACGACCAGGTGGTGCCGTTCGAGGTCGGCGGCAAGGCCTCGGCCGAACTCGTCAAGGGCGCGCGGCTGATCGTCTACCCGGGCGCGCCGCACGGCATCACCGACACGCACAAGCAGCGGCTCAGCGACGATCTGCTGGCGTTCCTTCGGGAGTACGACGCCTGACGGTGTCGTCATCGGCGGCGGCCGGATGCCGTGGCATCCGGCTGACGTCCGGCTCCGGACGGAACGCCTCGGCCAGCTTGTCCCCGTGGATCTTCAAGGGTGCTTCCGGTGTGTGCGTCTCTCCCATACCTCCCATGGTCGACCCGGCGGGCCGGTCACGGGACGTGTTTGCGCGAGCCCGCATGCTTCCACGTCGCCCACCAAATCGGCCCCGGTCAGCCGCCGGTGATCGGCTTCGTCAGGAAGACACAGGTCAGTGCGGCCTGGGCCGGCTTCCCGGTGACCATTTCGCGGATCTCCGGGTCCGAGTTCTTCGGCATCTTGCAGGACTTGCGGGCCTCGGCGATCACCCGCAGCGCCTCACCGATCTCGGTCTCGCGCTGCGGGCACCGGTAGTCGACGTCCAGGTGCACGTCGGCGAGGGTGCCGTCGTCGGTGTTGACGGCGACCCAGCCGGCGAACTCCTCACGGTCCCAGCGGCAGACCTGCTCGGCGACCTCTTCGATCTCGGTGAAACCCGTGTCGGACAGCGGGTGCCCGATCTGCTCCTCCAGGGCACGGCGGTAGCCGGCGGCGTCGTAGAGGGCCTCGGCCACCGGCTCGTTCAGCACCGTCCCGGCGGTGGTCGCGGAGAAGCCGGCCGGCGTCGGCGTCGGGGCGGCGGGCCGGTCGAGGACACCGGCCCGCACCGCGCCCGCGCCGGCGGCGCCGATCAGCGCGATCAGAGCGACGGCCATGCGGGTACGGCGGGTCGTCCGGCGTCGGTGCAGTGCGCGGCGGGTGTGTACGCCCCGGTACCGCTCCTCCATCCGATGATCCCCTTCGCCTCCGCCGGTCAGCCGTTCCACCGGTCCATTCGGCCGGCCGGGCCCGCGGCCAAGGAGTTCGGGGCAGATCACACGGTCAGTCGCCCTTGACGTTGACGATCTGCCGCAGGGTGTGCCGGATCTCCACCAGGTCCTCGGCGTCCCTCATGACGACGTCGATCGGCTTGTAGGCCTGCGGGATCTCGTCCAGGAACGCGTCGGTGTCCCGGAACTCGATGCCTTTCATCGCGATCCGCAACTGCTCACGGGTGAACGTCTTCCGGGCCTGGGTGCGCGAGTAGGCACGGCCGGCCCCGTGCGGCGACGAGTTCAGGGCCGCCGCGTCACCCTTGCCGGTCACCACGTACGACGCGTCGCCCATCGAACCCGGGATCAGGCCGGGCACACCTTTGGCCGCGTTGATCGCGCCCTTGCGGGACAGCCACACCGTCTCGCCGTAGTGGGTCTCCTGCTCGGTGTAGTTGTGGTGGCACTGGACACGCTCGCGCTGCTCGACCGGGCCGCCGGCGAACGCGGCGAAACAGGCGATCACCCGGTCCATCATCTCGTCCCGGTTGGCCAGGGCGAAGTTCTGCGCCCACCGCAGCTCCCGCAGGTAGGCGCCGAACTGCTCGGTGCCCTCCTCCAGGTACGCCAGGTCACGGTCGGGCAGCGAGATCCCGCGCTCGGCGATCAGGGCCTGCGCGACCCGGATGTGGTGGCTCGCGATCTTGTTGCCGACGCCCCGGGAACCGGAGTGCAGGAAGAGCCAGACCGCGCCCCTCTCGTCGTGGCACACCTCGATGAAGTGGTTTCCGCTGCCCAGGGAGCCGAGCTGGAGCGTCCAGTTGCGGGCGTACCCGGCCGGGTCGAAGCCGGCGGCCTCGGCCTCCGCGGTCAGCCGCTCCACCCGCTGCCGGGCCGAGCCGGTCAGTGCGGTGTTGTAGGAGCCGGCCGACAGCGGCACCGCCTCCTCGATCGCGGTCCGCAGCCGGCTCAGGTCGCCGCGCAGGTCGTCGCGGTGGTACTGGGTCCGGACGGCCGCCATCCCGCACCCGATGTCCACGCCGACCGCGGCCGGGATGATCGCGCCGAGCGTCGGGATCACCGAGCCGACCGTGGCGCCCTTGCCCAGGTGCGCGTCGGGCATGAGTGCGATGTGCGGATGGATGAACGGCAACCGCGACGCCTTCTCCGCCTGCCGCAGCGTCTCGTCCTCGAGGATGCTGGCCCAGCTGAGGAGCCGCTCGTTGATCTGCCGCATGATGTGTCCCCCGTGTGAATGTCCTACCGCAGGTCGCGGGCGTGCTGGATGCCGTGGTCGGTCTCGGTGACCGGCACGAACCCGGTGCGGCGCAGGACTGCCAGCGACGCCGCGTTCGTGCGGTCGGCGCCGGCGGTGAGCTGCCGCAGCCCGTAGTCGTCGCGGGCCAGGACGATCACCCGCTGCACGCCCAGGGTGGCGAGCCCGCGCCCGGCCGACCGCTCGGCGACCCGGAAACCGAGCTCGGCGCTGCCGTCCTCGACGTCGACGAGGTTGAACCGGCCCAGGACGGCGCCGTCGTCGGTCAGCACGTGGAAGTGGCAGCTGCCCGCCTCCTGCTCGGCCAGCAGGGCCGCGTGCCGGTCCTCGAACCGCTCGAAATACGCGTCGCCGCGGTCCAGCACCGTGCGGGCGAAGAACTCCCGGTTCGTCACCTCGAACTCCAGGAGTGCCGCCGCATGATCATCCCGGAGCCGCTGCAGTTCGAGCACGCGCCAATCGTAGGCATCCGCCGGTCAGGGCAGCGTGGCCAGGGCGGCTCCCGAACGGCCGGTGCGATCACCCAGACGGGTCTCGGCGTGGCGGTACGCGGCCGCGGTCACTGCCGCGATCACGGCCAGGGTGATCCACAGCGCGGCCGGTTCCACCGACAGCAGCGTGCCGACCAGCGCGGGCGCCAGCGCGCTGGAGACGCCCCAGGCCAGCTGGTAGACGGCGGTGTAGCGGCCGGTCAGGTGGGGCGGTGCCAGGGCCAGGGCGATCGTGTCGGCGGTCGGCTCGTAGAAGGCCTGTGCCGCGGCCAGGACGACGACAGCGGTCAGTGTCGCGGCGACCGGGTTCAGCGGGACGGGGAGCAGGAGCAGGCAGCCGGTCGCCCAGAGGAGGGTGGCCAGCGCCAGCACGCGCAGCCGGCCGGTGCCCCGGGTGAGATGCGGGGTCCGGGTCATCGCCGCCGCGACCAGGCCGGTGAGCAGGCCGGTGGCGAGTCCGGGCAGCCAGACCGGGGCCCGCACCGAGTCGATCAGGTAGACCGGCAGGGCGATGACCGGTGCCGAGACCAGCAGCGTGCACGAGATGTTGAGCGCGGTCACGTGCAGCAGGGCCCGGTCGCGCAGCACGGTCCGGTAGGAGGACGGGGCGTCCACGGACGGGGACACGGCGTGCACGGCCGGGTGACGGGTGCCGGCCGTGGCGACGGCGGTCAGGATGCCGGCCAGCGCGTAGGAGGCGGTGTCCACGGCGAGCATCAGGGTCAGGCCGTGATCACGGTCGGCGGCGAGCACCGCCGAGGCGGCGAAACCACCGAGCATCACGCCGGCCAGGCGGGCACTGCGCAGGTAGCCGAGCCAGCGTTCGGCCCGGTCGGCGGCGACGGAACCGACCAGCGGGGCGAACCCGGACCAGAACATCCGGACGGCGGCCACACCCAGCACCGACGCCAGAGTGAACGACCAGATGTCCCGGGCGGTCAGCAGGAGCAGCCCGCCGGCCACCGCGACGCTGTTGGCCAGGACGATCACGCGGGCCGCGCCGAGACGGTCGACGAGGGCTCCGGCGAGTGGGCCGGCGGCCAGGGCGATGACACTTGCGATGCCGATGGCCGCCCCCGCGGCGGCCAGCGGCAGACCGGCCACCTCGTGGCCGTAGAGCAGGCCGAACGGTCCGAACAGACCGCTGCCCAGAGCGTCGACGATCATGGCGGTGGCGAGGAGCCGCAGGCGCGGCGAGCGGGCATTCATAGGCGAAAGGCTATATAGGACGGTGACCGGCGGCTCCAGCCCGCAGCTCGCGCTGCGGCCTGGAGCCGGGATCACGTCGCGTCGTAGGCCCGGGACGGTGTGGATTGTGCGGGCGGCGTACGGCGTACCCTATGAACTCGTCCTCGACCATTGCTGGTTGGTGCCGGAACCGCAGGTGTATTGCTGGATGTCGGCGCCGTCCGCGGTGTTGGCCGAGACCACGTCGAGGCATTTCCCGGAGTGCCGGGCCTTGATCTGGAAATAGCTTCCGGTCGCGGCCCACTGCCATTGCTGGTTCGTGCCGTTCCCGCAGGTGTACTGGATGATGTTCGCGCCGTCGGCGGTCGACGAGGAGGCCACGTCGAGGCATTTCCCGCTGTGCTGGGCGACGATCTGGAAATAGCCGCCGCCGGCGTCGCGGAATTCGAATTTCTGGTTGCCGCCACCGTTCCAGGTGTACTGCTTGATCTCGGCGCTGTTGGCCTGGGAAGCGCTGACCACGTCCATCACTTTGCCGCTGTTGCGATTGGTGACCCGGTAGTAGGTGGCCGCGTTGCCGGTGACCGTGCCCGCCGCCGCGTCGATCGTGATCGTCGGGTACCAGGACAGCGACATCGACGTCGAGCTGGGGAAACTGATCGGCAGCCAGACGTACCGCGAGTCGTTGACCGGCCCGGACCACGCGCCCGCCCAGCGGTCGCCCATGTAGAGGTAGCTGGTGCCGGACGTGCCGGTGATCGGCAGGACGTAGGCGGGCTGCGAACCGTAACTGGTCGAGTCGCCCACGTTGGTCCAGCCGGACCAGGGGCCGCTGATGCTGGTCGCGGTGGCGTATTTGGACTGGTTCGGGTTCCAGCCGGAGGTGCCCGAGGTGAGCAGGAAGTAGACGCCGTTGCGTTTGAACATCGCCGGCGCCTCCCGGGTGGCGTTGTCCCAGAAGTTGCCGACGACCGTGGAGACCTGCAGGTAGTCGGCCGTGAGCCGGTAGATCATCAGGTCCCGGTTCTCGTCGGCGGCCGAGATCATGTACGCGGTGCCCCCGTCGTCGTAGAGCGTGATGTCCCGCGACATGTAGGTGCCGAACGGCCGGAAACTGCCGTGGTAGGTGTAGGTGCCGTCGATCGTCGCCGACGACGCCACCGCCGCCCGCGCCTCGCCGTAATCCGACCCGTTCTCCTTGTGCATCCACATCACATAGCGCCCGGTCGACGCGTTGTAGATGACCTTCGGCCGTTCGATCTTGGAACTGCCCAGTTCGGAGGCCGACGACGAGGTGAGCACGTCGTTGCGGAACTCCCAGTTGCGCAGGTCGGTCGAGCGGTAGACGGAGACGGCCCGGAACGTGTCGTCGGCGTTGCGATTCTCGCCGAACCAGTACCAGTAGGAGCCGACCTTGAGCACGCCGCCACCGTGGGCGTGCACCCCGGCCCCGGACGTGTCGGTGAACTGCACCCCGTTGGTGATCGTGACCGGTGCGGCCTGCGCCGGCGCCGGCAGCGCCACGATCAGCAGGAAGGCCGCGACGGCGGCGAGAAGTCTCATCCAGAGCCCCGATCGATGCGTAAGAATATGCGTAACGTCTTCGTAAACGGTCGGAAACGGTGATGCCATGGTGCGATCCCGATCGGTCGCAAACGCAACCAATCGAACAGCGCTGTTCCAGGTGCAGCGACACGAGCGGTTGCTCATCGAGCTGCGGCGCTGCGGAGCGGTCCGGGTCAGCGACCTGGCCCGCGACCTGGGCGTGAGCGAATTGACCATCCGCCGCGACATCACCGCCCTGGCCGCCCGCAACCTGTGCCACCGCGTGCACGGCGGCGCGACCCTGCCGTCCCGGCCGTCGCCCTCGCCGGACAAACCGGCCCGCAAGACCGCGTTCACGATCGGCATGGTCGTCCCGTCACTGGACTTCTACTGGCCGCCGATCGTCGCCGGCGCCCGGGCTGCCGGCGCGGCCCTCGGCGTCAACGTGCAGTTGCGTGGTTCCAGCTACGACCCGGAGGAGGACCGGCGGCAGATCGGCCGGCTCGTCGACGCCGGCCAGGTCCAGGGCCTGCTGCTGGCGCCCAGCCTCGACGGCGAGGACGCGGGCCGGATGCTCGACTGGATCAGCCGGCTGCCGGTCCCGACGATCCTCGTCGAACGCCAGCCCCGCCGGTGGACCAGCGCGCCCCGGCAGATCGAATGGGTGCGCACCGACCACGCCCTCGGCCTGGAGATCGCCGTCCACCACCTGCACGAACAGGGGCATCGGCGGATCGGCCTGCAACTCTCCGGCGGCAGCCCCACCTCGATGTACCTGCTGGAGGGCTGGCAGCGGGCCTGCGCCGACCTGGGCATCCCCGGCGACGCCGTCAACACCGGCTGGAAGCGACTCACCGCGCTGATCGTGCACAGCGACCCGCAGGCCATCGTGATCGCCCGTAACGCCGCCGACCAGGGCATCCGGGTTCCCGACGACCTGGCGATCGTCTCCTACGACGACGAGGTGGCCCACCTGGCCGACCCGCCGCTGACCGCGATCCGCCCCCCGAAGAACCACGTCGGCCGCCTGGCCGTCGAACTGATGGTGTCCCGCCTCCTCGACGGCGACAAACGACCCGTCCAGGGGGTACTGGTCGCACCGGACCTGGTGGTCCGCCAGTCCTCGCTGGCCCGCAGGATCAGGGTGTGACCGACAACGTGAGACTCGCCGTCGTCGTCATGTTCCCGGCCTCGGCGACGAGTGCACCCACATCGCGTTCGGGGACGCCGACCGGTAGCCATCGGTCGGTGAGCGTCCCCGAATCTCGGACCGGGTCGCCTTGTCGCCCCGATAGCGGCGGTCAGTGCCCCCGAAACGCCGATTGGGTGCGCCCAATGCCCCATCGGCGGCTCCCGGCACCGCCGGCTGAACCAGAGTGACCGTGCCGCCAACGGCCGATCCCGACCGGCTGACCGTCACCGCTGCCCCGAGCGAGCGGGGACAGCACTGAGAGCCGGGTGAGGTCGGGGTTCGGGCGGACCCCAGTGCCGCGTGTGCCCGGATGAACTCGGCGAACGCCTCGTGTCAGGCGGCGCCTGACATTGAGGCAGTGGGGTCAGGAGTTCGGGGCGGCGGCTGAGTCTCGGATGCGCAGGGCGGGGCTTATCACGATGCGGTGTGTCGGGCGCCCCGGGTCGGCGAGACGGTCGGCGGCCAGGCGGACCGCGGCCCGGCCGATCGAGCCCCGGGGTGGGCGGACCGCCGTCAGGGCCGGGCTGAACAACCCCGCCACCTCGTCGTCGTAGGCGATCACCGACAGGTCGCCGGGGACCGACATGTGGCGCTCCTCGCAGCGCTGGACCAAGGCGATCGCCTCGGCGTCGGCGTGGACCAGCAGTGCCGTGGTGCCGGTCGACAGAGCCCGGTCGAGGGCCTTGTCGAGGGCCGCCTTGCTGTCCGGCGTGCGGGCGTCGGGGACCAGGGCGTCGACCGTGTCGTTCGCGTCGAGGCCCAGTTCGGTGACGGCCTCGTGCCAGCCGCGGTGGATGTGCGGGCTGGTCGGGCTGAGGGCGGCGAGGACGACGCCGACCTTGCGGTGACCGAGTCCGGTCAGGTGACGGACGGCCATGCCGGCGCCCTGCGCGTGGTCGGAGACGACCGACTCGAGGTGGGCGTGGTGCGGGCCGGCGGTGGCGGTGCGTTCCAGCAGGACGACCGGCATGCCGAGCCCGGCGAGCCATTCGATGGTCTGCTGGGCGGTCGGCGCGTCCATCCGCGGGGCCACGATCAGCGCGTCGACGCCCTGGTCGACGAGCCGGTCGAGCTGGGGCCGGTCGTCCTCGGTCTGATACGACGAGCCGCGCAGCACGATCCGCAGGTCGAGGTCGCGGGCGGCCTCCTCGGCGCCGCGGGCCACATGCGGGTAGTAGTAGTCGAGCGACGGCACGAGCATGCCGATGCTGCCGCTGAACAGGTCGTCGCTGTCCCGCTGGTCGTCGCCGCTGGGCAGGGCGACGCCGCCGTGGACCCGGCGGACCAGACCCTCGGAGGCGAGCTGGGCGATGTCGCGGCGGATCGTCACCGTGGAGGCGCCGAGGGCGTCGGTGAGGTCGGAGACCCGCAGCACGCCGTCGCGCTGCAACTGTTCCAGCAGCCGCGCCCGGCGGGCCACCTGCAACGGCCCCCGCTTGTCTGTGTTGCTCACCGTCTCTCCTTCACGGTCAGTTCGAGGGTACCGACGGGACCCAGTGTGGTGACGTCGATGTCCAGGCGGGTCAGCCGTTCGCCCCACACGTCGGTGAGCATCGGATCGTCGAGCGACCGGGCGGTGACCGTGCACGGCAGGTCGCCCCAGGTCACGCTGACGCCGTCGATGTCGGCGCCGCCGCCGGTGAGGGTGACCCCACCGGCCGCGATCAGGTGGATCACGGTCCGCCCGGAGCCGGGCAGCAGCTCCCACGAGTCACGGACGGTGATCGTGCCGGTGTCGCGGTCGAGCCGGGCCGTCCGGGTCCACCGGCGGACGTCGTCGCGGGGGTAGGCGGCGGCCAGGTCGAGGGTCATCGTGGCGGCGCCGACGTCGACGGCCACGTCACGGGCCGCGAACGACCGGCCGGCGGCCTGCTCCGAGCCACGGATCGACGGCGTGTTGTGCCAGGTGGATCGCATGGTCCAGATCTCGTACCGCCGGGGTCCGAAGGTCTGCGCGGTGTAGGTGGGCCGCCCCGGGTCGACCAGCACGGGCACCCCGTCGCGGGCGACGATGAAGCTGCCGACGTCGTTGTGGTTGTGGTTCTCCCCGTTGTGCCCACCCTTGACGGCCAGGGTGAGACCGGCGGCGCTGCCCGCGGCGGGCCGGGCCAGCAGCACCTGCGTCGACGGGAACCACACGTCGCGGGGCAGCGGTGACGTGCCGGGGACGGCGGCGATCCAGTCCTGGTCGACGACCGCCTGCAGCAGGTAGCCGAGCCCGTGGCTCTCGTGCGCGACGGCTTCGCCAGGCCGCCGGTGGGTGGCGGCGTGGGCAAGAGCGTCACGGGCGCCGGCCGCGCGGGCCAGCCGGTACAGGACGTGCCACGGCTGGTGCGCCGACGGACGCGCGGGCCCGTCGGCGTGGTTGAGATACCAGGGTCCGCCGAGGTGGACGCGATGCGGGAAGTCGATCAGCGCGGGGTCGAGGTCCTGGCCAAGCCGTTCCAGGGTCTCCAGGTAGGGCAGGGCGCCGTGCCACCAGTAGTGATAGCCCTCGTCGATGGCGCCGTCGGCGGGCACGGCGGCGGCGTAGAGGCCTATCCCTTCGGCTACGAGGTCGGTCAGCCGGCCGGGGAAACCAAGCAACGTTGCCGCGATCAGGACGTTGCTGTGGATCCAGGGGTTCCAGTTGTGGACGTGACCGTCGAGACCCAGCCAGTGCCAGTCGCGCCGCTCGATGAACGGCTGGAGCACGCGCACGGAGACCTCGTGCCGGATGCGGGCACGCAACCCCGGATAGCGCTCGTCGAGCTGCGCGCCGAGCACGTGGTCGGTCCACGCCAGATCGGCGGCGACCTCGCCCGCGCCCAGGTCGACGCAGGGGTCGGTGACGGTCGGCAGCACCGAGCCGTGCCGGGTGAACGTGTCGTCGTGGGCCGGCCAGCACCAGGTGCTCTGCTCACAGAAGAGGGTCACCCCGTCGGCGACCTCGTCGAGCCACACCGGGTCGAGGGTCGCGGCGGCCAGCACGACGGCCCGGGCCAGCCGCTGATGCCGGCCCCAGATCGCCTGCTCGTAGGTGTCGCGGTCACCGTCACGGAAGTAGCGCGCGAAGTCGCGGGCCAGGGGAGTGGGCCACGGCGTGCCGAGAGTGGCGCGGGCCCGCTCGGTCAGCTCCCGGAGTGTCGGCTCGTCCGCCGAACTCCACACCGGGCGGTCGGTCGCCGGCGGCACGAACATGGTCACCTCCCCGTGATCGATCGCGATCGTATCAGATCACTTTGGCCCCTCCTTGGCGATCGAGTCACGCGCGGAGAGCCGATCGGCTAGCTGTAAGTAGTCCTAAACGGCCAGGTCACGACGTAATGCGATCACTTCTGTCGTGCTTTGAGCGAAGAACTCATTGACATGCTCGATTGTGAGCGTTTAACGTCCCGGAAACCGATCACAGGCCCCGCCCGATCGATTCCGGAGCGTGATGTGCCCCCGCCGAACCGCGCCCTCGACACCCGTGCCGACTGGACCGGGTTCGCCGACCGACTCCTCGCCGCCGCGTCCCGGCACGCCTCGCCGTCGCACGCGCTGATCACGCTGCCCGGCGCCGAGGGCGGCTACGGGCGTGCGGTCGACGGCCTCGAGGGCTTCGCCCGCACGTTCCTGCTGGCCGGCTTCCGCCTGACCGGCGAGCGCGGCCGGGGCCTGGACCATCTGGTGGAGCGATACGCCTCCGGCCTTGCGGCGGGCACCGATCCGTCAAACCCCGATCGATGGGTACGGCTGACCGAACACGCCCAGGCCAAGGTGGAGGCGGCCTCGATCGCCCTGATCCTCGACATGACCCGCGAGTGGATCTGGGACCGTCTGGACTCGTCCGTCCAGGAGCGGATCGTCGACTACCTGGCCCCGGCCGTCGGCGACGACACCTATCCGCGGATCAACTGGGTGTGGTTCCGCCTGGTCGTGCAGACGTTCCTGCGCTCGGTCGGCGGCCCCTTCTCCGAGGCCGAGATGCGGGCCGACCTGGCCACCCACGACACGTTCCGGCGGGCCGACGGCTGGCTGTCGGACGGCTCGTCGCGTGCCTACGACCATTACACCGGCTGGGCCCTGCACCTCTACCCGGTCCTGTGGTCACGAATGACCGGCGCTCCCGGACTCCGCCCGATCGACCGTGACCTGCTCGACCGCTACCTCACCGACGCGCTCGCCCTGACCGGTGCGGACGGCTCGCCCCTGATGCAGGGCCGCAGCCTGGTCTACCGGTTCGCCGCGGCCGCCCCGTTCTGGGCCGGGATCCTCGCCGGTGTCCCGTCCCATGGTCCCGGCCAGCTGCGGCACGCCGCCGGTGCCGTGGCCGGTCACTTCGCGGCGGAGGCCGAGAAGCACGGCGACCTCCTCACTCTCGGCTGGCACGGGCCGTGGCCGCGGCTCGCCCAGTCCTACTCCGGTCCCGGCTCGCCCTACTGGGCCAGCAAGGGACTGCTCGGCGTGGCCCTCCCGGAGGATCATCCGGTGTGGGCGGCGCCGGCCGAGCCGCTGCCGGTGGAGACCGGCGACGTGCTCCGGGCCGTCCGCGCCCCGGGCTGGCTGATCGCCGGTACCCGCGCCGACGGCATCGTCCGCGTCATCAACCACGGCACCGACCACGGCGACGAGGGCGTTCCCGGCGGGGACTCGCCGCTCTACGCCCGGCTCGGCTACTCGACGGCGACCGCACCGGTCCTCGACGAGAGCGGCTGGACCGACCCCGAGGACCAGTCGGCCGTCCTGCTCGACGGGGCCGGGCGGCACTCGCACCGCACGGGAATGCGCACTCTGGCCGTACGCGTCGAGGGGTCTCTGGGGTTTGGTGGGTCTGTCGCCGACGCGCATTGGCTGGAATCGGACCCGCCGGGCCGCAACCACGGTGAAGGCCGCACCGGAAAGCTCCGCCCGGCCGGGCGGATCACCACGATCTCGCTGGTCCGCGGTCCCTGGGAGGTCCGGCTCGTCCGGGTCGCGCGGGCCGTGCCGGACGCTGTCCGGCTGCGGATCGGCGGCTGGCCCGCCACCGGCGGGCTCGTCTCGCGCGTCACCCCGGTGATCGGCACCGGCGTCGCGGGCGTGACCGAACACGACGACGCGTCACCACTCGGCGGCCCGGTCCGGGTGCCGTGGATCGAATTCCCGGTGCCGGAGAGCTGGATCGCCGTGCTCGTCGAGCTGTCCACCTATCCGGCGGAGACGACGTGCCGCGCCGAGATCCACCAGGGGCACGTCCGGGTCGTCTGGCCCGACGCCGTTCTCACCCACACCCGTATCGACAATCTCGTTTCTGACATAGAGGAGTAGAGATGAAGCGCTCCCTCGCCGCTGTCACGGCGCTCCTGCTCGGCATCACCGGCTGCAGCAGCGGCGGTGACGCCGAGGAGTCCGGCCCGGTCACCCTCACCCTGGCCGGGTGGAGCCTCGCGACCACGCCGGAGTTCAAGACCCTCGCCGACGGTTTCAAGACCTCGCACCCGGACATCGTGGTCGAGCTGAAGGAATACGACGCCGCCAACTACGACACCCAGATGATCGCCGACCTGGCCGCGGGCAAGGCGCCGGACATCTACGTGCAGAAGAACCTGAAGAACTTCTTCACCTACCAGAACGGCAAGCAGCTGCTCGACGTGTCCGACGTGGCCGGCAAGCTCGGGCCCAAGGTCGGCGGGCTGAGCAGCTACCAGGTCGACGGCAAGACCTGGGCCATCCCCTACCGCGCCGACTCGTGGGTGCTCTACTACAACAAGGCGCTGTTCGACAAAGCCGGCGTCAAACACCCGGACGGCAGCTGGACCTGGGCGGAGTACGCGACCGCGGCCAAGGAGCTGACCACCAAGCTCAAGGCCTCCGGCGACAAGGCCCTCGGCGCCTACCAGCACACCTGGCAGTCCACCGACCAGGGCTTCGCGCTCGCCCAGAGCGCCGGTGCCAGCCTGGAGAGCGGCGACTACGGCTTCCTCAAGCCGTACTACCAGACCAGCCTCGACCTGCAGACCGCCGGTGCCCAGGTCAGCCTCGGCGACGCCACCACCAACAGCCTCACCTACCAGGCCCAGTTCGGTAAGCAGCAGGCCGCGATGATGGTGATGGGTACCTGGTACATCGCGACCCTGCTCAACCAGCAGGCCAAGGGCGACGCCGACACCTTCGAGTGGGGCATCGCGCCGGCGCCGCAGCTGACCAAGGCCACCACCGGCACCGCGGCCACCCCGGTCACGTTCGCCGACCCGACCGGTCTCGGCATCAACCCGAAGATCAGCGAGAAGAAGATCGCGGCGGCCAAGGAGTTCCTCGCCTACGCCGCCGGAGCGGAATCGGCCAAGGCCCTCGCCGGGATCGGTGTGACCCCGGCCGACAACAGCGCGGTCGCCGACACCATCTTCTCGCTCAAGGGCGCGCCCACCGACGAGCTGTCGAAGTTCACCTTCTCCACCCACGACACCAAGCCGGAGAACCCGGTGTCCAAGTACACCGCGCCGCTCCAGAACATCCTCAAGGACCTGCACACCGAGGTGCTGTCCGGGGCGTCGCCGATCGACGCGGCCATCACCAAGGCACAGGACCGGGCCAAGAACGAGGTCCTGAGCAAGTGAGTCTCCGCGGGCCCGGTTTCCCGCCGGGCCCGCGGCCCTCTTTCCGGCCCTCTTTTCTGGTCGGGCCTACGGCCCCTCGAGGAGATCCCTGATGACGACGATGCCCGTGCGACGCCGGCGGTGGCGTAACACCGCGATCGGGCTGAGCTTCCTGCTGCCGAACTTCATCGGCTTCCTGATCCTCACGCTGATCCCGGTCGGCCTGCTGTTCTACTACGCGTTCACCGAGTGGAACGTGTTCGGCGGCTCCACCTGGACCGGGCTGGACAACTTCCGGCAGATGGCCCGGGACACCACGTTCTGGACCGCGCTGCGCAACACGCTCTACTACGCGGCCTTCCACATCCCGCTCACCCTGGGCGTCTCCCTCGGGCTGGCGCTGCTGCTCAACCGCAAGCTGCGCGGGGTGGCGTTCTTCCGTACGGTCGCGTTCTTCCCGTACATCACCTCGATCGTCGCGATCGCGCAGATCTGGAACATGCTGTTCAGCCCGGGATACGGGCCGGTCAACGAGGTGCTGCGGTGGATCGGCGTGGACAGTCCGCCGGGCTGGACCACGTCGGCCGACTGGTCGATGCCGGCCGTCATCATCGTCGGCACCTGGCGGGACATGGGCTACTACATGCTGCTGTTCCTGGCCGGGCTGCAGACCATCCCCGGCCAGCTCTACGAGGCGGCCAAGGTCGACGGGGCGTCGGCGTGGCAGCGCTTCCGGGCGGTCACCCTGCCCGGGCTGCGGCCCACCACCTTCTTCATCACGGTGCTGCTCACCATCGGCAGCTTCAAGGTCTTCGACCTGATCCTGGTGATGACCAACGGCGGGCCGGGGCAGTCGACGCTGGTCCTGGCGCAGTACATCTTCCGGAAGGGCTTCGAGGAGAACCAGTTCGGGTACGCGTCGGCGGTCTCCATCGTGCTCTTCGCGATCTGTCTCCTGGTGACGGTCATCCAGTTCGTCGTCAACAAGCGCAGGAGCTCGTGATGACCACCCTTCTCTCTCCTTCGGTCCCGGCTGAGGTCGGCGTCGCTGCTCCTCCGCGGCGTCCGTCACGTGCCTGGCGCGTTCTCGGCTATGCCGCTCTGGGCGCCGCCGGGGTCGTGGTGCTGCTGCCGTTCTACTGGATGGTCATGTCGTCGCTGAAGACCAACAACGAGGTCTTCACCATCCCGGTCCAGTGGATCGCCACCGATCCGGTCTGGGGCAACTACGCCGACATCTGGTCGAAGTCGAACATGGCGACCTGGCTCGGCAACACCGTCTTCCTGTCGGCGGTCGTCACCCTGCTCCAGGTCCTCACCGGAAGCTTTGCGGCGTACGGCTTCGCCAAGATCCGCTTTCCCGGACGGGACGTGCTGTTCCTCGCCTACATCGGCACCCTCGCCGTGCCGTGGCAGTCCTACATGGTCCCGCAGTTCGTGATGATGACGAAACTGCAGCTCACCGACTCGCTCTGGTCGATCATCGCGTTGCAGGCGTTCGGGGCGCTCGGCGTGTTCATGATGAAGCAGTTCTACGAGACCGTCCCCGACGAGCTACTCGACGCGGCCCGGATCGACGGGATGAGCGAGTACGGCATCTACCGGCGGATCATGCTGCCGCTGTCGGTGCCGGCGCTGGCCAGCCTCACCCTGATCACCGCGGTCACCACCTGGAACGACTACATGGGGCCGCTGATCTACCTGCGCAGCCCCGACCTGTGGACGATCCAGATCGGGCTCAAGTCGTTCATCAACCAGTACAACGCCGAATACGCGCTGATCATGACCGGGTCGGTGCTGTCGGTGCTGCCGATCGTGGTGGTCTTCCTCGCCGGGCAGCGCTACTTCGTCGAGGGCATCGCGACCACGGGGCTCAAGGGATGAACTGGGGCCGGATCTTCGAGGCGGTGCATGTCGCGCTGCTGACGAACCTGCTGCTCGCCGTCGCCTGCGCGCCCCTGGTGCTGGTCGTGCTCACCACCGATCCGGGGCGGACCTGGCCACTGCTCGTGCTGTTCGCCCCACTCGGCGGGCCGGCGCTCGTTGCGGTCTTCGCTGTGCTCCGGACGTACTCCTCCGTCTTCTCCCTCTCCGCCCCCGTCCCCTCTACCTCTACCTCCTTCATCGCCTCCGCCGCCACCGCCTCCGCCGCCGCCGCCACCCCAACCGCCGCCACCGCCTCCGCCGCCGCCTCCGCCACCCCAACCGCCGCCTCCGCCTCCGCCGCCTCCGCCGCCCCAACCGTCTCCTCCATCTCTGCTTCTGCCTCTGCCCCCTCCGCCTCGTCCGGCGAGGTCTTCGGGGTTTTCTGGAGTGCCTGGCGAGGATCGGCGCGGCGCGCGCTGGCTGCCGGGGCGCTCGCTACCGTCGCGCTTCTCGTCCTCGGGGTCGACGCGGCCTGGCTCGCGGGACGTACCGCCGGCGCCCTGCTGCTGCCGGTGGTCGCCGTCGTCATGACGCTGATCGTGATCACCACCGTGCTGACCCTGGTGGCGCTGGCCGAACGGCCCGACGCCCGGCTGCGAGACCTGGCCCGCATCGGCGCCTACCTGGGGCTGCGCCGGTGGTACCTGAGCCTGTTCTCGCTGTTCGTTCTGCTGCTGTTCGAGGTGCTGCTGGCGGAGCGGCCGGCCATCGCGATCGGTGTCGCGGCAAGCCCGTTGCTCTACATCGTCTGGGCGAACAGCCGGTTCACCCTGACCACTATCGGAAGGACGACATGACGGCGATCGCCGACCAGACCGGAACCGCGGTGACCGCCGCTCTGCGCACCATCGACGCCAACATCGCCGAGTTCGGGGATCGGTACCCCGACGACACGACCGTTGACGACCGTTATCGGCCACGGCCCGCCAACACCGGGTGGACCACCAGTTTCTGGCCGGGAATGCTGTGGCTCGCGCACGATCTGACCGGGGACGAGACCTACCGGGAGGCGGCCTCCGCGCACGTCCGGTCGTTCGTCGAGCGGGTCGACCAGGAGATCGACCTGGACACCCACGACCTGGGGTTCCTCTACACGCTGTCCTGCGTGACGGCGTGGCGGCGCACCCGGGATCCGGAGGCCAAGCGGGCGGCGCTGTCCGCTGCCGATCACCTGATGCGCCGGGTGCTGCCGTCGGCCGGGATCATCCAGGCCTGGGGTGACCTCGCCGATCCGCGGCAGCAGGGGCGCACCATCGTGGACAGCCTGATGAACACGCCGCTGCTCTTCTGGGCCAGCCGGACCAGCGGGGATCCCCGCTATGCGGCGGCGGCCCGGCGGCACGCGGCTCAGCTGCGAGACCACATCCTGCGGCCGGACGACACCACCTACCACACGTTCTACTGGGATCCGGTCACCGGAGCGCCGCTGCGCGGGGAGACCGAGCAGGGCAGTGCGGACGAGTCGTGCTGGGCCCGCGGGCAGGCGTGGGGGATCTACGGGTTCACACTCAACCACCAGCACACAGGCGATCCGACGCTGCTGCGCGCGGCGATCCGCTGCGCCGACTATTTCCTGGCCCACCTGCCACCGGACGGGGTGGCCTACTGGGACCTGATCTTCACCTCACCGGCTGCCACCTCCCTCTCCCCAACCTCGTCCGCCACGGCCTTCCTCTCCTCCACCTCCTCGCTCGCTGTCGAAGAGCGGGACAGCTCGGCGGCGGCGATCGCCGTCAACGGGCTGCTGGAGCTGGCAGCCTTCGTGCCGCCCTCCCTGGCTGATCACTATCGGTCGTCGGCCGGGCGGATCCTGCGCTCGCTGATCGACGGCTACTCGACTCTCGACGTACCCGGCTCGAACGCCCTTCTCCTGCACGGCGTCTACGACAAACCCAAGGCTGTCGGCGTCGACGAGGGGAACCTCTGGGGGGACTACTTCTACCTGGAGGCCCTCGCCCGCGTCACCCGCCCCGGCTGGACCCACCCCTGGTAAGGAGCAACACTGATGGACTACCGCTACCACTGCTACATCCCGGCCGAGTCCGGAATCAACGAGCTGCCTTTCAACCCGTGCTCGCTGCTCGATTTCCATCTGCTCACGCTGGAGGCGGGGGAGACCTGGACGGGGTCCTCGGGCGACCGGGAGATCCTTGCGGTGATCCTCGGCGGCACGGCGAACTTCACCGTCGGAGGGTCGAAGTTCACCGGCGTCGGCGGCCGCGCGGACGTGTTCAGCGGCAAGCCCCACTCGGTCTACATCCCCCGTGATGCCGACATCGTGATCGAGGCGATCAGTCCCGTCGAGATCGCCCTGCCCAGCGCACCGAGTGACCTGGACACCGAGCCCTACGTCATCGAGCCCTCCGCGGTCGCCACCGGCCGGTGGGGCGGCGCCAACTTCGGTCGCAACTACCACCAGATCCTGACCGAGATCGCCCAGCCGTCGCTGCCGGCTCGGCGCCTCATCGTGGGCGAGACCTACACCCCCTCCGGGAACTGGAGCACCTACCCGCCGCACCGGCACAAGACCGACAACCTGCCCGCCGAGGCCGCGCACGAGGAGATGTACTACTTCCGTGTGGCGCCGAAGGGCGGCTTCGGGATCTGCCGCCTCTACACCGACGAGGGTTATGAGGAGAACTTCACCGTCCGCGACCACGGCATGCACATGATGCCCGAGGGTTACCACACGGTGGTCAGCGCGCCCGGCTACACCACGTACTACCTGTGGTTCCTGGCCGGAACACAGCGCACGCAGGGCGCTCACGAGGACACCACCCTCAGCTGGGTCGGCAAGACCGTCCCCACCTTGCGCGACCTGGGCCTCTGACCGTGCCCCTCAGCTTCCGTCTCGACGGGCGCGTGGCCCTGGTCACCGGCGGCAATCGTGGTCTCGGCCGGGCGTGTGCTGACGCCCTGGCCGAGGCCGGCGCCTCGGTCATCGCCGCAGGCAGCAAGGAACTCGATCTCGCCACCGCTGACCTCCACGCCTATGTGTCCGAACTCGATCAAATCGACATCCTCGTCAACAACGCCGGGATCATCCGCCGGGCCCCCGCCGCGGAGGTCACCGCCGGAGATTGGGACGACGTCCTCACCGTCAACCTGGACGCTGCCTTCCACCTCAGCCAGGCCGCCGGCCGCCGCATGATCGTCCAGGGCCACGGGAAGATCATCAACATCGCGTCGATGCTCTCCTTCCAGGGCGGCGTCCGGGTGCCGGCCTACACCGCCAGCAAGCACGCCATCCTCGGCTTGACCAGGGCACTCGCCAACGAATGGGCCGGTTTCGGCGTCAATGTCAACGCCATCGCACCCGGTTACATGGAGACCGACAACACCGCCGAACTCCGCGCCGACCCGACCCGGGCTCCCGCCATCACCGACCGCATCCCGGCCGGCCGCTGGGGCACCCCGGACGACCTCAAGGGCGCGGTGGTCTTCCTCGCCTCCGACGCAGCCCGCTACATCCACGGCGCCGTCCTCCCGGTCGACGGGGGCTGGCTGGCCCGCTGAGTTACCCCGATGGCCCGCCTCCCGCAGGCGCGCCACCGGCACACCTGCCCTCGCCTCGTCCTCCACACCGCGCACCCCACCGCGGGCAAAGGATGGTGGGCGCCGGGGTGAGCGGTTTCCGGGTGGCTGGGCCACGGGGGGATGGTGGGCGCCTGGGGTGAGTAGTTTC
>NZ_JBHSBL010000047.1:0-1296 GCF_042650585.1 Actinoplanes subglobosus
CGACCGGAATCTGCGCCGGACTGAAGACCACCGTCGAAAGTTCCTGCTCGAAAGCGGCCAGCATCGGATCCATCAACGACGAATGGAACGCATGCGACACCCGCAGCCGAGTGTTACGGCGACCCAATGCCTCGACGACCCGGTCGACGTCCTCAGCACTGCCGGAGATCACCACCGAATCCGGACCGTTGACCGCAGCGATCGCAATGCCGAACGGCTCGACCTCTTCCGGGGTCGCCTGCACCGCGGCCATCGCCCCACCAGCCGGCAGCGCGGCCATCAACTTGCCGCGCGCGACCACCAGGCGCACCGCATCAGGCAGGGAGATCATCCCCGCGACATGGGCGACGGCGAACTCTCCGACGGAGTGACCAGCCAAGACTTCGGGCTTAATCCCCCACGACTTGAGTAGTGCGACCAAAGCGACCTGGAAAGCGAAGATCCCGATCTGCGCGTTGTCGGTCGAATCCAAAGTCGCACGGTCCTCGCCCCACCAGATGCCCTTCGGGTCACCGGGGACCAGAGAGGCGACCTCGTCGAACGCGGCGGCGAAGACCGGGAAGGCCTCGTAAAGACCACGACCCATACCCAGGCGCTGCACGCCCTGACCGGAGAACAACCAACCCACCTGGCCGGTCGAACGTGCGATACCGGTGATCGTCAGGTCGTCAAGGCTGGCGAGCAGTTCGGCGCGGTCCCGGCCGATGACGACTGCACGGTGGTCCCAGAGGGTACGGCCGTTGAGCAGCGAGTATCCGATGTCGGTCACCCGATTTGTCTCGACATATGCTGACAGTCTGCGAGCCTGGTCGCGCAGAGCCTCAGCCGATCGCGCCGACAGCACCCACGGCACAACCGCAGACCCCGCCTCCCCCGCCGGCGCCTCCCCAACCGGCGCCTCCACCACCGGGGCCTCCACCACCGGGGCCTCCACCACCGGGGCCTGTTCGAGGATGACGTGCGCGTTCGTGCCACTGATCCCGAACGACGAGACACCGGCCCGGCGCGGATGATCCGTGACCGGCCACTCCCGCGATTCGGTCAGCAACTGGACATCGCCGGAAGCCCAATCGACATGTGGTGACGGAGCATCCACGTGCAGCGTCTTCGGCAGCACACCATGACGCATCGCCATCACCATCTTGATGATGCCGCCGACACCCGCCGCCGCCTGAGCGTGACCGATGTTCGACTTCAGAGAGCCGAGCCACAACGGCTCACCAGAACGACCCTGGCCATACGTCGCCAGCAACGCCTGCGCCTCGATCGGGTCACCGAGCGTCGTACCCGTGCCAT
>NZ_JBHSBL010000048.1:0-1863 GCF_042650585.1 Actinoplanes subglobosus
TGCCCAGCCCGTTGGTGAAGATGTAGTCCGACTGCCCGGTATTGGCCAGACTGTTGGTGAGGTGGAACGACGCACCTGACGGCCGGAAGATCCCGACCGAATCCTTACCGTTACCGTCCCAGTCCCCGGTGACCGGCAGATCCCCGGCGGCTCCCAACTCGAACGCCCACTTCGAATGCACCGCGGCGTTCTGCGCCAACAGATGGAACGACGGATTCTCGTCCGGATCGAACATCCCCACCGTATCCACCGGCCGTACCACCGCCGGCGGCCGGTTACGGCTGGTCAGCGTCGTGCCCTGGATCGCGCTGTCGTACAGGGAGCCGCCGTGCTCCACGAAAGCCATCTTGATCGAGTACCGGCTGCCGCAGTTCTCGGCCTTGAAATCCAGATGCGCCCCGGTCGCGCTGCCGGTGGCGCCGGCCGCACCCAGCACCTGCGCCTGCTTGATCGCCTGGCCGGCGACGACCCGCCGCGACGACAGGTGCGAATAGCGAGTGCATTCACCCCACGGATGCTGTACGACGACCGTGTTCCCCCAACTGTCGGAGAAATACGAGTCCTGGACGACACCGGGCGCCGACGCGACCACCGTGCTGCCGGCCGGCATCGCGAAGTCGACCGCGTACCGCACGTACTCGCTGCCGGTGTGGCTGAACGAGCCCTCCCAGCCCTGCGTCACCCGGTAGCTGACACCGTTCGGGAACGGCAGATAGTAGGCCTTCGTCACCGCCTGCGCCGGTGCGGCGGCCAGCACGGTACCCGCCGCCATGACGACGGCAGCCGTCACCGCCCGCACCGTGCGGTGTGACGGCACCGGGGTCCTGAGTCTCACGTCGCTGTCCCTCTCGTTCGCGCCGGAAGTCGCGGACCAGGTATTCCACAGCCGACTTACGGCCGGCTTACACGGCCGCGGTAAGCCGGCGGTAAGCGCACGCGTCCACGGTGGGTCGTACGCGCCGATCGGCGTGTATCCCTTCCGTGGAAGGACCACGACTGTGAGACGCACCTCCAGGTGGGCGCTGGCCCTCACCCTGACCGTGGCGATGGTCGCCCCCGCCGCGCCTGCCGCTGCCGACCCCGACGTGCCGGTGTCGGTTGCCGCGGCCTACGCGACGGTGAGCTGCGGCGGTGTGAAGGCGATGGACACCGCGCTGGCGACCCGGCTCGACCCGAAACTGAACGGCACCCTGCGCGGCTATCTCAGCGGTTACCGGATGTCGTGCGCCCGCCGGATCGTCGAGGCGGTGCGTGCTCGCGGCCTGGCCAAACGGGCCGCCGCCATCGCGGTGACCACCGCGATCGTCGAGTCGACGCTGCAGAACATCAGCGAGGAGGTCGACCACGACAGCCTCGGCCTGTTCCAGCAGCGGGCCTCGTGGGGCACCGCGGCCCAGCGCCTCAACCCGCAGTGGGCGACAGACGCGTTCCTCAACAGGATGATCAGCCTCTATCCGAACAACTCGTGGAACAACACCGCCAACCCGATCGGCGTCATCTGCCAGGCCGTCCAGGTGTCGGCCTATCCCGATCGCTATCAGGTGCAGGCGTCGGACGGCAGCACCATCGCCTACAACATCTGGGACGCGCTCAGCAACCCGCCGGTCAAGCCGGTGGATACGGTGGGGATGTTCGATCCGGACGAGAATCCGTCGTTCCATCTGTTGGCGCAGAACGCGGCGGTGCATTCGAAGTGGGCGTTCGAGTTGGGAGCCGCCGGGGATCTGCCGGTCACCGGGGACTGGGACGGCAACGGTAAGGATTCGGTCGGGATCTTCCGGCCGTCAGGTGCGTCGTTCCACCTCACGAACAGTCTGGCCAATACCGGGCAGTCGGACTACATCTTCACCAACGGGCTGGGCA
>NZ_JBHSBL010000049.1:0-1474 GCF_042650585.1 Actinoplanes subglobosus
TGGCACTGGCTTATCAAGCACCCTGTTGAGTTCTCAAAGAACAACCGCACACCTTGGAACCGATCCGCATCCGCGGCCCGTTTCCCCGGGGCACTCGCTCTACTTTACCCGCCGTTTCCGCCGTGTCAAATCCGCGTTTCGCAATCGGATTCGCCAAAACAGAAACTGTTCCAGGCACCCGAGAAGAGTACACGATCTCTCGTGCCACTCGATCTTGGGGGTTTGGCAGGACGGCCGGTCCGGGCCCTAACTTCAGGTCCCGCTTGCCTCGTCCGTTTCCCTGCCGGCTCGGAGAACATTACCCGGTCGTCCTCGCAACGCCAAATCGACCCCCCAACGGGATCGCACTGCCGTTGCCGGTGGTGTCGGCGGGACAAAAGAGTCAATGACCTTCCGAAGTGGAGCCGGTACGGAATGCACATCCGGCACTGGTGTCCCGCCGGCATCCGGTGACGCGGGCAGCAGCCCCGGCGGTCGCGTCGCGGCCGTGCGGGGCCACGGTGGCCGCGGTGTGAAGGCGGGAGGAGTGGCTGCGTCTGTGGGAGTGCCGCTAATCCCGTACGAAATCGAATCTCGCCCAGATGTGCTTCGTCCTCGTCGTCCGGTACCAGCCGACGTCGGTGGCGAATGTCTGTGCGAGGCGGAGGCCGAGGCCCCCGAGGCCGATGGGCCGGTCCTGATCGAAGAGGGGTTCGCCGGTCAGATCGTGGTCGGCGACGTCGAGAAGGAGCGCGCCCGGCTCGCGGAAGAGACGTACCGAGGTGGGCGGGCTGCCGTGCCGGAGGGCGTTGGTGGCCAGCTCGGTGGCGACGACGGTGATCCGGTCCAGCCCGTCCTCGTCGTCGAGCGGGGTGCCGGCGACGGCCTGGCGCAGACCGGCCCGCATCTCCCGCAGACCGCCGACACTGTCGAGGCGCCAGTGGCGGAGCTCGGTCGCTGCCGGAGGTGGAACCGAGGCTGGCGGCGACGTCATGCGCCTATCTTGCCCACTCCCGGGGGAAATGCAGAGGGTCGATCTGTCGGCGGTTTGGACGGCCGGTCGAGCCCTGTGACGGCGCTCGCCTCGGATTATGAGGGCTTATGCCTGGTTTGAGACGTTAAAGACCTCATACTTTCGGCTAGTGTTCTCTCGGCCTGTCGTATAGAGTCCTCATAACCGAACGGCCTACTGTGCTCCGGACAGCGCCTTTGCGTCTGTCCCACGTATATGGATGCCCGACCGACCGGGCCCCAAACCTGGGGCCGGCTCTCCGGGAAGGTGTCAGGGAGGACCACGACATGACCGTCACCGAGACGAAGACGAAGGCGACGATGTCGCCGTCGACGAAGGCGTCCGCCGAGACGTCCGCCGACAGCGCCGCCGAGCTGCTCGCCGCGATGGCCGCGATGCCGGCCGGCCACCCGTCCCGCGCCGCTCTCCGTGACCGGGCGATCGAGGCCTGGCTGCCGCTCGCCCGCCACCTCGCCCACCGCT
>NZ_JBHSBL010000050.1:0-573 GCF_042650585.1 Actinoplanes subglobosus
CCTGTTCGCTCCCCACGCTTTCGCTCCTCAGCGTCAGTATCGGCCCAGAGACCCGCCTTCGCCACCGGTGTTCCTCCTGATATCTGCGCATTTCACCGCTACACCAGGAATTCCAGTCTCCCCTACCGAACTCTAGCCTGCCCGTATCGAATGCAAGCTCGGAGTTGAGCCCCGAGATTTCACATTCGACGCGACAAGCCGCCTACGAGCTCTTTACGCCCAATAAATCCGGACAACGCTCGCGCCCTACGTCTTACCGCGGCTGCTGGCACGTAGTTGGCCGGCGCTTCTTCTGCAGGTACCGTCACTTGCGCTTCGTCCCTGCTGAAAGAGGTTTACAACCCGAAGGCCGTCATCCCTCACGCGGCGTCGCTGCATCAGGCTTCCGCCCATTGTGCAATATTCCCCACTGCTGCCTCCCGTAGGAGTCTGGGCCGTGTCTCAGTCCCAGTGTGGCCGGTCGCCCTCTCAGGCCGGCTACCCGTCGTCGCCTTGGTAGGCCATTACCCCACCAACAAGCTGATAGGCCGCGAGTCCATCCCAAACCGAAAAAACTTTCCACCATCAGGCCAT
>NZ_JBHSBL010000051.1:0-663 GCF_042650585.1 Actinoplanes subglobosus
TCACCACGACCGTCGCGGTCTCCGCACCCTCGTAAAGGTCGTCGTCCGCCACATCGACGTCGAACGTCGCTGTGTCGCTGCCCTTCAACACCGTCACCGTCGAGTTCGGCAACGTGTAATCAGCCCCGACCGCGCTCGGCACGACTCCACCGGCGGTCACCGTGATGTCGAACGTGATGTCCGAGACCGCATCCGACGTCAACGTCACCGTGTACTCGCCGCTCGCGCCCTCACCGACCGGATTCGCCGGAGCCGTCACCGAATACGTCGGCTTGTTCGCACTGTCATCGTCGGCGATCACCACCGACGTCTCCGGATCAGCGATCACCGCGGCGTCACTGGCATTGCTCAGATTCACCTTGAACTGCTCGGACGCCTCATAAATCTGGTCGTCCGCCAGCGGCACGACGATGTCCTGCGGCGTCAGATCATTCGCCGGGAACGTCAACTCAGCCGTACCCACGGCGGTGTAATCCTCCCCGGCCACCGCCGTGTCATCCGCCGTCGCATAGTCGACGGTGATCTCCTTCTGCGTCGACGACGCATCATTCGTATTCGGCAACCCGGCCCAACTCAACGTCACCGGAACCGTCGCGTCGCCATCACCCTCGCCCACATTGACCGTGCCCGCCGTCGTGATCTCCGGCGTCAGGTCGTTCGCAT